>NZ_CP011388.1:1535000-2135000 GCF_001644605.1 Paenibacillus swuensis | reverse complement strand
GATGATCATGTTTTTTATGACATTAACGAGACCGTCCAATCGGAAGCATGGTACCGCAGCGCCATTGCCGCCAACGGAAAAATCAGTACAGGGGGCCTGCAGAAGAACGACGGGGAGTCCCACATCATCCTGGTTCGCAAAATATCCTTTATGGAGAAGTACACAACAGTTATTCGTATGGATATCCCGGAAAAAGAGCTGCACACCTTAATTGCCGAAGAGGGAAAAAATCGCAATAAGCGTATTTTCCTTATCGACGGTGATGGGCGAGTGCTCTCAGCTGCTTCCGAGCGGGAAACCATAGGTTCTTCATTGGTACTGGGGGAGCTATGGGAAGGCGGCAGGGTTCTAGGAGACCGTAGTCACGCGGAATTTGAGCACGCAGGGAACCAACTGCTATACCAGCAATTCGGCTCTCACATGATGGATCAACCATGGGCTCTTGTCTCCATCTCCTCTCCGGGAACGACACTGAATCCATTCTATGACCTTGTTCGGCAGAGTCTTGCCGTCGTATGCACAAGTATTCTTGCTGCCGTTGTTTTGATGTTCTATTTCTCCGGTAAGCTGACCAAGCGGCTGAAGGCATTGGTACGGAACATGTCCACCATTCGGGAAGGCCGCTTTCATGTGTTCGTCCAAGACCAAGCCGGTGATGAAATCGGCGAGTTGTCCCGGAGCTTCCGCCATATGGTTCAGCGAATGGACTATCTGGTTTCGGAAGTGTACACGGCAGAGGTGCACAAGAAGGAAGCGGAAATTAAAGCATTGCAGAGCCAAATCAATCCTCACTTTCTGTTCAATACGCTGCAATCCATACAAGGTCATCTGCTGAAAGGGGGCGACGAATTGTCCAGCGACATGGTGGGAAGGTTGGCAAGGCTGTTCCGCCGCAGTCTGGAATGGGACAACGATATGGTAACTTTGGCATGTGAAGCGGAGCTTGCTAAAGATTATCTGGCCATCCAGAAGCTTCGATTCCAGGAACGTCTTCAGTATCATGTTGATGTACAGCAGGTGCCGGTGAACTGCATTATGCCTAAATTTATACTCCAGCCGTTAGTGGAGAATGCCGTTCAACACGGATTGGAAACATTACAACGCTCCGTAACAATTGAGGTGACCGCGGTCCTAATCGAAGACACACTTACGATTCGAATCTATGATAACGGCGGCGGGATGGGGAAGATTCGGTTGGCGCAAGTGACTAAAGAAATGAATGCCGCCGGTTTAGATCGACCGAGTTGCCACATGGGACTGCGCAACGTACACCAGCGTATTCAACTGGCTTACGGCGGCGAGTTTGGATTAACCATGGAGAGTGAACCTGATCGATTTACGATTGTGGATATTCGGTTACCGCTCATCTTGGAAGAGGACGAAAGTCAGAATGAAGGAGTTGATCCCACATGTACAACCTTCTTATCGCAGAAGACGAGCCTTTGGTAATCGAGTACCTCATGAACATTCTGGACTGGGAACAACACGGTTTCCGAATTAAGGCCGTCGCAAGGAACGGGGAGGAGGGGCTTCAACGCTTAAAGGAAGGAACATACCACTTGGTTATTTCGGATATCAAAATGCCTGAGATGGACGGCCTGGCCTTCATCAAGCATGCCAAAAATCAATACCCTCTGCTGAAATATATCATTATCAGCGGTTATGGTGATTTCTCCTATGCCAAACAGGCTGTGGCCTACGGCGTTAAAGGCTATCTTCTTAAACCTGTGGATAAAGCGGAGCTCACGGAACAAATTACGATGATTCGTCATGAATTTGATACCCTCTATCAGGACCAGGCATGGCGAAGAGAAACCCAATTGGCCGCTCGCACCAACTTTCTGTTCCGACTCACTTGCGGAGAAGTGCCCCAGCATGAAATAAATCGTAAATCTGTCTTATTCGGACTGGATGCTCTGACGGTTCCAGACGGAAAGCACCTTGTCGGCTTAATCGAATTTACGAATTATCAACACATTGTCAATCGGAGTCTGCATGACGCAAGGGTGATCCAATACGGTTTGTGCAATATTCTGCAGGAATACCTGCAAAGGTATAATCTTGGCATTGTATATGAAGATCCGGACAACGCGCTCGGCATGATTCTCTCCTCCTCCCGACTGCACAGCGAAGCGGTCTCCGAATGCATGAGGCAAGCTTGTACCACCATGTTTCAGTACTACGGAGCGAAGCTTGCGGTAGGATTCGGGCTGCCTGTCGACACGCCGGATCAACTCGTTCATTCCAAGAAGCAGGCCCAACAGGCGCTGGACCGGAGACCTGCTTGGAAGGAGGAGTCGTTCATGCTGCTCTTCTACGGGCAACAGGAAGATCTGGCGCGTATGGAAATCGGTCTCGTCTGGGATTATGAACTCTTGCTTAAGGCGATTGAGGAAGGGAACATCATAGAGATCGAACGGGAGATTATGAAGTTGTCGACCGAGCTGCAGGTGAAACAGGCTCAAGAATCCTTGCGCCAAGGCATGATGTACAGTATACGCTACGGTCTCCAACGCTTGGTCAGGAAGCATCAAGGGAACACGAACCATCAACAAGATTGGCTAAGAACTGTCGATTGGACCGCATCGTCTGGTTGGGAACGGATGTTGATATCGTGCTGCCGTGAGGTAAGCTCTGTCATTCTGCATCAGCTTGAGGACCGTTCCGCGGATGTGGTGGTGAGAATTAAAGACTACATAGAGAAACACTATCATGAGGATTTAACTTTAAAGATGATGGCAGGTATTTTCTATATGAATCCCGCTTATTTGGGCAGGCTGTTCAGGAAGGAAACCGGCGTTCATTTCAATGATTATGTACATAAGATCCGGATTGACAATGTCAAGAGAATGGTGCTGCGCGATCAAGGTAAGATCCTGGATATTCTGCATGAAGCGGGGTATGTCAACAGTAAGTATTTCTATCAGATTTTCAAAAGATTGGAAGGCATGACGTTCCAGCAATACAAGCTTGGCATTAAACAGTTGAAAGAGACCGGCAGGCACAAGGTTTAGAATGTGGGGTGCGAAGATATAATATTGTCCCTGTAATGACTGGCCTTTATCGATAGAATCAAGTGTGAGGTCAGTAGAAACAGATTGGAGGAAATTCCTGCTTGAACACATCCACAGAATTATCCAGCAGCCCGGCGAACCATACGGTTGTGAAACGCAGTAAACGCGGCGAGTTGCGAAAGGACCTGCGCGCTCATTACAGCCTCTATCTCATGTTTGTGCCGGGATTGCTGTTATTGCTGGCGTTTAATTATCTGCCCATGTTCGGCATTATCATCGCATTTAAGAATGTGAATTATACCGACGGGATTTTTGGAAGTCCGTGGGTAGGGTTTGCCAACTTTGAGTATTTATTCAAGACACAAGACGCTTATACCATTATTCGCAATACGGTTCTGTACAATCTGTTATTTATCGTATTGGGGTTGACTGTAACCGTAACCTTAGCGATCTGCCTGTTTGAATTATGGAATAAGAAATGGGCCAAATTCTATCAAACCGCGATGTTCCTGCCGTTCATTCTTTCCTGGGTAGTCGTCAGCTATGTCGTATACGCGTTCCTGTCGCCTGAACATGGATTTATCAACAAAGTGATTCTGGAGCCATTGGGTTATGACCCGGTATTCTGGTATCAGGAAAGCAAGTATTGGCCTTACATTCTGACCTTCTTTAATCTATGGAAATATACAGGGAACGGTGTGGTTGTGTACTTGGCCGCATTGAGCGGAATCGACCCATCCTATTATGAAGCCGCTTCCATAGACGGAGCCAGCAAGTGGAGGCAAATCCGCTATATTACGATCCCTATGCTTGCGCCTTTAATGATTATTCTGACGATTCTCTCTTTAGGCCGCATCTTTAGCGCTGATTTCGGATTGTTCTTCAATGTAACCTTGAATCAAGGTTTAATTCGGAATACGACAGCAGTACTCGATACCTATGTCTATAATTCCTTAATGACTCTGGGTGATATTGGTATGGCTTCTGCGGCAAGCTTCTTTCAGTCGGTGGTTGGATTCGTGCTGATCCTATCGGTGAACCACTTTGTCAGAAAAATCAATAAGGATAACGCGTTGTTCTAGGAGGATTTCGTATGCATAACAGCATTTCCCGCAGTACCAATATCCTGTTTCACCTTGTATTTATCGTGTTGACTCTTGCCTGCCTGGTGCCGTTACTTCTGATTGCCATGATATCCATAACCGATGAGAAATCCATTGCAAGTCATGGTTACCGGTTAATTCCGAATCAATTCAGCTTTGAAGCCTACCGGGTCATCGAACAGATGGGTTCGGGCATCGTTAACGCGTATATGGTAACCATATTCGTAACCGTGACGGGAACATTGCTTTCTGTCATGGTTGCCGCGTTATATGCCTATCCGCTCTCCCGCAAGGACCTCAAACTTCGAGGCTGGTTCGCGTTTATCCTGTTCTTCACGATGTTGTTCGGCGGGGGCATGGTTTCATGGTATATCGTCTGTACCCAATACCTCGATCTGAAGAATAGCATCTGGGCCTTGATTCTTCCGTCTGTGATGAATTCGTTCTTTGTCATCATCTTACGCACGTTTTTTCAGACTACCATTCCTCCCGAACTGATTGAATCCGCCAAAATTGACGGGTCCGGCGAGTGGAGAACGTTCTTCCAGATTATTATTCCTTTGTCCTTGCCCGGGCTTGCAACCATCGCGATCTTCAGCTCCGTAGGGTATTGGAATGATTACTATCTTTCCTTGATGTTCATTGACGATCCTAAGTTGTACAATCTGCAATATTTGATCTGGAGAGTGCTTTCCAATCTGCAATACCTTCAACAGAACTTGAATCTGAACATTAGTCAAAGCGCGGCGGGCATCCCGCAAGAGGGAGCCAGAATGGCGTTAGCCATCATCACGATCGGTCCTATTATCCTGACGTATCCGTTCTTCCAGAAATACTTCATTAAAGGACTTACGATTGGTTCTATCAAAGGCTAAATCCGGATCCTCGGTTAGCATAAATAAATTTATTGGGGGAACGATATGCGATTACAAAAGACATGGCTAAGCTTGCTCATCATGATCATGATTCTGGTGTCGACCGCAGGGTGTGCTAACAACAACGGTAACGGTGTTAAGGAAGTCAATGAAACGAAGCCCGCGAATGAGAAGACCGAGCAAGTTCCGGCGACGGAAACGGGTACGGAGAACACAACGAACGATACCCCCGTGCTGGAACCGGTCGAGCTTACCTGGTATACCATCGGGCCGGAGCAGCCTAAAGATACAGAAGAGATTGAGAAAGCTGCTAACGAGTATCTGAAAGACAAAATTAATGCGACCATTAAATTCAAGGTGCTGGATTGGGGGAGCTTTGACAGCAGATCAAACGCAATGATGGCTTCCCAAGAACCTTTTGACATTATCTTTACTGCCTTCTGGAAAAATTACGGGGCTAACGCGGTTAAGGGAGCTTATCTGCCTATTGATGATCTGATGGAGAAGTACGCTCCAAAAACCAAGGCGTTATTTACACAAGAGTTTCTGGACGGTGCCAAAGTAAACGGGAACTTGTATGCAGTACCTGTTAATAAAGACAAAGCTGCCAGCTACGGGTATCTGTACCGTAAGGATCTTGCCGATAAGTACGGTTTCGATATGTCCGCCATCAAGAGCCCTTACGACATTGAACCTCTATTGAAGACCATTAAGGAGAAGGAACCTACGATTACGCCGCTGGGTGCCAGCCGACTGCCGGCCGATATCCTCCAGTGGACAACGACTATTGCTCCACATGCGCTTGTATATTCCACGCTGTCGGATCACAAGGACGATAATAAGGTATATGCTGCCCACTTC
Source organism: Paenibacillus swuensis (assembly GCF_001644605.1). NCBI lineage: Bacteria > Bacillati > Bacillota > Bacilli > Caryophanales > Paenibacillaceae > Paenibacillus > Paenibacillus swuensis. Next base: position 2,129,147 of record NZ_CP011388.1, on the reverse strand, counting down.
GGGCCTCCGGGGAAAGAGGGAGTTCCTGAACAGCCTAAGGTATTAAGAGATTGGTATCAGAAAGGGTATATTCGTAAAGATATTGCAACGTATAAAGGCTCGGCCCAGGACGATGCGAATAAAGGTCAAGTATTCATCTGGGCAGAACAATTGAAACCAGGCAAGGACAAGGAAGTAGAAGCTGCGCTTAAAGCGAATGGAATAGCCGGCGAAGTGGCGCAAATTGAACTTACACCGCCTACATTCAGCGCTAATGATATTACCGGCGCGATGATGGCGGTATCCAAATCCTCAAAAAATCCGGAGAGAGCCATGATGTTTCTGGAGTTGCTCAACACGGATAAGTATCTGAACAACCTGTTTAACTTCGGTATTGAAGGTGTGCATTACACGAAAGTTAGCGAAGAAGTTATTCAACCCGTGGAAGATCGCAAGTGGCCTTTCGTGAGCAACAACTGGATTCTCGCCAATCAATATATTAATTATTTATTGCCGAATGAAGATCCGGAGAAATGGAAGAAATTCGAAGCGTTCAATAACAGTGCCACACCTGCCAAAGGCATCGGATTCCAATTCAATAATGAGAAAGTGAAGACGGAATTCGCTAATATTGAGAACGTCATCAAGGAGTTTGACAATGCGTTATGGTGGGGAGCCGTGGATCCAGAGAAGTATTATCCGAAATTGAAAGAGAAATTGAAGAAAGCCGGCATAGATAAGTATGTGGCGGAGGTGCAGAAGCAGTACGATGAATGGAGAGCAGCAAGCGGTAAACAGTAATCGGTAAAGGGTAATCGGTAAAAAGTAAGCTTGAGAGGGAGTCAACGTGAGTACATGCGGCGGGCTCCCTTTTCTGTTGGCCGCCGGCCGATAACTATACTGAATATAAAGGAGAATCTCATGAGGAAATTTCAAATGAAACGAGTTCTGTGGATGTTACTGAGTGTCATCGTTCTTCTTACGTACGCATATCCCGCTTCGGGCTCCGCCAACGCTATCAATCCAGAAGGAAATAAAGTGATTGTGGACACTGCCGAAAACAGCGAGGTGCTTGTTCAATTTCATACGTCTGCCATCGAGAGCCTGTATTCGCTTCGAGTTGATGTAAACTATGATGCGGATGTTCTGAGGCCGATGACGGAGGGAGCGTTGGTTAAGCCTTCATTTTTGGATGATGAGACTTATGAAAGCGTTTCAATGAATCGTGGGTTATGGAAAGACGGTAACGGCAAGGTTAGCGGCTACATAACGTGGCGCGTAGCAGAAGGCGAGCTTACATTCATCCTAAGCAGAATGGGAGAGGAAATGATAGATTCAGCAGGACATACTTATGCAGCTGAGATGAAATTTGAAGTTCTTGCCCCCAAAGTGAGAACAGAGGTTAGTTTGGGGATTCATGAGCAGGTGCATCTGGTGAACGGAGTGCTGCAGGCCGGTTCAGCGCAGGCGGTTATGCTGAAGTCGCCACATGAAGCGAGCGGTACCGGCAACGGCAACGGCAATGGCAACGGCAATGGCAATGGCAATGGGAGCGGTACCGGCAACGGCAATGGCAACGGTACCGGCAATGGCAACGGTACCGGCAATGGCAACGGCAACGGCAACGGTACCGGCAATGGAAACGGTAACGGCAATGGCAACGGCAATGGCAACGGTACCGGCAATGGCAATGGCAATGGCAACGGTACCGGTAACGGTAATGGCAATGGTAACGGCAATGGCAATGGGAACGGAAACGGCAACGGTACCGGCACCGGCACCAGCAACGCCAATCAGCCCCCTCTTGTGGTGGGAACCAATGTACATCTGGTGGAAGGTACACAAAAGGAAATTCGCTCGATCGCGCAGGACAGGTCTTTAACAAAGGCCGATAAGGCAAAGAAACTGAATCTTTTGGCAAGAAAGATTTTGAAAGAAGATGTAAAGCTGCACCTGGATGCCGTCAACTCAACGGGAGGCAAAGTGACTGTCAACCTAAGCGATGAGAAATTGCTTCAGCTCACAGAGCAAGTGAATGCAACCTTTCAAGCGCTGAAAACCCAGTTTGAACTAGCGGGTGTTTCCTTGCAGGAAGAGAAGCAACTCAACCTTGTAGCGGAAGGCATGAAATCAGACGATGAGAATGTGTTCATCGTGGTTCGGTCGTCTTCGTTGTTGAAAGCTAAAGAGCAAGGGATCTCATGGATTCGTGTGCAGACCCCGGTTGCATTGTTCCGATTTAGAACCGAATTGTTTGCTGCTGTCTCTCCTGATGAGAATATCGAGCTGCAGTTTTCTGAAGGGGTTAATGAGAAGCTTCCCGCAAAGGCAGCAGCATTTCAAGTCAATTTAAAGTCAGCTGGTCAGCCGCTCTTTATGAAGGGAGGATACGGTCAATTTGAAATCCAATTGCCTTATGTGTTACAAGATCATCAGGATCCCGGTCTCATGGGCGTGTTCCTTATCCATGAAATTACAGAAATTCCCGAATGGGTGTTGAGTCATGTTGACAAAGGACACGGAACATTTACGCTGTATCCACAACAATCTGGCCAATATGCACTGATGCAGCGACTGACATCCTTCAAGGATGTACTACAAGGTTACGCCAAGCTGCCTGTGTCCGCACTTGCGGGTAAAGGGATTGTCCATGGCAAAGGCAACGGCAAGTTTGAGCCCCATCAAGAAGTCACCAGAGCGGAATGGGTTTCCCTCCTGGTTAAGACTCTAAATCTAAGTAAACAACAACCGATGGCTTCAGTATATGAGGATGTACCGACGAATGCTTGGTATACCTCTGCTGTAGCAGCGGCCCATGAAGCAGGCGCAGTTGAAGGAGTTACCGCGACTCGATTCGCGCCAAACGCCCCGGTGACACGAGAGGAGATGGCGGTTATGTTGCATCGAGCCATTCTAGCGATGCACATCCCGCTTTCAACCAACGAATACCCTGCTTTCAAAGATCATAAAGACATTGCAACCTACACGAAATCCAGCGTCGAAACGCTGCATGCAGCAGGCATAGTAACCGGAGATGCTTTCGGCCGATTTGCTCCAGCTAAAGTGCTGACACGCGCAGAATGCGCAGTTGTCCTCTTTAGATTACTTCAGCAATTAGAAGGAGGTCTACACTCTTGAAGAATAAGATCATCAGTATGCTCTTAACGGCTGTCCTCTCGGTATCCGCCGCGTTGCCCGCTTCCGCGCTTCATTGGGAGCATGTTCCCTGGGTCAGCGAGAAAATTTTGAACAACGGCTTTCAGGGCGGCGAAGTAAGTCAGTGGCCGCAAGCTTTGGCAATCGATTCCCAGAGCGGGGAGTTTGCTCTGATGGCCACGGATGTGGGGGGAGTATTACGTTCGCTGGACGGTGGAGAGAACTGGGCACCTGCGAATATCAAGTTGAATTCAAGGGGCGGGAATGCGCTGGCCATTGATCCGAGGAATTCGAACCGGGTGCTGTTAGTCGGGGGCAATTCCGGACCTCATCCGGACCACGGTCTGTTTCTCTCCACAGACCAGGCTCAAACGTGGAAGAATGTTTACAAAGCAGAAATCAGCGGATTCCGTGATGTACGTGATCAGTTGGCTTATGATATCAGCAGCTTTGATGAAACTGCCGGTTATACGAAGACCGCTTATTGGCTCAGAGTGGCGGATGAACAACAACAGTGGGGGAATGTGACAGAACACCCGGCCCTCTATCGTACGTCGGACGGAGGTGAAACCTGGACGGAGCTTCCCAATACGAACCAATTTGGCAATGGTATTCTGAAGGTGCATCCTACCAAGGGATATATTTATATTGCCAACGGTAACGGACTGTTCCGCAGTAAAGATGAAGGAGCCACCTTTACACGGATTTCGGAGCATCCGTTAAGCGGACTGGATGTCATCCCGACTTCGCCTGACCGTGTATATTATATTACGGGTCAGGATATCTACCTCTCCGAAGATAGCGGCGATACGTTCCAGAAGGTAGAGACGACGCGGTATCCGGTACTATTTGAAGGGGATAGAGGGGGACAATACGGCATTAAAGTCAGTCCGGCAAACCCGGATTATATGATGACGACGGTCTCAGACGGGGCCTATGGATTCGATAAATACGTATCCCATGACGGGGGTGTAACCTGGACGAAGGCGGTGCTGGACAATACGAACAGTTTCATGCCTTTCAACGGCCGCCCTGCCTTATATGCTTGGCATCCTTCAGATGAGAATGTGATTCTGTCGATCGGCGGGGATTACATTACCAAGAGTGTTGACGGAGGATTGCACTTTAGCTGGGCCAATAACGGTAACCCGGGTGTCATGCCTGGAGGAAACTTTAACTTTAATGTGAAGGATCCGGATTTGCTGTTCATCGGGTCCCAGGATTATGCGGGAGCATTTACCACGGACGGCGGCATTACTTGGCAGTATACGAATGTCCAGGATTTCGAGTGGGGCGGCTGGACCTACGGCACCTATATGGTGAATCCCAAGGTCATGTTCGGCGCATCCAAGCACTGGGATATCGGCATGGCCAAGACGATTCACATTACCCGCGACGGAGGTAAATCCTTTACCCGGTTTAAAGACAAGGTTGTCAACGGAATGGAGACGTCCTACGGGGCGCCAGACGATGATAACATCTTATTTTGCTATGAATACAGAAGTACCGATCAGGGTTATTCTTGGGTCAAAATGGAGGGAGCGGACGGCGTATTCATCCATAATTTCGATCCGGAAGGTAAGAAGGAATTGTACGGCGGGAAAGGGAATAAAATTGTCTCCTCCGCGGATCAGGGGGAAACCTGGACAGAAGAATTCAGCGTAGACGGTACGGTAAACGACGTGGCCTACGACTGGAAGAACAAGCTCGTGTACGCGGTGACCAAGAATAAGTTGTTTCAGTTCAATCAAGTAACCAAAGTGGTTCAAGATCTGACATCGACGACGCCTGCCGATCAGTATGGAAACCATCACCTATGGTCGATTGCGATCGATCCGAAGCAACCCGAAATTGTTTATGCGGCGGGACCGGCGAACACCTATAACGCAACCGTATCCACGATCCGATCGGTCGATGCGGGCCAGACTTGGGAGAATCTTACGATACAACCCGGAGCATCCGTGGTTCAGACTGGGAAAGACGGGGGCAGGGAAGCATGGGGAATTCGTGTTCATCCGGAAAATCGGTACGTTTATGTGGGAAGCATATGTTACGGATTTTGGCGCATTGCTCCTCCGTACGGAGAATCGGTTTCATATGACTCCAAGCCGCTTAAAGCAGCAGCGGGTAACGGTGAAGTGACGTTGAAATGGTTTGGTAACGGAAGAGAAACGCTGCTGGATGTGGCGGACTTGGCGCGACACTCCACCTATGGAATGTCGGAAGTGCCGGTGCAGACACGACTCACCTATGATCTGGACGGAGACCGTCAAGTTACGGCAACCGATATGGACATTCGCAGCCGGTTATATCTGGAAGGCTCGGCAAGATCGCTGGATACCTTCACTGTATACAGAAGGGAAGGTTCAGCCGGCGAATGGACGAAAATTGCGGAGAACCTTACAAACATCTCCTATGTGGATCGACAGGTAATAAACGGCACTGCCTATGAGTACAAAGTTGAGAACACCAGCAAGCAACAGAGCACGGTAACGGTTACGGCAATGCCGGCAGCGGCGGGTCCTTCGGCTATATTTGCAAGTCCATCGCCTGATGCGATAGAAATACTGTGGTCTCAGGGGTCGGGTACGTACAGCATATACCGGACCGAAGCGAATGCGGAGCAACCAGAATTGCTGGCATCCGGTTTACAGTCAGCTTCCTATACGGATCGTTCCGTAACTAAAGGAAATTCGTATCGTTATTATGTTACTTCAACAGGAACCGGCGGTGAAAGCGAACCATCCGCAACAGTTACGGCTTCTACATTAATTATGACCCCTCCCCTGTTACAGAAAGTAGACGGGCGGAATCTGGCATGGAACAAGAAAGCGGAATCCAGTGCGGCGAATCCGTTTAATGAAGCTGCCAGAGCCGTGGACGGTCAACTGATCAACAATAGCAAATGGAGTGACAATTCCGCAGGTGACAAGTGGCTGTCCATTGATCTGGGCGCAAGCTATACGTTGGACAGATGGGTCGTTAAGCATGCCTCTTCCGGAGGAGAGGATACTTCATTGAACACGAAGAGCTTCCAATTGCAGCAGAGTGCAGATGGTGTTCATTGGAGCGATCTGGATACGGTCACGAATAACACGCAAGGAGTAACTGACCGCAAGGTAAATCCGTTTAAGTCCCGCTATGTGCGGTTGTACATTACAGCCCCGACTTAACAAGGGGAAGGGACGGCAACTGTATATGAAGTGGAGTTGTACGGTCCAACCTTAACGAACGAAACGGAGAGCTTCGATTCCAATGCGCCAGACGGTTGGCAGCTGGGGGAGCATACGAGGGTTGTTGATGGAAGACTTAGCATGGAATGGGAAGAGGACAATAAGGCTCTATTCACTTCCGGAGTGCTGGACGGCGCATTCGCATGGTCCGTGGATGTGGAGCAAGCCGGGTTAGATGATTCGCAACGGGCGTATCTTTATTTTAATTATCTGGATGCAGCGAATCATTACGCGCTTGAATTAACCGCTTCACACCTGCGGCTCATCCGCAAACTTCATAACAAGGAAACGATATTAAGAGAGGTTGCGCACGAGCATCCGAAATATGCAACCGTACGTTACGAGATTCGCCGGGATGAAGGGGATATTCAAGTTTCGTCCGGAACCGGAGGCACCCTTGAAACGGTGATTGGTGACATCTATGACGACAGAATCACATTCGGTATAGCAGGGGTCGGCAGCAGTTACAATGCGGCAAGATTCGACAACAGCATCATAGGACCGATTCATCTGGAGTACATGGAGGAATACACTGAGAACTTCAATGATCAGACCGCGCAAGGCTGGACATTGAACGGAATACTGATGAACGAAAACGGGTTTCTTAAAGGAGATTGGCCGCTCGCAACGATCGGAGTCTATAATGGAGGGGTATTGCCTAGCGAATACGAGTACCGCATGAAGGTCGTTCATGGCGGCGTAGGTGAACCTCAATTCTCCAGAATGGTGTTTAACTATCGGGACGAACAGAATTACGATGTACTGGATATTTCTTATGCCAAGCTGCACTTGCGGAGTGTGCGTGAGGGGATTACCCAGGAGCTGGCGCCTGAGCAGCCTCTTACCTATCATGAATGGCAAACTGTGTATTATACGATTCGCAAAGAAGACGGGAAAATCAAGGTGACAGGCGAATCCAACGGCGATTCTCGGATTTACTTCGATCAGATCCCTGTCGTCGCAGCGGGAGGAGGAAAGATAGGGGTTGGTGTTACTTGGGCTGCTTCCGATTTCGATGATATTGAGGTCAGGCGTCTGAAATCCGCACCTTCCACCTTCGTAAATTATGCGGAGAATTTCGACTCGGGTACAGCCCCAGGGTGGACACTCGACGGTATTACAGTTGCGGGTGACCATCTCAAGGGAAATAACGGTGTGGCTCAATCCGTATACACCTCTGCACAGCTGCCTGAACAATTCAGGTATAGTGTACTGGTGCGGCACGGAGGGCAGAATGAATCGAACAAGTCGAAATTGTTCTTTAACTACAAGGATGAACAGAACTATTATGTAGTTGAGATCAATCTGAACGGAATGAAGCTGAAGCAGAGGATTGAAGGTGTGGAAACGGAGCTCGGCGCCGCGCCGCTGACTTACGGGGAATGGTGGAACATTACCTATGTTGTAACGAAGTCTAACGGATTAATTAACGTTAAATCTGTTTATGAAGGAACCGAGTCAACTCTGACGGAAGCGCCGGCGGACCCTCTGTTAACGGGCGGCAACATTGCCGTTGGTGTAGAATACTCGGGTTCAGACTTTGATGATATTACGGTAACGGGATTGTAATTTGGCATCATGAATCAACCTTGGAACGCTGTCACTCTTCCTGAGCGGCTGCGTTCCAAGGTTATTTATTGTTGTCTCTCATGCCATAGAACCGCATAACCACGCGGTTTCTCGAGAAATGTACGCAGGATCGAAAAAGGTCCCCTCGCCATGAAAGCGGATTCGTCCGTCACGTTCATAAATTGTACCTGTTCGGAAATGTAAGCGGTATCGTAAAGTGGAAGCAGTAAGCAAACGGAATCGAAAGGGGGTGAACGACACATGAACAATCCCAGCTTAGTAAAGTCGATGGACCGGCAGCCGGTACGTAACTCTGCTCTAAAGAAAGCCAAGGAACAATGGAGATTGCTTCTGATCTTGTCTGTTCCTGTAGTTTGGTTATTTATTTTTCATTACATACCGATGCTTGGATTACAATTGGCGTTTAAAGATTTCTACGTTATGAAAGGCATATGGGGATCCCCTTGGGTCGGACTCAAGTATTTTGAACAATTTTTCAATTCGCCGTCCTTCGGTACCATCATTCGCAACACCTTAATCATTAATGCTTACACTTTAATTGCCGGCTTTCTGTTTCCCATTCTGCTGGCCGTGGGTCTGAACGAATTGCGGTCGAGATGGTTCAAGAAGGCCGTCCAGACGGTGACGTATATGCCCTATTTTATCTCCACGGTAGTCATGGTGGGGCTGGTTATGCAGGTGTTGGATCCCAGAATCGGTATCATCAACCAGATCATTACATGGTTTGGAGGGGAAAGCATCAACTTTATGGGAGAGGCCTCCTACTTCAAGTCGATTTATGTATGGTCGGAGGTTTGGCAGGTCACGGGATACTCGGCGATTATTTATCTTGCAGCCTTGTCCGGCATTGACCCTTCCTTGCATGAAGCCGCCACGATTGACGGAGCTTCCACGGTACAAAAAATTTGGAATGTGGATCTGCCGGGTATACGGCCAACCATCGTTATTCTGTTCATCTTAAGTCTGGGCAACGTAATGAATATCGGATTCGAGAAAATCTACCTGATGCAAAATTCACTCAATGCGTCAAGTTCAGAAGTTATTGCGACCTGGGTGTACAAAGTCGGGCTACAGGCTTCGAACTTCAGCTTCGGCACCGCGATCGGACTCTTTAATTCCATTATTAATCTCGTTATATTGCTTGCGGCTAACGCCATCGCCCGCCGAACCAGCGATTCCAGCTTGTGGTAACGTTCAACGAAAGCAACAGGAACAAACATGTATAAAGATAGGAGGGGGAGAGCATGAAGATTGGCCGTTCCCCGGGTGACCGCGTGTTTCACAGTTTTAATGTTGTGTTTCTTACGTTCTTTTTCCTAATTATCTTATATCCGCTGGTGTATATTGTCAGCGCTTCCTTTAGTGCCCCCTCAGCCATCATTGCGGGTAAAGTATGGTTCTGGCCGGTACAATTCACCTTGGATGGTTACAAAGCTGTGTTCAATAACCCCCAGTTAACGAATGGATTCCGAAATTCTCTATTCTATATGATCGCGGGAACGGCAGTAAATCTGATCTTTACCGTGATGGCCGCCTATCCCTTGGCGAGGAAAAATTTAATCGGAAGAAATTGGTTCATGGGATTGTTTGTCTTTACCATGATTTTCAACGGCGGGCTGATTCCCACTTTTCTTGTCATTAAAGATTTAGGTTTATACGATTCGCGCTGGGCATTGATCTTGCCAGTCGCCTTAAGTGTATTTAACATGATTATCATGCGTACTTATTTGCAGAATACCCTCCCTGCAGAGCTTTATGAAGCTGCCGAGATGGACGGGTGCAATGATTTTCAGTTTTTATTCAAAATTGTGCTGCCGCTTTCAGGTCCCATTCTGGCAGTCGTGGGTCTGTATTATGCTGTGTATCATTGGAATTCCTACTTTAATGCGCTAATCTACCTTCGGGATCAACATTTATTTCCTCTGCAGATTGTATTACGCAATATTCTGATTACCAATACGGTAGATCCGATGATGCTTAAGGATTTCGATGCTGTGATGAGGAAGCAGGGCTTAGTCGAGGTGCTTAAATACTCTACAATCGTTGTAGCCAGCGCGCCGATGTTCGCCATCTATCCGTTCGTTCAGCGTTATTTTGTCAAAGGGATGATGATTGGTTCAGTAAAAGGTTAAACGGTGTTATGATCAATGAGAATTATGGGAGGGTTTAAAGATGAAGTTAAAGAAATCACGGTCCAATACCGTTACAATCATGCTGGCAGCCATGTTAGCAATGACCGCATGCGGAACGAGTGAGAACGCATCCAACAATACAAACGCGGAAAAAACACAGAACAACACTACAGTTACTGCGAAGAGTGACAAACCGTATTGGCTGACAGATGAGAAAGTCACGTTGAAAGTGGTTGTGCCGCAGGATCCGGCCATCATCGATTTTGCCACGAACAACTTTACGAAATGGATGGAAGAACAGACGAATGTGCATCTTGAATTCCAATATGTCCCTACGGATAAGAAGAAGGAAAGTTTAAATTTGCTTCTTGCATCGGGTGAATTCCCTGACATTTTCTTAGGCTTGGATGTGCCGGATGATATGGAAGCGACCTACGGCGTATCGCAGAAAGTTTTCCTTCCGTTAAATGAACTCATCGAGAAACATATGCCTAATTTCACTCAGGTCATGCAAGATTATCCGAGAATCAAAGGTCAAATTACAGCTACAGACGGCAATATCTATGCTCTCCCATCCGTCAATGAGTGCTACCATTGCACCTATCAGCAACGCTATTGGTTGAACATGGATTGGTTGAAGACATTGAACTTAAAGGAACCGACAACCACGGAAGAGCTCTACCAGGTGTTGAAAGCGTTTAAAGAGAAGGATCCGAACGGCAACGGAAAGCAAGATGAGATTCCGCTGGTGGGAGCTTATGAGGGCGGATGGAATGCGAATGTGGACCCATGGCTGATGAGTGCTTTTATCATGGATCCGGGGATGTACAATAAGACGAAATTGGCCTTAAAGGGTGAGCAAGTAACGTCAACCGCGAACGAACCCGAGTATAAAGAAGGGCTGGCTTATATTCACAAACTCTACAATGAGGGCTTGATTTATGAAGCGTCGTTCACACAGAAGCAGGATCAGATGAAACAAATGTTGGCTTCCGAACCGACCATTGTCGGATCATTCACCTCAGGTGCAAGCGTAATTGATGTTGATCCGAACACGAATGAGAAGACGTACCGCCAATTTGACATGCTCGCGCCTGTAGCCGGCCCGTCGGGAACAGCCTCCACTCCGAAATTCGAATATGATCTGGCACAGCCCGGTGAATTCCTGATTTCGGCTAGTTCCAAACATGCGGAGATTGCCGCGAAATGGGCGGACCTTTTCTATGGCAAGAATTTCGATGTGCAATTGCGCAGACATAAGGGAAGCGAAGGCGAGGGTTGGAGGAAGGCGGAAGCCGGCGAAAAGGGTCTTGACGGCAGGGACGCGATCTTCACACCATTAAAGGCTTATAATACAGAGGCCCAAAATGATACATGGATCAGTGTGGGAATTGAATATTACCCTGCAGACTACCGTCTGGCGGAGAACGTTCCGCAAGAAGAAGATATTATGGCGCCTAAAGCTTCGGAGAAATTGCTTTATGTTCATACTAAGGATAAATACGAGCCTAAAGCATCTCAATCCATTAAAGTCATGCCGCCAACCAAACTGTTAGCTGAAGAAAACCAAGAGTTGTCGACGGTGAGAGTGGAGCTGGAGAAATATATCGAGGAGTTCCGCGTACGCTCCATCACGGAGGAAGGGTACCTGGATAATAATTGGGAATCTTACCGATCCAATCTGGACAAGTTAGGACTTACCCGATTCCTTGAAATTTATCAGACAGCCTATGAAAGACAATACAAGCAATAGAGTACTCCCCCGTAGATAAATTTTAATAAATTGCCTTTATACGCGGTCTTCCACCCTAAGAGGCCGCGATAAAGGTTATTTTATTTTCGCTGTCCCTGTTTTGGTGATAAAATAGAGAGTGCAACCAGGCACAAGAGGGGTGTTTAAAAGTGAGAAGGCTATCGTTGAATACGGACCAGCGGGTGTTTACAAGATTTATGCTTTCCTATCTGTTTGTTTTTCTCATCCCAATTGTAATCGGTTACATCATGTATGAACGCACGATTTCAACTTTGAGTGAAGATGCCCGTCAGAACAATGTAGCGATGCTCGAACAAAGCCGGGACATTGTAGATGCGCGGTTAAGCGAAATTCTGTTACAAGGGCAGCAGTTAGCGATTAATGCTAAGAACTTGTCCTTACACAAGGCAGCTGTATCCGGTAAGAAAACCCCGGTCTATCCGGTGTGGGATTTCTTGTATGATTTATCTCAATTTCAAATAACGAATCCTTTCGCCTCTGATTTTTATGTATTTTACAAAGGAAATCAGCTGATTGTTACATCAGATACGTCATATATTAATGCGGAATTTTTCTATAAGGAACATATTGCTTACACCGGTGTTACATATGATCAATGGCAGAAGCGGCTGTGGAATGACATGGAGAACGGGCAATATGTGCCGCTCGGCACCGTCGGAAACAAGAATAACGCCCGTGAATTGTTGGCTTATGTGCAGTCTTTTCCTCTGGGCGCCGCTAAACAACATCAATCCAAGATCTTGTTGCTGATTGAGCTCAAACAGGTGCAAGGTTTGCTCAATAAAGTAAGTATCGGTGACGATGGATTTGTCGTCATATTGGATCGGGAAGGCACACCTGTAACGGTTCTGTCGGGAAATTCCCGTACGTTGCCCACGGAGGATTTCGAGCAGCTTTTGACCGGCGGTAAGAGGGTGCAAACCTCTGAGGGAAGCGAGCTGATTGTATCAAGAGCGGTGTCCAGATATAACGGTTGGAATTACATAAGCGCTGTTCCGGCTTCATCGGTGTATGCCAAAGTAAACTATATTCGCGAGATCATATCCGTGTTCATTATTCTGGTGCTTCTTGTAGGTCTGTTCGTTATTTACATACTTGCCCGGAAAACTTCGAGACCGCTGCGGGAAATGAAAAGAGAGTTGGAGGAGCAGCGGCCTTACCTGCAGACGGCATTCATCCGCCGGTTATTATACGGAGAGTTTCGGAATGAATCGGAACTGGCGCAAGAACAATTGAGGCTGCATATGAATGTGGATTGCTCCGACTTCGCCGCAGCTTTAATATCGTTCTATCCAGAAGAACCGAATGAGAATACAGGGAATGATGTCTCGTTGGAAAGCCCGGATGTAGCCAGGGTTCTAGTAAAAAAGGAATGGAGTAAAGCAGGGGGGGACGACCGGGTATGGTTCTATGATATGGGTGACAATAAAATTGGACTGATTACATTCTATGACAGGGAAGAAACGGATTTGCAGATGCGCATTCAGGAAACAACCGACGCCGTGTTGCAGCAACTTTCCCCTTACGGCATCTATATTCAAGTTGCCGTGGGAAGTCTTAGACGAAAGGTAATCGATGCAGGGAGCTCGTTCGATGAAGCGCGCCAAGCCGCCGATTATTTCCGTTATAAACCGGAGCAATCCGTGCTGTGTTATCACGAAATCCCTAAAGAAGATCAGATGTTCTACTATCCGATTGATCTGGAAATTCGGTTAATCAGCGCCATGAAATCAGGTGATGCCGATACGGCTACCGCACTGCTGCATACGGTATATGATGAGAATCAGAAGAGAAGATCCTTGTCCGCAAGTATGTTGGAGCAATTACTCTTCTCGCTTAAAGTAACAGTGTTGAGAGGCTTGAATTCTTTGCTTCCCGAAGAGCAGAGTGTGGACCTGTTAGAACCGATCCGTAACGCCGTAAGCATACAAAGCTTGGTTGCGGACACGAAGACAGCGATGCGCAGCGGCTTCAACCGGCTGGACGAGCTTCGGCAGAATGATCGTCATGAGTTGATTGAACGGGTACTTGAATCCCTGCACAGACAATATAACAAGGAAGGCATGAATCTCGATCATCTCGCTGCGGAATTCAAAGTGGTCTCATCCTCACTTTACACGTTATTCAGGGAACAGGTGGGAACTACCTTTGCTGATTATCTGGAAAAATACAGGATCCGTGAGGCCTGCAAACGCATTGAATCAAGTCAGGGCGGTGTAGCAATTAAGGACATTGCCTATGCTGTGGGCTATAACAATGATCACACCTTCCGCCGCGCTTTCAAAAGAGTGATGGGCATGCTTCCTTCGGACTATGCTTTAATAACAAGAAATTAGTCGGTAAATTTATAGTCTCTCCGACTGCATCGGAAGAAGTCCTTACTGGGTAAGGGCTTTTTTCGTTTACAGGAACATGCCGCAAGCTTACTAGACAATTTCGCATAATTCATAGTTCAGAGCAGATGATTTCACGAAATGCATAGTAGACCCAGTGGGTTCTGCATGGGAATATAGCTGTGAAAGGAGGCGAGGGCATTTATCAAGCAGAGACCGGACTCATGGCATTGAGATCAATGGCATCAGGAGGAACTCGCAGGCGATGAACTAAAACAAAGCGAGGAGATGAAGATTAATGAATGGGAAAAGGATGAATCCGAGAAAGCGAATTGCCAGTGTATTGATGGCCATGTCGATGTTGTTCCCCATTTTGCCAATATCGCCCGTATCTGCCGCCACTCTAAATGTAACCGCTTACGGAGCAAACGGAGGGGATACCTCGGATGACAAGCAAGGGATCACAAACGCGATTGCGGCTGCCGCCAGCGGGGATACGGTGTATTTTCCTTCAGGAACTTACTATATTACGGGAACGATCGCGGCCAAATCGGGTATCAAGCTGATCGGTCAGAATAAAGACACGACCATCATTAAGTACAGCGGAACGACCGATAACAACATGATTACGCTGAGCAATACGACGGGAGTTGAGGTGGCTCAACTGACGCTCGACGGAAACAATAATACGCACGTGGTTTCAGGCATTTGGGGAGAGCCCGGCGGTAACCATAATATTCATCATAATGTGATCAAGGATTTGATCAAATCGGACGGATTCGCACCGTTCGGCGTCATATTATCCGCAACAAACAACTCCATTATCGCGGATAACACATTCACCAACATCGGTGTCAATTCCACTTGGGGAGGAGCGATTCGGGCGGGATGGAACTCCAACAATACCCAAATTCTCCGGAACACGATCACCAATACCGGTCGCGGGGGCATCTTCGCCAACGATAATTGCAGCGGCGTTGTAGTTAAGGGCAATACGGTTATGGGATCAGGTTTGCATGAACACGGACTGGCGATTGAACTCCATACGAACTGTAACAATTCCGTAATTGAGGACAACACCACCGATCACTGGATCAGCGCGGTTCGTTCCTCGTATGTAGCGGTGAGACGAAATACGGTGCACACCACCGACGGTACCGTTCAAGGCATGGGACTTGAAGTCATGGTCGACCATGGCGTGACAACCGATAATCTGGTGGATGGCGGCCAGCAAGTCGGTATGCAGCAATCGCCAGGCACCGGATATCAATACTGGGGCTATAACACCATTCAGAACATGGTGATGTGGGGCATGCAGCTGCAAGGGGAAGGGACCGGCGAGATCGAACAATTCCAGTATTTTTACAAAAATATATTTAGAAACGGAGCGGCCGGACATCCCGCCGCCGCTTATCCCGGATATGACGGAAACGCGGTTCGTATTCACGGGAATTCACAGAACCTGACTTTTGACAGCAACCAGATTATCAATAACGGCCGGAAAGGAATCGAGATTACGAATGCAGCCGGCGTAGACCGTCTCAGCTTCATTAATAACATTATTACCGGCAACGGCGGAGCTTCCATTGATCAATACCCGGCCTCCGCGTCTCATCTGGAGTGGAGCAACAATACCGTAAGCGGCAATGGCACGAACACGCAACTGACGAGCCGCGGGTTCAGCAATCCAAAACCGGTAGCTAACTTCAGCGCGCCGCTTAGTGTGCAGCTAGGGCAACCGATAACGTTCACCAATTCATCCACGGATAACGGATCGATAGCGGAACATCTGTGGGATCTGGGCGAAGGTCCTCCGTTGAATTCGGTCAGCCCGACATATACGTACCAGAAAGCAGGCACATACCGTGTGACACTTGTGGTGTGGGATAACGAAGGACGCGCAAGCTTGAAAGAGCAGACCGTCAATGTTTATGCCGGACCGCCTGATACGCAGGCGCCGACGGCACCCGCTTTGACATCCCCGTCCAAGTCCAATGTTACGGTAGATCTCGCTTGGTCCGGGTCAACCGATAACGTCGGCGTTGTCGGCTATGACATTTACAAGAATGGTACGTTGGCAGGTTCGACATCCGGTGCCGGCGCGACTACGTTTACAGCAACGGGGCTTACGCCGAGCACGGCATACAGCTTCACAGTCAAAGCGAAAGATGCGGCAAGCAACGTGTCGGTTGCCAGCAATACACTGAACGTCACAACGGCAGCCGGAGATACGCAGGCTCCGACGACGCCGACCAACCTGGCATTGACAGGGAAGACGGATACGAGTGTAAGTTTGTCTTGGTCGGCTTCGTCCGACAATGTAGGCGTTACGGGGTACAATGTTTACTATGGAACTACCCTTGCCGGTTCGACAACAGGCCCGAGCGCCACAAACTTTACAGCTAGCGGACTTGCGCCTAATACGGCATATACGTTTACGGTTAAAGCGAAGGATGCCTCAAATAACGTTTCGGCCGCAAGCAATGCCGTTTCGGTAACGACAGAACCTCTGGCCAACTGGGTTCTCTGCGCGGGCGAAAATAATACGTGCAGCTTCTCGGGGACGAAGCAAGTTCGTTTCGGTGCGAACGGAAGCTACTTCTATGGAACATATACGAATTCTGTCATGTGTTCCACGAACCAATTTGGTGATCCGGCTCCTGGCGCCTACAAGTCTTGCGAAGTTAATTTGGCCGGGACCGGAGGCGGAGGCGATTCACAGGCTCCAACGGCTCCGTCCGGCTTAACGGCTCCTGCCAAGACGGATACCAGCGTGAATCTCTCATGGACGGCTTCAACGGATAACGTTGGCGTTACCGGATACGATGTGTACAGAGGTTCCACGCTTGCCGGTTCCACAACTTCCGCCACGACGTTCCAAGTGACAGGTCTTACGGCTAACACAGCGTACACCTTTACGGTGAAAGCGAAGGATGCGGCGGGCAACGTATCCGCGGCAAGCAACATCTTAAGCGTCACGACGAATGCCGGAACGGGCGCTAATTGGGTGTATTGCACCGGCGAGAACGGTACCTGCACGTTTACCGGCACGAAGGAAGTGCGTTACGGCGCGAACGGAAGCTACAATTACGGAACGTTTACCAATTCGGTCAACTGTAGCAACAGCACATTTGGCGACCCAATCTCAGGCACCGCCAAATCCTGCGACGTAAACATGGGCGGCAGCGGCGGAGGCGATACGCAAGCACCTACGGCGCCGACGGGCTTGATTTCACCGTCAAAAACCAGCACAAGCGTAAGCTTGTCCTGGACGGCATCGACCGATAATACCGGCGTTACCGGTTACGATGTTTATAATGGATCCACGTTAGCCGGTTCAGCGCCAGGAACAACGTTCACGGTTAGCGGTCTGACCGCGAATACGGCTTATACCTTTACGGTCAAGGCCAAGGATGCGGCGAACAACGTATCGTCTGCGAGCAACGCGCTGAACGTTACGACGAATGCTTCTGGAGGCGGCACCGGCAGCGTAACAAGAGAGTACTGGACCGGCATTGCCGGTACGTCCGTATCGAGCATTCCAACCGGCACCACCCCGTCCGGAACTTCCACGCTCACCACGTTGGAAGGACCTACGAACTGGGCCGACAACTATGGTGCCCGAATCCGCGGATATATTACGCCGACGACAACCGGCTCCTATACGTTCTATATCTCCGGCGATGATGAGAACCAATTGTTCCTGAGCACGAACAACAGCCCGTCGAATAAATCCATGATCGCTAACGTTTACGAATATACCGGCGTCAGGGAATGGAATAAGCATTCATCTCAACAATCCGCTGCTGTTACGCTTACAGCGGGCCAGTCTTACTACTTCGAAGTGCTCCATAAAGAAGGAGCGGGCGGCGATAATCTCGCGGTCGGCTGGACCGGACCGGGAATCAGTACCATTACTGTAATCGGCTCTTCCAATCTATCGGCATATTAGTCAAGGATCCATGCCAAAGACACCTGAAGCGGCATCCGCTGCTTTAGGTGTCTTTATATTGTTACAAATTAAACGGAGCCCTGCCTCCCCTTACGAAATTCACCGGGACTATAGCCTGTGTGCTTTTTGAAAAGCCTGATAAAATAGTTGTCATTCTCAATACCAACTTGTGCCGCGATCACCGAGATTTTGCTATCCGTATGAATTAATAAGGATTTGGCATCCTCTACCCTTAAATAATTTAAATATTGCAGAGGCGTCAAACCCGTGTGTTTCTTAAGGCAACGCGTCAGATAATCAATGTGAAAATGCAACGCCTCTTCCAGATCCTGAGCTTTAACCGGTATCTTATAATTTACTGACAAATATTCCTTAATCTGGTGGTTTAATTTCATGGATGGCGTTACTTTCAAAGAGTGCTGTAGTTGTTTCTGCAGCCTGTTTAGGAAGTCCAGCATGTAAATATGCAATTGCAGAGCGTTGCCGGTGTTAATCATACTATGAATCCGAAGCATCGACTGGAGCACAGGAATGAGTTCAGCAACCTCCACGTCTATATATTTAGGCAAAAACATGGCGTGCTCACGCGGTAACAAATCAACATCTGTTCCCTGCTGAATTATACGGCTCCATTCAATGTCGGTAAGTGGTTTGAGGCGAAACTCGAAGCATACCTGCGCTCAGGGGGGCGAATTCTAGCTACCGGCACTTCAGGGCTCTATTCGGACAAACCCGAATTCGCATTGGATTTAGGAGTGACATGGAAAGGTGAGAATGCTTTCAGGCCAAGTTATTTTAAGCCCCATTTTGAACTGGAAAATCTGGGTCAATCCTCCTTCGTTATGTACGGAAAGGGGCAACAGGTGGAAGTTACTCATGGCGGTTCTGTACTTGGGGATGTTGAGAACTCGTATTTTAATCGCGATGTATTCACATTCTGCTCCCATTTGCACAGTCCGAGCACACTTGTCAGCGCCGGACCGGGAATGGTAGAAAGCGCCAATGGCGTATATATGGCCTGGAACGTATTCGAGGATTACGCGACGAAGGGCAGCCTTATTCTGAAAGAGACGGTGTTATACGCGTTGAATCGGTTGTTGGCTGATGCGAAGACGGTGTCTACCAACTTGCCGGCACAAGGGGTGATTACGCTTCAACATCAGGAAGAGGAACAACGCTATGTCCAGCATTTACTCCATGCATCGCCTGTTAAGCGGGGGAACGGAATTGAAATCATCGAGGATATTATTCCGATCAATAACGTGAACGTCCCTCTGAACATAGGTAATCGCGAGGTGAAAGACGTGTACTAGGCGCCGCAGATGACGCCGCTCCCATACACGGTAGAGGGGAACAGAGTGCAATACACCGTGCCAAAACTGGATTGCCATCAGATGATCATTATCGATTATTAAACAATAATCCAGTTAAATCGCACGATTCTGCATGTACGCTGACTTTTTCGTAGGATATGATACGGATAAAATAGCGGGAAGGTGCAACTTACATGGAAGCAAGGCGGGTTATCAGCAGGATTGAGGCGGGGAACGTTGAAATTCCGGCAGGAAAAAGAGTGCCGAAAGGCTGGAAAGCGAGAGCCTTAGTACCACACGGCGAAGATATCTTTTTGGGCTGGTCGCCTGTTCAAGGGCAAGGTCCGTCCAGGCTAAGGTTGACGGTGGCTATCGATATCCGGGAAGAGATGATGATTGAGGTCAAGCTGGCTCAGTCGGGGGAGCTCCTTGGACATCTGGATGTCCGTTATGCGAATGTGTTTCAACCTCATGAGTTATCGTTAACGGAGCCGCAGACGGATGCGGTCATGAAGGAAGGCGTTTCTTTACGACTGGTAAAGGGCAGCGTCCCCTTCTGGTTCTTGATTTCAGCGGAGCCTCATCTGGTTGCCGGAGGAGAGCTGCTGTTGCCCCACCTCATGTTTGAACAGGCGGTTCAAGGCGATTCTCTAGAGAATTTCTATGCTACGATGGCTTCCATTTCTTCCATTCATCCCTTCGGCTGGATGGAGGGCTGTGTGCTGGACGGTCTGCTGGATTTAGCGGAAACGACGGGACAAGAAAGCTACCGGACGGCCGCTACTGCCCATCTGCAGGTGTTCCTGGATAAACAGGAACGCTTAACGTATGAAAATCCGCGCAGCGAACCGATGGATGATGAAATTTACGGAATGGAAGGCACGTTGCCGTTCGCGGCGATCGCCCGATTGCGGGGCCGCCATCCCTTAGTGGAACAAGCCCTCCATTTCTGGTACGGTACGCGGGATGAAGAGGGAAATATATTGGACGGAACGATGCTATCCGCCGAGGGGAGCTATACGGTGGCTTATCCTATGGCTGTGTCGGCGCAATGGTACGGTGTGGAATGGAGAAAGCTTGCTGTCCAG
This sequence comes from Paenibacillus swuensis, assembly GCF_001644605.1. Taxonomy (NCBI): domain Bacteria; kingdom Bacillati; phylum Bacillota; class Bacilli; order Caryophanales; family Paenibacillaceae; genus Paenibacillus; species Paenibacillus swuensis. The sequence goes on along the minus strand of NZ_CP011388.1, from coordinate 2,108,597 downwards.
CAGCTTACTTTAAGATCGCGTAAGCTGGTTCAAGACGATGGGCTGTACCTGCGTCTCGAACAGGATGGCAGCCGTTCCTTTAAAGATTGGGCCAGGGCTCACGCGTGGCATCTGCTGGGATTGGTCCGAACGATGAACGTTCTGGGCCAGGCGCAGGACACCGCGGTACTCGAGGCCGAGCTTAACAGGTCGCTGAATGTGGTCATGAGCAGGCAGAGGGAAGACGGTCTGTGGGGAGTGTTCTTAGATGACCCTGGATCCGTGCCTGACACCTCCGGTTCCGCCGGCATTGCGGCCGCGGCGGCCATGGCCATAGCGGGAGGCTGGTACAGTCTGGAGGATCCATCAGCGCTGATCCGAACCAAGGAGTCGCTAATCCGGTATTTAACACCGGACGGGATCCTCACCGGAGTAGCGCAGGGGAATAAGGGCGGCATGGAGTTACAGACGGGCTCCTATCGTGTAATGTCCCAGATGGGGATGGGATTGTTCGCCCAGTTGCTGAGCGCGCTGTCCCGTGTTGAGGAGTTGCCCGCGGGTAATGTTATGCGTTAGATCGGGTGAGTCATCGGCAGATGCAGACCGTAATAGATGCTTCTACTTCCGGCAATAATCCCGAAGTTTGCCGGAATCAGCGGTCTTAATAAGGACAGAGCAATCAGATTGGATCTGATGCTTTGTCCTTATTTGTGTCTTACAGCGTTGCATTTATTCTAACAAATCGTAAGGACGCTTAGAAGGGCATTTGCGATGATTTGAATTTCTAACGAATCGGTATGACGCTTAGAGGGCATATAAGAGGAATATAACCAACAAATACGTGCCTAAGGATGCCTGCGATTCGTTAGAAATTAACAAAGGTGTTATTTAGCGTTTAAGCGTTACTACGATTCGTTAGAAAGTTTTCCGACGGGCTTTGATATTATCCCTTACATAATGCTAGAAAACTAATACATTTCTATATATGCGTTCTTCCTGTATTTGCTATGCTGAGTTTACCGGTCAAGCACAAGCATCCGGAATTAGCGAACCAAGGAGGTTAGAGTTGTAAGCGCTTAATTTTGCTATGAATATTACTCTATTGGAGGTTTAAAATTAATGAAAAAGACGTGGCTTGTGTTCACCCTGCTAATCACTCTACTTGCAAGCGTGCTGCCCCTCACGGCGAGTGCGCAAAGTGTCGCTTGGAAAGGCAATCAAAGCTACTACCCGCTGGGCACCAACTATGCCTGGTATGATTACGGCAATGATTTCTCCAACGCCAGCTTCAATGCCAACTGGAACACGATCAAGACTCAAATTGACGATATGGCAGCCAAGGGTGTCAAAACAGTTCGATGGTGGGTATTCGCCGGGATGATGTCCGCGCCTAACTTCTCCGGAAGCGGGCTGGGCAGCACGGTGACCGGATTGCCTGACGGCTGGGTTCAGAACATGGTGACAGCTACCGACTACCTGCATTCCAAGGGGATGAAAGCCTACTATTGCTTCGTGGCGCATGACATGGATATGGCGTGGAACCAATGGTCGAATCATGAGGATATTGTTTCCAATACGACGGTTCAGAACAGCTATTTCAACAACGCCATCAAACCGATTGTCCAAGCCCTGGGTAATCACGACGGAATTATGGGGTGGGATATTATCAACGAGCCCGAATGGATGGTTCGCGATGAAGACGGCGGCGGCGCCGGAAACACGCAGGCTCAACCGCAAGCGAGAACCGCGTTTACGCTGGGCCAGCTTCGTACCTTTATCAAAAACAACGTCGATTTCATCCGCCCGTATGTGACGCAGCCGATCAGCGTGGGAAGCGCGTCCGCGAAATGGGTAGGCAAAGAGTACAACTTCTACAGCGGTTTGGGTCTGGATTTTTACGACTTCCATTGGTATGACTGGTACACGCCTTATTTTGACCCGACGGTTACGCCTGCCAGCAGTCTCGGTTTGGATAAGCCTGTGATTATCGGAGAGATTTTTGCCAATCCTGCCGCGCAATATACGGGCACGACCACACCTAAGAATCATTACTCTATCGGGGAAAAAATCTACCTAAACGGCTACGCGGGATACCTGGTATGGACGTGGAATGACCAGAACAGCGTTCAGGTTGCCAAGGATCACGTGGCGCCGCACTTGAACAATCTGATGAACCAATATGCCGAAATGGGCAGAGTTACAAGCAACAGCATCAGTTATGAGGCTGAGCATGCGACCGTTTCCGGATCGTACACGCTGCATCCGAATGAAGCCGGTTATGAAGCGTATTCCGCAAGAGGCTGCGTTTCCTTATGGAATGCTCCGAATACAGCCGTACGATATGGAGTGAATGCAACATCCACCCGTAACCACAGCCTGCAGGTTCATTATGCGAACGGGGATTCAACGGCGAAAGTTATGGATCTGTATGTCAACAATACGAAGGTCAACACGTTGACGTTCAATGCAACCGGTTCATGGGGGACCGTGGGAAGCGTCAATGTAACCGTTGGTTTGCAAGCCGGTGCGAATACCATTGAATTGAAAAGAAGCGGTACTCATTCATTAAATTTCAATATGGACAAAATCGTGCTTCAATAACAACAAAGAGTTGATAATATATTAGATTTCATTGATTTCCGCAGTTGTAAGTGCTTTCATCATTGTCTTATCCTTGAGGTATCCTTAGATATCCTTAGATATTCTTAGGGATTCCAACTAATGAAGGAGGAAGGCAATGATGTACGGCTCTCGATTTAAACCCGCTTTCACGGCTGTATTGCTTACGGCGGCTTTAGTATTTTCGACCCTATGCGCGCCTGCTGTAAGTGCAACCTCAGCATCGTCTGCTGCTCAAGCTCCGATCCCCGTCCAGGTGGACTGGAAGCAGGAAACCGGTAAGGTCACGGATTTCATGTATGGATTAAACGGATTTAACACGTTTGACCCGAATGTGGCAGGCAACGAGCTGTATAACCGCAATCTGGATTATATGAATCCGGGTTTGCTGAGGTTACATAGCTGGGAAATGATGGGCGACTCCAAGTCGACCCGCAACGGCTGGATCGATACGGCTAATAAGCAATGGGATTCCGCCAAAATTAAACAGGCTCTGTCCGGGCTTAGCCGGAATCATCCGACCTTGGTCATTAATATCCCCGGTTGGCCCGATTGGATGGATACCGACGACGACGGATATCTGGACAACGACCAAGTTGAAGCTTATGCCGCTTTCAGTGCGGATCTGGTGCGCATCGTCAATGTGGAGCATAAGTTCAAAGTGAAATACTGGGAGCCGACCAATGAGCGGGATGACCCGTACTATGTGCATTTATACAACAAACAGGAGCCGGACCGTCTGGATGAACTTATTCACATTTACAACGTAACAGCCAAAGCCATGAAGGCGGTCGATCCTGATATTCAAACCGGAGGTTTGGCTTTCGCGCGAGGAGATCTCTATGATCAGGTTCGCCGATTCGTTCAAGGCAGTATAAATGAAGGAACACTGGATTTCCTTTCGTATCACTTCTATGCCAGCGGCGATCTTGGGCAATCGGATGAATACATCTACGATCGTGTAAACCCGAAGGACGCTTCCGTGAATTCCCTGGCGAAGCATACGAAAGATATCCGCGCGATTGTGGACCAAGCGAGTCCTAAGCGGCATATTCCGATCTGGATGGATGAGTATAATGTCAGTTGGTCCTGGACCAATAATGATCCGCGAATGAGCAATCACAAAGGCGCGGTGTTCGATGCCATCTCCATGATTTACGCACAGCGTAGTGGGGCGGACGGAACGATGGCATGGAATGAATATGACGGTGTTTACGGCAAAATGTCAGGAGGGGACTTCGCGTTCAGGCCATCCGCCCATGTATACCAACTGTTGAATAATTATTTCACAGGCGACACGGTCTTAGCCTTATCCGCGGATGAATCGAAAGTAGTCAGCTATGCGGTAAAAGATAAGAAGTCGCAAGTTGATTCCCTCATGATTATCAACCGTTCGGGTGATGTGCAGCTTGTTCAACCCGCATTCCTGGGAATGAAGAAGCATCGAGGCTCCATCCAGCGGCACCAAATTTCCGAAGCGGGTTATGCCATTACCTCAACCGAATGGAGCGAGGCGAACGGACGCACATTGGCCGTTCCTGCCCATTCTGTCACAGTATGGACCGACAGCTCCAAGGTGCCTAGTCTGGCTCCGCCGCCGTTAAAGCCGCCGGTCGCGCCACCGGGCACGGGTGAGGGTGATCCGGGTGCAATCACCAATCTGTCCGGGCGTGTCACCGGTTCTTCGGAAGTGGATATGAGTTCGGAAGGCTCCTTGGACTGGATTGTGTGGGGTGCGGATCCAGCCAACCCGGCTGCCGCAACACGTAAAAACCAAGCACAACAGCAGTTTAGCGATGTGCAACGGATCGGTGATGGCCATACTTATGCGTATACTCCGCAATGGTGGGGAACGCACAATGCTTCCTGGACGGACGGACAGCCGGCTGAGCGGGCGGCAGCCGAGAAGGCAAGCGCGGCCATTGTTGCCGAAGGGACCGGTTCCGGGTTCACGTTTACGGTACCGGCGGATCCCGAGGTTAAACAGTTAAAAGTGTATCTGGGTGTCATGGGAGCCAAAGGTGTCCTGACAGCGCAATTAAGCGACGGCAGCGCTCCGGACTATGTCACATCCTACGAAGACAGCTCTACTGAGGTCATTAACAGCAGCGGCGGGGCTACAGCTAAAGCTGTGGTGATTCATTTCAAAGCTAATTCGCCAGGACAGACTCTGAAAATCAGTTATGTCATGAATTATAACCATTGGGGTAACAGCCTGTGGCTTCAAGGGGCAACGTTGTCCATCCCTGACCGTGTGCCGCCCGAGGCGCCAGGCGGGCTTGCCGAAATGACAAAACCCGCTTCCGATGCCGCCGCCATAAGCTGGGGTGAAGCCGTCGATCATGTCGGGGTGACGGGCTACATCATCTACAAAGACGGCTCTTATGCTGGATGGGTTTCCGCGCCGACAAGAACCTATTATCTGCACGATTTGGCACCCAACCGAAGTTACACCATTACCGTTAAAGCCATGGATGCCGCAGGCAATGTTTCGCCGGCAAGCACATCGTTGACTTTGACAACGGCGCCAAAGTAAACTTAAACATCCCCGCTGATGAGAAATCAGCGGGGATGTTTGTGTTAATTTCGTATAGGTTTTCGTTGATTTCCTCCATAGCCTATACAAGATGAGCAGGAGTATTGTAGAAGTGTGAGCTATTGTAAAGCGCTTACAATAACCGGTGAAGGATGTGAGTTGAACACAAACGCAGGAATACAGGAGAACCATTGAAAGCACCACATTTTGAAGGAGGAAAAAGATGAAAAACCATTGGAAAAGGTGGACCGCTCTGGCGACGGTAACCGCTGTATTGGCCGGTATATGGACTGCTGTGCCGGCTTCTGCGGCTTCGGTAACCGCTACGGTCAATTGGGGCAGCGCGAAAGGTTCAACGACCAGCTACAGTTATGGATTGAACATCTATAAGGCGCAGGAAGGGACCGTAGCCGCGGATGCGGATTATAAGAATAATGTGGCCTACATGAAACCGGGAATGATTCGGTATCATCGCGCGGATCAGATGGGCGACTCCTCTACAGGGTCAGGCTGGGTGAAGAATCCGGGTGCGTCCAATTACGATTGGGATGCGCCGAAAATTAGCAATCTGCTTTCCAATACGTTCAGCAACAACCCGGTCCGCATGATCAACATTACGAACTGGCCCGCCTATATGGATGACGGTACAGGAAAGCTGAAGACGAATATGTACGACGCGTATGCGGCCTTCTGCGCGAAGCTGGTGCAGATTGTGAATATCGATCAGGGTCGGAATGTTCAATATTGGGAGATATTGAATGAGAAGGATGACATCTATGCCAACAATATCGCGGAAATGGCCACAATATATAAGAAAGCATACGACGCAATGCGGGCCAAGAGCTCCACGATCAAGATCGGTGGACCCTCGTTCGCCAGACCTGATTTAACCGCGAGAGTGAATACATTTGTAGCCAACGCACATACGAAGCTGGACTTTATTTCCTATCACACCTACACCAGCGGAAGCACAAGCGATACGAATGCGACACTTTATAACAGCGCACAAGGGCTTGGGGCTACCACCACTAGTATCAAAAGTATCATCGCGTCCCACACAACACGCGCCATTGAAACGTTTCACGATGAATACAACATCAGCTGGAACCCGCCGGACGGCAGGATGAACAATGAGAAGGGCATGATCTATGACGCCTTGTCCTTAATGTCGATTACGAAGGCCGGCGCAACCGGATCCATGGCATGGAACGAATCGGACGGGTGGTACGGCAAATTGGAAGGCTGGGCTCCGTATAACAAGCGGGCGTCCGCGCACCTTTACAATCTGTTCAATACCGACATGGGCGGCACCATTGCGGAGACGACGAATAACAACAGCACCAAGGTGGATATCATGGGCACCTTTGGGGGCAGCTGGAAGAAACTCGCGCTAGTGAACCGGGCCGAGACGGATCAGACGGTACAGGTGTCTTTCAGCGGATGGTCCACCTCGATTCCGGGGAACACCTTGTTCACGGTAAAGCGCATTTATGGCTGGGGCGTCACCTATGACAGCGTTCGTTACGATGTGCTGACCTCATCGGCGGGTTATAACCTTCCATCCGATACCGTCACCGTGCTCATTCTCGATGAGAATAATAAAACCTATGCTGCGGCGGCTACGAATTATATCGTGAATCCGAAGTTCGATTCAGGTATGACAGGCTGGAGCACATGGGCATTGCAGGCGGGCGATGATACAGCGGATTACACGGAAACATACGGCGGCCGGGACGGCGCTCATCTGACTCACTGGAAGAATGCTTACTATGGCGTTTATACGTACCAGACGATTACCGGATTGACAAACGGAACCTATACACTGAAAGCATGGGTTACATCAAGCGGAGGACAATTCGAATCCAGAATGGAAACGAAGAACCATGGCGGTAGCGCCGCTTTCGTAAACATTCCGGCAGGAGGCTGGTCCCAAATTACAATTCCCAATGTAAACATCACGAACGGACAGATTGAAGTGGGCTTCTGGTCCAAAGCCAACTCGGGAAATTCGGTGTATATTGATGATGTGGAATTAACCAAGAATTAAAGCGGAAGAGCCGGCGCATCATGCCGGCTCTTTAATCGTTCCGCGAGTTTGGAAATTTATGTCCCATTATGCGCAAGGTTGTCTTATGCAATCGTTGAAAAAGTATAGGGTTTCGTTGTAAACATGAATAGCTACAAGTCCTTTGAAAGCGCTACAATATAAGCACAAACAAAGATAAGGGTGGTGCTTATATGAATACACCGATCCCCGCGAGCGTCCACTCTCGAAGAGGGAAGCAGGCTTTGCCGGGACGTATGCTGAGACAATGGGATCTTCAGCTGATGGCGATACCTGCCGTCCTGTTTATTCTGATTTTCAGCTACGTGCCGATGTACGGCTTGGTGATGGCGTTTCAGGATTACAATATTTTTGACGGGATTTCGGGGAGTCCCTGGGTGGGCTTTAAACACTTTGACATGTTCTTTAACTCTCCCGATTTCTGGCTCGTCATGAAGAATACGCTGCTGATCAGCTTTCTGAAACTGCTGTTTGTGTTTCCGGCTCCGATCCTACTCGCCCTGATGTTTAACGAAGTACGTAATGTGGCGTTCAAGCGGGTGATTCAAACCGTTACCTACCTGCCCCATTTCATCTCCTGGGTTATCGTGGCGGGCTTCGTAAGCACCATATTAGCTGTGGACGGAGGCAGCATGAATGGGTTGTTAATACGGTTGAACCTGATTACCGAGCCTGTAAACTGGTTATCCATCCCGGAATATTTCCGTACGATTTTGATATCCGCGGGGGTATGGAAAGAAATCGGATTTGGCTCGATCGTGTACCTTGCCGCCATCGCGGGCGTAAATCCGCACCTGTATGAAGCAGCTTCAATAGACGGGGCGAGCCGAGTGAAGCAGATTTTCACGATTACCATTCCGAGCATCGCGCCGGTGATTATCATCTTCCTGATTTTGGCGATCGGCAATATTCTGAATGCCGGCTTTGAAGATATTCTGGTACTGACCAATAACGGTAATAATGCCATTTTGACGGACGTGTCTGAAGTAATTGATACTTATGTATACCGGACCGGCATAGGCGAACAGCGTTATTCTTTCGCGACGGCAGCCGGGTTGTTCAAATCTCTCATTAATGTCATTTTATTGGTTACAGCGAACGCGGCGGCCCGAAAGTGGGGCAATCAATCTTTATGGTAGAACGAAATGGGGTGCACCGGCGTGAAGCTGACTTGGCAAGATAAATCGCTAAATATGATTAATTATTTCTTATTGCTCCTGCTTGCTCTAGTGACGTTCTATCCGTTCTGGAATACGCTCGTCATGTCTTTCAACATTGGTTCCGATACATCGCTCGGAGGAATTACGTTCTGGCCAAGAGCGTTTACGACGGAAAATTATAAAGTCGTATTCAGCAACGATCAATTCTTTCAATCCCTGCTCATATCGGCAGCCCGTGCGGTGTCCGGAACATTGCTCTCCATCTTCTTTACGGCCATATTCGCATACAGTATGTCCAAGAAAGAACTAATCGGCCGAAGCGGATACATGGTAACAGCCGTTATAACCATGTACTTCAGCGGAGGACTTATTCCGACCTATCTATGGATGCGTGAGCTCCACCTTTTCAACAATTTCTGGGTCCTGATCATCCCGGGACTAATCAGCGTGTGGAATATGATTGTTTTCCGGACTTTCTTCGCGGAGTTGCCTGAGGGCTTGGAAGAGTCCGCGAAAGTCGACGGATGTAACCATTTCGGTATTTTCTTCCGCATCGTTCTTCCGGTATCCGGTCCTGTGCTCGCCACCTTGTCCCTGTTTACGGCCGTGTATCTCTGGAATGAGTGGTTTTACGCTGGGATTTACATTAACAATCAGAACTTGCTTCCCATTCAGACCTACCTGATGAATGTTATTAATTCCAACTCGTTCGCGGAGCAGATGGCGCAGCTGACAGGAACGACTAACGTGCAAGGGATGAAATCAACCGTGACCTCCAAATCCTTGCAGATGGCAACGTTAATGGTGGCTACGATTCCAATTATCATGGTCTACCCTTTTGTCCAGAAATATTTCGTGAAGGGCGTCCTGGTAGGTTCCCTGAAAGAATAATTCCTATGATTTAAGAGCCAAGGCTTTTAAATAATGAACTATCGCTTGAAGTGTCAGTGTAAGTCTAAAAAAGGGAAGGGGTACAAAGATGAAAAGGAACAAAGTCGGTATTCTGTTAATCATTTTGATATTTGGTTTAACTGCGGTTCTGGCAGGTTGTAACTCAAACTCAGCCAATGTGGACAAGGAAGCGAACGGAAACAAGAATGGCATTGAGGAAAATAAAGCGGGTGAATCCGCAAACGAGAATGCCCAGTCCAAAACAGAAGGGCCTATTGAAATCGGTAAAGAGCCCTTGAAATTCAGCTTCTATGTCAACTACGACTGGTATGCGCCAAAAGGCTTTGGCTCCGCCACGACGCCTACGCTAAAGTGGATGCAAGATGAGAAGAAAGTCAATTTTGAGGAAATCAGCGCTAACGGGAACGCGTTGCAGAAACTGGGTACGATGATTGCTTCCAATGAATTTCCGGACGTCATCCAGATGGACCGTGGGGCGGATTACGACAAGCTGGCTGAAGAAGGCAAGCTGGTTGCGCTGGATGAGTACCTGGAGAAATATCCGAATCTTAAAGAAATTGCAGATGAAGCCACTCTGAACATGCTGCGCAGCAAGGACGGCAAATTATACGGCATCCCGAACTGGTTTGGAAATTCGAAGGGAGCAAGAACGAACAACTCTGGATGGGCTATCAATCGCAAAATTTATAAAGAATTAGGTTCTCCCAAGCTTGAAACCTTCGATGATCTGTATGCTTACTTAAATATGGTGAAAGATAAGTACCCGGATGTCGTACCGTTAGATACGGCCAATACAAACGGCGGGGTCGTTCAGGTACAGAACTTTATTTATGGCGGCATGGGTGAAGAACGTCAAACCTGGTATACAAAGACCGACGGTTTATTCGCTTATCCGGACATGTCCAAGAAGGAATTCACCTCCATCTTTGATGATCCGGCATTTAAAGAATCTTACCAGTTAACCAATAAATTATTTAGAGAGAAACTGCTGACCCAGGACGCTTTCACCCAGAAGCTTGAACAGTTCGGGGAGAAGTTAAATAACGGCAAGATCGCGGTGTTGGCCGTGTATGATGTGACCGGCAATGTTCAGAAAGCTAATGATATTCTGCAAACGAAGGATAAGGACGCCGGATATGACTTTATGGCGTTCCCTCACAAACCCGGTCAAGACCCCGCTAAATTATCGCCGGGCGGTTACGGAACTCTGGGATGGAACGTAAACACGATTACAACTTCAGCCAAAAACCCGGAAGCGATCTTCGCCTTCTTCGATTGGTTAATGAGCAAGGAAGGAACCGCTGTAGCCGCCTACGGGCCGCCTGGATTATACTGGGAAGGATTTGACGCGAACGGCGCGCCGACACCGAATGATAATTACAAGAATTCAACTCCGGATCAGCGTAACACTGACAAAATCGGGGATTTCAATATGCAGGGGTCACCGCGTTGGGGCGAACTCTCCGATGCGCGCTTGAAACAGGATCCTTCACTGCAAACCTGGAGTGAGAAAGCTAATTTATTCTATGGAAAGTGGTCTAATATCAGTAACGATCAGTTTAATAATGTTCAAAACTTTACGCCGAATTCAGAAGAACAACTGGTGTTTACGCAGGTGAAACAAATGATGGAGAAGGCTGTGGCCAAGATGGTCTTTGCCAAGAACGACGCTGATTTCAATGCGGCTTTCGAGGAAGCGAAGAAGAACGTTAATGAGGCGGGGTATGATAAGCTGCTTAAGTTTATGACGGGCGTCTGGCAAGAGAATATCAAAAAGATGGGTTTATAAATGATTGAAAGATAGCGCATACATGGAGGAAGGGGATATACTTAGGTATATCCTCTTTATCTATACGGGAGAAGAACGCAGGAGGTGCACAACCATGGCATACCGTGTCATGTTGGTGGATGACGAACGTGTGGATTTGGAATGGCTGAAACGGCGCATGCCGTGGGAAGAGCTGGGACTTACGATCAGCGCGACCGCGAACAGCGCGTTTACAGCGCTGCGCTTTATAGAAGAGAACCCGGTGGATATTCTTATTTCCGATATCAAGATGCCCATCATGTCCGGACTGGAACTGGCGCAGAAAGCCAGACAGTTTGTGCCGAACATGAAAGTTGTCTTTATCAGCGGGCATGAGGACTTTGATTACGCCAAGCAGGCCATCTCCTTGAACGCGGTCGGTTATGTGTTAAAGCCTGTAGAGAATCAAGAGCTTCATGACATTCTAAAGACGGTTGTATATCAATTGGATCAAGAACATATCACAGTGCATGAACAGCAACAATTAAGCCGGACGCTGCCGTTTGTACGAAATGAATTAATACATCAATGGCTGGAGGGATATACAAGCTCCGCCTTTAGCGTATCAGAACTGGAAAAATTGGGAATTCACATGCGACCGGACGGTTTATTGGTTTCAATACTTGAAGTGGATGATATGGATTGGAAATTAATGCATTATCCGAAGGAGAAACAACAGGAATTGCTGCACCAAGCGATCCGCCTGATTACGGAATCTTTCGATTATTACCATCTGGGGTATTATTTCAAATCCTCCCATCACCGCATTACATTAATTACAGAACACCTTCAAGCTCACACGATACTAATGGAGACTATTGATTTAATTCGTAAAAACACCCCTTTAACGATAACGGTTGGTCTCGGACCGAGAGTATACCGACTGGAACCGTTGACCGACTCCTATCAGTTGGCAAAGAAAGCGCTGGACTATAAATTGTTTGTGGGTAAGAGTTGTGTGATCCCTTACCATGAGGCCAAGAAAGAACAGCATGTACAGACCGCTTTAAATTTAGAAGAAAAACTGGAGCCTTTAATGGATGCCATGCGCGAATACGATCTTGTGAAAATCGATGACGGCTTAGAGGAGCTATTCGCCTTCGTTAACCATATGGATTCAAAGATATCCGTTTATAATTTCGTTATGCATCTGGTTGCGAAGCTGGATGCGCAGTTTCGAAAAATGAACGAGAGCGTTTATGAAATATTGCAGTGGGATTATGATCAATTCGAAGTGCTCTACCAATTCGAGACGGTGCATGATATGAAGTCATGGCTGAGACGCCGTTTGTTTGAACTGTCCGAGCTGCTCCTGAAAAAACACCAAGGCAGGGATCGCAAAATCATTCATGCCGTCAAGGCTTATATTGATCTGCATATCGAAAGTAAAATAACGTTGCGCAATACGGCGCATCAATTCGCGTTCTCACCGAATTATCTGGGGTTCTTATTTAAAGAAGAGACAGGTATTCATTTCAGCGAATATGTGATGGAGCGAAGGCTGGAGAAAGCCTGCGAGCTGTTGCTTGATCCGTCGTTGAAAATCTATGAAATTACGGATCGAATCGGGTATAAGAATATGATTTATTTCAACAGGCATTTCAAAGAGCAATTCGGTATGACACCCAGTGATTACCGCAAGAAACATAAGGTGTGAAGCTCATGCAGATGCTCTCTGTCCGAAAGCGGTTATACGTCCCTTTTGCCTATAAAATTATGGTTCCTTATCTGCTGCTGATGCTGCTTACGGATGCGCTTATCGGCTATTTCTCGTACACGGCCGCCCTTGATTCCAAAGAGGAGTATATCCGGACGAACATGGAACGCACGCTGCGGCAAATCCGGGATAATACGGAATATCAAATCGGCGATATGGATCGCATTTCCGAGCAGTTATTTAATTCCTTGACCCTGCAGCGTCTCTTGCAAAGTAACGAGAGCGACTATCAAATTTACAATAATACGGTGAACACGCTGCTTCCACAGTTGGAATCGACGTTGAAGCTGTCCGTGAACAATATCCGGTTAAATTTATATGTGCAGAACGAGAAGCTGAAAGAAATCTACTCGCCCGAAACGCTTGAAGACCCCTTTATCCAAGGCAAGCAACTGAACATATACCATATGAGCCGGATTGTGAACGAACCTTGGTATCTCAAGCTGGAAGAGGGACATATGGGCACGGAATGGAGCCAGATCGGCACGGACCAGGAGCGAGGGAATATTTCCACATTGCGCAAATTAATATCCTTCGATAAATACGGCGCTACCATCGGTTATCTGAGGATAACGACAGGGCTGAAGGACCTGTTTCAATCGGTGGATTCGTTTACGCTTAGTGAAGGTACGAATGTGATGGTGCTGCTCGAGGCGGATGATTCGGTGCTTTATAGCAAAATGCGGCAGGCTATAAGCGATGAACCATCGCATCTGGCCATGCCGGGGCAATTGACGATTAAGGAGCCGCTCCCGGGAACTCCCTGGAAGCTTGTCGCGGTCGTACCCGAAGCGGAGTTAAGGAAAGATGTACAGGCCATCCGCAACTTCACAATCCTTGTCTGTACGGTCAGCTTTATCGTTATGGCGGGACTGGGGTTGTTGGTGGCGCGATATTTTGCAAGAAAGGTGGGGAAGCTTGTCTCTCTGATTACGTCGTTTCAGGGCGGGGAATTCGGAAAGCGGGTCCGCTTTACCAGTAACGATGAATTCGCAAGCATTGCGGGAGCCTTTAACGGGATGGCGCAAAATATAGAAGAACTGATTCAGGAAGTTTACGTGAAGAACATTCAGAAGAAAGAAGCGGAATTGGAATCACTGCAAGCTCAGATCAATCCTCATTTCCTCTACAACACCCTTTCTTCCATAAACAGCCTGGCAAATCTCGGTGAGGTCGAGAATTTAAGCCGTATGGTTTCCGGATTGGCCAAGTTCTACAGACTGACCCTGAATGACGGGAATATGTTGATCTCGCTCGATAAAGAGTTGCAGCAGGTTAAGGCTTATATTGATATACAAACTATTAAATACGGAGACCGCTTTGAAGCCTCATATGATATCGATGAACAATTGTTATGTTGTGAAACCATTAAACTTATTCTGCAGCCTTTCGTGGAGAATGTATTGAAGCATGCTTGGTTTGAAGAACGAATTCATATTCGCATCGTCATCGCTCAGGAAGATGGAAAAGTAATCATTAAAGTTATCGATAACGGAATCGGAATGAATACGGCTAGGTTTCATGCGGGATTAACGCCGCAAGGCATTCCTTCGGGGTACGGCATCCGAAACGTGGAAGAACGAATTCAGCTCCAATACGGACCCGACTACGGTGTGCATATGTACAGCCGGCCAGGGATCGGAACGACGGTAAAGCTGACTTTACCCCATAAAAAACAGTGAATTCTACATCCTCTGCGTCCGATATAGTTATTATAAACTAGTTCATTCGGAGGATACGGTTATGCGTGACTCGCTTCGTTACCAGATTCTGATATGGATGTTGGTCATTACGACACTGGCCCTGTCCTTTGTAGGCGCAGTGAATTACAAGGAAGCCAAGCGCCATATGCTGGAATCTCTGGAAACGAAGGCCGGGGCTCAGGTTCAGTCCTCCGCCGGGGATCTGGCATCCTGGCTGCATACCCGTCAAGCGGAACTGCGGGTGGTTAGTCATACCGGCATCCTACAAACGGGAACGGCGACAGAGATCATGGACTATTTACGCAATGAGCGTATCTTTTCCGATCCGGATATAATTCGCAACTTCGGGTACGCGCGAGACGACTCCATGATGTCCACCACCAACGGTTACATGGTATCGCTGGAACAGCAGAATCCGGATTTACTCCTTAAGGTTCACCAAGGGAAATATGTACTCTCCGACCCTTTCTTCATTTTCCAAGGCGCGGTCAACAAAGTATTTATGATCGAAGGCCCCGTCTATGATGAGCATAAGGAGTATAAGGGAGTAATAGCCGCCTTTATATATGTGGACGAGCTGTTTCGAAAGTATACCGGCTTTCGGAGCGGAAGTGTGGGTACTCACTACATCATGAAGAAAGACGGCACATTAATTTATCAACGGCAAACGTATTCTTCACGCGGTTCTGATGATTCCGCGGCCGTCAAGAAGAAATTCGAAGCCATAGTGCCGGTCATGTCCAGCCAGTTATCCGGGTCAGCCCGTCATCATGATGATATTGCTTTTTTTGCCCGTATTAAAGATACGGACTGGGTATTGGTTTCTAACATTCCCTTGGAGCAGTATATGAGCCCCTTGCGGAAACTTCAGCAAAATACGGTGTTGACTGTGCTGTTCGCCGAATTGCTGCTCTGCGCTGTTATTTACTTCATGATTCAACGGTTTACTAAACGAATCAGCGGCATTGTCAAGGTAACGAAGAAGGTTGCCGCCGGTCACTTTACGGTTCAGCCTATCCCTCTAACCAAGAATGATGAGATTGACTCCCTCGCCTCTTCCGTCAACGGGATGGTGGGGCAGTTGAAGATCATGTTTGATCATCTGGAAGCGATTATTAACCAGAACGGCTACGGGATGATTGTCGTCAATACGGACTTTAAGGTAACGTACTTCAACCGGGCCGCGGAACACATGTTGGGTTATACCGCCGCGGATGTCATACATACGGCCACCCCGATGCTGTGGCTGGATGAACGCGAGGTGACAGTACGAGCCGAGCTTTACAGCCGTGAGCTCGATACTTTGGTACAGCCGGACACCTCAGTCTTAGTGTGTAAGAAACTCAGAGGCATGAAGATGGAGGAAGAGTGGACGCTTGTGCATGCCTCCGGGCACGCCTTCCCTGTCAGTTTGAATATCGGCGTTATTCATCAGGGGAACGATCAGGAGCGCGGTTATGTGTTTACACTGCGGGATATTACGGAGGAGAAACAAATTCGCCGCGAACTGGTTAAAGCCAAGGAGGAAGCGGTGGAAGCCAGCGGAGAGAAGAGTATGTTCCTGGCCAGGATGAGCCATGAGCTTAGAACGCCGCTTAACGGAATGATCGGTCTCTCTCAATTGATGCATAAGACGACATTAACCTATACCCAGCAAGATTATCTGAATAATATACAGGCCTCATCCCAGAGTCTGTTACACATTATTAATGACATCCTTGATTATTCCAAAGCGGAAGCAGGGAAGATCGAGTTAGAGAAGGTAAGGTTTAAGCCTGAGGCACTGGTACGAAAAGTTGCCGATACGTTAAGTGTCTTTCATGGTAAGAAACCGTTGGAGTTTATCATTGATGTGGACCTGACTTTGCCCAGGTATTTAATCGGAGATTCACTGCGCCTTGAACAAGTTCTGTTGAATCTTTGCGGGAATGCCATTAAATTTACGAATCACGGACATATTGCGCTGAGAATCCAGGAGATCTACAGAAGTGAAGGGCGGACAAGGCTCCAGTTTCAAGTTGAGGACACGGGCATCGGCATGTCCGAGGAACAACTTTCCCGTCTCTTTACCCCGTTTACACAAGCCGACGAATCCACCAGCCGCGAATACGGGGGAACAGGTTTGGGGCTTGTCATTTCCAAGAGTTTAATCGAAATGTTGGGAGGCACATTGCAGGTAAAGAGCACTCCCGGTTCAGGGACCTCGTTCTCCTTTTGCCTCGAGTTTGACAGGTTGCATGAGACAGGTTCCAAAACCTATCAACTCCCGGACTTTATGCATCATGCCAAGGTGTTGTTGGTAGAGGATCATCCCGTTCTGCTGCGGAACATGCAATCTGTTCTGTTAGACTTGGGCCTTGAGGTCACGGTTGCCGGCAGCTGGAACCAGGCCTTCTATCACTTGGACTCGGGGAAAGCATTCGATCATAGAGAATGGGATTACCTGATCATGGACATGGAATGCGAGGATATGTACGGGCAACAAACCTGGTCCCGACTGCAGCAAGCCATCGCCGGCAAGCGAACGTTAACCATTGCGTTGACCACGGTGTTTGGACGGGACGCCATGTTGGAGATGACCCGGGTTGAACGCCCGGGTGCGGTAATCGTCAAGCCTGTGGATCGCTCCAATCTGTTTCAGGCGCTGCTCTCGACAGTAGAACGACGATCAAGAAACACGGCGGATCCCGATTTGCTGAGGACGGCATTTCCCTCGGAAGGAAGGATATTGCTCGCCGAGGACCATCCTATTAATCAACAGGTTGCAGTGGAGCTGCTTTCAGCAAGAGGATATACAGTACAGGTGGCGGCGAACGGGATGGAAGTCATGGAGTGGTTGCCCAAATCCGCGTGGGATCTCATATTAATGGATCTACATATGCCGGAGATGGACGGGTTAAGTACTGCCAGAGCGATTCGCCGTCAACCCGGTTACGAATCCATACCGATTATCGCCATAACAGCCAGCACTCAAAAAAATGAACATATCGAATGTTATCGCAGCGGTATGAATGATATTGTCACGAAGCCGGTTGATGAAGAAACCCTGCTGCACACCGTGCAGAAATGGTTGATTCCTAAGGAGCATCGTACTTCGCAACAAGCGACTACACGATATCAACCTATGGACCTGTTGTGGGAAGAAACAGATGGGATGCGGATTGATGGGATCCACACACAAAGGGTATTACACCGGTTGAACGGGAAGAAGAATATTCTCATGCATATGTTACGAACGTTCGCAATGGACTATGAGGGATTCCACAGCAGGCTATCCAACGAAGCGGAAGCCGGCAACGATAACACCGTGCTGAGACTGCTTCATACGCTCAAGGGGGCTTCGGGTAACTTGTCCGCGGAACGGTTGTTCGCCGCTGTAAGTCGGTTGGAAGAAGGCTATACCGACAATGAATGGTCGGCATTGGCGCCGGAACGTGAAGCTCTAAGAACGGAGCTGGAGCGTTTAATCAGGGCCATAGGAACGATGGATACGATGGAAGCGGGCTAACGGTTTCCTAACACTTTACCGCATAGACGTGTCAGGGCGTCTGTAGTATATTAAATATAGAAAATGTAAACCGTGTATCCTAACACTTTTCTAACATATTCATAGTTTATTAGATATATAGGAATGGACTGAGGATCGTGCACAAACTATTCATTATCGAGGACGATACAATGATCGGAGACATGCTCTCCATGTACTTGGCCGAGGAAGGCTACGAGGTGCGCAAAGCCGCAACCGGCACGGAGGGCATTGAAGTTCTTAGGGAATGGAAACCGGATATTTTGTTGCTGGATTTAATGCTGCCCGACATGAGCGGCATCACCTTATGCGAGAAAATCAGACAGTTCACGTCAGTGCCTATTCTCATGGTTTCCATGAGGACGGACGTGGTGGACCGTGTCAATGCGCTGGTTGCCGGGGCGGATGACTATCTCTGCAAACCGTTCAGCATGAGAGAACTGACTGCCCGGGTAGGCGCATTGCTCCGCAGATCACAAATCCGTCCTCTGACAGAAACCCCATTGCACTTCTCCCACGAGGACATTCAATCCAGAGTTTCACGAAAGATTGAACTTGATCCTTCCCGAAGGGCTGTCTATGTGAAGGGCGAATTCATTGAGACTACGTTCTCGGAGTTTGAGCTCATGCGACTGTTTCATGCGAACCCTGAACGGGTTTACAGCCGAGAGGAATTAATTAATACCCTGCGCGGGATTGATTCGTTCGTTACAAACCGCTCCATTGATGTCCATATCACCAATCTTCGCAAGAAGATTGAAGAGGATCCTAAAGAACCGAAATACATACGCACCGTATGGGGTGTAGGGTACAAATTCATGTTCAATCACAGTTAGCCGCATAAGCATCTTAACCTTCCTTTATACGAGGAAGGTTTTTTTATTTTAACAAATATCTAAAGGTTGTCCGTTAACTTTCTGAACACCTCTCCTTCATACTGATTACATAAGCGGCGGGAGGATGAAATGAAATGACGGAATGGTTTCCGATCTTCATCGGATTGGGTGAGAATATAGCGATCATTTTCTTTTTTATAACATTATTAACGAAGGCTTATCCCTTCATTGTTAGACTGCATCCAACCAATAAAGGAATCATTATGGGAGTTCTCTTCGGTGCTCTGAGCGTTCTGGGCATGATGGTTCCGATTCCCTTGGCAGAGGGAATTATTGTCGATATTCGAGGCGTCGTTATTGCGGTGGCTGCTCTGTACGGCGGTCCGTTGGCTGGGCTTCTTGCGGCCGCCGCCGCTGGCGTGTATCGCTTCAATCTGGGCGGGATCGGATGGTTTCCGGGGATCGGTGCCATCATGACAGCTACCCTCATCGGTATTGTATTCTCCGAATGGAGGAGAGGGAGGAAGCCCTTGCTAAGACAGGAGTTTTCCTACGCCTTACATTGGAACATGGGCCTTACGCTTGCGGCATCTTCGCTCCTGTGGTTTCTGGGGCTCCCCCAAGGTGTCGCTTGGTCGGCATTGGTGCAGCATATCGTTCCGATTCTCGTATTCTACCCGTTAGCCACGTTAGCTTTCGGATATCTGCTGAACTATGAATTAAAGGGGATGAACACCAAGCAGAGGCTTGAGGAGAGCGAAGAGACATACAGGACGCTGGTAGAGAGCTCGCAAGACTTTATATTCAGCTGCAACCCGGATGGTGTCATTACTTCCGTCAACACGAAATTTTGTTTAACAATCGGACGAACCAGGGAAAGTATCGTGGGCAGTAAGTTTACGGATATGATCGCATATACCAATGCAGGGAAAAGTTGGGAGGGGCTGCTTCAAGAAATGATTTCCATAGGGTCGTCCGTTTCATTCGAACGGGAAGTCGTAATGCCTGACGGGCGGGGACATACCTATATCATTACGCTAACGCCGGTATTCGGTCCACAGAAATCGCTTCATTCCGTAACGGGAAGTGTGCATGACATTACAGGCCTTCGCAGAAAAGAGAAATACATTGAGCGGCTCGCTTACTATGATGCATTGACAGGATTAGGGAATGTAAAGCTGCTGCGGGAGCAATTGCAAGCTTCTATGGATCAGTATAAGTCATCCGAAAGCTTCGCGGTCTTGTTCATGGGTGTTCAGAATTTTAAATGGGTGAATGAAACGAAAGGGCATATCATCGGTGAGCAGCTGTTGAAGGAAATCAGCCAACGGTTGCTTCGCTGCTGCGGAGCAAGAGAGACGGCCATACGGTTTGGTTCGGATGAATTTATTGTTGTCAGCGATCAATACCATGATAAAGATGAGTTAATGAGAACCGTAGGCTTAATTAACAGCAGTTTTGAACAGCCCTTTCTTGTAAACGGAGCATTGATTCACATGAATACTTGTATCGGTATTGCCCAGTACCCTTGGGACGGCTCTTCGCCGGAGGAATTAATCAAGAACGCCAACATCGCATCCTACTATGCCAAGGAACTGGGCGTTAATCGCTTCGCATTCTTTACCCCGACGATGAAAGATCATGTCATGAAGCGTTCCAGGCTGGAAGAAGCCATGCGGACAGCCTTGAAGAATAATGAATTCTCTCTGCATTACCAGCCTCAATACGGTACGGGCACAGGAGTCATTCGCGGATTCGAGGCGCTGCTTCGATGGCATCATCCCGAATTGGGGCCGATTCCCCCATCCGATTTTATTCCCATTGCGGAAGAAACAGGATTGATTGTTCCCATTGGCGAGTGGGTGCTTCGGGAAGCCTGTCTGATGCATAGCAAGCTGCTGCAATCTTCGCAAATGCACATGACGATGTCTGTAAATGTATCAGCTGTTCAACTAAGGGAATATGACTTCCCTGAGCGAATGATCGCGATCCTGCAAGATACCGGAATGGCCGCATCCTGTCTCGATCTGGAAATTACCGAAAGCCTCCTGATGTCTTCTTTTGACCGCTGTATTGAGGTGTTGGAGCAACTTCGCGGGCTGGGGGTGAAAATATCTCTTGATGATTTCGGTACCGGATATTCGTCCCTGCATTATTTGAAACGGCTGCCCATTGATTATTTGAAAATAGACAAGTCCTTTATCTGGGATATTACCTCGGAGACGGCGGAGCAGGATATTACCGAATCGATTATCGAGCTGGTGCATAAATTAGGGCTTGGTGTGGTGGCGGAGGGCATTGAGACGGGGGAACAGCTTCGTATTCTGGAACGGTGGGGATGCGATTATGTGCAAGGATATTTCCTGAGCAGACCGATCGCGAGTCAGGTATTGCCTGAGTTTATAAACGATGTATTAGAGAGGAATATGAATCATGTTGAAGAAATCGCTGCAGGACAAGCTTAGAATGTCCAGAAAAGCCGGAATGACGTTGCGCATGAGATTGTTGTTGTCATTTAGCTTAATTTTGCTCATACCCGCAATAACGATTGGAACCGTAGCTTACAAATCCGCTCATTCCAAAGTGGAAGAGAAGATGACGGAAAGCGCGCAAGGCAGCGTCAGCATTCTGGACCAACTGATTACGAACTATCTGGATCCAATTCAAAAGGAAGTGGAATTTCTGGCGAGGACGATGCCTCCATCCGATCAGAGCGGCAATGCGGTACGTGAATATTTAAGCGAATTCGCGCGACTGCACAATGAAATTAGCAACACCTACATAGGCGAAGCGACAGGAAAGATTATGCTTGTTCCGGATCAAAAGCTGCCTGACGGATATGATCCGCGCACTCGGCCGTGGTATAAGGAAGCGATGGCGCACGCGGGTTTGTCGATTATAACAGCGCCTTATGTGGATGCCGGCAGCGGCACGATTACCGTAACGATCGCGAGCACGACACGCGATGGCTCCAGAGTCATAGCTGTCGATCTGAACCTGAACATGCTCGCTAAACAAATGTCGGCTGCCTCCATCGGGCGGACGGGCTATGTGTCGGTGTCCGATGTTCAGGATAAGGTGTTGGCCGATCCGAAGCGCAAGGTGGGTTCGGATATTCCCGCATCGGTGGTCAAGAATGTGGCAGGCTCAATTGAGGGCGTGTTTAATTACAAGGATGCGGCTAACGGCGGCACGGAGAAATGGGTATATACGACAAACGGGAAGACGGGCTGGAGGCTCTTCGGCATTGTGCCGTTCGCTGAAGTGGAGCAGGATACGTTTCCAATTTTCCTGAACACGATGATCGTCATTATTATCGCCATCGTTGCCGGAGCGGGTATCGTATATCTCATTATCCGTTCCGTGATGAATCCGATCCGCAAATTAATGGACGCTGCCGATCAGATCAGCAACGGCGACTTGACCGTTACCGTGGACAACGGCGGACGCAAGGACGAAATCAGCCGTCTAAGCGACAGTTTCAACCGGATGGTCGGATCTTTGAAAGCTGTACTGATTGAAGTAAACCAAACCTCGGGCATGCTGGCCGCTTCTTCAGAGCAATTAACGGCAAGCTCAGAGCAGACATCCCAAGCGACACAATACATAGCCGAGAATATTCAGGAAGTTGCGGAAGGCGCCGATCGTCAGGTGGAGAGTATTGAAGCGGGCTCCGCTTCCGTACATTCCATGTCGCAAGGGGTCGAGAACATTGCCCATAGCGCTCATTTGATCGCGGCGTCCGCGGTGCAAGCCTCCGGCAAATCCCAGGAAGGCGGTTCGGTCATCCGAGATGCGATTAACCAGATGCAATCCATCCATCACACGGTGGGTGATCTAGGGAATGTGATTCGGGACCTGCAGAACTATTCCGAAGAAATCGGAGGCATCGTCACTCTGATCGGGGAGATTTCCAGCCAGACCAATCTGTTATCCCTCAACGCTTCAATAGAAGCAGCGCGCGCGGGCGAGCATGGTCGGGGATTTGCTGTGGTGGCCCAGGAAGTGAAGAAGCTTTCGGAAGAGACCGGTGTATCTTCCCGTAAGATTGCGGAGTTGATCCGGCAAGTGCAACTGGGTGCGGAGCGCGCAGTCGTGTCCATGCAACAAACGACGGATGAAGTTTCATCGGGCATTCGGGTCATGGACCATGCCGATACCCTCTTCAGAAACATTCAAGCTTCCGTAACGGAGGTGGAAGCCCAGATTCAGGACATGTCGAATACGGCGCAACACATTTCCGAGGGAGGACAAGTCACCGTTCGCTCCATAGAGTCCATCTCTGTTATTGTAGCCGGCAATGCATCAGCCACACAGAATGTGTCGGCGGCGGCTCAGCAACAGTTGGCCTCCATGGAGGAAATTGCAGCGAGCTCCGCCGCATTGTCCAATATGGCGCTGGAGTTGCAAGAGCTGGTTGAACGCTTTAAGGTATAGATGTAACGGGGCGCGCGAAGCGCCTCTTTTTGTTTTAGTTTTTCTTTTGCCGGTACCATTTGATACAATGGGTTTGACAATACAGTCCACTTATAAAGGTAGATGCCCATGTCCTTATATTCCAGATTGTCGGCCTGGTTCCGCAACCAGATGATCGGCAATAAAATCGTCATCATTTATATTCCGCTGATTGTCATCCCGTTACTGATCTTGGGATATGCTTCAAACCGGATTTATACGAACGTGATTGTAAACCAAACGATAAATAATGTATCGGATAATTCCAATCTCATCATCACCCGCATGGAAGGCATCTTCACCAATGTGGAGAGTAACGGGAATATGCTCACGATCAACTTGAATAAGTTGCTCGCCCAGCGTCCGAACTTGTCGGAACTTCAACGATATACCCAGATTACCAATCAAATCAGCTTCTCGCAGCTGATCTTTCCCGACGTGACCTCGGCGGCGTTTATAGACCGGGACGGACATATTTACGGATCCCATCCGAACATGGAGCAAGGAGCGGAAGCAGCGGGATCAAGCGAACTCCTGAAGGAAATTAACCGGTCAAACGGTACGAACATCTGGTTTCCTATGCAACGGCGCACGTTTTTGACGATGGATTCAGAGATGCCTGTTATGACGATGGGAAAGAAAGTATTCGATATCAATACCGGACAGACACTGGGTTGGTTAATTCTGAACATTCATGAGCACAGGCTCTCTTCGATATATAGCACTGTGAACAGCAATCCGAACGGTACTTACTATATTGCGGATTCCGACGGCATCGTCGTATCCGGCGGGGATCCGGCCGCGTTGTTAAAGCCGGTGGCGGACCTTCGCACAAGGGAATGGATCCGCAAGCGCAACAGCGCGAACATCATCGCTGACAACGGTGAAGGAAAGGAGCTGCTGATTTCGAATCCTTTCCCTCTTTTGGACTGGAAACTGATTACGGTAACCCCCTTAAAGCTCCTGACCCAGGACTATGCCAAGATTACGTGGCTGATCGCCGCCATGGGTGCGGCTTGTCTGGTGATTGCCTTAATCGGCGCCAGGATCTTGTCGAATGTTGTGGTGCATCCGGTTAAACGGCTGGCCAAGGAAATGCTCAAGGTTCGTGAAGGGAATCTTAACGGTTCCATTGAAGTCCACTCCAGCGATGAAATCGGATATTTGGCTTCAGGCTTTAATACGATGCTCTTCCGAATCCGGGAACTGTTGGATAAGGTGAACGTCGAGCAGCGGAAGAAGCGGGAATATGAGCTGGCTCTCATTCAATCGCAGATGAAGCCGCACTTTCTGTATAACACGCTCGATGTTATCTATACTTTGTCCGAAATGGGCAGAGTGAAGGATGTGCAGAAGACAACGAAGGCACTGGCTGACTTCTATCGTGTAGCTTTAAGCCAAGGCCGGGAGATGATCGCCATTCGGGAAGAATTGGACAATATCCGTGATTATTTTGCGATTCAGCGGATTCGTTATTCGGATGTGTTTGACTATGAGATTCAAGTTCACCCGGACGTACTGCCTCATCCGATACTGAAGTTAACGATACAACCCTTGGTGGAGAACGCTATCTATCACGGTTTAAAAGCCAAGGGCAGCTTCGGTCATATCAGCGTGCAAGGGTATACAGATAACAATCGCATCTATTTGAAGGTTACGGACAACGGAGTCGGCATGACGGAAGAGCTTGTCCAGGCGATCCTGTCAGAGAACAGGGAAGGTTCTCAGGTATCCTTCGGTCTGTATAACGTGAATCACCGAATCAAATTGTATTTCGGCGAAGAATTCGGATTGCAGATTCACAGTAAGCTTGGTCAAGGAACAGAAGTCTGTGTCGTGTTGCCATTACAGGAAGAGGAGTTAAAGGATGATTGATAACTAGGGTTTACGACAGGACAAGCATTTGTTTGCGACGACTCTCATTCCGTTTTTTTCTGGAAAAGAAGTCGTCTTTTATTTATTCCTGGCTGCCTATTCTTCGCCATCCGGTTCATGATTACGGAGTGCCCAAGCTTCCAAACTCGTCACTTCGACCGATCCGCCAGTTGCAAACAAAGCCGTTCCCACACTATCCGGAGAGGGAAAGATCCGATTCGTCAATACCGTCTCGGCATCTCCCAGGAATACTTCAAGCGAGGAGACATCAACGAAAATTCGGAGTTTTAATTTCCCGTCTGCGGCGTGGTAATCAACTTCATAATCAACCCCGAGTGGTTCCCCTGAACAAGAACGATCAACACGAATTCGACTAGATGCCACATGGTATAGGATGAGCGTTTGTTCGGAACCATCTGCGGAACGCCGCACAATAACTCCGATTTCTTCGGCATCACATTGGGAGAGGTTGAATTCAACGATGATCTCAAGGGTATTGCCGGCTACCTCGGATAATAACGTTGTCCCGCTAATGACCATGGGCAACCTTGTCGGATCAGCCGTCAATATGGCCCGGCGCAGCAACTCGACCTCGGGAACCGGCGGTGTCAGCAATCGGCCTTCATCTCCCTTAACAATCATTCTAGGAAGCGTCATTGCCCCGGCCCAACCTTCTTGTTTACTTGGCATAGGCGCGCCCCACATGTCCATCCAGGCGATGAAAATTCGTCTTCCGGTGGAATCGGTAGCCGTTTGTGCGGCGTAGAAATCATGGCCGCCGTCCACGTCCCGCCAGCCGTAATATTCGAATTGTCGATGTGATTCATTAAGATTGCCGTATAGGAAGATGTTGCGATTAGCCCGATTATGCATGCCCATAGGGGAGAGCATCAACACCTCTTCATTCTCTAACATAAAGAAATCGGGACACTCCCACATGGTACCCAAGCTACCGTCACTTTGGGCAAAAACCCCCTCATATGTCCAGTCAAAAAGGTTACTTGATTGATACAGCAATACGTTACCTTCTTGATTACAGCTGGATCCGATCAGCATATTCCATGCGCCTTGCTTCCCCCAAACCTTCGGATCCCTAAAATCAGGCGAACCTTCCGGAGGGTAGGTCCCGATGACCGGGTTTCCGGAATGTTTCTCGAAACGGATGCCGTCGGTACTACTCGCTATGCATTGTACTTGTCTCCCGTCACCCGTAATGCCTGTATAGAAAAGATACAATGTGCCATTAAATTCAACAGCTGTTCCGGAATACACACCCCCGATATCGTAGTCCTCGCTTGGAGCCAGAGCAATCGAAAGGAACTCCCATTTCATTAGATCATTGCTGACCAGATGACCCCAGTGCATTGGCCCCCATTCAGGGCTATAAGGGTGAAACTGGAAGAACAGATGATATTGGCCAGCAAAATAAATAAAGCCGTTCGGATCATTCATCCAATTTACAGGGGGCATGGCATGATAATGAAGCCGATAGCGAGTTTCCTCCATGGACGGCATGGTTGTTGCCACATGTTGTTGAGCTTTAAGCAAGGCTAGTTCGTGTAATGGTGCACCTGTCGACAAGGTCAATCCTCCCCTCAATTCGGTATTGCAACTCCATTATAGTGATGGTCATGAAGGAATGACAGTCCTTCGTTGATTATGTATTAGATATTGTTCATTTCGTTAATAGAATGGCTTGGGGTTAGAAGATAAGCTAATGATGATGGAGACCGTCGGGATCAAATAGGTTTGTTCAATACATTAAGGAGGGAAAAGCAATGCCCATTAACGATAAACTTAACAAAATATGGTATGGAGGAGACTACAACCCAGAACAGTGGGATCAGACGTATTGGGATGAGGATGTTCGATTGTTTAAACTAGCCGGGATTGATGTAGTCACTGTCAATGTGTTTTCATGGGCGAGCTTGCAGCCTTCAGAAGATGAATACGATTTCACTATGCTGGATGATATTTTGAAGAAAATGCAAGAAGGCAACGTTAGTGTCTGTCTCGGAACGAGCACGGCCGCACACCCCGCGTGGATGGCAAACCGCTATCCAGATATTCTCCGGGTGGATTGGGAGGGGCGCAAGCGGAAATTTGGCGGCAGACATAACTCGTGCCCAAACAGCCCCACCTATCGTAAATATGCATATGCGCTGGTTGATAAATTAGCGGAGCGCTACCATGATTACCCTGGACTGCTTATATGGCATGTTAATAATGAGCTCGGCGGATATTGTTATTGCGATCATTGCGCCAAGGCGTTTCGTGTATGGCTCAAACAACGTTACGGCACAATCGAAAAGCTGAATAAAGCTTGGTATACCGCATTCTGGGGACATACCTTTTACGATTGGAACGAAATTGTCCCGCCCAATTTACTTAGTGAAGGTGTGCACTGGAACTGGCAGCGAAGTAATCAGAACAGCATTTCACTGGATTATTTTCGTTTCGGATCCGACAGTTTACTTGCTTGTTACAAGCTTGAAGTGGAAGCGATCCGCAAGCATTCCAAAGATATTCCGATAACGACAAACTTTATGGGCACTTATAAGGAAATGAACTACTATGACTGGGCGCCTTATGTGGATGTCATATCCTGGGACAGTTATCCGGCCCCCGATCACCTTCCGAGCATGAATGCCATGACGCATGCCCTTATGCGCAGTCTGAAAGACGGCCAGCCATTCATGTTGATGGAGCAGACGCCAAGTGTCGCGAATTGGCAGCCCTATTGCAAACTAAAGCGGCCGGGTGAAATGAAGAAGTGGAGCTATCAGGCCGTGGCTCACGGCGCCGATACGGTCATGTTCTTTCAACTGCGTAAGTCGCTGGGTTCTTGTGAGAAGATGCATGGAGCGTTAATCGAACATGTCGGACATGAGCATACTCGTGTGTTCCGGGAATGCGCCGAGCTCGGAGACGAGCTGGGCAGACTAGGAGATAGGCTCATTGACGCGCGTTCCGATGCGAAAGTAGGCATACTTTATGATTGGGAGAATCGTTGGGCGGTGGAGTTGTCCAGCGGTCCGAGCAATGATCTTGATTATGTCAAAGAAGTTCACAAATACTATGATGCCTTGTATGAATTGCATATCCCGACAGACATGGTGGGATTGGAAGCGGATTTCAAGCGGTATAATGTAATTATTGCTCCGTTGATGTATATGATCAAACCAGGATTCGCCACGAAGGTTGAACAGTTCGTTCAAGCCGGCGGAACCTTCCTTACGACTTATTTTAGCGGGATTGTCGGCGAAACGGATATTGCCTTTACAGGCGGGTATTCCGGCGGACTCCGTTCCGTCCTTGGCCTATGGTCAGAAGAAATGGATGCGCTCTATCCCGAGGAAACGAATGAAATCATAATAAGCAGCTCATTCCAAGAACTTGAAGGTTCCTATTCCTGCTCATTTCTATGTGACTTGATTCATGCCGAGAGTGCGGAGGTGCTGGGGACCTATGGTTTCGAATTTTACGCAGGGATGCCCGCGTTGACGATGAATCGTTATGGACAGGGTCTGGCTTATTACGTAGCTACGAGACCGGAGAAGAAATTATTAAGAAAGCTGCTGCAGCATATTTGCAGGGAAAAGGGCATTGAGTCTCTCCTTCCTCAACATCATCACGGGATCGAAGCTGTTCGAAGGGTAAAGGACGGCTTAAGCTTTCTCTTCATCCTAAATCATAATAATACGTCAACGATTGTAAATACGGGACTCTCCTCAGCTTTTGAGCTGATAAGCAAAGAAGTAATCTCAGGGGATATTGAATTGTCCGCTCATGGTGTGGCCATTCTTCAATACTAATGGCTCTTCTGCTAGAATGGGAAGGAATGCGCTCAAGCGTTCTGCTGTTACAGGAAGAGGAGTTAACACATGATTAATATTATGATTGTGGATGATGAATCCATTTTTCGGGAATATTTAAAGACGACAATTGACTGGGCCGGCTATGGTTTCCAAATTACATCGGAAGGCAGGAACGGGGTAGACGCGCTGGAACAAGCTGCGCTTCATCCGCCGGATATCGCTCTTGTGGACATCAACATGCCGTTCATGGACGGTATTGAGCTTTCGGAAAAGCTGTTTGAGCGCTACCCCAATATACGGATTGTGCTCATTACAGGCCACAGCGAATTCGAATATGCGCGCAAGGCGATTCGGCTCGGTGTGGAAGACTACATTCTCAAGCCGTTCACGAAAGAGGAACTTCTTCTTACCATGCTAAAGCTGCGCCAACAAATCGAGGTGGAGCAACAAGAGAAAACGACAGCCATCTCACAGCAGGTCATTCTGAAAGAGCGTCTGTTGCATCAATTGATCAGCAAGGATTACAGCACCTCAAGGGAAGAAACGGTGCGCCAGTTTAACGAATTGAACCTACCGACATATACGGGACTGTTTCAGGCAGCTTGCATCGAAATCGACCATCTGGACCAAAAGTGGAATGAAATCAGCGAGAAGCTGCTGTGGAAGTTTGCCGTTACGAATGTGTTGGGCGAGATTATCGGGATTCGGGGACAGCATCTCATGTTTACCGACCCGGACGGACGCATTGTGTCCTTGCTCGAATTCGAAGATGAAGAGGCGATTCGTGAATTCGATTTGGATGATTACGGTAAACTGTGCCAACTCATAAAAAAACACCTCAAATTCACGATTACCATCGGCGTGGGTTCGGTTCAACGCGGCTACAAGGGGATTTATTCCTCTTATATGGAGGCATTAGTCTCCCTCCAGAATAAGTTCAACATGGGAAACGATCGTTCCATTGAATACGCTAAATATCGCGAGGCCTTCTCCGGTCAAGGATTCTATCCGGCCGAAATGAACGAGCGGCTGCTTTCCTTTATGCGTTCGGGCGAAAGCGTGAAAGTTGAAGCGCAGATTCGGGAAATATTCCGTTATCTGCGCGACCAGCGGATGTCGGTGGATCACATTTATATGATCTGTATGAATGTAATTTCATTGTGCCTGTCTTTTGTCACCGAAGCGGGGTATGACGTGGAAGATATTTATGGCACCTCGTTCTCCCCGTTTAACGAATTGAAGCGCCATGAATCAATGGTTGAAACGGAAGCCTGGATGAAGCGTCTATACGGGCTGGCGTTGGACTACGCGGGAAGTCATAAGATGACCAAGGCGCGTAAGAACGCGATGGCGGCGAAGGAATACATCGACGGTCATTATTCGGATCCCGAGCTTGGTGTAGAACGCATTGCGGGACATATTTACATTAACTCGAGTTATTTGCGGTCCATCTTCAAAAAAGAATGGGGCACAACCGTCTCGGACTACATTACGCATGTCCGGTTGCAGAAAGCCAAGGAGCTCATCGCGACCGGGCGAAGCAAACTGTCGGATATCTCCGAACAGGTCGGATATAAGGATGCGGGCTACTTCAGTAAGACGTTCAAGAAGCACTTCGGGATCACACCGAGCGAGTACGAAAATTCCAGATAAGATAAATCTACGGATTTTACAAGTTTGCATCGGTTATTCCATTAAATAATGGCGGGAGTCCTTCTATACTGAAGTAGTACTTAATAACTAATGAGGTTCTGGAGGGGTTCAGATGAAAGGGAACGTAAAGAAAAGCATGCTTCTTCTGTTAACGTTGATCATGGCTTTCACCGTTACAGCGTGCGGAGCCGGCAACGGAAACAGCACGAAAGAAAACAATACCGCCACGAATGAAGGCAATAAGAATACCGAGCCTGCTGCTGAGGGAAAAACAAAACTTCGCATCTATGCTCAATATTCAGATGAAGATACCAAGACGCCGTTTGATTACGCGAAAGCGGAACTGGCGAAAGAAATGCCGAATGTGGAGCTTGAGCTTGATATTCAGGCACAAGATGACGGTCAGAAGCTGAAAACTTACGCGGCTACTGGCAACCTTCCGGACATCTTCCAAGCGGGTCTGGACATTATCAACACGTTCAAGAAATCCGAGAACATTCTGGTTCTTGATGATTATGTAACGTCCACAGGCTTCAAAGACAAGATGCTTCCGAGCGCAATGAATACGCTGACACACGAAGACGGCCACTCGTACGCGTTCCCTTACGCGGGTAACGAGCTTATTCTTCTCTACTACAACAAAGAGTTGTTCGAGAAGAACGGCGTTAAAGTACCCACAACATATGAAGAGTTCCTGGATGCCGTGAAGAAGTTCAAAGCGGCTGACGTAACGCCAATGTCCATGTTCGCCAAGGAGAAATGGCCTACGGTAGCTCTGTTCGACATGTTCGCGACACGTTCGAATCCGGCAGGTATTACAGCGCTGGATCAAGGTAAAGCGAAAGCTTCTGATGAAGCGTTCAAATCCGCCGCGATGAAAGTGGAAGAACTTGTGAAAGCGGGTCTGCT
Source organism: Paenibacillus swuensis (assembly GCF_001644605.1). Lineage (NCBI taxonomy): Bacteria > Bacillati > Bacillota > Bacilli > Caryophanales > Paenibacillaceae > Paenibacillus > Paenibacillus swuensis. Next base: position 2,077,027 of record NZ_CP011388.1, on the reverse strand, counting down.
TTCGAAAGGCGCGACGAACATGAACTATGACCAAGCGGCGGCTCTGTTCCACGAAGGAAAAGCGGCTATGTTCCTGAACGGTCAATGGGAAATTGAAGCGGCTACGAAAGCGCTTGGCGATAAAGTAGGCTACATGTACTACCCTGCAAACTCTGCGGCTGATGTGGATGCGACGAAATTGGCATTCAGCGGCGGCGGTGGTCCGGGCGGATACGCGGTATCTCCTTCCACAAAGGACAAGGAGCTTGCGGCTAAAGTAGCGGCGTTCATGTCCCTTAAATACGCGGAGTTCAAATACACGCAACGCGGTAATCCGATGGTAGCAACGAAGGTGGATCTGCCGGTTGTGAAGAAGTTCCCTCCGATGATGGAGCAATTGGCCAAAGATATCCCGAACATTACAAGTACTTCCGCGTTCGCGTGGGGACTGGCTGACGCTAAAGTAAAAGCGGCGATTGAAGACAGCTCCCAGAACTTGATGACAGGCTCTTACACGGCTGATGATTTCGTTGCCGATGTGGATGCGGTTGTTGGCGCGAAGTAAGCATAAACTCTAATCCAATATAAAGAAAATTGAAAATCTCACATCCGTCGGGTTGTTCCGGGCTGATGTGGGATTTTTAAACTAAAGACGGAGTATTCCGAATCAACGGAGGATGGTGAGCATGAAGAACTTTCTAGGTAACAAGCTGGCAATCGCGCTTTTCACACTGCCCGCATTGATCCTGTTTACCGTGGTGGTTTTCTACCCGATGAGTCAGACCCTGTTTCGCAGTTTCTATGAGTGGGACGGACTGAGCACAGCTACATTCATCGGACTGGACAACTATATCCGGCTGTTTCATGACCGACTGTTTTTTAAAGCTCTATATAACGGTTTAATTTTTGCGGCCATTATCACGGTGTTTCAAATCGGAATGGCGACGATCCTGGCATTCATTATCGCCGATGCGAAAATTAAAGGGCGCCGGTTTCTGCGCATCAGCTACTTTATTCCTGTAGTCCTTTCCATCACGGTTGTGTGTCAGTTATGGCTGGCGATGTACAATGGAGAATACGGATTAATTAACAAATTGTTCAGTTTGGTAGGCATGGAATATCAGCAGGACTGGTTGTCCAACGGCAAAACCGCGATTGTCGCAATCGCCTTTGTTAATGCTTGGCAGTACATGGGGTACCACTTCGCTTTAATCTTGGCGGGTGTGAAATCCATCCCCGAACAATATCTGGAAGCGGCCCGCATCGACGGTGCCACCAAGATGCAAGCGCATCGTAAAATTACCATTCCTCTGTTAGGCGAGACTTACCGCTTCTGTCTGGTTTTCGCGGTCACCGGCGGCTTGAACGCATTCGCCAACATGTTTATTATGACCAACGGCGGTCCGGGTAACAGTACGTACACCCTTACCTTCATGATGTTCCGTTCCGCGTTCCGGATCAACGAATTCGGTTACGGTACCGCATCGGCAGCGATTCTTGTTCTCGAGTGTTTATTGGCTACCTTGATCATTAACCGCTTCGTTGCAAGAGAGAAGTTAACCTACTAACAGATAAGAAGGTGAAACGAGATGGGCTTTATATCGAAAATAAGGCGTAATCAGCCATTATTATATGTATTTGCATACGCCTACGCGATTCTGTCGATTTACCCGTTGTTCTGGATGGTGTCCTACTCCCTTAAGAATAACAATGAAATCTTCGTAACGAATCCGTTTGGCATTCCGACGAACTTTCGAATCGAGAACTATACCACGGCCTTAACCAGTTTCAACGTGCCGGTGTATTTCATGAACAGTGTGTTTATTTCAGCGGTTACCGTTGTGGGGTCCATTGCCCTGTCGGTCCTGTTCGCCTACGCTGTAGCGCGGATGCAGTGGAAGCTGAGCAATGTCGCCAGAACCTATATTATTCTCGGCATGTTTATTCCGATTCAGGTCATCATGATTCCGCTTGCGATTCTGGTGCGCGATCTCAATATTGCCGATACGTATATGGCGCTGATCGTACCGTATATCGCGTTCAATTTATCTTTTTCGACCATGGTATTCTACGGTTTCTTCCGCACCATTCCGATTGAGCTGGAAGAATCGGCATGCATGGACGGGGCGAGCATTTACCGCACGTTCTTCTCCATTATGCTGCCGATCGTGAAACCGGCGCTTGCGACGATGGTCATCTTCGTCTTCTTGTCCGCCTGGAACGAGTTTCCGATGGCGCTTGTGCTCATCTCCAAAGAGTCGCTCAAGACGCTGCCGTTGGGTCTTATGTTCTTCCAGGGCGAATTCACAACGAATTGGGGCGCGATGGGTGCGGCGATGACGATCGCCTCCTTGCCTACCGTATTGTTGTATGTGTTGTTCAGTGAGCAAGTGGAGAATGCATTGACTGTAGGATCCGCAGTTAAAGGTTAATATAATTAACTAAAGCCGGGGGCGTATGCCCTCGGCTATTTAGCTTTCATTAACATGAGATGCAATTTCCGTCTATTCATGTATACTAACATCATAATCTTAATTTCCTACACACGGGGTGTGAATTAGTTCATGAACATGAATGGCGGAACAAGCGCCTTACAAGCGAAGCTCAACAGTTTATTAAATACGTATACGAATTCCGAAAGCAAAGTAGCTGTTTTTGTTCTAAGCCATATGGAACAGGTTATCTATATGTCAGTAACAGATCTTGCCGAGCAAGCGGAAGTTGGAGAGACTACAGTACTCCGATTCTGCCGGAAAATAGGTTTTCGCGGTTACCAGGAATTTAAGCTTGCGATCGCGCAGGATGTCGCTCTGCCTGGCAGAGCCGCATCCATGGATATGGAGCAGAGGGAAGGTTCGCTGGCATTAATTCATAAGATTACCGAAGCCAACATCAAGGCTTTGCAGGAATGTGTCAGCCTGATAGACGCCTCGACATTAGACAAGGCGATTCACTTCCTGGTAGCAGCGAGGAGAATCCATATCTATGGAGTCGGAACCTCAGGGATTACGGCGCTTGACGCGAAGAGCAAGTTTCTGCGTTTCGGGATATCGGTTGACGCCATTACGGATCCTCACTTCCAATCCATGTCCGCCTCTACCATGAAACGCGGAGATATAGTCATTGGCATTTCGGTTTCCGGGAGTACCCGGGATACCGTGGACGCGCTTAGAATCGCCAAAGAAAACGGGGCCAATATCATCTCCATCACCCATTATATGCGTTCTCCGATCACCAAGTTGTCGGATGTCGTATTATTAACGGCTGGCAAGGAAACACCACTGGAGGGCGGTTCGTTGGCTGCGAAGATTGCTCAACTGAACGTAGTGGACATGCTGTGCACGGGTCTTATGATTGTAACTCAAGAAACGGCGTTGGAATATCAGAAGAAGACAGCGCAGGCTGTTGTGGATAAATTCTACTAGTGCAAGCTGAGCAAAATAAGAAGAGCAACCCTGCTGTTGAACCAGCTTGGGTTGCTCTTTTCATTATGACTTCATCTATTATCGAATTCGTTTTGTTATCGCATAGGACAGCAGTGTTCCCGCATAAGAGGTTTGTTCCGATAGTCTCTCGGCTATCTTGGCAGGCATATCTTGCTTCCCGGCAAGGAGGTAAGATTCAAGCGCCCTGATCTGGTTAGCCGTGCTCTGATAAGCCGCCCAAGGTAAATCCTTATCCAGTTGATGAGTAATCTGATCCATTCTCTGATTTAGTTCTTGAGCGGTTTTCTCATTGATCGCTTTACGCGGTATATACACTTCCTTAATATCCTTCCGGATTGAATCCATTAATGCGGTAATCGCAAGAAAAGGATGCATTCCCGTGGATACGGCGTCCTCGCGCCAAGGTCCTTTCTTAAGAGCTTCCACACTCAGAGGACTGGCCTGACCGAAAGCAAAGATGGTCGTGCCATGGTCTATGTCCCGTGCGGCAAGGACTTGGGCTACAGTCTCATAAGGGCCCATATGGACATACATCGGGAAAATGCCGCTGTACGTCAAGTTGCCGGGCTTTAGCTCAGCCATATGTTGCTCTACGGAAGTGCGTACACTGTCTACACTATAGGAGTAAGCTTGAGGGATGACCACGTCCACATACTGCGACCAATTCCCGATCTTCTCCGCTTCCGCACCAGGCTCAGGTGTTGCGGAGATGACGATTTGGCTGTTGATTGCTTTCATGTCATTATAGACCTTCTGGACAAACTTGTCTTCGGCTTGAACAATCCAATCGGTCCAAGTTTTCCACATTTCCGGTTGCGACTCAGGTTGAATCGTGTAAGGATCAACACCGTGGGCTTGTTGGAAAGAGGAACGGGAATAAGCGCTGAAATTATAGCTTTCTTTCCAGTCGGACGCATGCGGGAATCGCATATAATCCAGATTTACACCGGCCATACCATAGCGGGTAACCATTTCTTTAGTCAAATTTAAGAGATAATTCTGTGCTTCCGGATTCGTAATGTCCATCCAGTAATAACCGTTGCTCTTCTGCGGCATCGGCTTCCCCGCATCGGTCTGATTGCGGGCAACAGCCGACCACTCGGGATGGGCGCTCAGTATCGGTCCTCCGCCTGGGCTGATCCCTACCATAAATCCGTCCAACCATGCGTGTACGGCTATGCCGCGTTTCTTGGCTTCTTCCATAAATACCTGAAGTGGATCCCAACCTTTAAAGATAGGATTCTGATTAACGATTCCGTTGTCCTTCGCGACTTGGCTTGGAAATATCGTGTATCCCTGAAACAAGGTCTCTAAATAAAGCTCGTTAAATCCCGCTGCTTTCATGCGGTCGAGCGTTTGCGCAATTTGCTCCGGAGTCTTCTCTTGCGGCCTGTACCAGACGCCGCGGGATTCAGCCGCTCTGCTGGGCAGAGAATAGTAGAAGGCATCACGGGCAACAGAGATGGCTTGTTTAGAAACATAAACACTTTTCACAGGGTCTGATTCCAGAGTTCCCGCGGCCTTCTCGGTTAATGCCTTAGCTTCGGCTATACTTTGGTTGGCTTTGTCGAACGGAACATTCAAATAGTGATCTGTGGCGCGCAGGATACTGGCTTCCGCATCTTTAATCGCTTGTTCGGCTTGATATACATAGGAAGATGCGTCTTTAGTTACGGTTAGCCGATTGCCGTTTAATTGTACTTTGGCGCCCGTCTCCGCGATGGAGCTTAACCAAGCGGCCTGCGTTCCGTGAGCGCTGACAACAAATCCGTTATCCGGGATCGCGGAGTTGGCTCCGCCTGCTGTTTGTACAATACCGTCAACCACGGTAATTTCAAATCCGTACTGGTTGGTGCGGGTCGTTGCGCCGAAAGCCGGTGTGTAAACCAACAATTGATTGGGACCACGGTAACCGTCAAACAATGCTCCATCGGGATTGTTTGACGGTGAAGGATCAACCGCATGAACCTGAGCTTCAGAGGTCTGAGCGATGGGTTCATTGACTTTAACTAAATCCCCCGCTTTAAAATGGGAGATCAAGTCTTTCCGCACATCGGGTGTACCACCGGGTCCGGCGGACAAAACTAAACCTTGGAGTGGGATGGTGCTGTTACCGCTTTTGGATAGATCCCCAAAGGCCGAATTGACTTCCTTGACCATATATTCGCCCGGAACTCCGGTAGAATCAAGAACGACCTCTGCCCCAAATGCATTGGTGGATGAACTGTAACCCCAGATCGGGTTATAGGCAACTAACATGCCCGGTCCTCTAGTCATATTGACCCCGGAAATCGTCACCCGATGGCCGTCAGCCGCTGTGACATAATAACCGGCACCTTCATCCTGGGCATATGCTGTAAGAGGGGGGGAAATGGGCAGAGGGGAAGCGGATAATAACATTATAGCTGTGGTACCCGCTAAAGCGGCTTTACGCAAAGGACCTGTTTTCTTGTTCCATGTACTCATGTGATACCTCCTCAAGATAAATAAAGTAATGTAAGCGTTTAATAAATTCACGGTTATCATACCTTAAACAAAAGGAATTTTCCACCACTAATTTAAAATAAACGGAATTTATCACCTAAACGAGAGTGCTTTTGGCAACCAAACAATTCATTTTAACTAAATCAATTTCACTTCTTGTTCGGTATATTAGAAATGTAGTTCATACCACGGGAGGTTGATGAAGATGAGTGAAACACAAATGAAATTTCCGGAAGCGAACGCGTTGACGCAAGAGGTCATTACAGATGAGCAAGCTCAATTCTTTCTTGATAACGGTTTCTTGGTCATTCGCAATGTAGTTCAAGGAGAAGAATTGGCGCTGCTGCAGGAGCAAACGCTGGAAGTCGTGAACCAGGGGCTGAGCGAAGGGAATACGGCGGAAGATTACTGGTATCGTGAACGCAAGAACGGCGAGCGCGTCTACTGGCGCACGGAGTTCATTATTGAGAAGAAGGATGCGAACAAGGCGTTGTTGGGACATCCGTTCATCCTTCGTACCGTGGAGAAGCTGCAGGGCAGTAACCTGATTCCGACTTGGGACTCCCTTGTGGTGAAAAGCCCGGGGAATGCGGCAAGCGTGCCTTGGCATCGGGATTCTGCCGTACCGGAGGGATGCACCGATCCCCGTCCGATCTTCAACGTGGATTTCTATCTGGACGAAGCGGATCTGAAGTCCTGCCTGTGGGTTATTCCGGGAAGTAACCACTGGAGCGCCGAATCTGCGGACGCGCGTTGCGCCAGCCCTGATTTCAGCTTCGATGATGCGGTGCCGGTTCCGATGCAGCCTGGGGATGTGATTCTCCACAACATCCAGCTTCTGCACGGATCGCCTGAAGGAGACGGCAACGCGCTGCGCAGAACGGTGTATTACGAGTTCCGCCCAGGTGAAATCGAGATGGAGTTCGGTCCGCATACACTCGAATACCTGACGTTGAAGCAGCATGTGCTCTACGATTGTATCGAGCGTCGTAAGCAAGCCGACTATGTGAAAGACGAAACTCCGTTTGAGTACCGTCCTACAGGCGCTTTTGCCGTAGCGGAACCGGTGAAGCCGGCAACACACCGGTATGCGCACGATAAATATTGGAGAGCATAGAAATCCAATCCGATTCCCTCAGGAATAAATCAAATTCGCACAAAACTGGGTTAAACTCTGCCCGGTTTTTTTCTTGTACATTCGTCCGAACGTATGCACATCCGAGTATCCCACTGCCTGCGCGATTTCGCTGATGGAAAGGTTGCTTTGCAGCGCCAGTTCCTTGGCTTTATTAATACGAATCCACGTCAAATATTGAATCGGCGACATCCCCACATACTTGCGAAATAAACTCAAAATATAGTTTTTACTGAGCCCGCTGACCTGCTCCAGCTCTTTAATTTGAATATCCCTATGGTAATGTTCGGTTAGGAAGTTTTTGATGAGAACTAATTTTGGCATTTGGACAGCCTGTGTTCCCGAAAGAGGATGATTCGAGTTCATCCGGTCCGCCGCTTCGGCCAGAATATGCATGAGCAGACCCTGACAACGCACCATATGATGGAACTCCGGTTGACGATAATGCTCTACTAATTGAGACAGTAAGTGTTCGATCGGACGATCCGCAAAGTTGCCCAACACATGTTGCCCCTTGAACAATTCATCGTAAGGAAATGCAGCATGTCCAAAATGAAACACGACCGAAATACACACATAGGGCTGATCATCAACCGTCAGGATAGAGTGGAGTTCATGCGGACGGTGGAACAACAGGTCGCCGCGTCTGGTTTCATACATATGTTCACCCACAGGATATTGCGCATACCCGTCCACCACATATTGCAGCACGAATTGGGTCATCTCCCTGTTGTGAACGGCCCATCCTTTGGGGGCGTTGAACATATGAGCAAGCGTGATATAGGGCGGAAAGTAGTAATCTTTCATGATCTCAAGCGTTTCGGAAGGTTGCATGGCTGACAAATCGTAATTGGTATCCACAGAAACAACCGCCTTCGTGTAAGAATAACCGGATATTTAAGCCTCATTATATCATATGCATAGGTCAAAATAACCCAAGAAGACCGATCCCTGATCAGGATCGGCCCTCTCTTGCGAATCGGATAATTAGTTAGTTCTTCGTTAATGTAACATCATCAATCTGCATGGAAGTCATACCCGGAGAATTCACATAGAAGCCGATATCCAGTTGTCCGTTGCTGACGGATACGTTCATGGTGTACTGCCGCCAGACGCCGTCTACCGTCATGTTCGCGTACACATCGGCGCCGCCGTAATAACGTCCTTCCATACGGACCGTGTATGGGGCCGCACCGTAAGCGGTAGCTTTCACCCATGCTTTGAGCGTGTATGAACCGTTCGCTAATCCCGTCTTGACCTGATGTATGCTTTGTTGATACGCGGCAGAATCATAGAAATATAATTTGTAATTCCCGCTATGCGCATCATTCGAGTCTATCCCATATTTGGCGGACTGTCCGGCGGGATGCCATTCCGACCAGCCGGACAGATTGCCGCTCTCGAATCCGGGATTGGCAATGCTAATCGGGCTTCCCGTCGAAGGCGTTCCCGAGCCGAGCAAGTTGAGCGCGGCTACAGCGGGTGCGGCGGCCCAGGAACTGAACGTTCCCGAAGTCGGTTGATTCCAGTCGCCCCACACCAGATTCTCGCTGTTCCTGTGATCCCAAGCTGTTTGCGCGTTATCGACAAACCATTGTCGGAATTCCGTACGTCCCCCGTCGATTATGAGCTTATTCAAATACTCAAGAAAGATGAGCTTCCCGCCTTGCAGGTCCACATGGGACTCGAAATTCAGGATGTTGTTCGTTGTCAAATTGTTGATTGTCCAATTCGCGGCGGCAACGGCATCATTTAAATACCCGATTATGCCCGTCTCTTCATACAATGCAACAGCCGCGCCAATGAAAGTGCCCTGGTTGTAATGGGAAGATCCCATATCGGTTGTGCCGTCCGTGCGGATGGCATCGTACACTTTGCCGTTTCCGTCCGTCAGTGCGGACTTCGCCCAGCTATAAATGTTTTGAGCTTCCGTAAGATAGCTGTTGTCGTTCAGAAGGTTGGACATTTTTACAGCCGTAATGACTGTGGGAAAGTTGATACAGGAATTTTTGTCATAATGAGAATCGTTATGCTCCCATACGCCTCCGCCCAATTCTTGGTCCGTCTGTGTGTCCAGTACCCAATCCAGGTTGGACTTCGCATCATTCTTATACATCTCGTTGCCTGTCAGTTCATAAGCTCTTGTCGCGGCCAAGGCCCACCACATAATGTCATCGTTCCACGTGTTCCATGTCCAGTCATGTCCATGGCGCGCAACCAAGGTGCTGTACATGTCGTTGATCTGGGTCAAGTAGGCGGGATTATTGGTGCGCTCGTAAGCATCCATGACCAAATTCCACATATGCGCTTCCACCCAGAAACTCTGATCGCTGTTGCGGTTCGTGTTGGCATAAAACCACTTCGTCTGGCTGTTGTAGAATTTACTGTTGAACGCCGTCATCGCTGCATCCGCGTCCGCTGAACTGAAAGCGCTTGCCTTTTGCGGATTCACAAACCATACTGATGTCATAACCACAGCGGTCATGACGATGCCTGTAACGCACTTTCGCAGATTCCAACTTCTTACCATAACATGATTACCTCCTCAAGTTTGGGGATTAGGCTTGTCGCCAGTTCCAATGTAAATGATTTGAAGGTGAACGGCTATGCGTTTTGTGACATCATCGAGGTTATTTTGTGACATTCATTCCCTTAACAGATTGGAGGAGACACGTTGAACGGCAAGTTCATCTCCTTAAGCTCTCGATTAACGTTGATTTTTGTCGCGGTATTGTTGCCATTGCTAATCATTCTGTTTGCCGTCGGTCATTATGCGAAAGACATCGTGTTGACGCAAGTCGCACATTCCTATCAGAATTTAGTAGATTCCAACATTCGTATGATTGACAAAAGTTTAGACGACATCTCCAGCAACATTTATATTATTGTTAATCAGGACGAGAATTTCCTGAAGTTTGGTCAGCCCGGTTTAACGGACGCGGACCATTTCTATGCCCAGATTGGGTTGATGCAACGTAACGCGGCACATCAATCCTACTATCACATTGTCGATATGTACTTTGTCTATTCGGCGCCTAACCAAAGTCTGTTTACAACGTCCATGCCGGGCGTGTCGGCGGATTATTCCGAAAGCATTCGGGAAGAGGTAGGAACCATGTTTCGCGAGCAGGATATGAAACCATATCTGTACAAGTGGAACATTATCCGCTTGGGCGGAGATCACTTCTTATTCCGTCTCGGTAGCGATGAACTTGATAACGGCGCGTTTATCGGCGCGTTGATTAACTTAAACAGTTTAACCAAGCCGCTCTCCGGTCTGGATCTGGGGACGGAAGGAAGGCTGATGTTCGTGCATGACGACGGTACGATTCTGTCCGCCAATAAGAAGGAGAATCTGGATGAACTGATTCTCCCGAAGGATCAGTTGGACAAGCCCGACTATTTCGAAGTGGAATCGGGAGGAAAGGAGCTGTTCGTCGTCCATAATCACTCGGACCGAACGCCGCTGCAGCTGGCTGTCGTTCTGCCGCGCACAGACTTGCTTCGGGGGCTGGATTACTTCCAGGCCGCCTTCACAATGCTACCGATGGTGGTGCTTGTACTGTTGCTTCTTTATTTGGTGATGCTTCGTAAACTGATACTGAAGCCGATCCGTCAGTTGCTTAATGTCATTCGCAGAGTGAAGACAGGGGATATTGACGCCAGGTTGGCCGATACGAAGGTGCTTGATTTCTCCATTATTAATCAGGGGTTTAACAGTATGATGGACGAAATTACGAATCTGAAGATCGGGGTATATGAAGAGCGTATACGCGCCCAGAAGGCGGAATTTAAACACCTGCAAACACAGATTAACCCGCACTTTTTCCTGAATACGCTGAATATCATCTTTCATCTGGCCGATACGGAGCGCAAGGATCTTATTAAGAAGACGGTGAGCCTTCTTGTAAACTATTTCCGGTTTCTTATGACATCGGGACGCGATTCGATTACAATTCAACAAGAGATTGCGCACATTACGAACTATCTTGAGATTCAGAAGATGCGCTTTCAGGATATGTTTGATTTTGAAATCAGGGTTGAGCAAGAGTTGGGTTCGGTTCTTATTCCTTCGTTAATCGTTCAGCCGTTTGTGGAAAATGGCATGATTCACGGGATGAGTGTGCGGGATCAGGTTTTCCGGCTCTCTATTGCTGTTGGAATGATCGAGGGTGACGATCGTCGGTTTCGCGTGATCATTGAAGATAACGGTCACGGGTTTACGGACGAGCAAGTGACCGCCTTGAATGACGAAGGTTATCAGCCTTCGACCGCCGAATCCAGTATAGGCATCTGGAATGTGAGGAAACGATTGCAGCTGCGTTACGGGAAATGCGAAACGGAGTTGTCGTTTAGGAACGCAGAGCTGGGCGGGGCCGTGGTTCAGCTTGTGCTCCCCCGAAAGGATGGGATGGGTGAAAATGTATAAAGTGCTGATTGTAGATGATGAGAAATTTGCGGCAGAAGGGATTCGCAATGCTCTGGATTGGGATTCGTTGGGCGTGCAAGAAGTTCACGTGGCCCTTCATACGAAAGAAGCGCGAAGGGTGATCACAGAGAACACCATAGATATGTTGATCTGTGACATTGAGATGCCTGATGAAAACGGTCTTAGCCTGGTACACTGGGTTAACGAACACTCTTCACATACGGAAACGTTATTTCTCACATGCCATTCCGAATTCGCTTACGCCAAGCAAGCCGTGTCGCTGGGTAGTTTCGATTATCTGTTAAAGCCGGTGGAGCGCGAGGAATTGTTTAAAGTTATCGAAAGAATGATGGAACACATCGACGAGAAACGAAGGGTTCAACAATATAACGCCATGTATCAGAAGTACCACTCGCTCTGGACGAAGCAGCAGCCCGTGCTGGCCGAGCGGTTCTGGCAGGATTTCCTATCGCGCCGCATCTTGTCTTTCGGCGACTTCCTGGAGCGGTCGTTGCAAGATGCCGAGTTGCCGCTATCGCCGGAACATGCCGTCCTTCCCATCTTGATTTCTGTGGAAGAATGGGAGAAGCCGCTTGATGATAACCATGTCCGCATCATGGAATACGCGCTGAAGAAGGCGGCGGAAGAAACTTTTCTGGAGAATCACGCAGGACATGTTCTCTATGATTATACGGGCGTTCTCATCGCCCTGATCTATGCCCCGGAGCCTAGGCGCTCCCCGGCTTCCATAGCGGAATGGTCCGTGAAGTGCGGCAGCCTCTTGGAAGCGTACAGATCATACTTTTATTGCAAAGTGTCTTGTTACATCGGAACCTTCACTCCGCTTCAGGAGCTTGCCGGCATGTGCGATCATTTGAAGGGAATGGAGCGGACGAATCTCGCCCATCCGAATGCCGTACTGCAATATGATGAAGCCGTGTTCGCTGCGCCGGTGGTTGTTTCACCGCTTACGGTCATTGACGTGCAGGAATGGACGCATACATTGATGTCGGGAAATCGCGTCAAGATGTTGAGCATGGTGGACGGCTTGGTGGCGGAATTGGAGCGCAGGGGGGATATTCAGAGAAAGCAGATGGAGAATGTCGTGTACGACATCACCCAAGTCACCTGTCATTTCCTGCATATGAAAGGGATCCGTGTTAATCAGATTCCGAATTTCTCCTTGTGGACCACAGTACAGATAAGGAGTTTAGCCCAACTTCGCACCTGGGCTTTCAACCTGACGGCAGCCGCATATGATGCCGCCTTCGCCCGGGCGGAATCGGACGGGATTATCCATAAGGCGGTCCAATATATTCAGGATCACATTGAAGAGGATATTTCCAGAGAAGACGTCGCCGCGAGCGTCAGGCTAAACCCGGCTTACCTGTCGAGGTTGTTCAAACGGGAGACGGAGCAAAGTCTGATTGATTTCATGATCGAAACCCGAATGAATCGCGCCAAGGAGTTATTGAACAGCACAGAGCAGACCGTAAGCACGATCGCCCTTCAACTGGGGTATTCCAACTTCTCGCATTTCGCCAAAATGTTCAAGAAGCAGTTCGGTGTTAATCCGCACGATTACCGGAACCGAAGCAGTTAATTCTGCGATGTAGCCGCACAATTGTGCGGTTTTTTTTATGTGGTTATGTCACAAAAGAGGCAGAGCCTAGACACAAAAGTGGTGGGTGAAAACGGTTTAATTTCGTATTATAAAATCAATTCAATGGAGAAAAAGGTGAGTCACATGGGTGGTACCCCGTATAATCTGCGAAAAATATGGAAGCTGCGGTCTCTGATGGTACTGGCTCTGCCGGGCATTTTGCTGTTGTTGATCAATAACTATCTGCCTATGGCCGGTGTGTTGTTGGCATTCGTCGATCTGAATTATACCGACGGTATTTTCGGAAGCGACTGGGTCGGTTTCGATAATTTCAAGTTTTTGTTCGCATCCAACGATGTCTGGATCATTATTAAGCACACACTTCTGTACAATTTGGCTTTCCTGGTGATTAACACCGCATTGGCTGTGCTCATTGCGGTACTGCTGAATGAAGTAAAGCACAAGTTCATGGCCAAATTGTATCAGAGTACGATGTTGCTGCCTTATTTCATCTCTATGGTCATCGTAGGCTACCTCGTCTACGCTTTCTTGAATCATGAGTTCGGTTATGTCAACAACGCGATACTCGAACGTGTAGGGAAAGAGCCTGTTCCTTGGTACGCTTCGCCGGAGCATTGGCCATACATCCTTACGTTGGTCAATACCTGGAAGTCCGTAGGATATTTAGCGGTAGTGTATTTGGCGGCTATCGTCGGAATTGATCAGGAGTACTATGAAGCCGCTACCATTGACGGTGCGGGAAAGTGGAAGCAGGTGCTTCACATTACGTTACCGCTTATTACCCCGGTCATCATCATTCTGACTTTACTTTCAATCGGCAGAATCTTCAATGCGGATTTCGGCTTGTTCTATCAGGCTACGATGGCGAATGGCATGCTCAAGCCTACGACGGATGTCATTGATACTTATGTGTACAACGCGTTGCTGGTTACCGGCGACACGGGACTGGCATCGTCGGCGGGTCTCATTCAATCCATTGTGGGGTTCATCCTCGTCATCTCCGTTAACCTGGTTGTGCGCCGAATCAATAAAGAAAATGCCTTGTTCTAGGAGGAAGTTATGAAGAACCGTAACCGAGCATCGACACATCCGGCTATTACCGTATTTTTCTTAATAAGTTCCGTAGCCTGCATCATTCCGTTCTGGTTGGTGCTTGTGGTTTCCTTGACGAACCAGGACGTTCTGGACCGGGACGGATATCGTTTCTGGCCGGCGCAGTGGGACCTGACTGCGTACCAATATCTGGCGAATGATGCGGAGCCAATTGTTCGGGCTTACGGCGTATCCATCTTCGTCACGCTGACCGGTGTAGTCTTGAGTCTCATCATCACGTCCGCCATGGCGTACACCTTGTCTCGCAAGGATTTCCCTCTGCAGGGATTTCTAAGCTTCTTCGTCTTCTTCACCATGCTGTTCAACGGCGGATTGCTTCCGTGGTACCTCGTGTACACCCGAATGCTGAATCTGCAGGATACGTTGCTGGCGCTCATTATTCCGGGGTTGCTAAGCGGTTTTAACGTGCTTATTATGCGTACTTTCTTTACCAACAGCATACCGCCCTCCCTGATTGATTCCGCACAGATGGACGGGGCCAGCGAATATCGAACGTATTACAGCATCATTCTTCCTTTGTCTCTTCCCGTAATGGCGACCATCGGATTATTCACAACGGTGGCGTACTGGAACGACTGGTTCACTTCGCTCGTGTTTATAAACAACCAGAACCTGTACAGCCTGCAATATTTCTTGCAAAAAACGTTAATGAACGACTCATTCCTGGCAAACCTGGCGAGCACCTCTAGCATGGCAAACTCCACCATCAAGACGCAGCCTCCGCTGGAATCGATTCGAATGGCCATGGCGATCCTTGCCATCGGACCGATTGCGCTCGTGTTTCCTTTTATTCAGAAATATTTTGTCAAAGGCTTAACGGTTGGCGCGGTCAAAGGCTAGATGCGGCTTTCGCCGATTTAGTATAGATGCTATAACATATATGGGAGGGTCTTAACATGAAGGAGTTCAAGAAGGTTACAGGCATTACACTTGCATTGCTGTTGGCTTTCGTTCTTGTCTTGTCCGGTTGTTCCAATAACAATGGAGCTGGCAATACTCCGGCGGAGAAAGGCACTAACGGTACCAAGGAAGGCGCGCAAGGCGAAGCGGAAGGCAAGTTAAAGCCTTACGAGATTGTGATGGTCTACCCCGATAATACACAGAATGATCTGTCCACTGTACAAGAAGCGATGAATGATTATATGAAAGAAACGTACCCGGAAATGAATGTGACGGTTAAACTGAACCCGGTGGATTGGGGCGCCTGGGCGGATAAGACCAATCTGATGATGGCGTCCGGGGAGAAATTCGATCTGCTCTTTACAGCCAACTGGATGGGCTTCGATCAACAAGTGAACAAGGGCGCACTGCTTCCGCTTGATGAATTACTGGCGAAGCACGGTCCGGATATTGAAGCCGTGGAGAAGGATTATCACGGAGCAGCAATGCGGGGAGGCAAGCTTTACGGCATCCATACGCATCAGGAGCTGGGCGGGTTGCAAGGCATTGCGTTTCGTAAAGATCTCGTGGAGAAATATAAGTTTGACTTGAGTGTATTCAAGGACGGGGATATTTCCAAGGTGGAACCGATGCTGGAAACGATCAAGAAGAACGAGCCCGGCGTTACACCAACGGTTGGCGTGAGCTTCGCGCTAAGCGCTTATTTTGGAACAGGGGATATGGATATGATCATTGATCCTGTCGGTCTGTATTTAAAGAGCGATAATTCGGAAGATCAATTCAAGGTTGTAAGCATGTATGATACACCGCGTTATCTGGAGCTGGCGAAGCTGAACCGCAAGTGGTTCAAGGCGGGATATCTGAATCAGGATGCGACGACACCGGGTTTGGACTACTGGACGAAGATCAAGTCAGGTAAAGCGTTCTCCGCGGTGGGTACGGATGTCGAGATCGTAGCGGATGCCAACGTCGGATCGGTTGCGCCCATGCCAGGACGCTCCGCTGCCATCGGCGTGGAACTGATTCAAGTGCCTCTTAACATTGACGGCTTGCGTACAGGGAAGATGGCGGCTACCATGCAGGCGATCTCCAAGACATCGGAGGATCCTGATCGCGCCATGATGTTCCTGAATCTGTTCTTTAAGGATAAAGAGCTGTTGACGCTGTTCAACTACGGCGTGGAAGGAAAGCACTATGTGTTGAAAGACGGTCAAGTCGCATTGCCGGAAGGCCAGAAGGCGGACACGGTCGGCTTCTACCACGATAACATGTGGCAGATTGGGAACCAGATGCTGAACTACACTAGGGTTGGCGAGGATATTAAGAAATATGAGAACTATGAGAAGTTCAATGAATTGACGGCTCAGAAGCCGTCTGCGATGCTCGGCTTCGTATTCGATTCCGAGCCGGTGAAGAATGAGCTTGTCGCCATTGCGAATGTTCGTAAGACGTTCGATCCCGGCTTGTTGTCCGGCCAGTTGGAGCCGGAAACGCAGTTGCCGAAGCTGCAAGATAAGCTGAAAGCAGCGGGAATTGACAAAGTTGTGGCTGAAGCGCAGAAGCAGCTGGATGCATGGCGCGCGGCGAACGGGAAATAGGTTAAATACGCAAAAAAGGGAAAGTAGCCAAGTCGCTGCTTTCCTTTTTTGCGTACTTTTATTCCGATGGCAGACCCATCACTTCAGCAACTAACCGATAGGACTTCACCCGAGCCGCGAAGTTATGCACGGGGGTGACAATCATAAACTCATCCGTCCCGTATAGCTCGCTCATTTCTGTAAGGCGGGCTTTCACTTGCTCCGGTGTTCCGATGACACGGCGGTGCCTGCGGGCGTTTAAGTGCTCCAGATCATAAGGCGTATAAGGATAATCCGCGGCCGTCTGCACCGAAGGGAAGGTATCGAGCAACCGGCCTTTCTCCAGGCTGAGGAAGAATAAATCGGAGCTGAGTGCCAGCCGGTTCGCTTCTTCTTCCGTATCCGCGCAAATCACCATAATGGCTGCGAGCGTATGGGGTTTCGCATTCATCGCGGACGGCTTGAAATGCGTCAGGTAATCCTGGATGGCCTGATCGCTGCCGGGAACACCGAAGAATTGGGCATAGGCGTAAGACGCGCCGAGTTCAGCGGCGATCCGGGCCGTGCCCATGCTCGAACCCAAGAGCCAGATATCCGGCGAAGTGGGGATGGAAGGCGAAGCTTCCAACCCCGCAAAGCGATGCTCCGGTGGCAGCGCGTCATTCAGATATCCGTGCAAATCCTTGATTTGACGCGGATATAAATCGACTTCGTTGCGCTTTCCTTCCTGCAACGCCCTTGTGGACAAGGGCATGCCTCCTGGAGCGCGGCCTGTGCCCAGATCAATACGGCCGGGATGCAAGGCTTCCAGCAGTCGGAAATTCTCAGCGACTTTATAGGCGCTGTAATGCGTAAGCATAATCCCGCCGGAGCCGAGACGGATGCGCCGGGTCATGGCGGCCATATGCGCTATGAGCACTTCGGGGCTGGAATGCGCAAGCGCTTTGGAGGCATGATGCTCCGACACCCAGAAGCGGGTATAGCCTAGCTGATCCGCTTCCTGAGCCAGCCGGGTGGTTTCCAGCAGGGTATCGCGCGCGGTGCTTCCTTCATTAATCTGGGACTGATCCAGTACACTGAGCTTTATTTTGTTCGCAGTCATATCTATTCACCTCAAGTTTAAGACTTATTTATGGAAAGTTACTTATTAAATGTACATCATTTCAGCACACCGAGCAAATGCGATTGCAACCTAGCTATCATGGGCGGTTCAGCTATGATAAAATCATGATGTACTAATCTATATCAACTATATATATAGAAGGAGAAAATCATGCTGTTTCCGATTATCCTGTTTTTCTTTGCATATCTCGCCCTGAATTTCTATATCGGCTGGAACGGATATCTGCTGCTTGACTATTATAATAACCCCATCCCACCAGTTCTGTATTGGATGATCTTTACTCTCATCGTGTTTGCTTATATTCTGGGTCGCACCCGAATCCCAGGCGGAGGGTTGGGGCGCGGGCTGAAGCGGGTGGGGTCATATTATTTTGCCGTGATGGAATTCGCCATTCTGTTGTTGCCCCTTGCGGACTTCACTGTCTGGATCTTGCACAGTCAACATGCCAATGCTTCTATATATATACCCGTGATTGGATGGTCCGTTGTGGGTATTCTCACGTTGCTGATGCTGAGAGGTTCCTGGAATGCGCGTACGCCCATTGTACGAACACATCACATTACGATTAGTAAGCGCGCCGGTGACCTGAAACAGTTGAGAATAGCTGTGGCGTCCGATTTGCATTTGGGGGATATCGTAAGCAATAAGCATATGGAGAAGCTCGTCCGCGCCGTGAACTTGATGAAGCCGGATCTTTTATTATTACCCGGAGATATCATTGATGATGTAGTGGAGCCTTTTATTCGGTTGAACATGCCCGAGGCGCTTAAGCGAATTCAGACGACGTACGGAACATATGCTATTCTGGGCAATCATGAATATTACGGCGGCAGTATGGATCGATATATCGAAGTCATGAGGCAAACGGGAATTCCGGTGCTGCGGGATGAGGTTGTGGAAGTGGAAGGTCTGTTTCAAATCGCCGGTCGTAAGGACAAAACAGCCGAAGCTGCGGATCCCAACGGACGATTACCGGTGGATGTACTGCTAGCCCAGACGAACCCGGAACTGCCCATCATTCTGCTCGATCACCAGCCGTATCACTTGGATAAAGCGGCGGCGGCCGGTGCGGATGTTATGCTCTCGGGGCACACCCACCGTGGACAATTCGCGCCAAATCATTGGGTGACCCGACGGCTGTTCGAACTGGATTGGGGCTATAAGCTGAAAGGTTCCATGCATGCCTTCGTTTCTTCCGGGTTTGGCACATGGGGACCGCCGATCCGTCTGGCGAGCCGCGCTGAGATTCTGGAGATCGTCATTCATCTCGAAAAAAGGTAATTCAAAGAACCTCTGTGCGCTAAAGCATGGAGGTTTTTTAGTTCCAAAATAGACCATTTTACCCTTGATATAAGAACATATGTTCGTTAAAATGTAAACAGAAAGACAAAGAATCATGTGAATATTATGTAAAGACTCTGGTAAAGCAAGTTCGTACAATACCGGTAATTTGAGGGGGTAGAAGGCGTTTTAAGGAGTTCCGGACTAGACGTGTCAGTTAATGGCAGAAGATGGTGCTGAATCTTGTCAAACATGTCTTAGGGAGCATGACGTTTAGCACAGTCCGGACAAGTAAACGCTTTATCAAAATAGATACAGTAGGCGGGACCTAATAAATTCCGAACAATTAGGGATAAAAGGACGTAGATTTACGGTATCAGGTCAAGATATGCTTATAGGAGAGTTGGTTTGTAAAGAAAACTATCATATTTTCTTATTCGACAGGCATGATCCACACCGCGCGGTCAGCAGAAGTTAACTGCAAGTAAGATAACCTTACATTAGTTTCCACAGACGCGACAGCCCAGATGTAGAGAGATCCATACGAAGCCCTGAATATACGGGGATAGGAGAGAATAGGATGGAAGAGAATAAAACGCAGGAAAACAAAATTCATTTAGACATTCGTAAGATTATGGAACAATTAGGGATTACAATCTCAGCGGAACAGTCTAAAGCCGTATTAAGCAAGAACATGCCGGAAAGGAAGAATAGCCACCCTAACGGATGGACCTATCCGCTCGGATGAAAGCAATAAATCGTTTGGCCTCATCCTTAGTTAACTTCATGCCATCAATCGTGAGGGAATACTTCTTCAGCAATTCCTCATCGGAAAGTTCAAGTTCATCAACAAATTCCCTGACTTCCGGCTCAAGTGTATTGTTGGGATTATGTGTACGGCCAATTAAATAGTCAATGCTTACGTCGAATAGATCGGCAATTTTAGTTAACGTTTCATAATCGGGCTCTCTGCGGTTAGTTTCGTAATGGGATAAAGCAGCTCTAGAAATTCCCAGGCGGTTGGATAGTTCCTCCTGAGTAAGTCCTCTTCGTTCCCGAAGGTTGTGAATGATCGTCCCATAAGGCATGTGGAATGCCCCCCTTTAAGTGTTTATAATCTATATTCATTATCCATTATTTGTTCGTACTTGACTATATCATGGTCAAAAAAATGCATATTATAATACAAAATGTATCTAATTATCGAATTCTTAATATATTTTTGTTTGACATGATACGAAATGTAACATATAGTACATCTTATCGAAATATGATTTACTTACAAATCCATTTTAACTAAATATTAACATTTGGAGGACGACAATGGAGACGAGTGAGTTGAAGGATTACGTGAACACATTAAAACGCAGATTGTGGCTGATTGTAGCGATTGTGTTAATCACAACAATCGCAGCTGGGTTGTACAGCTACATGATGATCAAGCCGACCTATGAGGCATCAACAAAGCTAATCGTTAATCTCAGGGAAGATTCTTCAATGCTCGGACAAACCAAACTGGAAGAGCGCATCAACTCCAATATGAAGCTGGTGGACACATATAAGGAGATTATTAAAACACCAGCGATCCTGGATAAGGTAACGGCTAAATATCCTCAACTGGAGACAAGCGTTGCACAGCTTAACAAGAAAATATCCGTAAGTTCGGTAAATGCCACACAAATCATGACCGTGAAGGTTCGGGATACCTCCTATGAGAAGGCGGCGGACACGGCGAACGCGATTTCCGTTGTGTTTAAAGAACAAATTCCTTCCATTATGAAGATTGACAACGTCATGATTCTGAATTACGCCACGACCGAGGGTGTACCGGTTCCCGTAGCTCCGAACAAGATTCTCAATATCATTGTAGCGTTTGTATTATCACTGATTCTGTCCGTTGGTCTGGCATTCGCTCTCGAACTGCTGGATGACACCTTTAAGACGGAAAGAGATGTGGAAAGGTTCTTGGGACTCAATACCTTGGCTGTCGTTCATACGATGACGAAAAGCGACATGGCTCCTAAATCGACGAAACACTACAAGAGAGTAGGTGAAGCGGGATATGCGACAATCAACCAGTAACCAGATTTTAATTACTGAAAGCAATCCTCATTCTCCTATATCGGAAGCCTACCGCAGCCTGCGTACAAACATTCAGTTTTCAGCCATTGATACTTCGGTGCAGGTGGTTATGGTGGGATCTGCTGTTCCGGGAGAAGGCAAGAGTACTACAGCTGCAAATCTGGCCATTGTCTACGCTCAGGAGGGGAAGAAAGTACTCCTGATGGATTGTGATTTGCGCAAACCAACGGTGCATGCCCGGTTTGCCGTTCATAACCGCAACGGCTTAACCAATGTACTATCCGGGAATTTCACCGCGAAAGATATATATCGGGACACAGGCGTGGAGAACCTCACAGTCATTACTTCAGGTCCTATACCGCCAAACCCGTCAGAAATGCTGGCATCTAAGAAGATGACATCCCTGATGGAACAATTTCGAGAAGAATTTGATATGATCGTCCTGGATACGCCTCCGATCCTAGCCGTGACAGACGCGTTAATCGTTTCTTCCTTCAGCGACGGTGTACTGCTGGTGATCAACTCGACGACAACGAAGAGGTCGCTGGTTCAGAAAGCGAAGTCAAGTCTTGACCATGTTCACGCGAATATGCTTGGAGTGGTACTCAACAACAAGAAGCGCGCGGATGCGGACACGGAGTACTACTATTATTACGGAGCCGATGCGAAGTAGGATCACTGCTTAATGTAATTATCTTGAACAAAAAGGTAATTGCACGTCTTGTTAGATACAAAATGTATCATCAAGCAGGTTTCAAGTGGTTCCAAACCACAACTATATATATATAGAAACGGATGGGTGATGAGGATGAGAAAAGTTAAAAAAGCAATTATCCCTGCTGCTGGTTTAGGTACAAGGTTTCTGCCGGCCACGAAAGCCATGCCCAAGGAAATGCTCCCGATTGTAGACAAGCCTACCATTCAGTACATTGTGGAGGAATGTGTAGCGTCAGGAATTGAAGACATTATTATCGTCACCGGTAAAGGCAAGCGCGCCATCGAAGATCACTTCGACAACGCATTCGAATTGGAACAGAATCTGATGGAAAAAGGAAAGTTAGCGTTACTGGACGAAGTGCGCCGTTCCTCCAAAGTAGAGATTCATTATATTCGTCAAAAAGAACCTAAAGGATTGGGACACGCCGTATGGTGCGCCCGTAACTTCATCGGCGATGAGCCGTTCGCCGTATTGCTCGGTGATGATATCGTAAGAGCGGAAACGCCATGCATCCGGCAACTGATTCAGCAGTATGAACAGACGCAGCATTCCGTAATCGGCGTTCAACCGGTTTCCTTTGAAGAAACGAACCGTTACGGCATCGTGGATCCGATTGATTCACAAGGAAGGCTCAGCACGGTGCGCAATTTCGTGGAGAAGCCGCCGATCGGCAAAGCGCCTTCCAACCTGGCTATCATGGGACGTTACGTACTGACTCCGGGCATCTTCAAGTATCTGGCTTTGCAAGAAACAGGAGCAGGCGGCGAAATTCAGCTGACCGATGCGATCCAACGGTTGAATGAAGAAGAAGGCGTGTACGCATACGACTTTGAAGGCGCAAGATACGATGTCGGTGAGAAGCTGGGTTTCATCACAACGACACTCGAGTTCGCGCTGCTAAATAAAGAAATTCGCTTTCCGCTGATTACCGCCATGGAGGAAATTCTGGAACGGGTTCACATGAACTCTATATTAACGACACGGGGTGAAGAGTAATGAATATGGTCAATCCAAACAATGAGGCGATTAGGCTAACCCGCAAGACGGAGAGCGCAGGCTATCTCATGATGAAACGGATCATGGATATCTGCGGAGCTTCCATCGGATTGCTGCTGGCACTGCCATTGTTCGCATTAGTAGCGATCCTCATCAAGTGGGAGGATCCGAAGGGACCGGTATTCTTCAAACAGAAGAGGATCGGCAAGAACGAGAACCCGTTCATGATGTTTAAATTCCGTTCCATGGTTACAGATGCGGAGAAGTTACTTGATAAATTGCTGGAACAGAACGAAGTCAGCGGCGCCATGTTCAAGATGAAGAACGACCCGAGGGTAACCCGGATCGGCGCTTTCATCCGCAAGACCAGCATCGACGAGCTTCCGCAGTTGTGGAATGTGTTGAAAGGCGAGATGAGCCTTGTCGGACCGCGTCCGCCCTTACAGCGTGAAGTAGATGAATATACGGCTTATCAGAAACAACGCCTGACGGTTACCCCGGGTTGCACGGGATTATGGCAGTGCGGCGCGAGAAACTCCGTAGGCTTTGAAGAAATGGTGGAGCTGGATCTGCAGTATATCCGCACGAAGAGTATCAAGAACGACATTATGATTATTCTAAAAACAATTAAGGCGCTTACCGGTTCAAAGAACGCGTTCTAAGAAGGAGTGGATTCCGTGAACGATCGTCCAATGCACAGCACCAACGTATGGTGGTTGAACCCGGCCGTCCTGCTCGGTATGTTCGGCACCTTGATCATCTCTGGCGCGATGGCGATTCCTGCGGAGAATTACCATATCTACTATAGAGTTACAAAGTATATACAGTTAAACAACGTGGTCTATGCCTTAATGCCGCTGTTGTCGTTCATTCTCGGCTGCCTGCTGGCCATGATGCTGTGGAAGTCGCTAAGAAAAAACACAGCCTTCTACAGCAACTTCGACCGGCAAGCAGGCTTTTACCGCAAGGTCATATTCGCCTTGTTCGGCATAACGCTGCTCGGCTATATGCTCTGGGGACTGATGCTGGTTCAGAACGGCGCGACACCCGCAACATTCATTGCTGTACTTACCGGGGAGCAAGGCGCCATCTTCGACATTAAGCATAAGTTCATGACGAAGGTATCGGGGGTTACGTCGCTTACGAATTTCTGCGTACCCTTCATGGTGCTTGCGGTGTACTACACCTATTTGTACAAGGATAAAACAATTAAGAAGATGATTGTCGTCATTTTCTTGCTGGCGGTGTTTCGGGCCATCTTCTTCTCGGAACGGTTAGCGATTCTGGAGCTGCTGGTGCCGGGTATGGTCATTTACGTAGTGATGCGCCTGCGCGAAGGAAAGAAGATTCGGTTCATCTCCACCTTTCCGTTGATCGGTTTTCTCTTCGTCATTACCCTGTTTGGCATCGGGGAGTATTTCCGGTCATGGATCAACTACTACGTAAACGTGTATCCGTCGTACTTCGATTTTATCACTACCCGGTTCATGGGTTACTACGTGAACGCGCTCAACACCGGCATGCTGTATCTGCAGGAGCTGGGTGCGGGGTCGAATCCCTTTCCTTTCTTCACACTGGAATGGCTTTGGAAATTCCCGTTAATGGATTCGGTGTACACGGGCACATGGTATGTCAATCCGGAAGATACGGTCAAGAATGTGCTGTACACGATGGGCAATCCTGAGTATAACAATCCGTCAGGCATGATGTTACCCTACCAGGACTACGGCATCATCGGCACGGGAACGTTCTTCCTGCTGCTGGGCATCATTACAGGTTCGATCTATACGTTGTTTCAAAAAGGGTATATGTTCGGCGCGTTCCTGTATCCGATCTGGTTTCTGGGACTTACGGAGCTTCCGAGATACATTTATTTTACCTCCGGAAGATTTTTTCCGGCATGGCTTTCCTTCTTCGCCATCCTCGTGATGGTCGCTATTCGAATAAGACTTAGCATGAACCCAAATAAACAACTATTGCCAAGGAACGGGGAGAAACCAAATTATGAAAATTACAATCATGAACGCCTACACATGGTACAACAAAGGTGATGCCGGCATTCTGATGGGGCATTTGAACGAGATCAACGCCGTGGTGGATAAACCGGAAATCCATATTCTATCCTTCACACCGGAAGTGGATTATTCCCGTTACAGCAAGCTGCCCAATGTGAAATCGGTAAAGACCAACCTGCTGAATCCTTATCCGTTCAAAAAAACCAAGATCGGAAAGCTCATCGCGATCAGCAAACTGGCATTCATTTCGGTCTACCAGATGATTATGTTCTTCCTGTTCCGCGGACTCTTCATTAACAATCATGCTTCGTTGAAGACGTTGAAGGACAGCGACCTCATCATCGTATGCGGCGGCGGCTTCCTGGGCGGTAACAAGTTTAACAGCTTGATTCATTTGCACCAGATTTTCCTGGCCACCTTCCTCAAACGCAAAGTCGTGTTATGGGGAACCTCCGTTGAGCCCCCGACGAACAAAATCATTAAGAAAATTACCGAAACCGTGTTGAAGCGTCTGGATTATGTTTATCCTCGCGAAGATGTAACGGTGAAATACTTCCAGACTTTTTTGAACAAAGATAAATTCGCATTTACGCCGGATCTGGCCTTTATGGTACCGAAACAAAGCAGCCCGTTGGTGGATGAGATCTTCAGCCGTCTGCCGCAAGACAAGACGCTGATCGGTCTGACTGTTCGGAAATGGCATTTCCCGAAAAGCGCCGATAAAGAAGCGGCAGCGGCCAAGTACAAGGAGTCCGTTGTTACCCTGATTCGCCGTATTTCCCAGGAAAAGAACGCAAGCTTCGTGTTTATCCCGCAGGTTATTTTTGACGGGGACGACGATCGTATTATCGCGAACGAAATTAAAGCGATGCTGCCGGATAAGGTCAAAGAAAGCTTCATTATTCTGACTGAAGATTTGTCGCCAAGCGAAATTAAAGAGCTGATCTCCCGTTTCTACATTTTCGTGGGTACGCGGATGCACTCCAACATTTTTGCCACAGGCGCTGAAATCCCTACGGTTGCGATTGCGTACGAGAAGAAAACAAACGGGATCATGCAGATGCTGGACCTGAACCCTTATGTAGTGAACATCGAAGATATCACACCTACGAATATTGTGGAAATGGTGCATCATTGCCTGCGTTCCCGCGAACGTCTGCACGAGCACTTGGGTCGCAAGATTCCTCAGATCCAATCCCTGATTCGTAACAAATCTGCTTTCTTGGGGGAAATCACGAATGAAGATCACCATTTTGTCGCTCAGAGGGCCAACCAATTATCCACATAAAGGAGGCGCGCGCGAGTACATTAAGTACTTGGCCGCTCCGTGGTTGAAAGAGGGTCATGACATCACGCTCGTGTGTGGTGTGGAGAACAAATACGGATTGCCGCCGCGTGAGAATGTGGATGGCATTGAAGTCATTCGTGTAGGAAAGTCCGGAACGCCGATTGCGGCGATCTGGTCTTACTACAAGAAGCATCTGGAGTCGTCCACGGACAGGTTGATCGAGAACATGGTGTCCTTTCCGATGTTATCCCCTTTGCTCAGCCCGGGAAAGAACAATACAACGATTGTTCATCACCTGACAGGGAAGGATTACTGGACTACCCAGAGCCTGCCGAAAGCGATCATCGGCGTGTTCATGGAGAAAGTTGTCCTCCCGGTCGTTTATCGCAGAACGAAGATGGTGGGTGTCAGTGAACTGACCCGTCATGAGCTTGCCGGAAACGGCATTCCTGAGGACCGCATCAGCATTATTGAGCCGGGCGTGAACAATGCTTACTTCGCTCCGGACGCCGGCGTGAAGAAAGAACCGCTGATCTTCTACATCGGCCGCATGGGCGGCGTAAAGAAAGTGGATCATCTGATTACCGCGTTCAAGGAGCTGTCCAAGACTTACCCCGAGCTGCGCTTAGTCGTAGCCGGGCCGGGCGACACGGAGGAGCTAAAGGCATTAGCCGGTGATGCGCCGGTAGAATTTGCCGGTTTTCTCAGCGAAGAAGAGAAACGGGACTATTACCGGCGGTGCATGGTGTTTGCCAGTCCGAGCATGCGTGAAGGATTCGGCATTACCTACGTGGAGGCGAATGCCTGCGGAACGCCTGTTGTCGGTTACAAGATCGAAGGTCTGGAAACCGTCGCGGAAGATGCAGGGATCTTCGTCACCCAAGGGGATGTGAACGCGCTGAAGAAAGCGATCGAGATCATCTACGTAGACGAAGCGCTGCGAACCCGCATGGAAAAGGCGGCGATCACCAGTGCGGCGAGATTTTCCTGGGAAGTATCTTCCCGTAAAGGACTTGAGCTCGTGTTATCAGACCGTCGGCGGAAATTGCCCGTTCCCGGAACACAAAGTTAATTCGAAATCATCAATGACTTATATGATACATTTTGTATCCAGAGGCAACTGAAACTTCTGAGCACCGACCGATTTTAGCGGTCAGAGAGGAGATAACGTTATGAAGATTGTTATGTTATCGGAATGTCTGGGCGGCGGTGTGCTGACTTACCTGCAGACACAAGCTAATTTTATGGCCCAAGAGGGTCATGAAATTGTGCTTGTGTATTGCCGCAGAGAGCAGACACCACCTCCTGAGGCTTTGCGGAACATGTTCGTGCCGAAGGTAAAACTAACGGAGCTTCAGTTCAAGCGAAGCAGCCCGCTCGCCTATTGGAAATACGGTGCGGATGTGAAACGGGTGTTGGCGCAGGAGAAGCCGCATATCGTTCATTATCATTCCAGCTTTGCGGGTCTCATCGGCAGGTTGGCCGTTCGCGGAAGCGAAACGCCAACCTACTATACCCCCCATGGGTATGCGTTTCTGCAGATTGTGAAGAGTCCGGCCGCCCGCAAAGTATATTTCATGCTTGAGCGGATGGCGGTGCTCTTTAATCGCAGCACTACCGTAGTACCCATCTCCGATTCGGAAACATCCGCCGCGGAAGAGGTTTCCTTACGGGCGCCGATCGTGAAGATCGATACCGGTATTGATATTGAAATGCTGGAGAGCAAGCGCCAACCTGGCGGGGCAAGTCCTGAAACCAGGAAGCAGATCGTATCTTGCGGTCGATTGTCCCAGCAGAAGAATCCGCTCTTGTTCGTTGAAGTCGCCAAAGCCTGCCAAGACCGGGGTATTGATGCAGATTTCCTCTGGATTGGCGGCGGCGAGCTGGAAGGCGACGTACGTGCCCGCATTGCAGAATACGGTCTGGAAGACCGCATTCGCATTACAGGCTGGGTTCGCCACGAAGAGGCGATCCGCGAGATGGATAACAATACCGATATCTATCTGCAAACTTCCCTCTGGGAAGGGTTGCCGATTACGGTATTGGAGGCCATGTACTTGCAGACCTGCGTAATCGTGAACCGGGCGCCGGGCAATATTGATCCGATTCGCCAAGGGTTGAACGGATTTATTGTGGACAGCACCTCCGGGTTTGCGGATGTCATCGGGGAGATGCTCAGCCAACCGGAACGGAAAGCTGCCATCAAGGCGGAAGCGAAGCGCTTCATCGAAGAGCACTTCAACATTAAGAACAATACGCGCGGTATGCTGCGAATGTACGCGGACGATCTGCGTCAGACGGACCGCGGCAAGCTTGCTTTAGAACCAAGCGCCGCCCGACAATAAAACCTTTAGGAGTGCGTCATCATGGAACAGGAAGGGCGAAAAGTACCGGGATCAGGCTCGGTCGTACGCAGCGCGTCTTATAATACGATAACCCGCGTAGTCAGTGCTTTTTTCGGATACGTCAACCTGGTGTTGGTGGCCCGCATTCTCGATATTAATGATTTCGGGATTTACAGCTTTATCATCAATTTGCTAGCCATCGCTTACATTTTTGCCAATGTGGGCATGGAGAACACGCTGCTGGTACTGCTGCCCAAGCGAAGAGAAGGCGGCGTGTTCCGGGACAGCAACGGCACACTCGTTACAGCTCTGGCTTACACGTTCGGCGCATCGTTATTGATCCTCGCGGGGTTGTGGCTCGCATCGCCTTATCTTGGCGGCATGTTCGAAAGTTCCAGTTCCATCCGGATGTTCTTCTACATCATGCTGGCGTCCATCCCGTTTCAGGCGGTGGTGGTCTACTCCAGGGTTGTGAATCAGGCGAATTTCCAATTCCTTCGCTCGACGTTCCCGGAGAATGTCATTCGCCCGGTCAGTTTCTTCCTGATGCTGTGCGCGTTCCTTCTCTGGTTCAGGGATTCCGGCGAACTCGTCCTGTGGGGCTATCTGGCCAGTTTCGTGCTCGCATGTCTGTTTGCCGGAGCTTGGGTGATGTCCTCAACGAAGCTGTCGTTTCGCCGGAAGGATGTACGGCATGATGTCGAAGTGATCAAGCTGGCGCCGCAGTTCATGTCCATCCAGATGCTGAACCAGATTGCGCCGTTTGTCGTCACCTTGATCATGGGACTTTACCTGGCGGCCGAATTTCTCGGTTACTTCAGGGCATCGCAACAAACGGCGGCCCTAATCGCCTTTACGCTTCGCTCGCTGGAGATGGTGTTCGCGCCAATGATCGCAACGATGTATCTGACGAAGGACATGGATGCGATCAGCCGGTTGTATAAGAGCATCACAAAGTGGATTTTCGCGACAGGCGGCTGGATTTCCATTGTAGCCATTATCGGTGCGGAACTGATCATGAGCGCGTTCGGCGAGCAATTCGCCACAGCGGCCTACGCGCTGCAATTGCTGGCGGTAGCTCAGTTGATCAACGCCGCTTCAGGCTCTTGCGAGTACTTGCTGATGATGACAGGCAGTCAGAAAATCGTAGTCTACACAACGATTGGCCAGGTTGCTTTAGTCACGGCACTAAGCCTGACGCTCATTCCTCTGTGGGGATTGCTGGGCGCCGTGCTTGCTGTAGCTCTCGGCATCATTTTCTTCAAGGTAACCTTGATTGCCATTGTGTATAAGAAGTTAGGATTTACGCCGTTCTCCCGAACTTACTGGGGCACATTGGGTGCCATTGCGGTATCCTTCGCAGCTACTTACGGGGTATATCAGGTTGTGGGTTCAGAAGAATTCCTGTTGTCGCTTGTTGCATTATCAGTTACCTCGGCCATCACATTTGTTCCCGCCTTTTGGCGGTATGGGCTGTCGGCTGAGGAGAAAGCCAACGTGTACACGAAATTGAAACGCAAAACTATGAAACCGTCAAGGAGTGGATAGAGATGAAAATCATACTGTTATCAGGCGGATCCGGCAGCCGGTTATGGCCTTTGTCCAACGATGCGCGTTCCAAACAGTTCCTAAGAGTACTGGAAACCCCGGAAGGGGATTCGGTGTCCATGGTACAACGCGTATGGGAGCAGATCCGCTCCTGCGGTTTGGGCGGAGAAGCGGTGGTCGCCACCAGCTCCACTCAAGTGGAAATTTTGCGCAGTCAACTGGGTGAAGAGGTTCCTCTGATTGTAGAACCGGATCGCAGAGATACGTTTCCTGCCATTGCCTTAGCTTCTACTTATCTGTATTCGGCACAATCCGTTTCCTTGGATGAAGTTGTTGTAGTTCTTCCGGTGGATCCCTATGTGGAGGATGAATTTTTCTACAAATTGAAGGAGCTGGAGCCGGCGCTGCGTCAGACGGAATCAGACCTTGCGTTGATGGGTGTGTACCCTACATATCCATCCACGAAATACGGTTACATTGTGCCGGAGGAGGGGGAAGAATCCGCCTATCGCAAAGTAGCCCGGTTTGCTGAGAAGCCGGATGACCGTACAGCCCGGATGCTGATGGATAAGAATGCCCTGTGGAACTGCGGCGTGTTCGCCTTCAAGCTGGGATTCATGATTGACACCTTGATTGAGAAGAAAGTGCCGATTCAGTATGAAGAGTTGCTTAAGCATTATGATGTGTTGCCAAAAATCAGCTTTGACTATGAAGTGGTGGAAAAGGTCAACAACATCACGGTTATTCCTTACAGCGGATATTGGAAAGATTTAGGTACGTGGAACACATTAACAGAAGAGATGTCCTCGGACACGCTCGGTGAAGAGGTCCAAGTTCACGAATGCCGCAATACGCATGTACTGAATGAACTGGATATTCCGGTTACGGTCATCGGACTGGATGATGTCATTGTGGCGGCGAGCCCGGACGGCATTCTGGTATCCGCGAAATCGGAGAGCCATAAAGTGAAAGAAATTATGAAGACGAAACAAATTCCTCGATTTGAGGAGAAAAAATGGGGCTGGAGCCGCATTCTCGACACGAAGGAATACAGCGGCGGTTACGGGGTATTAACGAAAAGAATCGGGATTAAAGACGGATGCCACCTCGGTTACAGAATGCATACGGTTGTGGATGAAGTATGGACGGTCGTAAAAGGTGAAGCTGAATTCGTGTATAACGGCAATTACATGAAACTAACCCCGGGGAATGTTGTGCATATCCCGAAGAAAACGCTGCATAGCGTAAAGGCATTGGAAGATCTGGAAATTATCGTTGTCCAGACCGGCATTGCTCACTACAGCGATGAGACGGTAGAACTACATGAAGAGTGGCAGGTAGCCGCTCAGCGTTAGCGGAAGCGAAGCTTCGGACGCATTCGCGAAATCAAGGATGACAGCCCCAAGGTCTGATGGCGATACGCCACCTGAGATCAAGGGGCGTCCTTTTGGATTTATCAAATGCGATACTGGAGGGCATACAACATGATGAAGAAACGTAAACGCGTCAATTCAGGAGCAAAAGCAAGCAAAAGTTCAAGTGTATGGAAACGCTGGGTAATCGGCGGAATTTCAACCATGGCATTATTAGTTTTGTGCGGAGCCGGCTATGTGTACTATCAGCTTCAGTCGATATCCGCAGGGGACATTCTGAATCGGAACAAAGAAGCAGCCGCAAGCGGGGCAACGGGCAATAGCAGCGGAACCGCGGTGCCCAAGCCTCTTACAGGCGCGGTTCATAAGGCGGGGCAGTTAACGGATAAGCCCATCGAAACGCAGGATGCGATGGATGTCGCTTCGATTTTGCTTAAATCGGGATTAAGCTTGAAAGAAATTATGTATTTGCAAGGTAAGGCAACCGACAAGCTGTCCAATGCCAAGAAGTTGGAGATGCGGGAAATGTTGCTGGAAAAGTTGGATGACAATGAAATTACAGCTTTGCGTTCCGTAACTACCAAGTATGGCAAAGGTTTGGTGATTCTGGACCCGAATTATCCTATTGAATTGGTTGGGGTTTATGACGAGAAGGAACGCGCTAAGATCAAGGCGGATCTGGAAAAGAAGAAGCCCGAAGGCGGAACAACCGCAGCAACTTCCATAACCACGGATAAGTCTGGCGCTGATTCATCGAAACAAACCGAAGAGAAGGACCAACACAACGTGGCTTCGTCAGGCAAACCCGAAGGCTCTACAGTGCAAGCTTCAACCAAGCCCGTCAAGCCGACTGCCAAGCCGTCTGGTTCTGGTTCAAAGACCGGGACAACCGCGGGTAAAAAAGCGGCAGACCGTAAATATGAGTCTCAGTTATCATCATTACGTTCCAGTTGCCGCAGCAAGAGCAGCTCGCTGATTGGTCAAATTAAGTCCGAAGCCGGTGGCGGGGGACTGTCAATGAAGAAACTCCAAGGTGAATATTTGCCTAAGATTGCGGCGGCTGAAGGTTCTTGTGACGGCAGATTCGAGTCCATTATGAGCAAGGCGAACAAAGAATATAAGGCGAATGGCTGGAGCACATCTTCTATGGGACGATGGCGCGCAGAGTATAGCGAAGAGAAAAGCAATATGCAAGCAAGCGCAGCAGCACAACTATCCTCTCTCATGAAATAGGTTCCTCCAGCAGGACATTAATGAGGGGGATGATGCCTATATAACACTAGGTAAGCTCACATTGCAACACCATTAAATTAAAGTTGAGGTGATTGGTAAGTGAATCTAAGTAAAAAAGTAGCAGCGTCTTTGTTAACCGTGTGTATGTCAGCGAGTGTTTTAACCGTGGCTCCCCTCGGAGTGAAAGATTTGTCCGTAAAGACAGGCTGGACTAGTGAAGTATCCGCAGCGGCAACATTTATTGATCCGGCCATAACCGCCAAGATGAATGAGATCCGCACGGCGTTGATCGCGAATTCCGTGGATTATCCGCAGGATTTAGTGAATGTCAGAGCGGCGAGAGATCAACTTCGTACGATTGATCCTGCCAAACCAACCGACTTGAATTTAATTAATCCGACATGGAATGTTGTAAAACCGCTGTTTCAACCTGAGGAGTATCAAGCGATTCGGGAAGATATCGTAGGTTTCATTCAGGTGCTTGCCATCACGTATTATGGAGACGGCAGAGAGCTTGAGAGCATTGCCGCCGCGAATCAATTCAATGATACCGCGCGTAAATTTGCGGCGAAAGCCGGAGTTGATCAGAATATCAAGGTCTCCGACTTCGCCGAGTTCATCTTCGGAAACGAGTCTTATACCGGGGTCGAGCCGGTCATCAGACAACAAATCCAAAAACTATCTTTGCCGGAGATCTACGCTCTCCTATCTAATGAATCGGCTAAAAAACAGTTTCTTGTTAGTGTTTTTAAACAAGTACTTAAGCAACCTAATGTAGAGAGCAATGTTGTCGGTAAAGTAATGAAATTCTACGACAGCTATTCCAACAACTGGTTGCCTAGCTTTGTTCAGACGTTTACTAATTTTGAAGCACGAATCCCGAATGGAGTCGCAGCATCCAGAGCGATGATGTTCGCGGTGATCCGTACCGAGTCTGAAATCATCACGAAGAAAACCAGCAGCAACGGAACCCGTGTGGAGTTGGGTTTGAACGTCTCGAATAAAGAAGCCCCGTCGCAATTCGTTGAATGGTCCGTGAAAGCGGGAACGACCCCTACGGCGAAACTGAGCGACAAAGGGATTGTTACCATTGATAAGAAGGCCAAAACCGGTACGGTAACGGTTGTCGCCAAACTCCTTGACCGTACGCTGGCTGAAAGAGCTGTTACGCTAACGAATGAGAAACCGGGACAAGGCGAAGAGAAGCCTACTTATGAGGAGATTCTTGCTCAAATCAACGAATTGGCCAAACAGCTCAGCAAAGATCTGAAAGCAGCCAAAACAAGAGAAGAGCGCGTACAAATCTATCTTGCTTATTATGCTAAATTACAAGCATTATTGGATCAGTTAAAAGATTAAGTTCAAGTTGTCCCAAAGGCTGAGCCCCGCTCAGTCTTTTTTGTCTTTAAATAAACGCCGCATGTCGCCCAAGCCCGTCATCATAAATTAAAAGATAGACGGAAAGACGGAAGGGCTGAAGGGCATCGTGAATATTGAGGCAGCAGTGGAGCAATCCATAAAAGGCTACGTAAGCCGAATCATGCACTTACAGCAAGCCGACGGGACATGGCGCCTTTGTTTCGACAACGGCACATCAACGTCGGCTTACTTCTTAATTTTACTGAAAATGCTCGACTATCCCAATGAGAAACTGTTGCGGCAGTTGCATCAAACCATACTGAACCTGCAGCATGCGGATGGATATTGGCAGTTGTATCCGGGTGAGAAAGGAAACTTGTCCGCTACCGTCGATGCCTATTACGCTTTGCTCGTGTCCGGGTACAGTAAACCGACCGATGCCTCCTTGGTTCAGGCCAAAGAGTACATCATGCGGGCAGGGGGACTCGGCAACGTAACCAATGTCCTTTCCAAAGTGATGCTCGCTGTAACCGGTCAAGTCGCCTGGCCATTGTCGGTTTCCATTCCTCTCGAGATCTTGTTGTTACCCCCGGCGGGTCCACTGCATTTCGGGCAATTTTCTTCCTACGCTCGAGTGCATCTTGCCCCTATTTTGCTGCTGTCGAACAAGAAGTTTATCATAAAGTCCCCTTATCCACTCCAATTGCGGGAGCCTGCGGGTTCCATTCCCAGGGAAGACGAGTTGGACGAAGACTACGCATTGCAATTCCTGAATTCTATTTCAAAGTTTCAGAACGCCGATTCCAGAGAAATCCCATTCCTTTCATCCTTAAAATACGGGATCTACCAACTTCAAGGTCTCCCGGAACAGCTTCATCAATCGGCCGTAACGAAAGCGGAGCAATATATGTTAGAGCGAATCGAGCCGGACGGTACCTTGTACAGTTACGCAACTTCGACCATCCTCATGATCTTCGCCTTGATGTCGCTGGGTTATGCGAAAGATGATCCTCGGATCTCCAAAGCGATTGAAGGGTTGAAGAGCATGTTGTATGACACAGAGGTCGGGCTCATACTTCAGAATTCTCCTTCCACGGTGTGGGATACAGCTTTACTTTCTCATGCACTGCAACAAGCCGGAGTCAGCCGCTTCGATAACACGCTGGTTCGCGCGAACGCCTACCTGTTGTCCAAACAACAGCATAAGCTTGGCGATTGGGCCCAGGAGGTGAGCACACCTGTAGCAGGAGGATGGGGATTCTCCGATTCCAACACCATACACCCGGACGTCGATGATACAACGGCGGCTCTAAGAGCATTGAAGTCGGGAACATCGGATTCTCCAGAGCGGTTGGAGGCCTGGAACAGAGGATTACAATGGATTTTCTCCATGCAAAATAAGGACGGCGGGTGGCCCGCTTTTGAACGGAACCGAACAAATAAATGGCTTGAATACGTTCCTATAGACGGCGCCAAATCAGCGGCAATTGATCCTTCCACCGCGGATCTGACCGGTAGAACGCTGGAATTTCTCGGGGAGACCTGCGGTTTGGATCTGCGGCATGCCTTCGTGAAACGCGGGATTCACTGGCTGAAGCAAGCTCAGCGGGAAGACGGTTCTTGGTACGGCCGATGGGGGATTTGCTACATATATGGAACTTGGGCGGCGTTGACAGGATTGGCGGCGGTTGGTGCAGACCGGGAGCAGGCCCCTGTAAGCAAGGCGATTCAATGGTTGCGCGATATTCAGAATAAGGATGGCGGATGGGGAGAATCGTGCCGCAGTGATGTGAAGAGGGAATACGCGGCTTTGGGCAGCAGTACTCTCTCCCATACGGCGTGGACTCTGGATGCGCTCATTTCCTATGCCGACACCCCATCGCTCGAAATAACGACTGGACTGCGGTGTTTGCTTGCGCTCATGGACCAAGGTGGCGATGCGACAGCGTACCCGACCGGCGCGGGATTGCCGGGGAACTTTTATATCCGCTATGAGAGTTATAACTACATTTGGCCGCTGATTACGTTGGTGAAGTATCGGGATAAGTTTGGCTGATGCTTTAAAAATAAATTGACATTATTTGTATAAATATGGTAACCTAATATAAATGCAAGTAATTTAATCGGAAAAGTATGATATAAAGAGAAACCGAATAATAGGATGCGAATATACTCGAATATTGCGTCTACCGGATCACCGGAGACTTCCTCTTTCATGGCCGTGATTGCGGAGGTCTCTTTTGTTTTATTCGGACCAAATCTATCATACGAACCGGAGGTGTCTACCATTAATATTGATAATATCGAAGCTTTCGTATACATCATCCATTATGGAAGTTATACCAAAGCAGCCGATATCCTGTTCTTATCACAACCGTCGGTAAGCGCAAGGATTCAGTCCTTGGAGCGCGAGTTGAACTGTAAGCTATTCGACCGCATTGGCAAACAAATTCAGATAACGGAAGAAGGGAAGAGGTTTTTGCCCTACGCGCAACAGATCTTGATGACTTATCAAAAGGGCAGACTTCATGTCAATCAGAAGAAATCATTGCCGGAAGAACTTAAAATCGGGTGTACGGTCTCGGTGGCCAACTATACGATTCCAGGTGTCCTTTCAAGGCTGAAGCCCATGTTTCCAAACACCCATTTTAAACTCGTTACAGGCACAACCGACGATATGATAGGCAAGGTCGTCAACAAAGAGGTCGATATCGGATTTGTCCGTAACATAAGCCATCCCATTTTGCAATCTACCCCGTTCTATGAGGACCCTATTCGATTGTATGTCTACGAGGAACATCCGTTTCTGTCCATGGATAAGGTCACGATTGAGGATATAGCCGCGGAGCCGCTGGTATTTTTTGAATGCGGAGCATTAGATTGGCTGCGAGTACACCGGATGTTCGGAAACCTAGATTATCCCCCGAATATCCAGTACCTTACGGATAATTCAGAGACAGCCAAGAAACTGGTCATGTTGAAGTCGGGCATCAGCTTCCTGCCCAGCCTATGCGCTCAAGAGGAAGTAAGAAGCGGGAAGCTTGTACCGGTTCGATTGCAAGAATCGGAAATCATAAGCTTGCAGACGAACATCGTGTCTTGTCATGGAAAGCATACCCCCTTTATCGAAGCGATGATGCGTATAGGCAAAGAGTTGTATGACAAAAGAAATCATATTGAATTGTTATATAAATAGATTGAATTTCTCTATTATCCATATGCGAAACAAGATGCTACAGTTAGTTCAACTCATAATTCATACTTAACAAGTAGGAATAATGGCATTAAATTAAAAAAACATGGAGGTCTTTACAATGAAAAAGTTTACGTTAGTTATTTTCACGCTTGCTTTGGCTCTTCTTACTTCTGCATGCGGCAGCAACACCAATGAATCCGCAAGCGTCAAAGCGGACAGCTTAACCGCGAACGGCAAAGCGGAGGGTGAAACCGCCAAGAAAATTATCGTAGGTACGGCGAACGACTTTGAACAAGTCGCATTCCTTGATGATAAAGGCAATTTGACCGGCTTTGATGTAGAACTGATTCGCGAAATCGACAAAAGGCTGGAAGCATATGAATTCGAGTTTCAAACGTTAGAGTTCTCAAACATTTTACTTAGTCTTGAGACCAAGAAAGTTGATATCGCCGCTCACCTTTTCGAGAAAAACCCGGAGCGTGAACAAAAATTTGATTTTAATCAAGAGCCGTACGCGTATTGGCGGAACAAAATCATCGTAGCATCGGATAACGCCGATCCGATCAAGTCACTGGACGACTTGCAAGGCAAGAAGGTACTCATAGGTCCAACCAGCGCACAGGCTCAGTTGTTGGAAAACTATAACAAGGAGAATGAGAAAGATATTGATATCGTCTACCAGCAGAACGACGCTAACGACGAAGTGCTGCAGATTACGTCTGGGCGGGCGTATGCCACTCTTGGCGCCGACTTCCTGCTCCCGATCAAAGATCCGCAAGGAAAACTCAAGACGGTAGGGGAACCTCTGAACGAAGGCAACATCCAATACGTGTTTCGCAAGGACGATCCGGAATCCAAGAAGCTGGCTGAAGCGATCGATACTACAATTAAAGAGCTAAAAGCGGATGGTACGTTGAAAAAAATCAGCGAAGAATGGCTTGGCCAAGATTTCTCGAAATAACAGGTCGTAAGCAGCATGCGAGTACGGCTGGAGGAGTGAAAACAAACCGATGGGTCAACACCAATTTGAGATTGCCTACGTATTCGAATATTTGTACAGATTGCTTCCGTCCTTGAAGGTTACGCTTCTAATCGTAGGAAGCTCCATAGGTATTGGAACTCTGGTCGGGCTTCTCGTTGCGCTACCCCAGTTATACCGCATTCCGATCCTGAGGAGGCTTTCACAACTGTACGTCTCGTTTTTTCGAGGCACACCAATTCTTATTCAACTATTCCTATTTTACTATGGTATTCCTGAAGTGCTTAAGCTGGTTCAACTCGACGTTACGAGAACACCTGCGTTGGTGTTCGTTATTCTTACCTATTCTCTTCATAGCGGCGCGTACATTGCAGAACTCATCCGCGGAGCGGTTGCGGCGGTGGACCGCGGGCAAGTGGAGGCTGCATACGCTGTCGGGATGAACGGATATCAGGCATTCAGCCGGATCGTCCTTCCGCAAGCGATGTCGATCTCCGTTCCGGTATTCGGCAATATCGTCATCGGCAATCTGAAGGACACGTCGCTTGCCTTCACGCTCGGTATTATGGACATTACAGGGAAAGCCCAAACGATGGGGACACTTTCACAACGATTTATCGAAATCTATATCTCTCTCGCGGCGCTGTATTTCATCATCAGCTTTGCACTGCAGAAGCTGTTCGACCGGATCGAGATGAGGCTTCTGCGCCATGAGCCGCTAGCTGCGGGTTTAACGAAAGACCCTTCGCCAACCCTATCGTTTCTCCGTAAAAGGACCGTATTGAAATGGCGAAGCAAGGAGGCGCAGTAATGAAGATTGATTTATCCTTCATAGGGTCGGCGCTGGTTCAATTGCTGTCAGCCATTCCGACCACGCTTGCCATTACCGCGGTTTCCGTCTTATGCGGACTTGTCATCGGCTCTGCCGTAGCCTTGATAAGAATCAACAAAGTACCCTTTTTGAATGCTGCCGCTGTCGGTTATGTCACCCTAATCCGGGGCACACCCATGTTAACCCATCTGCTGCTGGTGTATTTCGGACTTCCCCTTGTCATTGATGCCGTATGCGTGCATTTCGACTGGTCTTTCCGTTCGGTGTCGATCCCGATGATCGGATTTGCCTTGATCGCATTCTCCATCACAGCGGGTGCCTATTTATCCGAAGTCGTGCGCTCGGGTATGCTTGCGGTCGACAAGGGTCAGATCGAAGCGGCTTATTCGGTCGGAATGACAACGTCCCAAGCGATACGCAGAATTGTATTCCCGCAGGCATTCGCCATTATGCTGCCCAATCTGTCCAATAGCACGATCAGCATGCTCCACGGCTCTACGCTGGTATTCACCGTTTCGGTCGTTGACATTAACGCCAAATCGCAGATTATAGCCTCTTCTAACTGGAAGTTTTTTGAATCCTACATCGCTGCCGCGCTCATCTATTGGGGGCTGACGTTGTTCATTGAGCGTTTGACCGCAATAGCTGAGAAGCGAATCCAGATTTACAACCGGGGAGGCGTAACATGATCAAGCTTTCTAAGATCAAAAAATCATATGGGCGGCAGCAAGTGCTGCATGGGATCGACCTGACCGTCGAGAAAGGAGATGTCGTCGCCATATTGGGTCCCAGCGGCTCAGGCAAGACGACATTGCTTCGGTGCATCAATTATTTGGAGAGGCCAAGCGACGGGGAAATCTCAATTGACGGTTTAGTAGTTCAATGCAATCGTCCGACTAAAGCGGGCATCTATAACTTGCGCAAAAAAACAGCCATGGTGTTTCAACAATATAACCTGTTCCGGCACAAAACGGCGCTGGAGAACGTCATGGAGGGGCTCCTGGTCGTACATAAACTGCCTAAGGAACAGGCGAGGGTTCGGAGTGTAGAGCAGCTTAAGAAAGTAGGACTTGGGGATAAACTGGACGCCTATCCGAGCCAGTTGTCAGGTGGGCAACAGCAGAGAGTGGGTATCGCTCGGGCGCTGGCGCTGGGTCCTAAAGTTATTCTCTTTGACGAGCCAACCTCCTCGCTTGATCCAGAGCTTGTAGGGGAAGTGCTTTCCGTCATACGCAAGATTGCGAAAGAAGGCATTACAATGATCATCGTTACTCATGAGATGGGATTTGCTCAAGATGTGGCGAATGATGTGGTCTTTATGGATAACGGAACGATTGTGGAGCAGGGAAAGCCGGGTGACATCTTCCGATCGCCGAAGGAGGAGAGAACGAAGCAATTCCTGAAGAGATTCGCTCCGGAGAGCACGTATTCCATATGAACGCAAGGAGTAGATATCAATGGCATTGAAGCTTGGCATATTGGACCAAAGCATCATATTCCCTGGACAGACGGCTGCAGAAGCGCTGCATAACACGGTCAAGTTAGCCAAATTGGCGGAATCGCTTGGTTATGAGCGGTTCTGGGTGTCGGAACACCATGATTCGGAACGTCTGGCAGGATCGTCCCCCGAGGTACTCATCGCTTATTTGCTTGCCCAGACGGAATCGATACGGATCGGTTCGGGCGGCGTAATGCTTCAGCATTACCAGCCCTATAAGGTTGCCGAGAATTTCAATGTACTGGCAACGCTGGCACCGGGAAGGGTCGAGCTTGGCATTGGACGCGCGCCGGGAGGGTTGCCGCGGTCTACGCGCGCTTTGCAGACGGCGAATAGCGATAAGCTGGAGCAGAAGTTGACGGCGTTACAACTCTTCCTAAGAGGACCGCTGAGCGAAGATCATTCGCTGGCCGGCCTGCTGGCAAGCCCGTTGCCCAGCCATCCTGCGGATATCTTTTTGCTTGGCACAAGCGTGGCCAGCGCCGAACTTGCGGCCGAAAGAGGTTTGCCTTACGTGTTCGCTCTATTCATTAACAACGATCCTGCCGCAGCACGGCAAGCTTTCGAAACGTATCGCACGAAATTCAACCGCAGCTCGGGAACGCTCCCCAAAGCGATTCTTGCGTTATCCGTCATCGCGGCGGATACGGAAGAAGAAGCATCTGCCATCGCAAGCGATCTCTTAAGCGTTCGTGTTACGCTTGCCGGCGGCAAGACTGTTAACGTAAGCACACTTGAACAGGCGGAAGAGTTCGCAAGGCAAGCAGGGGAGTCCTATACGACCGAAGTGCGTGAAGCCGACGTGACGAAAGGCACGAAAGAGACGGCCCGTGACCGTATATTGGAATTAAGCGAACAATATGGCGTTGAAGAATTCGTGTTTACAACGGTGGTCGGCGATTACGAGAAACGGGCGCGTTCACTTATTTTGCTGAAAGAAGCCTTTGAGGAATTGGCCGTTACGTGAGGAGTGATGAAAGCTAGGGAGGAGAGCCATGAGTATCTTGAAGCTGGAGCCGTTGGGGGAAAGATTAATCGCTATGAGGAGGCACTTGCATGCCAACCCCGAACTGTCCCATGAA
The DNA here is from genome assembly GCF_001644605.1 of Paenibacillus swuensis. NCBI lineage: Bacteria > Bacillati > Bacillota > Bacilli > Caryophanales > Paenibacillaceae > Paenibacillus > Paenibacillus swuensis. The sequence goes on along the minus strand of NZ_CP011388.1, from coordinate 2,035,392 downwards.
GAATATGAAACAACGGCGACCATCCTCAGATGGCTGTCTGAGGCGAACATCCGCATAGCGAATTATCCGCTGCAGACGGGCGCAGTCGCGGAAGTCGGCGGAATGCGCGAAGGCCCGGTCATTGCCATTCGGGCTGACATCGACGCGCTGCCGATTCAAGAAGCGACGGGTCTTCCATATGCCTCCCGGAACAAAGGGAAGATGCACGCATGCGGGCATGACTTTCATACGGCAGCCGTCGTAGGCGCCGCAATGCTGCTTAAGATGAGAGAGAGCGAGTTGCAAGGAACGGTCCGGTTTCTGTTCCAACCAGCGGAGGAGAAGGCGAAAGGAGCGCAACAAGTCATCGCAAGCGGCGCACTTCAGGATGTCAGGGCCATATTCGGCTTGCATAACAAACCGGATTTGACTGTGGGAACGATCGGTATCAAAGCCGGTCCAATCATGGCCGCCGCAGATGGATTTATTATTGAAGTGCTTGGCCGAGGAAGCCATGCGGCCATTCCCGAAGCCGGAGTTGACTCGATTGTCGCATCCGCACATATCGTGACCGCCCTGCAGTCGATCGTCAGCCGCAACGTGGGAGCGCTGGAAAGCGCCGTTGTGAGCGTAACCCGTATACAGAGCGGGACCGCTTGGAACGTCATATCGGATAAATCGATCCTCGAAGGAACTGTGCGCACGTTCGAACCAAGAATAAGGGAGAACGTGCGCGAGAGATTCGAGCATATTGTCGCGGGGGTGGCGAACGCATTCGATGCAAGCGCTAAGGTAACCTGGTTGGATGGGCCTCCAGCGGTGAGCAATGACACTAACTTGGCCGATCTTGCAGTGAGATCGGCTGAGAAAACCAGTCTTCGCGTTATCGTGCCTGCCCCTTCCCCGGCAGGTGAAGATTTTGCTTACTATCTGCAAGAAACGCCGGGACTGTTTGTTTTTTTGGGAACCGAAGGACCGCAGGAGTGGCATCATCCCGCATTCGATGTAGATGAGCGTGCTTTGGAGCATGGAGCAGCGTTTTTCGCCGCTCTTGCCCTAGACGCTCTGGAACAATTCCAGCAAGAGACTAATACAGAAGGAAGAGGTGGACGGGATCATGAGCCAATCGGCGATCGATATTGAAACGTATTTGAGCACATATGACCAATTGGAACAAGCTATTGAAGGTTTATCAGAGGAAAGGTTGCATGCGAAAGCCGCGCCGAATCAATGGAGCGTAACAGAAGTACTTGCTCATGTGGCCGACCACAACTTGATCGTATCCTTCCGAATAAGAGAAATCTTATCCGAATCAGAGGTGAGGTTGCCCGCTTTCACCCAAGATGCTTGGGTGGAAGGACAGAAAGCCAATAAAGGCGAGGCTGCCGACATCCTTGCTGCTTTTAGATCACTGCTAATTTACAATAGCCAGCTGTTCCTGCGTCTTGAACCGGAGGATTGGGAGAAGACCGGAACGAACGCTAAAGGAGAGACGGTCACCTTATCGGGGGTGGTGCGCGGGTTTATCACCCATCTGCAGTATCACTTGCAGCAGATCGCCAGAATTAGGAATGAGCAAACAACCTCAAGCGGTTTGAGAGGTGTATGACGAACGAATTCGGGAAAGCGGGTGGGCCGAGATGACACATCAAACGATTGTCATACGCGATGCGCAACCATCGGATACCGATGCGGTAAGGGAGGTGCTTGAGAATGCATATGCCGAATATGAGCAGCTGCTATCAAGAGAACGATGGGAAGCTTACAAGGAGAATATCGCTAATTCCTTGATTGACGCCAATGTTAAAGCACATTTGCTCGCCGAAGCAGAGGGAACCCTACTCGGCAGCGTATTTCTGTATCATTCGTCCGATGCGGCATATGGCTTGCCTGAACTAAACATTCACGCGCCGATCATGCGGCTGCTTGCGGTTACGCGTCAAGCGCGCGGGCAAGGAATTGCGACTGCTTTGATTGCTGAAACGATTGAACGTTCGCGAACTTGGGGAGCCGACACCTTATATCTTCACACGTCCGACGTAATGCAATCTGCTGTTCAACTATACGAACGGCTTGGCTTCGAGCGCGCTGACGATAAGGATATCCATAAAGGAGATTCGGTCGTGAAGAGCTACCGGCTCTCTCTGGTGGAAGCAGACCGTACGATAGGAGGCAAGAGATGAGCAAACGTAAATCGATTAAACTGGGCGCCTTGATCCACGGCGTGGGAGGAAACGCGGCGGCTTGGCGGCATCCGGAAGTCCCGGCTGACGCAAGCGTGAGCTTTCCATTCTATAAGGAGCAAGCGTTGACCGCGGAAGCCGGAAAGTTCGATCTCGTGTTCATAGCCGATGGTTTGTATATTAATGAAAAGTCCATTCCGCACTTTCTGAACCGGTTCGAGCCGCTTACGATTCTATCCGCGTTAGCCTCCGCCACGTCCAAGATTGGACTTGTGGGCACTTTATCCAGCTCTTACAGCGAACCCTTCACGGTTGCCAGACAATTTGCTTCACTTGACCATATTAGCGGGGGGAGGGCAGGGTGGAATATTGTGACTTCTCCGCTTGAAGGCTCTGCGAAAAACTACGGCAAGGACGAACATCCGTCTCATGGCGAACGCTACCAAATAGCGGAGGAGCATCTGGACGTAGTCCGCGGATTGTGGGATTCATGGGAGGATGACGCATTTGTCCGGGACAAGGAGACAGGTGTATTTTTTGATCCGGAGAAGATGCATCGGCTGAACCACCAAGGCCGTTATTTCAGGGTTGAAGGTCCGCTTAATATTGCCAGATCCAGGCAAGGGCAGCCGGTCGTCTTTCAGGCAGGATCTTCGGAAAGCGGCATAAATCTTGCGGCACAAAGCGCCGATGCCGTCTTCTCGGGGCATGAGAGTATGGAAGAGGCCAAGTCATTCTATAAGGAAGTAAAAACGCGCGCTGCAGCTGCTGGAAGGTCGAAGGACGATATCGTTATTCTTCCCGGCATCGGGCCGATTATCGGACGTACGCAAGAAGAAGCGGATCGGAAGTTTGACGAACTCGCCGGCCTCGTAAGCATCGAGCTTGCTTTGCAAGTACTCGGGCGATTTTTCGATCACCATGATTTCTCTCGCTATCCGCTGGACGATCCGTTCCCCGAGCTGGGCGACATCGGGAGCAACAGCTTCCGCAGCAGTACAGACCGGATCAAGAGAACAGCGAGGGAACAGAGTCTGACCCTGCGTCAAGTTGCGTTGAAAGCCGCGGCGCCGAAGGGGCAGTTCGTCGGCACTCCCGATACAATAGCCGATTTGATTCAGCAATGGCATGAGGAAGAAGCGGCCGACGGCTTTATTGTCAGTTCGCCTTTTCCTAGCTCGCTCCGAGATTTTGTCGAGCTCGTCGTGCCGATTTTGCAAGAGCGCGGCCTTTACAGGACAGAGTACGAAGCAGAGACACTAAGGGAACACTTGGGGCTCCAAATTCCGGTGAATCGCAACACGTCCGCCTCGGTGAAACTGCATAGTTAACAGCAGCGCATGAATTCTTCTATTTGCAAATAGATTTCTTCTATTATTCAAAACTCTTAGAATCAGGTATGCTCAAAGAGGTTTAAGTTTATTAAACTGATAGGAATTGTAAGGATTAATATTTTTCCAAAACAAATAGGAGGTGCAAGGGGTATGGCAGAATTAAGCTGTCTCGTATGCAAGTCGGACATTGAGGTTGAAGCGCGCGTAACCACGGGAGAAATCGTCGAATGTGATTCATGCGGCCAAGAACATGAGGTACAAGTTGAAGCGAGCAACGTCACGATTGCATTAGCGCCAGAGATTGAAGAAACTTGGGGAGAGTAGGTACTTCCATGGAGAATAGCAGCACGGTCTTGTTGTGCGTAACGAAGCTAAGAGAAGAAGAGCGGCGGATCATGGATTACCTGAGTCGTCTCGGCATCCGAGTCCAAGTGAACTTGGACTCCATGGAATTGCCCGTCGGTGCATCCGATGTCCCTTCCTTCGGGGTTGCTCTCATCCGATGCCTTTCTCAGAAAAATGCGATAAGTCGTACCCAGCTCCTTGAGCTTGCCGGACTGGAAACGTTAAATTCGGGCAAAGCCATTACGATTTGCACTAATAAAATTCATCAGGCCATCGTGTTCGACAAACACGGGATTCCACAGCCGCGGTTTCAAGTAGTCTTTACCCCCGCAAAGCTGTTTGATGCTCTTCAGAAGTTCGGGGATTTATGCGTCATTAAACCCGCAACCTCATCATGGGGGCGGGGAATTGCCAGAGTGACGGGGAAGGAATGCCTGGAGGGCTGGATTGCTGCCAGGGAGTCGGTGGATCCGAGCCATCAATCGTTCCCCGTTCTCGTGCAAGAGTACGTCGAGAAAGGGGATCACGACATTCGAGTCGTGATTGTGGGCCGAAAGCCGATCGTCGCATTTCGCCGAGTTTCAGCGGAGAACTGGAAGACGAACACGCATCTTGGGGCGGAGATCGAACCGATCGAGATCAATCGCGAGATCGCCTCGATTTGCGGTGATTTAGTCGCCGTATTAGGGAAAGGCATTTACGGCGCAGATTTATTTTTCGATTACCAGAAGCTGTGTTACGTCGTATGTGAAGTGAATCAGAATCCCGAATTCGCGAAGTCTTGGAAAATACATGGCGTGGATGTCGCCCATCATATTGCAGAATATGTGAAGGAGAAGATAGATACCAAAATCAAGGTCAATGTTACGGTTTAATCTTAGGATGTCAGGAGGAAATGATGAATGGCGGAAACATTACTGAAACCCGAGGCGGCGATTGAGAAAGAACATTATTTCTCAACATCCTTCGTCTTATCGAGAGTGTTAAATTCGGGCGTTATTATGAGCATCGAAAAAAACGACCATGAATTGAAAGGGCTTGAGAAGGTCATAGCCAAACTTACGAATACCAAATATGTTTCCTTATTTAACAGTTTTACGGGAGCGGTTCACGGAGCGCTGTGGGGACAAGATTTCGATTACGGTTCTACCGCGCGACTCGATCAAGCAAGCGAGCAAGAGAGAAAGTTTACGAAATGGCTCGGTGTCAATCTTGTTTCGGATCCTCTTGCGGAACAGGCGTATACTCTAATTTCGGTGGACGGAAACAACCTCCACCTTTTGGATCAGACGGTGCGGGCTTCCGCAGATCTGTCACCTGTATTCGTATTGGATTTCACCGGGCTGGGCTTTGGCCCAGTCGCCGCGATCGCGGCGAATGACGAACAGATCTGGAAGAAAGCGGAGCGGCTGAAGATTTTCGGAGCCTACGACCTGCAGACCATGTGGACGCAGGAGGAGAGCGCGCCCGAGTTGCAGCCGGCCATCCAATTCAATTACAGGTTAAGTCCGCTTGTAGCGGCCTGCGTCAAGATTTCCCTGCTAAGGAGGAAGAAATCCTCATGAAAACCGATTTCATTCGCAAACCTCTACAACTTCCTGAAGAACAATGGATCCAATCTCAGCTTGCTGTTGACGGAGGCCCGTCCATCATCCCCGAGGACGTCCGAAAAACCAATTTCCCCATTATAACCAAAGAAGACGTCATTCAGATGTTCGTTTCCATCCAGCAAGACGGCGAAAGCGTCGTAGAGGAATTCCAGGAAGCTTACCGCACCTACGTGGGCGCCAATTATGCGATTGCAACGTCAAGCGGCACATCGAGCCTGCACCTTGCTTTAGTCGGGGCAGGAATTCAGCCCGGCGATGAGGTCATCGTGCCCGCCTTCACGTTCATTGCTACAGCTCAAGCGGTTGTTGCCGCCAAAGCCATTCCGATATTTGTGGATATCGATCCCGTTACCTATTGTCTGGATCCTGCAAAAGCCGAGCAAGCCATTACCCGTAAAACAAAAGCAATCATGCCCGTTCACGTGCACGGCTTGCCGGCCGATTTACCGGCTTTGCGCCGAGTAACGGATAAACATTCCCTTCGACTTATTGAAGATGCCTCCCATGCCCATTCCGCTTCGATTAACGGCAAACTGGCAGGATCCATCGGAGACGCCGCGGGACAAAGCTTAATGGCTGACAAAAACTTTCCTGTAGGCGGCGAAGGCGGTATTGCGTTCTTCAGAGAAAAGGAAGATCACCAGCGTGCACTGGCATTCTTGGAATCATCGGGCATCGATTACCGTATGTCCTGGATTGCCGCGGCGTTTGGCATCAGCCAGCTTGAAAGGCTGCCTTATTATGATGCGATACGCGCGAGGAATGCTGCGTACTTAACAAGTGCTCTTGCGGAGACGAAACTGTTCAGCGGCCCGTTTGTACCCGAAGACTATAACCACAGTTACAATATGTATCGCATCAAGCTTTCTCCGGAACAACTCGGACTTGGAGACCTGGAGGATTACCGGGTCAAACACGCGGTAGAGCAGCTCATCCATGCCGAAGGTGTATTCGCAAGGGAATGGCAGAATGTGCCGATTCCCGGCCATCTCCCGTTCAAGAACAAGAGGGGCTTTGGCAACGGATACCCGTTCTCTTTATCGGAACGCCAAGATTTCGGATACGATCTGAACCACTTTCCCGAGACACTGAAGATGCTGCGCAGCACGCTCACGATCTGCCGGGAGCTGCGGTCTCCAATTGAATATGAACGGATCCAAGCTTATGCGCTGGCTTTCAAGAAGATCGATGCGAACCCGCACAAGATTCGCGAACTCGTGGAGCGCAGCGGCGACCTGAAAGTCGTATATGAAAGAGATGCGCGGTTAGGATGAGTAGTGCGGATGGAAGGAAGAGAGTAGCCATTCTTGGCGGCAGCGGGTTCACTGGCGCCGAGTTATACAGGCTGCTTCGTAAGCATCCCGGTTTTGATGTGGCGTTTATTTCATCTGAATCGAATGCGGGTCTTCCCGTCGACAAGTACTACGCCGGTTCTGTCCATAAGAAGAAGATCGGTTCGCTGAAGTTCAGCCGCGCAGCTGAGTTGGAGGGGGGTTACGACGCGGTATTCTCGTGTCTGCCTACCGGGAAATTACCCCAAATCATTAGTAAGGTCGCCGGACATGCTGAATTTATTTTTAATGTAAGCGGAGATTACCGAATTACCGACACTGCGCTCTTGAAGCAGCATTATCCGGAGACGTTAAAGCATGATTTCGAAGGGGGCTGGCATTATTTTGTCCCTGAATTCAGCGAAATCGACCGGACGAAGAAGGTGGTGAATCTGCCGGGATGTATGGCGGTAGCGACGTTGTACACCTTGTTTCCGCTTGTGGCGCATGACCTCATCGAGGGGCGTGTCATTACGGATGCGAAAACCGGCTCCAGCGGCGGCGGAAAGTCGACTTCCGAGCATCATGCCGAACGTTCGAATAACTTTCGCGCTTATAAAGTGCACGGCCACCGTCATAAGCCGGAAATTGAACATGCACTGTCCTATCACTTGGATCGGTCAGTAGAGCTTCAATTTTCGGTCTACAGTCTCGATATACCGCGGGGCATTATGGCGACATCCTATTCTTTACTCAAAGAAGGCGTCACCGCCGTTGATGTGAGAAAAGCCTTCTACAGTACATACGCCTCCAAGCCTTTTCTACATTATATCCCTGCAGGCAACGGAACCCCCATGATTAAGACTGTCAACGGTACAAATTTTGCGGAAATCGGAGCGTATGTGGAAGGTAGAAATTGCGTTTCCTTGGCGACGATTGATAACTTGCTTAAAGGAGCGGCAGGGCAAGCCGTTCAAGCGGCAAATCTATATTTTGGTTTTTCAGAGGAAGAAGGTTTGCCTCAAGAGGGCGAAGGAGCGTGGCCTTAATGAGCAGCGGCAGTCTATACGTCATAAAGCTCGGAAGCAGTACAATCGTGAATCATCCTGAGATATTCGAGGAGATCGGCCGAATCGTAAGAAGAGGAAACCAATTACTGCTTGTCGCGGGCGGAGCGGAAGCGATACGCCGGAAGTATGAGTCCATCTCGCGGCCGATGCCGTTCCTGACGCTTCCTACCGGAGACGAAGCTAGGTATTGCTCCCCGGAGGAGATGCCTTATATTCGAGAAGCGTACCACGAGTACATCCTGGCGCCGATCCGAAAGCATTTGAAAGAACAAGGACTGAGTGTATTTGGACAGGTTGGCGGTGATAACGGACTTGTACTCGGTCAAAAGGCGAAACCGATCAAGGCGATCCGCGATCAGAAAACTGTCATCGTGAGGGATTCCATGTTCGGCCAATATACGGGCAGCCAAGCTTCCTTTCTGCAGTCCGCTTTACTAGCCTTCGATGTCGTATGTATAACTCCTCCCATATGGGATTCCGAGTTGGAAGCGTACATTAACATCGATGCTGACGTGCTTGCTGCCGAACTTGCTGTCGAACTCGAAGCGCATCATTTGCGCTTCATAACCGGGACAGCGGGCTTGCTCCGGGATATTGGAGATGCGGGTTCGACCATTCCAGATGTGTATGGGAATGAAGAACTGGCTTCCGTCCAAGGACGCATGAAGCAGAAGGTTAGAGCGGCGCGATTGGCGGTGAGCAGAGGCATCTGCGACGTGAACATATCGGGACCGCACTCGGTTGAAACCGGAGGAAGAACATGGTTTTGGCAAGCGGAGCGCGAGCCTGCCAACTTCGATCTGCTGAATAAAGTCGCCCGAATTCCATCGGTTTCCGAAGACGAACATGAGCTTGCCCGTTTTCTGCTGGAGGAGATCCAAGGGCCCTCCATAACAGGACATATCGATTCAGCGGGTAACGTTGTATTCCGCAAGGGTAACGGTTCCCACACACTGATGCTGCTTGGCCACCTCGACACGGTTCCCCATGTATGGCCTGTTCGATCCGAAGGGGAGGGCCTTACCGGAAGAGGTGTCGTGGACGCCAAAGGCTGTTTCGTAAACTTTATTCATATGCTGCAGGAAGTGGATGTGCCGGAGAACGGCTCGCTGCTTGTTGTCGGCGCTGTGGAAGAAGAGGTGTCGTCTTCCAAAGGCGCCCACTACATCCGGGACCATTATCAAGCAGACGCCGTTATTATTGGTGAACCCAGCGGTGAAGATAGCTTGACCTTGGGTTATTACGGGCTGTTCAAGCTGCGGATTTCCATTAGGCGAGCGCAGGAGCATACGGCGGCGAAGGACAGCATAAGCGCCATCGACGAGCTGTATGAAGTTGCGTCAGATATCCGCACGCGAGTCCGGGATATCGATCCTCAATGCTTGTCTTCCTTGATTGATATCGAGCATCGCAACGAGCGTGGTTATATTGAAGTCAACGCTATCTTAAACTTCAGAATTTCACCGGAAGCGGGCAAAGGCTATAAGGATAAAGTTGATTTGTCCGTGGGTGAAGGAGTTACAGTGGATGTGCTTCGCGCAACACCCGGCTTTGCCAACCCGCGTTCTGACGCGCTGGTGAAAGCTTTCATCCGAAGCTTCGCCAAGCATGGAAAATCGATTCGCTATCTTAAAAAACGTGGAACGAGCGACATGAACACACTGGCGTCGTCTTGGACTTCCGTTCCGATGGTGGCTTACGGACCGGGCGATTCCAGTTTGGATCATACGAATGACGAATATTTGAGCTACAAGGAAGTTGAAACTGCGAGGTCCATTCTAAAGGAAGCTGTAAGCGAATGGTTCCGGTTACGGACGGAGGTATGAGTGGTGCAAAATATACCTGTGTACAGCGAATGGGAGATGCCCATTTCTGAAATAGCGGACAAAGCAAAAGAAGCAAGGAAATTGATCATTGACATGGCGGCAACCCCAACCGGCTGTCATATCGGGGGCAGTTTATCCGTCATTGATCTATTGGTCGTCGCTTTGGCCAAGTACGGTCATGACCCCAATAGTTCCGTTATCTTAAGCAAGGGACATGCGGCAGCGGCATTATATGCTTCGTTATATGTTTATGGAAGACTGTCATCCAATCCCGCGGAAAGCTACGGGAAGCAAGGTTCGCTCTACACGGGGCATCCGAACCATAAGCTTCCCGGCATCCCATTTGCTACAGGCAGTTTGGGGCATGGCGTTGCCTACGCGGCCGGTTGGGCTTTAGCGCAGAAGTTGAAAGGAACCGGGGGACTTGGCATAGTGATTGGGGGAGACGGGGAGCTGCAGGAAGGGCTTTGCTGGGAAACAGCCCAAATCGCTCAAGCCCAGTCGCTCTCCAATTTCGTCTATATCATCGATTGTAATGGCGGTCAGAACGACGGCATGATCGAAGATATTTCGCCGATCCGCAATGTGAAGGAGCGGTTCAAGGCATTCGGGTTCGCCGTTAAGGAAATCGATGGGCATCGGCACGAAGACATCTTCGAAGCGATTGCGCCCGATCGCGATAAACCGCTCGCCATTCTAGCCCGAACCATTAAAGGAAAAGGGGTAGCCGCATTAGAGGGCCATCCGGATTCGCACTACGCCAAAATCCCGGCAAATTTGGCTAAGAGATGGAAGGTGAGTTTAACGTGACCGTGTTGTTGTCAGGAAGAGATGCTTATAAGGACGAACTCGCCAACCTTGCGGAAACCGAAGGACGAATCATTTGTCTGGAAACCGATTTAGGCGGTAAGAACCACCCGTTCCAGAAACGTCATCCGGAACGATTCCTGAATCTCGGCATTGCGGAGCTTGCAGGCGTGGACATCGCGGCGGGTCTCGCCGAAGCGGGGTATGTGCCGTTCATCTCGACATTTGCCGCTTTCGCCGCTTTGCGGGCATCGGAGAGCGTGAAATTATCGATGGGGTACATGGGGAAGAACGTGAAGGTCGTCGCCGCCTATGGCGGAGTGTCGGGCGGATGGTTCGGTACGACTCATCATGCGTTGGAGGACATTGCGGTCATGCAGTCCTTCCAGAATATCCGAATCGCATGCCCGCATGGGGAAGAGGAAACACGGAGGGTGATACGGGAAGCGGCCGCTTCCGCGGAACCATACTATATTCGATTGTCACGCAATGATAAATTCGATAGTTTATACCGGTCTTCGGATTCATCCTGTAGAGAACTTCTAATTGAAGACGGCAAGTTAACGAAAAGCCTCTCACAGCTTTGCTTGATATCCGTAGGGGAACAAGCAACCGAACTGTGCAAGGAGTTGGCCAAGGAATACGAATCGATTACGCACGCCCACGCCTGTTATGTCGATAGTCAGATTTTGCAAACCTACGTGGAACCGCTAAAGGCATTATCCAACCGGTTCCTCGTCGTTGAAGAGCATCGCGCGACAGGCGGAACGGCATCTTATCTGGCTTTACTTATGCCGAAGCATCAGGTTTATTCGCATAGCTGCGGAGATCAGTGGCCTACCTATGGGGGCTCGCATACGGAGGTGCTTGCCGATCTAGGTTTTGGGTTGGAGCCGCTGCGCCGACAAATCCAGACCATATTAGGAGGTACGGATGGTATTTAACGTGCTGAAGACAAGAAGATTTCGAAATTACTTCATCGCGGATATCGTATCCGGTTTTGGCGTAGGCATGAGTACGATCGGCGCCAACTGGTATCTGATGGATCGGACGGGATCCATAACGTCTGTTGGACTTATGCTCTCGCTTAATGTTATTTCCGGATTTCTTGTATCCGCGTTTGCCGGAACGTTCGTAGACAGGTGGAACAGGAAATCTATTCTATTATGGGCCAACGTCGTTAGAGCTATAGCCTTGCTGTTAATCGCGTTAGCATTCCTGGTCACAGGTTTCCACTTGGAGTACTTATACGCGTTTGCTGCGGTCAACGGAATGGGATGGGCGCTTTATATGACCGCTTCACGAAGCCTAGTACAAGAACTTCTGCCTGAGAAGGACCTAATCCATGGCAATTCCTTAATTGAGATCAGCTTGCAAGTGGGTATGTTCACGGCAGGAGGACTATCTGGCATCCTGTACAAATTTATCGGCTTCGAAGCGATCCTGTTATTGAATACCGCGGCTTTCATCGTGAGCAGCCTGTTTCTTCGCCGGATTGAATATACGGCAATGCCAAACGATAACGCCGGAGAATCGTACGTCAAGTCGTTCAGAGACGGCTTTCACTACTTGGCAGAGCGCCCTTCATTATTTGTTCTCGGCATCGTATCGATCATTCCGCTTGTGACGACGATGGTGTTCAACGTCGTGTTACCGGGTTATGTGAGCACTGCGGTTAAGGGGGATTCGATTGTATTCGGATTGTCGGATATGTGTTATGGCATCGGTGGTCTGTTATCCGGCTTCCTGGCGGCTCCGCTTGCGAGAAAGCTTTCACAGCACGGGACGATTCTGATTATTTTCCTCGTCTCTGTGCTGAACCTTGCGGCGATTGCCTTTAATACGACCGTATTTCTGCTCTATATCGGCTGCGTATTGATAGGCTTAACAAACTCCTCGCTTCGAATTCTAATGACGACCACATTAATGGAATCGGTCTCGAAGTCTTACATGGGGCGGGCAACTTCGGTTTGGATGGGCATTTCCTTGCTGCTGCAGACGGTCTTCGCCACCGGGCTTGGCGTAGTCATCGACCGTTACTCGCCCGGCCTTGGATTTATTTGCATGAGTGCTTTGATGTTAATCGGATTGATTGCTTATTACGTCCTGAACAGCAAATCGCCGCAGAACCAAAGAATAGAGGCTTAAGGAGTGAGTATGATGTCAACAATTAAAACGATTGCCTTTGTCGAGCCTAGCTTTTACGGTGTCAGTTTCGCAAGAGCAGCTTATCAGCAAGGGCATACAGTCATTGCAATTGTGTCGTCCAAAGATAATCCTAAGAAATACGGATATGAGGGCATATATCATGATCTCATCGTAGCCGACATACGGGACGAACAATCTCTTTATCAAGCGATCACCGACTCTCCGTATTCGGGAAAGCTGGATGCGCTTATTCCAGCAACGGATTATGCTTCCCACTTAACGGCGAAAGTCGCGGAGCGGCTTGGCCTGCGAGGTGTACCTTACGAAGCGGCGCTGAAAGCGCGGAACAAGGATTTGGCAAGGCAGGCTTATGCGGAGCACGGCGTGCCCAGCGCTGATTTTCGGAAAGTCAGAAATTTCGATGAAGCGGCCGCCGCGGCGAGAGAAATCAGATATCCCGTTGTGTTGAAACCTACGAATTGCGCCAGCAGCCAAAACGTTTATTTCATCCATGATGAAGCGGAGCTGCAGAACGCGATGGACATTATTGTCGATTTCAAAGTTACGTATATGGACTTCAAAGTCCGGGAAGAGTATTTGATCGAACAATACTTGGAAGGACCGGAGTTCAGTGTGGAGTTATTTTTGCAAAAAGGAGAGGCGATCTTTGCGGCAGTTACAGAGAAACGGACGACGCCTTTGCCGTTCTTTGTGGAGACCCTCCATACGCTGCCGACCCCGTCCCATACCGACCGACAGGAAGACATTATACGAACGGCTGTTCACGCGCTCCAAGCGATTGGTTTAACGGACGGACCGAGTCACGTTGAAGTGAAGCTTTCCCCGTCAGGCCCCCGCATTATTGAAGTGAACGGAAGACCGGGCGGAGACAACATTTCGTCGGATCTGCTGGTGTTGGCATTTGGCATTGATATTTTCGAGGCGACAGTGAATTACTATTTGGATCAACCTGTCTCCTTAAATACGGAGCATAACCGGGCGGCATCGATTGCTTACGTAACGGCGGAACGCGACGGCGTATTTGAACATATCAGAGGTTTCGATCATGTGCAGCAACATCCAAATGTCGTTCGCGCGCACGTTGCCGTTGCACCCGGCGATACCATTACGAAAGCAAAAAGCTCGGATGATCGGCTTGCTTACTTCATCGTCGCAAGCGAAACGCCGCAAGAAGCCAAGCGACTGGCGCTCTCGCTTCTCGAAAGCTTGAGCATCGCCTATCGGAATCAAGAGGCGGGGATCGTTTAGCGGTGATCATAGGTGAATTTTGGAGAACGAGGAGTTGGCATTAACCATGGGTATAGCTGTTATTTACGGAAGCTCAAGAAGAAACGGGAATTCGGAGCAATTAGCTAAGCGGCTGGTGGAAGGGTTTGAGGTTGATCATATTCATCTGACTGAGCATCATATTGAGCCCATTAAAGACTACCGGCATTCCGAGAAAGAACCTTATCCCGATGACGATTACCGTTCCGTTATTGAACGGGTGTTAGCGCAGGATAGACTTGTGTTCGCAACACCGATTTACTGGTACGGGGCGTCCGGGCTTACGAAAACATTCATTGACCGTTGGTCCCAGTCACTGAGGGAAAACAAGGACGAATTTCTCGCGAAACTGCGGGGCAAATCGGCTTGGGTGATCGGCATCGGCGACGACGAACCCCAGCTGAAAGGAATTCCGCTCATCCAGCAATTCCAATATATCTTTGAGTATACGGGCACAAGTTTTGAAGGATATATTCTAGGCAAAGCGAATCGGCCTGGCGACATCCTTGAAGATAAATTCGCATTGGCTTCCGTGGAGGAAATAAGGGTTAAATGGCGCGAAGCATTGAATTAGGCAGAGACACGAAGAGGGCGGGTAAAACTTAGCCCTCTTCTTTGTCGTTTTCCATGATGTTCCAGAGTGCGGGGGTTATGAAGGCAACTAAGAAAGATACGCCTAAAGCAGAAGTAAAACTCCACTCCCGATAAAATACGAAATGAAGAAGGGTAGAAACCATATAAACAGCCAAGAAAAGAATCATTCTGCTTCGTAATTGCGCCAGCGTTAATTTGCGTAACCCATAGAGAACGACGACGATTAGAATAAGTCCTAGGATAACAAGTGAAATTAAAAAATAAATAGCAAATAAAGCAAATGGATGATCATCACTATAACCTCTATGTATGACAAAGAAAGAAAAGACGGTTGCCGCTAGGAAGAAACCGTACAGAATATAGTATTTTTTGGAACCTAAATGAATCATCTTTATTATCCGCCCCAACGTTATGTATTGAACCTGCTGATTATATTCGATTGGAACAATCTTGGTCATTGGTAAATGTTGAGTAGTCCCTTTTACCCCCTATAAAAGTCTGATTTGCCCACAATATGTTCCTGGTTTCTATATTACAATGGGGTTAAATCATAGCTTTCATTCGAGGAGGAACGCGCATGTTATCCGTAAACAAAATCAGGATCGAATACAAAGAAACTCCGGTGGGCCTGGACAATCCTGTGCCCCGAATCAGCTGGCAACTCGGCGCTCAACAACGAGGGGTACTGCAGGAGGCCTTCCATATTCAAGTGTCAGCGGAAGATCCCTTATTTCAGTCAACTGTGTGGGACACGGGCCGAATGGTATCCGACCGCAGCATCCATGTGCCTTATGATGGTGAAGCGTTGAGCTCATGCACCCGGTACTATGTCCGTATCCGCGCATGGGATCGGCAAGGGAATGTGTCGGCATGGAGTGAAACCGCTTACTGGGAAACCGCGTTCATGCATCACTCCGAGTGGACGGCTTCCTGGATTACACCTTCGGAAAGCGCCATGGACCCCCAAACGGAAGCGGCTTTTCTCCTTCGCAACACGTTTACGACGGATAAACCGATTCGCAGAGCCCGTATTTATGCTACCGCTTTGGGCGTGTACGAGCTTCAATTAAACGGGACACGGGTCAGTCAGGATCGGTTGACGCCGGGATGGACTTCCTATGCTGCTCGATTGCAATATCAGACTTATGATGTAACATCGATGTTGCTTGCAGGCGGAAACGTTATCGGCATCGCTTTGGCAAACGGATGGTATAAAGGACATTTGGCATGGGAGAAAAAATCCAACATTTACGGCGACCGGAGAGCGGCTTTATTGCAGCTGCATGTGACCTATGAAGATGGGGAGACCCGGGTATTCGGAACAGATTCCACTTGGAAAGCTTCCACCGGCGCGGTGCTGTATTCCGAAATTTATCACGGGGAAACGTACGACGCGCGGCTGGAGAAAGACAACGACTATCGGTATGACTATGACGATAAGGATTGGGTGTCCACGGAAGTGCTCGAGCAACCTAAGGATCAACTTGTTGCCCAGGAAAATCAGCCTACCCGTGTTGTCCACGAGATTAGGCCCGTGGAGCTGATTACGACACCTAAGGGAGAAACGGTCATTGACTTTGGGCAAAATATGGTCGGATGGATCGCCTTCAACGTTACAGGAAACCCCGGGACTACGATTACCCTGACTCATGCGGAGGTGTTGGATGCGGAAGGCAACTTCTACACAGGCAACTTAAGGGCCGCCAAGCAGACCAATACTTATATGTGCAAAGGGGGCGCTCAGGAACAATTCGAACCCCGGTTTACGTTTCAAGGTTTCCGTTATGTGAAGGTGGAAGGATACCCGGGAACTGTTGATTTGGCGAAGTTTACAGGCAAAGTGGTGTACACCGATATGGAACCCACAGGTACATTTGAGTGCTCGGACCCGCTCATCAACCAGCTGCAGAGCAATATTGTGTGGGGGCAGCGAGGAAACTTTCTGGATGTGCCGACCGATTGTCCGCAGCGGGATGAACGTTTGGGCTGGACGGGAGACGCGCAGGTGTTTGTGCGTACGGCGGCTTTCAACATGGATGTGGCGAGTTTCTTTACGAAGTGGCTAAGGGATTTGAAGGCGGATCAACACGATGACGGCGGTGTGCCTTATGTGGTTCCCAACGTCATCAGCGGTCACTCCTCGGCGGCGTGGGGCGATGCGGCGGTCATCTGTCCTTGGGTGATTTACGAATCCTACGGCGATGTGCGCGTGCTCGAAGAACAGTATGACAGCATGAAGGCATGGATTGGTTATATCCGGGGACAGGGCGAGCAGGAATTCCTTTGGAATACGGGATTTCATTTCGGGGATTGGCTGGGTCTCGATGCGAAGGAAAACAGCTATATCGGCGCGACACCTACGGATCTGATTGCCACGGCTTTCTACGCGTATTCAACGAATCTGGTCAGGAAAACGGCTGCTATTCTGGGGCAAAAAGAGGATGAAGCTCATTTCGGCGAATTATACGATAATATTGTTCAAAAGTTTACGAATGAATTCCTTACCCCCAGCCACCGATTAGCGGCACCGACACAGACGGCGCATGTGCTTGCCCTAATGTTCGATCTCGTTAAAGGTCCGGCACGGGAGCGGACAGCGCAAACGTTGAATCGCATGATCGAGGACAATAAGTTTCATCTGACGACCGGGTTTGTCGGTACGCCTTATCTGTGTCCGGCACTGTCCGCCAACGGGTATCATACTACGGCGATGAAGCTGGCCCTGCAAACCTCCTATCCGTCCTGGTTATATTCCGTTACCAAGGGAGCCACCACCATCTGGGAGCACTGGGACGGCATCAAGGAGGACGGTTCGTTCTGGAGCGACGACATGAACTCGTATAACCACTACGCTTACGGTTCCATAGGCGAATGGTTATACGGCGTTGTCGCGGGCATCAAGACAGATGAGGAGCAGCCCGGCTATAAGCGAATTCATATCCGGCCTCAGCCGGGAGAAGGTCTGACTTACTCGAAGGCCACTTTGGAGTCTATGCATGGACAGATTTGTTCCGAGTGGCGCATAGGGCAAGACGGTAAGAGCATGACTGTGAATGTGACAGTCCCGCCCAATACGACAGCCTTAATCGTGCTTCCGGGCGCTCTACAGGACCGTGTGCAGGAGGGCGGAGAGAAATTAAACGCCTGTGAAGGCATTACCCAAGTCGGGCAGATGGGCGGAGAAGTTCATTTGGAGGCAGGTTCGGGAGCATATCGTTTCGAGTATCCTCTGTCGGAGTCCATGGAGAGCATGGAGACTGTGAAAAGTTAGGCGAGAAATCGGTGTTTTCCGTCATGCCCTCCCCGTGGTATGATGTTGGCTGTATTAACGAAACGCGCGGGGGTTAACGATGAAGAAAGAAACAAGACAAGAGCAAGCGGCGCGGATGCAGGAGGTTCTCCTGCAGCTATTCAAGGATGCCGGATACCAGCACGAAGAATTAGCGAAATGGATTCCATCCTCGGAGCAAGAGATTCTTCGCTTAAAGCAGGATGCGCAGCGCTGGCGTATCATGGCTACCCAGAAAGCGGCGAGCTACGCGGATCATGAAACGAAGCTGCGGAATGCGCTCCGGGAATAGTGTCATTTATCGGTTGAATTTCCCGGGAAATGCCGAAAGTTGTTGCAAACGGCAGGGTTCTCCACTATAATTTTGGAAGATTGGTAGCTTGATAGAATTGAATAACCTTCTTAACCGTTAGGTGCCCCGCATCGTGTCATTCATGTTCGGGGTTAAAAGGGAAGCCGGTGTAATTCCGGCACGGTCCCGCCACTGTAATTAGGGGATGTCCTCACAATGCCACTGTTTATTTGATCATAAACGGGAAGGCGAGGCGCATCAGCAACCCTTAAGTCAGGAGACCTGCCTCTCGGTATAGCAGACGAAATCCTTCGCGGAAAAGGAATCGGCGCACCTGGATCAGATCCTGTATCGGGATTTGACGTATCCTTGTTTGCTGTCCCCCTGTCCTAAGCGGATCGGGGGTTTTTCGTTTATCGGTCATTCAAGCGGACAAGCTCCTTTCCTACCATAGAAACCGGGGATCAGAAGGAGAGAAACGCAATGAACAGATGGTTAACAAGTAAGAAGCTGGCAATCGTACTATGGACCTTGGTGCTTGCTTTAGTATTGGCGGGTTGCGGTGCGAGTAACGAAGATGCGGGCAATGCCGCGAACACCAGCAATAAAGTGGAGCAAGACGGCAATGCGCCAAAGTCAAATGCTGAGCACGGAAACGACTCGGCGGCATCAGGAAAGACGACTTATCCGTTAACGCTGAAGGACAGCACGGGAACGGATGTTACGTTTGAAGCGGCTCCTCAGAAAATCGCCACCATCGCGCCAAGCGAAACCGAGATGGTATACGCGGTAGGCGGCGGCGACCGTGTCGTCGGCGTGGACGAATACAGCGACTATCCGGAGGAAGCGAAATCCAAGCCGAAGCTCGGCGACATGAACACGAACATGGAAGCGGTGCTGGCGGCGAAGCCGGATGTGGTATTTGCCCACAGCAGTATGCAGTCCGAAGTCATTGAGCAGCTTCGCGATCTGAACATCAAGGTGTTCGCATCCGATCCGAAGACGGTGGACGAAGTGATCGCCAAGGTGGAAACATTCGGGCAGATTCTGGATACCCAAGGGAAATCCAAGACATTGGCCGATACAATGAGAGCAGAGAAACAACAAGTGGTGGACGCCGTTCAGGGTGCACCCTTAAAGAAAGTATATATGGAATTCTCTCCGGGCTGGACCGTGGGCAGCGGTGAGTACATGAACGAACTGTTGACGCTTGCGGGCGGCGACAATGTAGCCAAAGCCAAGACGGGATGGTTTGAAATTGATCCGGAAGAGATTATTACGGCGAATCCGGATTTGATTTTGTACGCTAAAGATGAAACTGTGCTGAAGAACAGCATTTATGATGAGATTATGAAACGTCCGGGTTTTAAGGAAATTAACGCGGTTAAGAACGAGCAGTTGTTTCCGCTCGACAATAACATGATCAGCCGGGTCGGACCTCGCCTGACGAAAGTTCTTCTGGATATGGCGAAAGCGATTCATCCGGAACGGGTGAAGTAATGCGGAGCAAGCTGGGTTTGGCAGCGGGAGGGGCACTGGTGCTCCTCCTTTTATCCGTTATGGTCAGTCTGTCGTTGGGTGCTGCTCATGTGCCGTTTGTTCGCGTATGGTATATTTTGCTGGATATGATCCCAGGCATCCGTCATTCCACAACGGGGTATGAAGCGGAATACACGATCATTAAAGAGGTGAGATTGTCCCGTGTTGTGCTGGCAGTACTGGTCGGTGCATCACTAGCGCTGGCGGGTGCTGGGTTTCAGGGAGTGCTGCGCAATCCGTTAGCGGATCCTTACACGTTAGGTGTCGCTACCGGTGCTTCCGTCGGTGCGGCATTTCTCATCCTGTTCGGCCTGCAAGGGTGGATTGGCGAATGGACCATCCCGCTTGTCGCGTTTATAACGGGAATGCTTACCTTGTTTGGCGTTCTGAGGCTCGCTTACCATGACGGCCGGATGGAGCTCGAAACGCTGCTTTTGTCGGGTGTGGTCGTACAGGCTTTTCTCGGTTCGACGGTGTCCTTTATGGTATCTTTGTCTAATAACGTTGTAAATGAGATTGTGTACTGGATGATGGGCAGTTTGTCCAAAAGGGGCTGGGACTACTCGTTCATGCTGCTCCCCTATGTGATTGTCGGGCTCTGTGTCCTGATCCGATACAGCAGGGATCTAAACTTGTTTGCTTTAGGGGAACGTCAGGCCGCTCATATGGGCGTTCACGTACAAAGAACGAAGATGATCGTACTCATCGTATCCACGCTGCTTACGGCGGCTGCGGTTTCGGTAGCGGGTGTGGTGGGTTTTGTCGGCCTGGTTGTCCCTCACCTGGTACGGTTGGTGCTGGGGCCGGATTACCGCATTCTTATACCGGTATCCGCGTTGGTCGGAGCGATTTATGTTCTGTGGTCTGACACGCTGGCGAGACTGGTGCTTTCCCCGAAAGAGATTCCGCTCGGCGTCATTACCGCTTTCATCGGCGCCCCTTTCTTTGCTTATTTATTGCGTAAACGAAAAACGGGAAGGGGATAAAGGATGATTGAAGCCGTTGATGTGGACAAAAGGTACGGGAAAACAGGGCGTCTCGTGCTTCATGACGTGACTTTGACCGTGCCGGAGGGATCGTTCTACGGCATTATCGGGCCGAACGGAAGCGGGAAATCCACGTTGCTGAAGCTCCTCTCGGGCGTGGAGAAGCCGGACCGGGGAACTGTGAGGATGGCCGGTAAGGACATCGGCAGCTATTCCCGCAAGGAGCTTGCCCGGCGGATGGCCGTTCTGCAACAAGACGGCTTGCCGCCTGTAGGGTTCACGGTTAGGGAGACCATTGAGATGGGACGTTATCCATACCAAAGCTGGCTGGGCACGGAAGCCGAGCCATCGGACAAGCTCATCGACGAAGTGATGGAGCGACTCGGACTTACGCGGTACTCGGAGCAAGAGGTATCCCTGCTGAGCGGCGGCGAACGCCAACGGGTAGCGTTGGGCAAGACGATGGTGCAAGAGCCTGCGCTGTTGCTGCTGGATGAGCCTACGACTTTTTTGGATATCGGATATCAGATCCAGATGATGGATTATGTTCGAACTTGGCAAAAGGAGTGCGGCATGACGGTCATCGCCGTTCTGCATGATTTAAACCTGGCTGCGCAATATTGCGATGAACTTACGGTTCTTCACGAGGGTAAAGTGGCGGTGACCGGAACACCTTCCGAGGTGCTTGCGGAGGAATGGATTGAGCGAATTTACGGAACCAAGCCCATTATCGTGCCGCACCCGGAGAGCGGGTTGCCGCAGGTGTTGCTGCGTTCGGGACGGATTTCGGGATAATTATCTTCTATGAAATGACAGCCGTCACTTGCCGCCAACCTTGCACGCGTATGGATAGATCTAATAGAAGGCGTAAATGTGGATACAAGTTTGTCTTTGATATCGAACAATTATGGAAGGGGAACTGTTAATGTTGACGATTGAACAAATGGTGGAACGCATTCAGCCGTTGGACGCCGAGGCTATGGAGGGTGCGCAGCGCAGGCTGGACTCCCTGACGAAGCCCCCGGGCAGCTTGGGCAAGTTGGAGGATTTGGCGAAGCAAGCCGCCGGAATTACAGGCGAGGTGACGCCGGATTTGTCCCGCAAAGCCGTCATCGTGATGGCGGGCGATCACGGGGTTTGTGAGGAAGGCGTCAGCGCCTTCCCGGCGGAAGTCACGCCGCAGATGGTGCTCAACTTCCTCACCGGCGGCGCGGCGGTCAACGTCCTCGCCCGCCAAGCCGGGGCCGATGTCATATGCGTGGACATCGGCGTGAACGCGGAGCTCGAGCACCCGGGGCTCGAGCAGCGCAAGATCCGCCGCGGCACGGGCAACATCGCCCGCGGCCCGGCCATGACGCGCGCGGAGGCCGAGGCGGCCGTGCGCGCGGGCTTTGACCTTGTGGCGGAGCAAGCCGCCCAAGGGGTGCGGGTCTTCGCGACCGGGGAGATGGGCATCGGCAATACGACGCCGAGTGCCGCGATGATGGTCGCGTTGACCGGGCTCGATCCGGACCTGGCCGTAGGCGCGGGGACCGGGATCGATGAAGCGCGGCGGCGCCACAAGGTGGACGTCGTGCGCCGCGCGGTGGACGTCAACGCGCCGGATGCTTCCGACACGATGGACGTGCTGGCGAAGCTCGGCGGATTGGAAATCGCCGGGCTTGTCGGGGTGATCCTCGGCGCGGCGGCGCATCGCTGCCTGGTCGTCGTGGACGGATTCATCTCGTCCGCGGCGGCGTTGGTGGCGGTTCGGCTGGCTCCGCTAGCCTTGGGGTACATGGTCGGCTCGCACCTGTCCATGGAGCAAGGCCATGCCCGCCTGATGGAAGCGACCGGATTGAACCCGGTGCTCCATATGGATATGCGGCTGGGCGAAGGAACGGGAGCGGTATTGACGTTCCATCTGATTGAAGCTTCGCAAAGGATACTGAAGGAGATGGCGACGTTCGAAAGCGCGGGCGTCTCCAATAAATAGATGCAAGATTCCAAGGTTCAACGCGCAACAAAACTATTACAACGGACCGAGCCTCCGCGGGAAGCGCCGACGCTCATGATTCAAGGTACGGCCTCCGATGTGGGCAAAAGCCTGCTCACCGCCGCACTGTGCCGTATTTTCGCCAGAACCGGCTTAGCCGTTGCGCCTTTCAAATCGCAGAACATGTCCCTCAACTCCTACGTCACCTTGGACGGAAAGGAAATCGGACGAGCGCAGGGAATGCAGGCGGATGCTTGCGGGATTCAGGCGACTACGGATATGAATCCGATTTTGCTTAAACCTGCTTCCGATATGGCTTCACAAGTTGTCGTCCACGGCAAGCCGCTAGCCGTCATGGATGCGCAGGCTTACCGCAGGGACTACTTAAAACAAGCCGAACCGATTGTGAGAGAAGCGCTGGAACGTTTGCGGGTAGCGCATGATTTGGTCCTGATTGAAGGTGCGGGCAGCCCGGCGGAAGTGAACCTGAAGGATAACGACATCGTCAACATGCGGCTGGCCGGTTGGGCGGATGCGCCGGTGTTGCTTGTGGCGGATATCGATCGGGGCGGGGTGTTCGCGTCCATCGTGGGTACCCTGGACATCCTGGAGCCCCATGAGCGGGAGCGGGTCAATGGCTTCATCATCAACAAATTTCGCGGCGATGTGGCGCTGTTGCAGCCCGGTTTGGATTGGCTGGAGGCCAGAACGGGGAAGCCGGTCGTGGGCGTTATTCCTTTTTTGCCAAACTTGTCGTTGGAGGATGAAGATTCATTATCCCTGCGTTCCTCGAAATTCGCTGCCAATCACAGTGAAGAGGGCGCGACTTCCGCAAGGCTCGACATTGCCGTGATCCGCTTGCCGCGGTTATCCAACTTCACGGATGCGGACCCGTTGCTTGCGGAAACCGATGTGACCGTTCGTTACGTGGAACAGGCTGAGCAATTCGGCAAACCGGATGCGGTCCTACTCCCCGGCAGCAAAAACACCATCAGCGACCTCGCCTTCCTCCGGACCACCGGGTTGGATCGCAAGATTACGACGTATGTGGAGGGAGGCGGCTGGCTCGGAGGGATTTGCGGCGGTTATCAGATGCTCGGCGAAACCCTGCTTGACCCCCATGGGGTGGACTCAGTACCGGGACTGCAACAGGCAGAGGGGCTGGGCTTAATCTCGGCAGAAACAGTTTTTGCTACAGTCAAAAAGACACTCCGCGTACAAGGCTCAGCCACGGGTTGGAATGAGCGGGAAGAGCAAGATCAAGCCCATCAAGCCCATCAAGCTCATCAAGATATTCAACGCAAGCAATTGCGCCCCGGTGCTATACCGGTGGAAGGCTATGAGATTCACATGGGTGTGACGAAGCTGGGAGAAGGCCAAATGCCGTTTATCCGTCTAGAGGATGGAACCTTTGACGGTGTGCGTTCTCCGGACGGACGTTTATGGGGAACTTATCTGCACGGTATTCTGCACAACGATGAGCTTCGTCGCAGCTGGTTAAACGCCATTCGTACAAGCAAAGGATGGACAACCTATGAAGGCGTTCCCCTGCGTTTTGGTGAACTGCGGGCCTCTGAATTTGACCGGCTGGCAGACCATGTGGAGCAGCATCTGAACATGGATTACGTATATGACATTATAGGTTTTAGCCACGAGATAGATATTAGCCATAAGATAGAGATTGGTCAAAAGGAAATAGATATAAAATAGCAGTTTTGTTAAGGGAACGGGGTTGTGTAATGAGCAGGAATACAGGAATCGTGAGCACGAATACACAAGGGAATCTGGAAACGTACGGACACGGAGGGGACCGGGATACCGCGGCAGCTCTATTCGGATATAAACCCAATCAAATGTTGGATTTCAGCGCTAACATTAATCCGCTAGGCACTCCTGTACAAGTACTCGAAGCGTTAGTGAACGGCTTGCCGGAAATTTTACATTACCCCGACCCTGCGCATCGTAACTTTCGGCGAAAATTAGCTGCCAGATTAGGCGTCGACCCAGAAGAACTAGTCGTTGGCAACGGTGCCGCCGAATGCATGGCGCTTGCCTTGTTGGGGCTGGATGTTCGGGCAGTGGGCATCGCGGCCCCTTGCTTCTCTGAATACGCTTCGCTCGCGGAGCAATTCGGTTCCCGGGTCATCACGGTAACCGGTAAAGCCGAACGCGATTTCCGCCCTACGTTGGACGAACTGTTAGCCTTACTTGAGCAAGCGGATCTGGTATTCCTCGGACATCCCAACAACCCGACAGGCAGCACGTATCCGTTGGAGGAGCTGAGAGCATTAGCTGACCGCGCCGAAGCGGTCGGTTCGTATTTGGTGTTGGATGAGGCTTTCGTCGATTTTATCCCCCCGGAAGAGCGGGTTACCTTACTCTCTGAGCTGTCAAAATACACACGATTAATCATCATCCATTCCATGACCAAATTTTATGGCATACCGGGCCTTCGCCTTGGCTATGCAATTGCACACCGTTCCGTGGCGGAACGCATGCGAGGTAAACAAGTGACTTGGAGCGTAAATGCGCTGGCTTTACTGGCGGGTGAAGGTTGTCTGGACCCATCCTTGGCCGAATTCGAGCAATCCACCAGGGCATTGGTCCATAGAGAGCGTAAGCGATTAGTTAAGGCCCTTCAGGCTCCAGATTTAGGCTGGACCGTATGGCCAAGCGCCGCTAATTTCCTGCTAGTGCGGCTGCCGGAACCGTGGACAGCGGCTGAACTCCAAAGCGCCATGGGATTGCGGGGCATCATGATCCGGAACTGCGCGATGTATGAAGGGCTCACGCCGCATGACTTCCGCATCGCGGTGCGGGGACCCGCAGATAATGACAGGCTGCTGACGGCTTTAAGAGCCTTTGCGCAGGAGCGGAAAGGAAGCAGCTTATGAAATTGATTATGATTAGCGGCGGTGTCCGTTCAGGGAAGAGCCGTTATGCTGAGGAGATGGCCCATCAACTTAGCCTTGCCGGGGCCTCCACTATCTTGCCGACCTCCCAATCTTCATCCCCAATCACTAACGGCTCTGTCCTCTACGTCGCAACCGGTCACATTTATGATGACGAGATGCGGACCAGAATCGAAGCGCATCGAAATCGCCGCCCCTCCGAATGGGGGCTGTTGGAAACGCCGGACAAGCTTACTGAAGGCGTTGCTAACTATGAAGGTTATCCTGTCATTCTTGTCGATTCCCTTTCGGCGTGGGTGGGCAATCAACTTATGGCGGTTTCGGAGGAGCAATGTCGTTCCGACGAAGTGACAATGCACGTAAAAGATGAGATACAGCAATGGTTGCATGCGATGCGAACAAAACTATCGACTGAGGCCGCAGTTTTCATAGTGACGGATGAAGTGGGCTGGGGCGGTGTGGCTATGAATCCGCTGGGGCGGTGGTTTCAAGATGTCATCGGGGATGCGAACCAACAGCTTGCGGCTGAGGCGGATGAAGTATTTGCTGTGATTAGCGGCCTTCCCTTGAGGCTGAAAGGATGAGCGCGTTTTGGCATGCGTTGGCGTTCATGACTCGAATTCCCGTGCCCGCTTTCACCAACCGTCCGGGGGATTGGGAGCGAAGTCCGAGATTTTATCCTTTGATCGGTCTGATGATCGGATTGCTGATCGTAGTGGCTTCAGAGCCATTAGAGCACCTTTTCGGAGCCCCTTTGGCAGCGGTATGTATGGTGGGGTTGTGGATCTATATCACGGGTGGTCTGCATCTGGACGGTTGGATGGATTTGGCGGATGGCCTGGGAAGTAACCGGAGCAGGGAACGCATGCTGGAGATTATGAAAGACAGCCGCGTCGGCGCGATGGGGGTTTTGGCCGCGATCGTTCTGTTGTTGTTAAAGACGGCAGCGGTATACACGATTCTGATTTCAAAAGCTCCCCTACTCACCCTTCTGCTCATACCAGCACTAGCGCGATTTATGATGGTGGCGGCGATGAGAAAGTACCCGTATATTTCAGCATCAGGTCTTGGCACAGGACTGCAAACACATCTAACTCCTTTTGTATTAGGGGTGCATGGAATGTGGATATCTGCCGCTTCGGTGATGATCTTTGGATGGTACGGCGCACTGTGGGTGCTGGCCGTCGGAGCATCATGCTGGTTGTTTAGTCGCAAAATGGTTCGTATTCTGGGCGGATTTACAGGGGACGGCTATGGTGCGTTGATTGAATGGGCTGAAATTGCTGCTTTAATGGGATGTGTGATTTTGACCCGATTTTGAACATTGGCGGATTAGATTGAAATAACGGATTGGTATACGAAGTGGGATACGAAGTGGATACGAATTGGAATACGAATTGGAGAATAAAGAGATGACACAACCTTTCCGCGGTTCAAAAGAATACAAATCCCTTCTCTTTCCCCACTGGCAATGCCGGCTGGCGGAAGAGGGAGATCATATGCTGTTTAAGGCGCCTTTCACGATGGATGTCGTGAGCAGCGCGCCTTTTGGCGGAGGTCGGCGTACGGCTGATCACCTCATCAATTGGAAAGTACCGCTTAGCTATGATTGTTCGGATCCGGAAGCCATGATGCGGCGCCAGCTCGTGTTCTGGGGGTATCCTTCAGAACGTTGTGTGGGTTTACAGACCGCGGCGCATCTTACGCATGCCTCTTTTGCTGAAGAAGAGGGGGATGGATATAAGCTGCTCGTGTGCAGTACGGCAGGAACATCCAATGGCGCAAGAGCCGGGGTGGCGCGAACAACCTTCCCGGCTTACCGGGCGGGAACGATTAATACGTTTATTTTGCTGGAGGGGCGATTGTCGGATGCGGCTATGATTAACGCGGTTATTACGGCTACAGAAGCCAAGACGGCGGCATTGCAAGAGCTGAACATCCTAGACCGTGAGAACGGGCTGCAAGCGACCGGCACCACAACGGATGCTATAGCCGTTGCGGTCACCCAGACGGGTCCTTCAGAATTGACTCATCAGTACGCGGGTGTTGCAACCACATGGGGTAATGCGGTGGGGCGTCTGGTATATGCTACTGTGCACGAAGCGGTCCGCACGCAAAAGGAGGATTAACCGCCAATGATGATACTATCCTCCATTTTTCTGCCTCCGCTAATCCTGGTTGCCGCCTACATTACGGACCTGATTGTCGGCGATCCCCGCAAGGTGCCCCATCCTGTTGTGGGGATGGGGCGAACCATTTCAGCGCTCGAGCGGGCGATTCGCCGGCGCGTAGAGTCAGCCCGCGGCCTGAAGCGCGCGGGCTTCCTGTTGCCGATCGCGCTCGTCGGCGGCTCCTTCGCGCTCACTTGGGCGCTGCTGCGGCTGCTCGCGATGATCCATCCCTGGGCGGCTTTGGGGGCTGAGGTGTGGCTGATCGCCACCACCGTTGCCGCCAAAGGGCTCGCCCAAGCCGGGATGGACATCTTCCGCTGCCTTGCACGCGGGGACTTGATTGCCTCGCGGCGGGCACTCGGCATGGTGGTCGGGCGGGATACCGCCGACCTGGATGAGGCCGAGATTACGCGCGGCGCGGTGGAGACCGTCGCCGAAAATATCGTCGACGGAATCATTTCGCCGCTGTTCTATGCGGCGATCGGCGGCGCGCCGCTTGCGATGGCTTACCGCGCCGTGAACACACTGGACTCGATGGTCGGTTATAAGAACGAGCGTTACCTTCATCTCGGGTATGCTTCAGCTCGGCTCGACGATGTCGCGAACTGGTTGCCGGCCCGGTTGACCGTGCTGGCATTGGCGGGGGCAGCCTTCTTGATGAGGCTGCCGGTTGGGCGCATGCTGCGCACGGTCGGCCGGGATGCGCGCCGCCATCCGAGTCCGAACAGCGGCTTCCCCGAGTCCGCCGTCGCGGGCGCGTTGGGAGTGCAGCTTGGCGGTCTGAACTATTACAAGGGCGTTCCTTCGGACCGCGCCCGGATGGGTGATGCCTTGCAATCGCTGCAACCTGGCCATATTCGCTCCACGGTAAAGTTGATGTATGGGTCGTCGGCGTTGTTTGTGGTGTTTACTGCGCTATTGTTATGGGTCGCGTGATAATGGAATATAATGTTAAAAAATCCGTCGCGCGGTGCGATGGTCTTTTTTTGCCCAAAAAGGGGTTATCCCATTGTCTCAGCACGGATCCAATTACTCTTTTTTTGGTCAAAAAGGGGGTTATCCCATTGTCTCAGCACGGATCCAGTTACTCTTTTTTCGGTCAAAAAGGGGTTATCCCATTGTCTCTGCACGGATCCAATTACTCTTTTTTTGGTCAAAAAGGGGGTTATCCCATTGTCTCAGCGCGGGTCCTACTACAACTTAAAATTTCCAATAAATTAATAATCCACTGATATAATATATATATTATTTTTGAATAATTTTACTAATTTTATTGAAATAAGAACACTTGTTTGGTATAATTAATTTGAAGTTAACGGGAGCTGTTCTGAGGGGGTTAGATTTTGGCGGACGAGGTTACATTCGATCAATTTCGTAAGAAGTACTGTGATGAAGCGGCTTGCGTGGATGTACTGACTTCGATCAGGTGGCGTAACGGGTTCGTATGTTCACGATGCGGGCATAACGGTGCAACAATTATCAACACCCGCCGGTTGCCTCTGTATCAGTGTTATACCTGTAGACATCAAACTTCTCTTATTAAAGGAACAATTATGGAAGGCAGCCGAACTGCTTTACATAAGTGGTTCTATGCTCTTTTTCTTCTTGCAGATCCTTCATCATCCACTAATGCTCTCCAATTAGCTAAAGTCCTCTCTGTCACTTACAAAACGGCCTGGCTCATCTTCCACAAAATTCGTTACTCGATCTCTTGCGCAGACGCCAAGCAACTTTTGAATGGATTGGTTGAAGTAACTTACTCCCATTACAATCATCAGAACTACGGGCTAGACGCGTCTCAGCAACAACACAATCAAGAACCGTTCATTGCTGGAGCATCCTTAAATTTATTTGGTGAAGTGACCTATTTTAAGTTGAAGCATGTCCACATATCCTCTTTCAGAGCACATAGAGATCCATATGATACAGATTGGGGAGATTTTCTTATTCAACATGTGCATTCCAACGTTAAATTTCCCAATGTGTATAAATATACGAATGATTTTCGTGCCTCCGAAACGTTACTGCTTATATGCCAAATGGTCACCGACAGCATCAACGACAGATACTTTGGCGTAAGCCCTAAGCACCTCCAGGCCTATTTGGACGAGCTTTCATTTCGTGTCCTTAATTCCGTACGGCCTAACAAAGGAGTCGTAAAGTTGTTTAAATTGCTCGCAACCACCACTACGATCACATACAAACAGTTAATATCGACGCCCCCGCATTCCTACCAGTTCGTCAATGCAGCGTAACGTGAAACTTTATGTTTTTTCAACTAGCCTTTTTAATGATTAGTTTTCTACGTCATATGTAATTAGCTGTGTTTACATTTCCCGAATTGTCTTGTTATCGTCATAAAATGCACTCAGATCTTCATTGAATTGTTATTGAACCATAATCGTTATCGAACCGCAATCGTCATCATCATTGTCATTCTCCATTGCTGAGTCAATGGGATAACGGGGTTTTTGGGGTTCTGGACATATAATGAACGCCCGCCGGCCCGGCCGGCCTCTAGAAAATAACTCACCTATCCGCCATTACTCCTCCGCCTCTAAAGAAACAAGAGAGGTTTTACGAACCACATAGTATACAACACCCATCTCGCCAACACATCCCAAGGAGGTTGCTAAAGCACCAATCTGGCCACCCCACGCGGGAACCAAAGCCACACATGTAACCAACACCACCGCCGCAACCAAGAGGTTTGCGCCTTGCGACCACACCATCACTTTGGTTTGTCCCCGCAACATAATGATGCCGTTCAAGAAATCCAGCCAAGGCAGAATCAGCGCTAACAGGATAAACACTTCCAAAGCATCTAAACTCTCTTCAAGCAATCGGCCTTTGACGCCCATCACATGCAGCATGAACCATTCCCCAAGCGGCGTATAACATAGCACAGCCATGAGAACTGCCGGAACGAATCCCAACAACAACGCAAAACGATTCACAACACGCTCATCACGCGGATAGAAATTCAACACCATCTGATGCATATAGGTGAAGAAGCTCGACACCAGCTGGATTAAACTGGCCGCAATCGCAAAGGACGCGATGGACAATTCGACGTCTACCGTCTTACCCAACATGGCATTAACCGCTGGTCCCAAAAACACGGCAATCCCCGATGAATACAGCAATGGTTTATAAAAGCGCATGACATGTTTGGAAGAAGAGACGGGATGGTCTGCTTTCTTCTCCGGCATTGTTTTCAGCAATCTGCGCCCTTCAAACACACTTACTATGGCCTCAACTATCATTCCTGCCAGAAATATAATAGCTCCCACATTACCGCTATCAATACGATCTGTGTTGATGTAATACAGGGAAATAAGGTACATCACGACTAGGCGAATGACCATCCCGATCGTAAGCCATTTGGTTCTATAATTGAAGATAATAATGCCGTGATAGAGACAACGTATGGCTGAGAATATGCTAACAAACATCAGAATTTGATACACATGTACGGTGGGAGCTAGCAAGGACGATTCCACACCGAACAAATAAAGGAAAATCCATTCACCCAAGGGAGTAAACGAAACTAGCAATCCGATGAGGAAAATAGCCCCAAACACATAATAAGCCACGGCCGACATCGCACGGAACGAAATCCGGTCACGTACGAGAGCCGAGCAAGATTGCCGCAACAGGATAGCCGGCCGCTCGGTAATACCCAACAGGCTGAGCGCTATGGCATAGCTGGCAATGACGGTCTCTGCTTGAGCCGAACGGGCCAGTGTGCTGTTAATGATGACATGGGAAATTGTCACCAGGCTTGCAGACAAACCTAAAGGGATAAAAAAGGCAAATAACTGTCGCAGTTTAAGCTGGGGTTGGTCGATATTCACAGGGCTTCATCCTAACTTTGGCAAGTCTTATGTTCCACAGGTAAATCGTTATGGACTATTATACCACCAACTTTTTGGCCTGGAATATGCCTTGTGTTCTATTTCCGTAGGGACTGTAACTAGTTCAAGGTGAATTCGGACTAAATTTTTAAGCTGTCAAAAACAAAAAGGCAAAGCACCGAATGCTTTACCTCTTTGCAGCTGATGTTAAATCTAAGCTTCCCAAACTTCCAGGTTCATGTCCCTGTCCGAGAATTCAATGCGGGAGGGTTCAATTACAAGCACAACGTAGTCCGGGTCATCCGGTCCGCTGAACCAGTGCTCGAATTCGCGATTCCAAAGCTTTTTGCGCACAGTTTCATCATCGTTGACCTTGCCTGTTCCTTCGATCGCGACCACTTCCTTCTCCTGGCCGAACAGTAGGTGAACATTCGGGTTGCTCTTCAACTCGTCTACCTTATGTGTCTTCCGGTCAGTAGCTAAATAGACGGTCAGCCCGTCATTATACAACTTCATATAACGAACTTTCGGCCGGTTACCCTCCACGGTGCCAAAGGAGCAGATTGGATGACGCTCCATCGCTTGCTTAATGCGTTGTTCTAAATTGCTTTGATCCAAGAAAATCCCATCCTTCCATTACTTCAAAGCTACGTTTATATTTACCCTGTGGGGTTGTGCTTAATCATAGGTAAGGTGCATAATCGATACAAAACCTACACCTATCCATTCTATCTGAGGGGGAGGCTCAACACTCATGATCTATTATTTTGCGGCGCTAGCTGTGACGGCATGTATTGTGTTGCTTAGCCAGCCCAAACACGCCGTGAACCGCTCGTTAGCCTTCTTCCTGTTATGCGCCGCTGTGGGCGGACTTACCGAATGGGCTAATACCCTCCCGGGGTATTGGTTGTTTAACGGAATTACGATCATCAACCAGACGCTGACCCCTTATGGCGCGCTTCTGTTTGCTTTGGCATATACACAAGATCATCAGGCAAGTGGTCGCTTCTTCACCGAATATGCAGTAATGAATCGCGGTACCCGCGGACTGCGGCTTGTCCTTTTGCTACCGGTTGTGTTAACGGTCATTCTCACGCCATCTACCCCGCGTATCCAATTGCACGAGTTAAGCTTACTCCTCTGGGCTGGACCCTATTATATCGCGACATGTGTACTATTGATTCGAGCCTATATACGGGAACCCAACCCGAACGTCAAGCGAAAGCGGTTTATCACGGTGCTGTTGATGGTGCCGACTTTAATAGCTGTAGTGCTGTTTATTAATGTGGCGAGAGTCGTAGACCCTGAGTTCCCTTTTTTCAATTATGTGGCCGGATTTATTATTTATTCACTCGGAGCGGGACTTGGTTTTGCTTTTGTGACAGGGGCGCTGGGAGTGCGGTTGCGTTTGGAACAGGATACTCTGGAAAGTACGATGAAAGCGATTAGCTCGGGAACGGCCATCCTCAACCACACAATCAAGAATGAAATTGGCAAAATCTCGCTCAGCACCGACAACATCCAAGCTGTGTTAGACAAAGAAGACACGGACCCCGCAGTACACGCGCAGCTCCAAATTATTAAAAATGCCTCGGAACATATGCAGGCTATGGTCACTAAAATTCACGCTCAGATGCGGACGTTAATCCTGCAGGAAGAGCCTGTCGCCTTGCTGGAGTTGGTTACAGAGAATATTACGGAGCAGGAGCCTCTCTTGGATCAGATGGAGATTCATGTCGTGTTTCATGCGGTCATTCGTCCCGTCGTCATTTGCGACAAGGTCCACATCAAGGAAGCGCTAGGCAACGTGATTCGGAATGCGGTCGAAGCCATGCCGGACGGAGGAAGTCTTGAACTGAGCATGGACGCTACGGCTCGTAAAGACGTGATCCTGACAGTTCGGGATACAGGCTCAGGGATGAGTGAGGAGACGCGGAAACAAGTCATGGAACCTTTCTATACGACCAAAAGCCGCAGGGGGAACTTCGGACTGGGTCTTACTTATACGTATTATGTCATGAAACAGACCGGCGGATCGTTGCAATTTCACAGCCGGGAAGGGGAGGGCACGCGGGTGTCGTTTGTTTTTCCCCGTCGTAAAGTAACGCGTATTCTTAACGCAGAGGAGGTTCGACCATGAACACGATCCGTATACTATTGGTGGAGGATGATCCGGACTGGTCGCGGGCTATGGCAATGTTTCTGAATCGGGAACCCGATCTGGAAATTGTCGGGATCGCATCGGACCGAGATGAAGCGCTCACGTTGTTCCACGCCGCGGACAAGCTGGATGTCGTGCTGATGGACATTAACCTGACAGGGAATTTGCCTGACGGCATTCATGTGGCGGCGGAGATGCTGGACATTCGTCCGCTCAAAATGATCATGTTAACCTCGCTGGAAGATGAATCGGTCATCACGAAGGCTTTTACGGCGGGGGCGGTGGATTATGTGTCAAAAACAAACTATAAACACCTTCCCCATGCCATCCGAACGGCTGTGCTGCACGGTACGCCTATGGAAGCTTTGCTGAAGGAATTTTCGCGACTGAAAAAAGAAGAGCAACTGCAAGCCCTGACCCCCGCGGAAAGGGAAGTGTATGATCTGTTGGAACAGGGATACACGAAGCCGCAGATGGAACGCAAATTGTTCAAAACCGAAAGCACTTTAAAAAATCAAATTAATAAATTACTGAAAAAGCTTGGCGTACGGAGCGGGAAAGAAGCGGTGGAAAAGGTTCGGCGGAAAGGCTTGTGACTTAGGTTCTATAAAAGTTGGTACTTAGCACAATGAATCCAAGGCGATACACTTTAGAGGGATAGAGAGGGGTGCGTTATGACAATTTCACAGCATCAACCTATTAATGAAGGCAAGACAAACCGCTCCACTCCTAAACACCTGCTCCTCATTGACGGGGAATGTATCTTGTGCGCGGGAATGACCAAATTTGTGGTGTCCCGGGACCTTGGAGACCGGTTTCGTTTCGCGGCTCTACAGTCCGAGGTTGGACGCAGCATGTTGAAACAGGTTGGAGGGAGTCCGGGACGCATGGACACCTTTGTGTATATTCGGGAAGGTCGTTACTACATTAAATCCTCCGCGGCACTTCGGGTTGTGCGCCATTTGGGCAAGGGGTGGCCGTTGCTGTCCGTGCTGTTGGCGGTGCCTGCGCCGATCCGGG
Source organism: Paenibacillus swuensis (assembly GCF_001644605.1). Classification (NCBI taxonomy): domain Bacteria; kingdom Bacillati; phylum Bacillota; class Bacilli; order Caryophanales; family Paenibacillaceae; genus Paenibacillus; species Paenibacillus swuensis. The sequence goes on along the minus strand of NZ_CP011388.1, from coordinate 2,000,736 downwards.
ACGCCGTCTATGACTTCATTGCCAAACGACGGAACCTCTGGTTTGGAAGACAGGATGTTTGCCTGTGGCGGACACCCGAGCTCCGGCGTAAGTTCGTGGATGAGTTGTCGGAAGAGTAAAATGTTCCCCGTTGCCGATTCCGCCGCCTTCCAGTACAATGAATTGCACGTTGTTTAGAAGGTGGTTACCAATCCATATGACGATAGAACCCGTTTATTATAAAACCCCGTTTGGCTCCGAAATCAAGCATGTTCCGTATGCGCCCATCGCCGGCGGCGAAACCAGCCGCGAGCTGGTTCCTGACACCGCGCAAGACGCGTATTATTTCCGATCGCTGGAAGACCGCGGCATCTGCCTTAACGCGCCTCAGATTGAAGCTGTGCGCCATCATCAAGGCCCGTTGCTGACGCTGGCCGGCGCCGGTTCCGGCAAAACCTCCGTGCTCGTCGCCCGTACGGGCTATTTGCTGACTCTGCACAGAGTGGCCCCTGAGAATATTCTTCTGGTCACATTCACGAAGAAAGCATCCATGGAAATGCAAGAACGCATCGCAAGGCTGCCCGGTATTTCCCGAAGCATCGCAAATCGTGTGCAGGCGAGCACATTTCATGCTTTTTTCTTAAAGCTGATTCGGCACAAAGGACACGCCCAAGACATTCTTGGAGCGGATCGCTACAAACAGATTGTGGTCAAAAAAATCCTGCGCGACCTCCAACTGCATGATTCTTACCAGCCGGAGGATGTGCTGGCGCAACTGTCCGCGCACAAGATGAACGGTCTTAAACCCGACCAGTGGCCGGACCGCACGCCTGAGGAGCGGGAGATTAACCAGATTTTTGCCCGATATGAACAATGGAAGCAACAATATAACAAGATCGATTACGACGACATCCTGGTCATAGCTCATGACATGCTGCAAGAGAAACCGGAGTTGCTGGCCGGCTTGCAGAAGCGCTTCACTTACGTGATGGTGGATGAGTTTCAAGATACGAATTACCTGCAGTATCAGTTGGTCCAAATGCTGGTGCGAAAGTCGCGCAATCTGTTCGTCGTCGGGGATGACGATCAGACGATTTACACGTTCAACGGGGCCCGGAGCGAATTCATTCTGGAATTCGGCCAAACGTTCCCGGGTGCTCGCACCGTCACATTGGATATCAACTACCGTTCCACCTCAAGTATCGTGGGTCTGGGCAACGAGGTCATACGTCACAATCAGAAGCGCAAGGTGAAGACGCTAAAGGCCGTTCATACCAGCGATTTTACGCCGCAGTTTTTCACCCCGGCAACGACGGACGAAGAAGCGGAGCAGATTATTCGCCAGATTCAAACCGAGGTAACTGCGGGCAACCGAAGCTATAAGGATATGGCTATTTTGCATCGAACGGTGAGCAACAGCCGTGCTGTTTTTGAGCAATTGGCATTGCAGAATATTCCGTTCATCCCCTATTCTATGGGCGATCAGACGTTTTACGAGCACTGGATTGTAAAGCCGGTCATCGATCATCTGCGTCTTGCCGCGGAGCCCCGTCAGTTTGATGCGATGGAGGCCGCGGTACACGCGCTTTTTATCCCCAAAGACAAAGGCATGGATTATATCTGGCAGCAAGAAAAGCTCCAGCGCAAGAAATACCCGCTCATCCATTTGAACACTTATCCGGAGCTGAAGAGCTTCCAGAAGGATAAGGTCAAGGAGCGGGTAAAGCTGATCAAGAGCCTGGCGACGATCAAGCCTACGGTCGCGGTGAAGAAAATTCGCGCCGAATTTTATGATCAATTTCTGGAAGCGACGGATCGTCAGGCCGTAACCTCGCATAAGGAAACGATCAAGGAAACGTTGGACGAGCTGGAGGCTTCCGCGAAACGGTTCGAAACCGCGGCCGACTTCATCGCGTTTGTGGACGGCATGATCGCCAAGCATAAGGAGATCGAGCAGTTGCATCAGCAACACGACGCTGACGCTGTATCCCTCATGACCATTCATCGGTCCAAAGGGCTGGAGTTCCCCGTCGTGTTCCTGATCGGCGCGTCCGAGGGCATTCTGCCGCACAGCACAGCGCTCCTTGAAGCGCAGAAGGCTGAGGCGGGGCGGAGCCCCTCGGACCGCGGCAAGAAAGCGGCGCGACCTCCCGCACGCGCCGCCGGTTCCGCGCCCGCGAACGCGGACGACGGCGAGGCCGCCCTCGAAGAGGAGCGGCGCCTCGCCTATGTCGCGATCACGCGCGCGAAAGAGCAGCTCTACATCGCCTCGCCGGCGTGGTATCGCGGCAAGAAGACCGAAGTGTCGCGGTTCCTCCGCGACGCCTTCGCTGCCGCCCGCCCGGCGGGCGCCGCAGCCGCTGCAACGGCTGCGCAGTCCAAGAGGCCGCGCGGCGAAGCCGCGGCCTCCTTGCCGAAGGCGCGCGCGATCAGCCCCGCCGCGCCTTCACCTAAACCGACGCCTGCCGCAGCAAGGGCAGGCGAGGTCACCTCACGCGAGATGACGCTCGCGTGGTTATGTACGGACACAAACTGCAAGGCGTGGTCGAAGATTATATCGTATGATGACGCGAACCAGTCCGAGAAGTCCTGCCCTTTATGCGGCGCGGCGATGCGGCGGGGAAGCAAAGAGGTACAAACACGCATTCAACCGCAGTATTACTAAAGACTGGAAAATCTGTAACCTATGTTCAATAAATGGTCACAGAGTGAGTTGTTACCGTGTTGTAACCCTTTGCGGGGGTATGCTATCATAACAAAAAATGCCGAATCCGTTACAGCAAAAGTAACGGTACGGGGGACGATTTACTATGGGGTGAAGGCTTGCCGATGATTGCGAGCACAGGGAAACCTATTCCCGAACCCGACAACTAACCTCGGAGGCTTATAGGAGGAACATTTTTTGAAAAAGATGTACAGAAGTATGGTTTTGTCATGTGCAGTATTGGCTTCGGCTATTGCTCTCCCCGTTGTATCACAGGCTGCGGTAAATGTGCAGGTGAACGACAATCTCGTGAAATTCAACAGCGATGCGAAGCCTTTCCTTTACGGAAGCCGAGTGCAAATTCCTTTACGTACCGTATCGGAAAATCTTGGGTTTGATGTGCAGTGGAAGGAAAGCGGTCAAGTGCTGTTAAGCAACGGTGAGAAGAATATCGTGCTCGGTTCGGCCGAAACTGCAACGTCCGCCAAAGGCAAGACATTCGTACCGCTTCGGTTCGTTTCGGAAGAGCTTGGAATCGATGTGGATTGGTTCGGGAAAGTGAATTTGGCCGTAGTGAATGCGGACGGCACCACGAATCCGCCTGTGCTTCACCCTGTGAAGGCGGCATATGATAACAGCGGTTTATCGGACAAGATCCTTAAATCCGCTCGCAGCTATCTGGGCGTTCCTTACAAATGGGGCGGCACAACGACAGCCGGCTTCGATTGTTCAGGATTCATTAACTACATATTTGAGAAGAACGGCGTTTCGCTGCCCAGAACTTCATCTCAAATGTTTAAATCCTCCGGAGAACGCACAGCGCATCCAGAGCCCGGCGACCTGGTATTCTTCGGAAAATCCGGTGTGGACCATGTAGGTGTATACATCGGCAACAACCAGTTCATCTCCGCTTCGAACAACGGGGTAGACGTGGACAGCATGGGAAGCAGCTACTGGGGTTCGCGTTATATCGGTGCCAAAAGCGTAATCTGATTTATATCTTGTTTCTGATTTCATCACTCATTATTGTAGACGTGTGCCTTGAAAAAAAGGTTGCACGTCTTTTTGTTGCTTTTTGATAAGGGATCCTGTATAATGCTCCATTGTAGGTCGATATTCACCCTCTATAGTTTATATAACCTCAAAGCAAGATTATATAACCACAATGTAACATAACCCCTCATTTCAATCCTTTTACAAACCAATCTCACGAATTGTACAGGTGTTTTTCGATTGCTCATACAGAATAGAAAAGCAGGCTAATTCACACTGGCGCGGCCGAGGAGTCGCAAGGATGAAAGAGAGGCAGGGCTTTCATTGTTTTAGAAGCGTAAACTTTGTATCAGCAATCCACTATCTAGGATGCTACACAAACGAACAGACCGGAATGAACCCATTCCGTCTGACACCGAAGGATCATCCCTAATGAAACATAGGGACAGGGGTTCGATTACATGCTTGTACGGTTGCTTTACCCTCAAATACCGAACAAGTTCACCAATATAGCAGTGACCTACCGCGAAAGCTCCCGTCTGGGGGCTTTCTTTTTCTATACCTCCGTGCTACGATGTTCATGGTTTACTTTTGTTAAATTCAGGGTAATTAAAACCGCATGAATAATTTAATTCTTTTCTCCATAAAAATAGAGTCAGGTGACCAGACCTAACTCTAAGTCAACGCTTGATCAAGGCTGTGGAGGCGCTCTCATAAATTTGCCTTATTTAGATCCGCACCAGGGCTGGAAGGATCACTTTCTTTTCTCGATGTAAGTTAGTAACGTTAGAATAAACATTCCGAACGAAAACATAACCGTGATCGCTTGAAAAGTTTCCATATGAGGATGTTCCTCCTTTCAAATCGAGGGCACCTCCGCCAGCCTGAAAGCTGTTGTAATTCCATTATATGGGGATTAGAACGAATATATCAGGGTCTTAAGGACTTTTATCTTAAAGTTCTTCTTTGTTTTTTACGACAAAATTTGCGTATTTCAATGCCATTGAGGGGAAGCTGTACATGTTAGCTTTATGGATTCTTATTATCGCGATCATTCTTTTGCTATTTGCGGCCTGTTATGCGGGATGGTATTTCTCGGGAAGAGTGATCCATATCGAGGTCAGATCGTTTGAACAGACATGGGCCAGTGAGCTTGAAGCGAAGCGTTTTGACGCCGAAATGTATGATAAGCTGGTCAAAAAAACGGTATTTCTCACCTCCGCGCATGGGTACAAAATGCACGGAAAACTGCTTGCGGCAGTGAAGGAGTCGTGTAAAACGGTCATCATTGTTCATGGCGTGACGATGTCATCCAATGCGTCCATTAAATATTCCGAGCTTTTCCTTAAACGCGGTTACAATGTGTTGATTTACGACCATCGCAGACACGGCCAAAGCGAAGGAAAGACAACAACGTACGGCTACTATGAGAAACAGGATCTCGGGCTATGGGTGCAATGGCTTCGGGAGCATTACGGCGCTGGCTGCGAGATTGGGATCATGGGAGAATCCATGGGGGCGGCCACAGCGCTGCAATATGCTGCGCTGGATACAGATATCGCCTTCTATGTTATCGATTGCCCTTATTCCGACTTGCGCGAACAATTAGTATACCGATTGAGAGAAGATTTTAAACTGCCCGCGTTTCCACTATTAAATATTGCTAATTTCTTTGTGTGGTTACGTTCCGGTTTTACGTTCGGACAAGTTTCTCCGATTCGCGAGATTGCCGCCGCCGACGCGCCGATGTTGTTTATTACGGGAGCGGATGACCGTTTCATCCCGCCCCGGATGACGCAGGAGCTTTATGATGCGAAGCCGGGCTTCAAGCGGCTGTATATGGCCCCAGGTGCGGATCATGCGATGGCTTATGTTACCGACCGCAAAGCCTATGATGAGGTTGTGGGCGCTTTTCTGGAAGAACTGAGTACTCAGCAGCATTTCGTTCATGCAGACATGCCTCTCCATAAAGAAACCCGCCGTGAGCAGAGCTCTTAGCGGGTTTTTCGTATGCGGAAGTTATTTCGATGTCATGGTCCCGATCATCGACAGGACAGAGGGCTGAAAGCTTTCCGCGCGTTCGCCGGCAGGGATGTCCATCGTAAACTTATACCAATTACCTTCGATTTGGATAACAAACACGTCTTTAGTCAACTTATTATTGGTTGCATGCAACATGATCTTGGGTTCCTTTAGGCTGCCCTCACCTATTTGGGCGTTCGACTCCACCACATCGCCGACTTCTTTTAACTCGGCTTCCGCAAGCTTGCGGATTTCTTCAAAGTCAGGATTCGCGCCCAAGTCTTCGATTCGGGTCATATATTGATCGTCCGCTTCCGCGTACAATACATCCCGTCCAGGTTCCTCTGAAGTCAATATGTAACCAGGCAACGTATACATCACATAACCGTTCGTGCTCTCCGACAACGTGCCCTTAATCGTTTCTTGGGATCCTTCAAGATTCACCGTCAAATCCTTCGTTTGCGGCAAAGGTTCCTTTACGCCGCTTTCATTCTCGCCAGGAACGGTGGCTTCCCCTTCACCGGCAGATGTGCCAACGGCTTTAATCGAAGTTATGAACAACTGCTTGACTTCGCTTCCGTCTTCCGCCTTTGTGGTCAACTCATAGTAATCAAAAGAAACTTTCGCTTTTTCGCTTAAAGTATCCACGGTTGCTTTCACGTTCTCTTCCAGCTGGTACGCTTGCGGCGCGCCGTCCTGGTCAATCTCGACGGTATGGTTATCGATTAACCCGTTGTAAATTCCCTCTGCCGACATCGATGCCGACTTGGATTCTTCTGGCGGTGTTTGCTGGTTCTGATTCGTCTCTTGGTTCGTTTCGTTCGTTGGTTGGCCTGCGGGTTTTCCTTGCATCGGTTCATTGCTGCAAGCGGCTAACGACAGGGCCAATACGCCGGCCAAAGCCATGTGAATGCTAAGTTTGTATGCTTCTTTACGCTTCATGATGAAATGCACCTCCATAACCTTAATAACGTAATGCGCAAGCTTAAGGTTCCAAAATATTATTTGTTCAACAAATGCTCATACGGCTTGTAATCGATCTGATTTTGGCGCAAAAACTTCATGAGCACTTTATAATCCCGCTTGGGCGTTGCCATAATATAACCTTGAATACAATGATCGCGCGTCACTTGCGGCTCGCCGCTATCAAGAGCGACTTGGCCGATTTGCGCCGCGATGGAGTGCTTGGCGATATCCCGAAATGCGGTAGGCACAGGCTCAACAAGCGTATCCAGAAACTGCTTGGCATCGTCGGTCCACATATGCCTGCTGGTTTCCACATAATGATTTTGCCAATCAAGCTTCGACTTGCCGTCTTCCTTCGGAAGAACTTTCATAAATTTGCGGAACATAAAGTAACCGCCGACGGACATAAAGAAAACCAGGATACATACCCAGAACATAATAAACAGCATAAAACCTTCATTGGGTTCGTTCATAGCGCGTCAGTTCACCTCGTGAATGGAATGCCGAAAGACGGTCGCAAGTACCGCTTCCCTTCTCGGATTATACCTTATTCCTAGATTTATTTCGACAATCCCTGTAAAATAGAAAAGGTATGATTGAAGGCGAGAATCTATCTTGAGAATAAAAGGGGTGCTACAACGCTATGTTAAAAATCGGATCTCACGTATCCATGGGGCCAAAAGGGTTATTGTCCGCAGCGAACGAAGCGATTGCGTACGGAGGCAGCACGTTCATGATATATACCGGCGCGCCGCAAAACACGCGCCGTAAGAAAATAGAAGATCTGTTTATAGAAGAAGGACGCCTGCTGATGGAAGAGCACGGGATTAACGAAATTGTTGTCCATGCTCCTTATATTATTAACCTCGGTTCCTATAAAGAGAACACTTATGAGCTGGCGGTCAACTTTTTGCAAGAGGAAATTCGCCGTACGGCCAAGATCGGTGTCAAAAATATTGTCTTACACCCGGGCGCTTACACGGATAAAGACGCGGAATACGGCATCGCTCGAATAGCTGAAGGTTTGACCGAGGTTCTTCGCGGCACGGAAGAGTGCGATGTGAATATCGCGTTGGAAACGATGGCCGGCAAAGGGACGGAGATTGGACGCAGCTTTGAAGAACTGGCGGCGATTATTGAGAAGGTTCCTAATAATGAGCGGATTACAATCTGCATGGACACCTGTCACATCCATGATGCGGGGTACGATATCGTGAACGACCTGGACGGCGTGCTGGCTGAGTTCGACCGAATTATCGGGCTCGATCGTTTGGCTGTTATACATTTGAACGACAGCAAGAATCCGCGCGGAGCAGGGAAAGACCGTCATGCGCCTGTAGGGGCGGGCATGATTGGTTTTGAAGCGATGCATGCCATCGTTAACCACGAGAAACTGCAGCATCTGCCGATGATTCTGGAGACGCCTTGGATCGGCAAGGAAGATAAGACGCAGCGGCCGATGTACGAGGCTGAAATTGCCTTGCTTAGCGGGGATGTATCTGAGCGCTTTGGACCTGAGTTTCTGGAAGATGTGGACAAGCTTCGCAAGTATTTCGCGGGATTGGATATCGACCACCGCGCCTATGTTACGGAAACATGGGATATGATCAAATCAGACGACAAAGCTCGTAAAGCGGATCCGCGGGAACCGATGGAGCGCCTGTACGATATGGTGCTTGAAGGAGAATTGTTCCCGGAGCATTCGGAAGAACAGATTAACCAGCGGCTGACCGCGTGGTTCACAGGCAAGGAAACGATGGCGGCTGTATAATTGCTTGGAATAAAGTCTGGCCAACCTATAATTGCAAGTAGAGAATTCGGAGGCAGGAACAGAAGATGAACAGAGTAAATTATCCTTCAGCACATAAACGGAATGAAGATCGCAAAGACCGGGCGCGCATGTTGATCTCCTGCCCGGACCGACCGGGTATTGTGGCGGCGGTGTCGCGCTTTCTGCATGATCACGGCGCTAACATCGTCCAATCGGATCAATACACAATGGATCCGGAAGGCGGCATGTTCTTTATCCGTATCGAGTTTGATCTGAAGGACCTGGAATGCGGGCTTCCGAGCCTGGAAGAGGATTTCATGCCGATCGCGGAGGAATTCCGTATGGATTGGAATATCTTCCGAGCGGCGAAGAAGAAGCGTCTGGCCATCTTCGTCTCCAAGGAAGATCATTGCTTATTGGAGCTGCTGTGGCAGTGGCAGGCGGGGGATCTGGACGCCGATATCGAGATGGTTGTAAGCAACCATCCGGATATGCGGGAGCTGGTGGAGTCGTTCGGCATCGCGTATCACCATATTCCGGTTACTGCGGATACGAAGGCCGAGGCTGAGCGGAAACAGCTGGAAGTCGTGGCGGACCAAGTGGATGTTATTATTCTGGCCCGTTACATGCAGATCATTTCGCCAAAGTTTCTGGAGCATTATCCGAACCGGATTATTAATATCCATCATTCGTTCTTACCTGCCTTTGTCGGCGGGAAGCCGTATGCGCAGGCGTATAACCGCGGCGTGAAAATCATCGGCGCCACGGCGCATTATGTGACAGAGGAATTGGACGGCGGCCCGATTATCGAGCAAGACGTCCAGCGGGTCAGTCACCGCGATAACGTGGACGACCTGAAGCGAATCGGTCGTCACATTGAGCGGATCGTGTTGGCGCGCGCCGTTTCCTGGCATGTGCAAGACCGGATTCTCGTACATCAGAACAAGACGGTCGTGTTTAATTAATTTGAAGGTTGAGCTGTGGGGGAAACCACGGGGCTCAACCTTTCTTTATGTGTATGGTACTCCCTGCGTGTGCGCATGGCCAGTACATACTTCTTTCTCTCTCGGCCGGAAACTCCGTGCTTTGTGCTTTGTTTTCGCTGTCTGCACTCATGGAATAACCTCACACCTTTCACCCGCCCCGGAAACTCCGCGTATTGTGCACCCTGTGTGCACAGATGGCGAAAAATGTATTTTTCGGTCTCATTTTAGCGGTGTAATGTGGAAAAGCTAATGACAGAGTGGTACAATAATGCAAGTATCTCGATTGGGGAAGCCTGAGTATAGGTTTTCTGCGAAAAATTAGGATCTCTGGGAGGAAATGAAGAATGACCGCTACCAACAAATCGATCGGACAACTATCTATCGATACGATCCGTACCTTGTCGATTGACGCTATTGAGAAAGCCAAATCCGGACATCCGGGTATGCCGATGGGTTCCGCTCCTATGGCGTATGAACTGTATTCCAACTTCATGAAACACAATCCGGATCAACCGCTATGGATTAACCGCGACCGCTTCGTACTGTCTGCGGGACACGGCTCCATGTTGCTTTACAGTTTGCTTCACCTTTCCGGTTATGACCTGCCATTGGAAGAACTTAAGAACTTCCGCCAATGGGGTAGTCTGACACCGGGTCACCCGGAATGGCATCATACGGCAGGTGTGGACGCCACTACAGGTCCTTTGGGACAAGGAATTGCAATGGCCGTAGGTATGGCGATGGCGGAAGCGCAATTGTCCGCTGTATATAATACGGACAAGCATTCCGTTATTGATCACTTTACGTATTCCATTTGCGGCGACGGCGATTTGATGGAAGGGATATCCTCGGAAGCGGCATCCTTGGCCGGACACCTGAAACTGGGTAAGCTGGTCGTTCTTTATGACTCCAACGACATCTCTCTTGACGGTGAGCTGAATCTTTCATTCTCCGAGAATGTCGCTCAACGCTTTGAAGCTTACGGTTGGCATGTTCTCCGCGTAGAAGACGGCAACGATCTTGACGCTCTTAATAAGGCCATTGCCGACGCGAGGGCTGAATCCGGTAAGCCAACTCTGATTGAAGTAAAGACCGTCATAGGTTACGGCTCTCCGAACAAAGGCGGCAAAGGCGGACACGCGGGACCTCACGGATCTCCGCTGGGTGTGGAAGAAACGAAACTGACGAAGGAATTTTACGGCTGGACTTCCGAAGAGCCGTTCTTTATTCCCGAAGAGGTTAAAGGCCACTTTGCCGAGTTAAAATCCAAAGGAATCAACGCATACGAACAATGGACCGCTTTGGTTCAAGAATATACATCGGCTAATCCTGAGCTTGGCGCGCAATTCCAAGCGGCAGTCAACGGAGAGTTGCCGGAGGGCTGGGATGCCGAGCTTCCCCGCTACACGACGGAAGACAAGCCGGTTTCCACACGTGTGGCTTCCGGTAACGCGTTGAACGGGATCGCTAAGAACTACCCGGCGCTTGTAGGCGGATCTGCAGATTTGGAAAGCTCTACAATGACGAACATGAAAGGCTTGCCGGTCTTTACTGCCCAAAATTATGCGGGTCGTAATATTTACTTCGGCGTTCGCGAGTTTGGAATGGCGGCAGCCATGAACGGCATCATGCTCCACGGCGGTCTTAAAGTTTACGGCGGAACGTTCTTCGTCTTTACGGATTACCTCCGTCCGGCGGTACGTCTGGCTTCCATTATGAAGCTGCCTGTTATTTATGTGCTGACGCATGACAGCATCGCCGTCGGCGAAGACGGTCCGACCCATGAGCCAATTGAACAATTGGCATCCATCCGGATCATTCCGGGCTTGACAGTGCTGCGTCCGGCGGATGCGAACGAAACTTCCGCGGCATGGCAATACGCTGTGGCCAACAAAGAAAATCCGGTGGCATTGGTGCTTACCCGTCAGAACCTGCCGATCCTGGAAGGCACTTCGGACTATGCGAACCTGGCGAAAGGCGCCTACGTTGTTAGTGATGCCAAAGCAGGCAAGCCGCAAGCGCAAATTATCGCAACAGGTTCCGAGGTTCAATTGGCGGTGGCAGCTCAAGCCGCGCTGGCTGAGCAAGGCATCCAGGTTCGCGTCATCTCCATGCCAAGTATGGATTTGTTCGATAAGCAATCCAAAGAATATAAAGATTCCATTATTCTCCCGGATGTGAAAGCGCGCTTGGCGGTTGAAATGGCGCATCCGTTCGGTTGGGACCGTTTTGTAGGCGACGGGGGCAGTGTCTTGGGGATCGAGACGTTCGGCGCTTCGGCTCCGGGCGATCGTGTCATTAAGGAATACGGCTTTACGGTTGAGAATGTTGTAGCTAAAGTGAAGGAATTGCTGTAGACCTGAGAACCTATTGCGTTCTGTTAACAAAAGAACGGCTTACCGATCATGGAGAGGGTGGGACAAGTTGTCACAATTTGAGAATGTAACGGTTGTCAAGAAAGCGAATGTGTATTTTGACGGGAAAGTAACCAGCCGCACGGTTCTATTCGCGGACGGATCCAAGAAAACGCTGGGTGTGATGATGCCGGGCGAATATGAATTCGGTGCGGATGTGCAGGAGATTATGGAAATCCTGGGCGGGGAGCTGAAGGTATTGCTTGCCGGCGATAGCGAGTGGATCACCTTTAACGGTTCAGGAGAGTTCATCGTTCCGGCCAAGACGTCTTTTAAATTGAACGTGCTTACCGTGACGGATTACTGTTGTTCTTATGTAGTGTAAAAGGAATGGCGTTTCGACCTTGGTCGAAACGCCATTTGTTTTATTACAAGCTAAGTTGTCGTTCAATATAATACTCCAGTTTAAGGCGGGTATGCGGCGGCAAGCCTGTGAGCATACAGCCGTACCGGAATTGATCCTCTTGATGGTCGGCGCGAATGATTTTGCCCGTAACAGGCGGTAAATCGGCTTCTTTAGGAAAATGAATAACAATGAACATATCTTCCGCAAGCGGGAAGGAAGATAGAATTTGTAAACCTGAATTGGAGAGATCCACAAGGGTGCCTTCGATCGTCTGACCTTTAAATGCCCCTTCCTGTTCCCACTGGTATACTGAGATCTGAAGCTGGATATTCAACTGCAGCCTTGAGCTGCGACGTCGTTCGGGTGCAAGTTCCGCAGCCGTTTCGGCATCTTGCGTCGTCGGATTTGTGGCCGTCTGGATCGTTTGAATCTCGTTATTGGTCCATTCTTCATAGACACGTACTACCGAACAAAGATCATCTTCGCTGTAGCCCTTGCTGTCCGCCATCTGGAACAAGTTCTTGGCTGAATCCAACAAGGGAGACGGCATACGCAACTCATTCGTTAGACTCGCGGCCAACTTCAAATCTTTCAACATCAAGGCAAGTGAGAATTGTGTGCTGAAATCACGTTCAATGATTTTGTTGCCTTTAAGCTCAGCCGCTTTACTTCCCGCGGAGCCCAGACGCACAACCTGCAGAAATTTCTCAGGATCTAACCCGGCTTGTGCAGCCAACATCATGCCTTCTGCAAATGCGGCGTTGTTGATGCCTACAATAGTGTTATGAGCTAGCTTGGCATAAGAACCGGAGCCGGAAGGTCCCATATGAATGATCCGGGAACCAAGAGTTCCGAAGACATCCTGCTGGGCATCCAAAACTGCGTTATCGCCGCCGACCATGAATAGAAGGGTCCCGTCAATGGCGGCAGGTTTACTGCCCGTTACGGGAGCGTCTAGAAATCCGACGAAATGTTCCCCGAGTTCGGACGCGATGCGCCGGCTTAGCGTTGGGGATACCGTACTGCAATCAATTACGGCAGTTCCGCTTCGGATGCCGTGAATGATCCCTTCCGGCCCGAAAATGACCTGCTCCAACGATGCATCGTTGCTAACCATTGTGATGATGACATCGGACAGCTTGGCGATTTCAGACGGGTTTGCCGCCGTTTCAGCGCCTAACTCGACTAACTCCGCCGCTTTGTCCATGGTGCGGTTATAGACTATGACCGCATATCCCTTTTTGATAAGATTGGCTGCCATAGGTTTACCCATGGTGCCTAACCCGATAAAACCGATTGTTTTCAAGTGCCATCACCCCAGACTATTGTACCATTTTGTCAGTGAAATTGGGAATGTTCCCAGGATCAGATTGTGAATGTGTTCACTTGTGTTCATGCCTGTTTTGAAGTAGTATATGGCTATGTGAATTTGTCCGAGCTATCGGAGAATCGGCGCCTCAAAGGCGAATTAAAGATAACAGGAGGTAATGATTACATGTCATCAACAATTCAATTCGACTATAGCAAGGCTTTGTCTTTCATTGGACAACACGAGGTGGATTACCTTACCGACCAAGTGAAAGCGGCTCATGATCAATTACATAACGGAACAGGCGCAGGCAGTGACTACCTAGGGTGGGTTAACCTGCCTTCGGCTTACGATAAGGAAGAATTCGGACGTATCCAAGCTTCGGCCAAGAAAATTCAAGGCGATTCCGATGTGTTAATCGTAGTGGGTATCGGAGGCTCTTATCTGGGCGCGCGGGCTGCGTTGGAAATGCTGTCTCACTCGTTCTATAACGTATTGACTAAAGAGCAGCGCAAGACGCCGGAGATTTATTTTGCGGGAAACAATATTTCCTCGACTTATATTACACATCTTCTTCAAGCAATTGAAGGCAAGGATTTCTCGGTGAATGTCATTTCCAAATCCGGAACGACCACGGAACCGGCGATCGCATTCCGTATTTTTCGTGAATTGCTCGAGAAGAAATACGGTAAAGAAGAAGCGCGTAAAAGGATCTATGCCACTACGGACAAGGCTAAAGGCGCGTTGAAGACTTTGGCGGATGCGGAAGGCTACGAAACGTTCGTGATTCCGGATGATGTGGGCGGCAGATACTCGGTGCTAACGGCGGTAGGCCTTCTGCCGATTGCAACAGCGGGTATCGACGTCGAATCGATGATGAAGGGCGCGGCGGACGCGGAGAAAGAGTACGCGAACCCGAATCTTGCGGAAAACCAGGCTTACCAATATGCTGCGGTACGAAACGCGTTGTATCGCAAAGGCAAAGCGATTGAAATCCTTGTAAATTACGAGCCATCGATGCATTATGTATCGGAATGGTGGAAGCAACTCTTCGGTGAGAGTGAAGGCAAGGACGGCAAAGGGATCTATCCTGCTTCGGTTGATTTCTCCGCAGATCTGCATTCCATGGGTCAATTCATCCAGGAAGGTACGCGTAACCTGTTCGAAACGGTAATCCAGATTGATAAGGTCAACGAGCAGATACAGATCGGGACTGATTCCGAGAATCTGGACGGCCTGAACTTCCTGAGCGGCGAAACAATGGATTTTGTCAACAAAAAAGCTTTCCAGGGAACGATGCTCGCGCATACGGACGGCGGCGTGCCGAACCTGATCGTGACATTACCTGATTTCTCCCCGTACTCCTTCGGGTACATGGTATACTTCTTCGAGAAAGCATGCGGAATCAGCTGTTATCTGATGGGCGTGAATCCGTTTGACCAACCGGGAGTTGAAGCTTATAAGAAGAATATGTTCGCCTTGCTGGGCAAACCGGGCTTTGAGAAAGAGAAAGCGGAGCTGGAGTCCAGACTGAATCAATAATATACCGGTCTGATATAGCATAGGAGGAGGCAGTCTACCAGAGGGTGGGCTGCTTTTTCATATATAAAAAATGTATAATATTGGTCGATTTTAGCGTTGGACTTCTCGTGGGGTGGATTGTTCCTGCTCATATCAGAATGCTGGGTTATCCCCATCCCTCAGTTTTTTGAGAGTAAGAACTGGAGTATGCTTTTAAGAAAGGTAATAAAGATTAAATATAAACAAGGAAATTATGTATGCATGAAACTGGGGAACAAACAACCAGAGATTGTTTAGGAAAAAAAAGAATTAGAAAATTATGACATGAAGGACTTGAAGTAGCTTGTTGAGAAGGAACTATAGAAGTATGAAATGAAGGAAATAGAGAATTTATCCCAATAACTAAGCTCTTTGTTAGGATGATTTTTCGGTATAAAAACATGCTTTAACTTGACATATGAAACCTCACCATAGAAGTTAAGAGAAGCTCCCCAACAAATGGCTGCTCGTTCCGGATCGTCTTAAAGCCTTTAATATGGAAATTACAAGGATTGTATTCAGCAGAGATTACTTCGACAAGTCCTGTAAGCAGCTTTCCCGCATCTCCTTGTTGAATCGCGTGGCGAAGCTTGTGAAGGATTAACCAAGCCGTCTTATAAGTGACTTGAATGATGGTTGCTAGTTGAACCGCATTAATGGAAGCCAAGGGTTAGCTATAAGAAATAAAGCTTGAAACCATTTATGAAGTAAAGTACGGCTTCCTTGCATAATAGTCCCTACGAGAAGGGAAGCTTGGTACTTGCAATTCCGGCATTCATACAGAGGCAATCGGCGCGTTGTTATGATAGTGGCAATACAGCAATTGCACCTGGGGCAACGGTACCCGTTGCGCCACTTGGTAGTGATCAGGATTGGCAGGCATGAAGCTGCATTATGATACTTACGCTTAAATTGATCGAAAGTCACTTCACTGATGGACACAATCCTCACCCCTGCTTTCAAAATACGAACTAATGTTCTGTGTATGTTATATAATACCAATAAAATAGTTTGGTTTCAAGTGAATTTTTCAAAAAAATTTTAAGATAATTTACACCTGATTCTTCGGGATAACCCAGCATCCGCGCTGAAATACCATTCAATACTTGGCATTGAAATAAGCACGCTTTATCAAGCGATACTCATCAAGAAACAATCATCAAGCAACAAATTTTATTCGCAAAGTAAAGGAGAATTGTCATGCTGCACCAATACAAAACTGTGTTACAACAAGGAGAACAAGAAATCATCATTAAGAAATCCCGTTTCATCGGACAAGCTAAACCGGTTGAGACCGAGGAAGACGCGCTCCAATTCATTGAGGAGATCAAGAAGAAGCATTGGAATGCAACCCACAACTGCTCGGCCTATCTAATCGGCGAACGGGATCAGTTTCAGAAGGCCTCCGACGATGGCGAACCAAACGGAACCGCAGGCAAGCCGATCCTTGAAGTTATGAAGCATCAGGGATTGAAGAATACCGTCATTGTGGTCACAAGGTACTTTGGCGGTATTATGCTGGGAGCCGGAGGGCTGGTACGCGCCTATACCGACGGAGCTGTGGCCGCAATTGAAGCCGCGGGGCCGATTGAGATGGTATTGCATCAGGAGGTAAGGGTAGAAGTGGAATACACGTGGCTGGGTAAATTGGAGAATGAGCTGAGGAATCGCGGCGTCCGAACAGGGGAAACAGAGTTCACCGATAAGGTCATGATTTCATGTCTGCCGCTCGCCGAGGATACGGATGCTTTCTGTGCGTGGATGACCGATTTGACACAAGGACAAGGCGCGCTGACGAAGGGAGCTATAAAATATTTTTATACATAATAATTAATAATTATACGAAAAAACTATCGCCCCAAAAAGCGATTTATGATATATTGTAACAAATATAAAGGTTGTATTCTGACCTCATCATGAACGAACTTATACCAGACGACGGAACGACAATCGGACGAAATCGGCGGGAGAAAGCGAGTGATTGGGATTGGCCAGAAAGGCAGTGGATCAGGAACTAAGCAGGTTTCGCATCATGGAAGTGGCGCGTAATTTATTCGCCACCAAAGGCTACAGGGAAGTATCAATGCGCTGTATCGGGCAGGAGCTGGGATACAGTCACGGGTCTCTTTATTATCACTTCAAGGACAAGGCGGAGCTGTTCTGCGCGCTTGTAGCTCAAGACTATATCCTGCTCAACAAGTTGCTGTCGGATGTGCTGACGGAAGCGCCCGAGCAAGGCATGACCCGGCTTGAGATGATCATGCTGAAGTTCATCCGGTTTGGACTGGAGTACCCAAATCATTATGAAATCATGTTCTTGATCGCGGATGCCGACCTTAAGAAATATTCGGAACCGGAGCAGCGCCTATTGTATGAAAGATTCTCTTCTTTGGTATGGGAAGCCTCAGGACGTACATGTGATAAGGCCAATAATTATGCATATTATTTATTCCTGTCCATGCACGGATTTGTAACGCATCATGTTCACGGCACGATCCCATATGATCAGATTGAGCTGACCGCCCGGGAGCATGTGAAATTTCTGTGCAGAGGTCTGTCCTAACACTGTAATGCGAGAAAGCTGTAAAGTGGAGAAATGCTTGTACAATCAGACCTGGACGGTATGGTGGTAGAGGCATTTTTTTTTGCCAAGAGACTGGTGCATCCTATATAGTAAAGAGGTCCGTAAAATTAGGTTAGGGGAGATGGAGACATGTCATTTTTTAACCGTATGCTAGCAAGTATTGGAATTGGGAACGCGAAAGTTGATACTCGCTTGGCTACATCGCAGCTAACGCCGGGTGCGTTAGTGGAAGGAACGGTACACATAGAGGGCGGCAATGTGGAACAACAAATCGACACCATCTATCTGCACCTGATGACGCAGTATATTCGTGAATCTAATGATCATAAAGTAACGGAAACGGCTACAATAGCCAAATTTAAAGTGGCGCAGGGATTCACTTTAAATCCACAGGAGAAACGAGACATTCCTTTCACATTCACTCTGCCGTTGGAAACTCCGCTGACCCTGGGACGCACGCCTGTCTGGATTCGTACCGGACTGGATGTGCAAAGCGCTGTGGATCCTACGGATAACGATCATGTTGAAGTGGTGCCCCAAGCGAATGTGAAGACGGTGCTGGAAGCCATGACCGACTTGGGATTTATGCTTCGTGCTGCGAAGAATGAATATAATCGTCGTTACCAAGGCCGCTTGCCTTTCGTGCAAGAATTCGAGTACTATCCTAGCGGTGCTTATCGGGGCAAGTTGGATGAGATTGATCTGATTTTTTTTCCAAGTGAAAACGGCGTCGAGGTCGTAATCGAGGTGGATCGCAAAGCTCGCGGCTTGGCAAGCTTCCTGGAAGAGGCCATGGATATGGATGAACGGAAACAGAAGGTTTACTTCACCAACCAGGAATTGGCTCAAGGAACATCGGCTGTAGGCAGAAAACTTGAAGAAATTATTCGCTTACACGCGAATTAATGAATTACAAGAAACCGGCGGACTCCGCCGGATTTTTTTTGGCGAGAAAAGGATAGTCAATCACACATAAGCAGTGACAGGAATAGGTTATATAAATTTTTCTTTCGACAGCCATTATATTTTCTCATAAATTACTAAGTCGGTATTGACTGGGAAGCAGACTTTCCGTTAGAATATTGATATAATCCCCAGTAACTTAATAGGAATTGTTATAAATAATATAGAAAATACTTGCTGCCGAACAGATGTTGCGCAGCGGATTCGAATGGACGGGAGTGTTCGTGATGCACATTGAGGTACGCGGTTTAGATAAGAGTTTCGGCAATTTTCACGCCGTCAAGGACGTAAGTTTCTCGATCGAGAAGGGGCGCTTGATCGGTCTTCTGGGTCCCAGCGGCGGAGGCAAGACCTCCATTCTGCGCATGTTGGCCGGCTTGGAAACGCCGACGTCCGGCGAGATCTACTTTCACGGTAAGCAGGTGAACAATCTGCCTCCGCAAGAGCGCGGAATCGGCTTCGTATTCCAGAACTACGCGTTGTTCAAACATATGACAGTCGCTGAGAATATCGCCTTCGGACTTAAGGTTCAGAAGAAGAAGAAAGCCGACATTACGGCTCGTGTGCAAGAACTGGTGGAGCTGACAGGGTTGAAAGGCTTCGAGCAACGCTACCCGAACCAACTGTCCGGCGGACAGCGTCAGCGTGTGGCTTTCGCTCGCGCATTGGCTCCGGAACCGCAGCTGTTGCTGCTCGATGAGCCCTTTGCGGCCATTGACGCCAAGATTCGTTCCGAGCTGCGCACCTGGTTGAAAGACATTATCGAGCGTGTGGGCATCACTGCGATCTTCGTTACCCATGACCAAGAGGAAGCCATTGAAGTGGCGGATGAAATCATGATCATTAATCATGGCAAGTTGGAGCAGAAGGGCACCCCTTGGGAGATTTACAAGCAGCCGCAAACGCCGTTCGTAGCAAGTTTCGTGGGCGAATCCACATTCCTGGATGACATCTCGAATCTTCGCGGTTTTGAAGATGCGGGCGATTGGGAAGGAACGAAGGCATTAATCCGGCCTGAATATATTGAAATCGGCAAGCCGTCCGAATTCGCGCTAGCCTCCGCAACGGAGCAAGGAAAGATTAAGCATATTCATTTCCGCGGCAGCGAATGGAAAGTGGAAGTGGAGGTAGGCGCATACAACCTGACCACCTACCGTTCCTTGGAGAAAGATGTGCTTCAGCCGGGCGAGGATGTTCAAGTGCTCGTGCATCGAGCTTACCTGTTCAACGATGAAGACAGCTGGATTATGGAGAATCGGTTGAAGGAAGACCCGATGCCTGTGCATATCTAGAAGCCGATTAGGTTTAGGCAACACAAGAAAGCGGAACCCTTGGGATAAGGGTTCCGCTTTCTTGTGTTATGCGGGATTCAGAATGAACTTGTCGATGACATGCTTCACACCGTCTTCATTGTTGGATAAAGTAATGTAATCCGCAACTTCCTTCAGCGGCTGAATGGCATTGCCCATAGCCACGCCAAGTCCGGCTACTTCAATCATCTCGTGATCATTCCACGCATCGCCCAAGGCAATGACCTGGGAGAGCTCAAGTCCGTAATGATTCGCCAAAAATGTAACGGCATGTCCTTTTGTGCCTTCTTTGTGCATAAACTCTAAGTAATGGGCTTTCGATTTCGTAATATGGGTCCGATCCCCGATCAACGGACGAAGCTCCAAGGCGATAGCGTCCAATACCTCGGGATCGTCGATCATGAGCATTTTGGCAAAAGGCTGTCCCAGCAAACTGCGGAAATCCGGTTCGATCCGATAAGGAACATTGGATAATTTGCAGTAATCCTTAATCTTCTGGTTATCTTCCTTCGCATACACAACATCGTTGATGTAAACCTGAAGATGATACCCTCGAGCTTCACAATAATCATACAATTCAGCCGCCGCATCATCGGGTACATAACGCTCGTACAATACCTGCTCATCCAGCAGATTCTTAATTAACGCACCTTGGTAAGTAATAAGAGGTACATTGAGGTTAATCTGTTTGGCAATCTTCTGAGCGGAGTCATACATACGGCCCGTAGCCAGTGTCACGACAACTCCTTGTTCGATCGCGGCCTTCATCGCTTGCTTGGTGCCGTCCGTAACTTGTAATTCATCGTTCAAAAGGGTATCGTCAATATCAATTGTGATTAATTTGTAATTAGACATGGTTAAACTCCTATCTCGATTTGGATTTGGTGGAAAGTGCGCGGACATTCGGTTGTAATTCAGATAACAGCATTCCTCCGAAGATTAACAAGCAGCCAAACAAGGCTTTCGGGCCGAGCTGTTCTCCAGCCCATAACACAGCGGTCAGAGCCGCGAAAACCGGCTCCATCGCGAAGATAATGGCTACCCGCGCCGGCGTCGTAAAGCGCTGGCACGCGGTCTGCACGACAAACGCGATGGCTGTGGCGAACAGCGATGTGATGAGCAAAGCCCACATCACATCGGGTTGCAGCAGAACCTCGGTGGAAAGCGCGGTGCGCGGTTCAAGCAACAGCGCGCCGAAGCTGCTGAGAACGGCAACGGTAGCAATCTGCATCAGCGCGAGCAGGAGCGGCGGGTACGAGGGCGCGAATTTGCCCGTGTACACAATATGCAGGGCGAACGCGACGGCGCATAAGAGCACCAGGACATCGCCGAAGTTGACCGCAAACGTCTCGCCCAGCGTTAGAAAGTACAGCCCTCCTGCCGCGGCCGCGGCTCCCAGTATGGATGGGATCCGCAGTTGTTCCTTCAGCAGGAAGACCGCGAACAGGGGTACAAGCACGACAGACAAACCGGTAATGAAGCCGGTGTTGGCCGATGTGGTGTACAGTAAACCGGCGGTTTGAAACGCGTAACCGCAGAAGAGCATAAATCCCAGAAAAACCCCGGGCAGCAGCATACCGACCCGAAAAGCGGTAAGTTGGCTTCTGAAGAACACCAACATCATGACCAACAGCATCAACGCGGCCATGGCGAACCGGATGGCATTAAAGCTGAACGGGGGCAAAGTCTGAATGGCGTTCTGAACGATAACGAACGTGGTTCCCCAGACAAGAGCGACTAAGAGTAGAGAGAGATCTGCAAGCCATGTACGTTTCAAAACAGGGAGCCTCCAACCGTAACAACGAAATTATGTTTATTATAACCCGCAGTGATCATCATTTAAAGTTTCAGGGAGGTTTTTATGGAAAGCATGTGGTTAGGAAGTATACTATCCGCCCTCGCTACGGGAGCGGGAGCGCTGCCCGTTCTCTTTATGCGTTCGGCGACGCATCGGTTCAGAGATATTCTGTTAGCCTTAACGGCAGGCATTATGATGGCTGCATCCACGTTCAGCTTGATTCCCCAAGCGCTTAGTGAGTCTAATCTAAGGATTGTTACTTTGGGCATCTTCATGGGCGTCATTCTGTTGACTCTCATAGGCAGGGTCATTCCTCACTTCGATCTTGAGAGCAAAATGGGCAATAAAATCGACAAGAAAACTCTGCTGATCATTACCGCGATTACCATGCATAACTTGCCGGAGGGACTGTCTGTCGGGGTTAGTTACGCCGATAATACAGACGGGCTCGGCGCCTTGATTGCGTTCGCCATAGGTCTGCAAAATGCGCCTGAGGGCTTCCTGGTAGGTCTTTTTCTGGTAAACCAGAATATTTCCAGGTTTGCCGCCATCGCCATTGCGACGCTGACCGGTGCCGTGGAAATTGTAACCGCCTTTATCGGATTCCAGCTTACGCAATATGTGGAGGGATTGGTGCCGTACGGTCTTTCTTTTGCCGCAGGAGCTATGCTGTATATCGTGTATAAAGAGTTGATTCCCGAGAGCCACGGGGACGGTCACGAAACCGCCGCTACCTATGCTTTCATCTCGGGGCTGTTGGTGATGATTTATCTCATTCATTGGTTCGGGGGATAAGAGATTGCGTGTTCACTCCTATTCAAGCTTGGGTTGAGGTGTTGAAACAAGGAAGTGCGATAGAAAGACGGGCTGCTGCCCTCTTTGTTTTTGAAAGCGCGGCTAAAGGAGTGGATGCTCGGGTAGCCAAGTGTATCGGATATTTCCTGCATGGACAATCGGGTATACTTAAGCAAATTCTTGGCCCGCTCCATCCGCATTTGTTGATGATACTGCATTGGTGTGATCTGAAAAGCGTTCTTAAAAAGACCGATTAAATAGTGTTTGTTCAAATGAAATTGTTGAGATAATTCATCCAAAGTCAGATCCCTGTTGGCATGCAGATTCATATGCCGTTGTATTTCCATTAATAATGTAAATTGATCAGGCTCATCTTGCCGATGCATCCACTGGGATTCCCTTAAGAGAAAGGCAAGCAGTTCAAGAACCAAGGCTTTCAGACGAATTTCGTAATGAGGCATCCTCATCTGAAACTCTCGAATGGTGTCAAACAGGATGGGTTCTAAGGATAGCGGCTCCCTGAGTCTGAAAAAGTTTGGCAATATCGTATCCGGTCCCGAAAGCACATTTTCCCGAAACCACGCATGTTCCGATGGATTCATTTCATCTTTCATCTGAAACGAAACGGTAACCTCCCCGCTGTCATGCTTTTCGAATAAATCAAAATGAATATGAGGCTGATCCACCATCGCGTCGCCTTTAACTTTAATGGAATGGCGCTGTCCCGGCTTAAAGAGAAACACATCCCCAGGCAAACCATGATAAATGGAATGTTCTACGGTAACCTCCAATTCCCCCTGCTTTAAATACAGTAGTTCATAATCCCAAAGCATTCGTTCCATAATGTGAGTGCCAGGATGCATCCAATGATCCATGGCAACTCGAACATAAGGAGAATAAGGGACATCGGGCAAAGCGGCCGCCTCCTCGAGTGTCTAGCATTTGACGAATATATCGTACATAAATGATAAATAAATGTATACGGTTTATTTATTGAGTTTAGTGGATTCGCTATTAATGACAAGGTTTATGCGAATGAAGGTAGTGAATATATAGTAATTCAAGGTATGAATTCTTAATAAATGATAAATTGTTCTAAACTTTTGCTAAATATTTATGAAAACTTTGGCATTACAATAGCCATATATTTAATCAAGTAAGCGGAGGGCAGCGACATCCTGTTAGTGCGTAGAAACAAAGATGAAGAAAACTAGATATAGGAGGAATTATACCATGTTAAACGGATCCTTTATGAGCAATCTGACTCGAGTAAGTCATGCCAAAACGAGGTCAATCAGCGCGGAGAATTTTACCGGAGAAAAAGGCAAAGGCGGTATGGCGACGGAAGGTACCGGCGCTCAATGCGCAAGGGAACTAGGCCTAGGCTGGAAGCTTTCCCCGTCCATTGAACTTATGGGAAAGAGCACAGTTACCCTTGCGGAGATTGAAGGTCCCGGCATTATTCAGCATATCTGGATGACAAGCCATAATCATCATTGGAGAAAGCTTGTGCTTCGTGCCTATTGGGACGGTGAAGAGAATCCTTCCATCGAGGTGCCTTTCGGTGATTTCTTCTGTAACGGCTGGACGGAACGTTGTAACGTCAATTCATTCCCCATCGCCGTGAATCCGGCAGGAGGGTTTAATTCATACTGGGAGATGCCCTTTAGAACCTCGGC
The DNA here is from genome assembly GCF_001644605.1 of Paenibacillus swuensis. NCBI lineage: Bacteria > Bacillati > Bacillota > Bacilli > Caryophanales > Paenibacillaceae > Paenibacillus > Paenibacillus swuensis. The sequence continues at coordinate 1,976,557 of NZ_CP011388.1, read as the reverse complement.
TAAATGGACCATTGAAAATCTAAGTGATGATGCTACCCATCTCTATTATCAATTTACTTATGCCTTAACAGAGGTTCCTGAAGACGCCGCCTATTTCCATGCGCAATGGAGAAGAAACAATCCCCTCCCATACAAAGAAGTGCATACCATTGTAGACGGCATCAAGGGACACGGTCATTATGTAGGGACCTACATGGCCTGGGGAGTTAACAGTAACAATTGGTGGGGCGAAGGTGAAATCAAGTTTTTCATGGACGGAGATCAGGAGTATCCCACCATTTGCGGCACGGGTACGGAAGATTACTTCGGCGGAGCCTGGAACTTTGAATTTCCTCAAGGGCAATACGGCACTTATTCGACGGCATTCCTGGGTATGCCTCAGGTGATTAAACCGGATGGATTGTACCGCAGTCAGCAACGCTTCGGGATGTATAGGTGGCATATTCTGGACCCAATCCGTTTCGAGGATGACCTGAAAGTAACGATTCAAGCGCTGGGTTGGCGAAGCCACGGACGTTATCTGCCTTTACAGGATGACATCAGCTCAACCGCGTTCTGGTATCAAATCGAGCCTCATACCGCCCATCCCGTATTTCCCGGATTGAATGAGTTAGAAGTGGTATAAAGTATTTAAACCCTACATTCGGTGCGGGGTTTTTACCTATATATTCATAAATTACCGTGAAGTCACAGGGCCGAGATGTTACAATCTTATTGAAAAAAATAAGAGTAGCGGAGGCCGGGATGAAAACCTTATTTCAATATAACTGGATTGTGAGAGAACAATGGTATCAGTGGTGTGAAGAAACCACCCCGGAAGAGCTGCAACGCGTCCGAGTCGGCGGTGTCGGAGGCATACTGCACACGTTGTTTCACATTGTGGACGTGGAATGGAGCTGGATTCGCGTTCTGCAAGATAAACCGGATTTCCAGGAGGACTTTGAAAATTATAATACGTTAGAAAAGGTTAGAAATCTGGATAAGGAATTTAAGCAAGATGTAGAACCCTTTGTTAATTCATGGAATGCCGAGATGGAAACACGCCCGTTGGATATTCCCAGACTGGACGGAACGGTCGAAATCCTAGCCTGGGGCGAAGTGATGCGTCACGTCATTGCTCACGAGATTCATCATGTGGGGCAGCTTTCAGTGTGGTCCAGGGAAGTGGGTAAACCGCCTGTGTCCGCTAATCTGATCCGCAAGGGACTCATTCAACCTAATGAAACTCAACTACAGGACTGATTCTTTTTTTGAAACCTAACAAGGTCCGCTTGTGTATTAACAAGTAAATGATCTTAGGAGGTTCTAAGTATGAAATGGAAATTGGTAATTTTATTGATGGCGGTGTTGGTACTTCCCGCGTGTTCGTTACTGGAGTCGGCCACGAGTACCGTTAACTATGCGAATGAAGCAACAACGTACATCTCGGACGCCACTGCGTTTGCCGAGCGGGTTCCGCAGATGGCGGAGCAAGCCGTGAACAACTCGGAGGCGTTGACCTCTCTAGTGAACGAACTGGAGAGCATGAAGGACAAAGCATTGGCGTTTAACGCAACGGACGCGCCCGCTTTAGCGCAGGATCTGCATGATCAATTGGTGAGCCGCAATGAAACCCTTCTGGCCGAGATTAATAAATACCTGGACCAGATTCAAGGGGCAACCGTAGACTGGGGCAACTTGCAGCAAGCTCCGCTGTTCCAAGCCGTCAGCGATATTACCCAATTGCTGGAGCGAATCAAGAATTTAGGGCAGTAGAGACGTAGTCTTATAGGCCAAAGTGAGCGCTTTGGCGGATTCGGAGGGAAAAGATGCAAGTCCAAAGAGTAGCTTCGACCGCGCAACCTGTGATTGAAGTAGAAGGACTAATCAAAAGGTACGGGGACTTTACGGCCGTGAACGGGATTCACTTTCAAGTGGAACAGGGCGAGGTGTTCGGGCTCTTAGGTCCCAACGGCGCAGGCAAGACAACGACCATGGAGATGATCGAAGGCCTACGCCGACCGGACGGCGGTGCGGCGCGGGTTGCCGGGTATGATACGAAGACCGAGCTGCGTAAGGTGAAAGAAGTGATCGGGGTGCAGCTTCAATCCACCTCGCTGTTCGACTTGTTGACCGTTAGGGAAATTACGGAAATGTACGCCAGCTTCTATGCGCGGTCCGTTCCTATTGATCCGCTGTTGGAAAGTGTGATTCTGACGGAAAAGAAGAAGGATCGGGTAAAGAACTTATCCGGCGGCCAAAAGCAACGTCTGGCCATCGCGCTGGCGCTTGTCAACGATCCGAAGGTTGTGTTTCTGGATGAGCCGACAACAGGGCTTGACCCTCAGGCGCGCAGGACCCTCTGGGATATTATTCTGAAGCTGAAGGAAGAAGGCAAGACGGTAGTCCTTTCTACGCATTATATGGATGAGGCCCATATTCTGTGTGATCGAATCTGTCTGATGGATCGCGGTGAAATCATCGCGCTTGATACGCCGAGGAATCTGGTGCGTTCACTGGAATCGGAAAGCGCATTGGAGTTGAGGATTCCAGGATACGAGAGTCTGAGCGAGGACGAGAAAAGACGGGTCCATGACCGCTTGTCCCGTGTTGTTGGCGTGAAACAAGCGGATGTGCGCGGTGATGCTTTCGTGCTGTATACAGACCACTTGCAGCAAGCGCTCATCGGGTTCATCCAAACCTGTGACGATGCGGGCATTGTGTTTGCGGATTTGCAGACACGCACAGCGACCTTGGAGGATGTGTTCATCCACATGACCGGAAGGAGCCTGAGAGAAGCATGAGATCTTATCTCCAATTAACTTTAGCTCAGCTCCGCATCTTTGGCCGGAACAGGCAAGTGCTGTTCTGGTCGTTGTTCTTTCCGATTTTCTTCATGTTGATGCTGGGATCGTTTATGGGGAACGGCGGGGGGATTTCCATCACGGCTTCGGTCGTCAATGAGGACGGGACACCTCAGGCTGCGGAGTTTATAACGGCTTTAAATCAAGTGCCCGGCATCAACACGAAGAACAAGACAGGAGACCGGGAACAAGAACTGAAGGCATTGAAAGACGGAGACTTGCAGATGCTCGTGGTCATTCCCCAAGGGTATGGCAAGGCTTTACAGGAAGCGAACAAGAGCAATCCGGTCATAATTAATGTGTTCTATGATGAGACCGAGATGACCACCTCTCAAGTAGGCGTTACGATGGTGGGCAACGTTGTGGATGCTGTGAGCAAAAAAGCGACGGGTTACGAAGAAGTGGCTTCTATTCAATCCCAAGGGGTCCAATCCATCAATCTGAAATATATAGACTTTCTTGTTCCGGGCATCGTAGCCATGATGATTATGAACAATAACCTGAACGGGGTGGCGGGGCAGATCTCCTCTTGGCGCGAGCGTGGGATTCTGCGCCGGATGCAAAGCACGCCGCTGCAATCCAGCTCGTTTATCGCGGCTCAGATCTCAGCCCGGTTACTGATGAACGGAATGCAAGCTGTTATTGTGTTAGTCATCGGAAGTTTAGTGTTCGGCACCCAGGTGAACGGTTCGTGGTTGCTTCTGCTCTCCTTTGTTGTGTTGGGAACACTTGCGTTCATGTCGATTGGATTTATTATTGCGGGTTTGGCCAAAACGCCGGAAAGCGCCGGTCCTATCGCTGGCTTTATTTCCTTCCCTCTCATCTTCTTGGGCGGTGTATTCTTTCCCATCAAGGATATGCCGGAATGGCTGCAAGGCATTGTGAATCTGCTGCCCATTGCGCATTTATCCACGGCTATGCGTCAGATTATGAACGTAGGCGCGGGCTTTACCGAGGTGTGGGGAGAACTGGCTCTGTTAGGAGGTTGGACTTTGGCGGCGTTTATTGTGGCGAGTCTGACGTTTAAGTGGGAATAAACTTAAATGAATTTGAAATAAGCCCTGTATACAATCGGAACCCTCCGAACGTGTACAGGGCTTTTTTACAATGGGCATATTAATCAACCTTTAACTGCGGTCGCCTATCCTGAGAGGCCATGATTGCGGTTATTCTACAATGTTACAGAGGGAGGGTTAACGGCTGTCCAGCACCAACACCCAGTCCTGACCTCTCCCGGAAGATGGCGGGTGCAGCATAAGGGTGCCGGTATTCGGCCAAGCCCCAATCGCCATCGTTTCACCCGAGCGCGGATTGTACCAGGAACCGGCCACCTGCTCCCCAACCAACAGGCCGAAGCGGGCATGAACGGACTTGCCGGTCGGACTGTACACATAAGCATACTGCTTTCCGCGTGCCGCCACCAACCGGTCGCCGCCCTCATAGGCAACCACAACCAAGCCTTGGTCCGGCAACAACTCCAACAGGTTGTGTGACAGGGCCAGTTTCTTTAAGTGCTGCATATGGGTTGCCGCGGGCCGTCCGAGGGCTTCCCGCCAATGCATGGGGAAATAGGGTGTCGGTTCCGTGTTCATCGGCCAGACACAATGATGGCCGTAAGTGATGCCAAACCCGCCCGCCAGAAAACCCCAGTAGGCGGCTTGCCGCACATCCCAGTCATCAAAGTACCCGCTCTCCGGCAGAAAATCAATGGGATGATCTTCGTAACGGGGCTCGGCGTCTACCGTCGGTTTCACGGGAGTCAAATGATAATCCTTCGTAACCCAATCGTCATTATGCAAATGTGCCAGGTTATGTCCGGATTGTATCATATTGAAATCAAGCCAATCTTCGTGATGAACCCATTGGGATGAAGAGGCGCCACCGCAAGGATGAAACGTGATCAAGTTGGAACTAGATTCCTTGATGCCCGCCGCCATAGATCTGTTGACGGCATAATGCTCCTCGGTTTCGAGCGGCCGGTCTCCGCCCAGCACCCAGATGATATGCTTTAGGTGTCCGTAACGCTTCCCAATCCACCGTCCGTATTCCCGCGCGTTGTCCGGATTGAAGATGACCGGGCCTTTCCCCCACTTGAGATTATATTTATCTCCCCAGGTCGGCAGCAGCGCAACATAAATCCCTAGAGAAGCGGCGGTCTCTAGGATGTAATCGACATGGTCCCAATACGTATAATCCGAGTCCGGGTACCTTGAATCATCAATAGACTCCGGGTCAATGGATCCGTCCTTTCCAACTGCCAACGGAAGGCGGCCATACCGATTTGGAACGGTCAGACCTTCCAGTTCGGCCAAAGCAACCGCTTGCACAACCGTGAAGCCTAAGGCAGCTCGTTGGTTTAGGTAATCAACCGCTTCTTCCCGGTTCAGCTTATGAAACAACTCCCACGCCGTATCCCCCAGCCAGAAGAAAGGCTGCTCATCCTCTGTTACTAAAAACCGTCCGTTTTCACTTACTTTCAGAGCTTTCATGTAGATCCCCTCCGCCAACATAAATAAATGAATCTTCCAAGAGATTAACACAGAAATATTATATTGTATACAATTAGTACACCGATAGAATACTTAATAGTTCCGATCCAATACTTGATTTAAGTTATGAAATCCGAACTCTTTTCCGCCGTATAAAAAAAGTCGAGTAGGCAAAGATGGGTGGCAAGGAGGTGGGATCAAAGTGGGTCTGAAAAGTGTATTTACCAAGGAATCCATCCAATCGCAACTGAAGGACATTGAGGACGCGAAATTCGAAGATATTACCGTCTTTAAGAGGAAAGCGGTACTCATCTATATCAAGTCGCTTCAGGATTATGCCAACCTTCAACTACTCGTAATTAAACCTTTACAGGATTCAACGGATACCCGCTCTGTTGAGGATGCGTTGCCTTTCTCGCAAATAGTAAACGATAACGATCTAAGTTCATTAATTCGAGATATTTTGAACGGATATACGGTATTGCTCATGGAGCAGTCAGATGAAATATACAAAATAAACACGATGAAAACAAGCCAGCGAAGTATTGCGCCTTCAGAGAACGAAGGCACGGTGTTAGGACCTCAAGATGCGTTTACAGAGTCGCTGGAGACGAACCTGTCCCAGATAAAGAAACGGATCGTCAATCCTTACCTGAAGAGTCCTGGGCTCCGAATCGGAACGGAATCCGGGACGGAAGTTGCGGTCATGTATTTGGAGCATATTGCCAACCCTTCACTTGTGAGCAAGGTCCTTTCCAGATTAAAACATGTGGAGCATCCAGGACTGTTATCCGCTTCGCAGCTGAACTCACTGCTGGAAGACCATCCGTTCTCTCCATTTCCCCAGTTGGGTCTTACCCAGCGTCCTGACAACGTCACCCAAGCTTTATTGAACGGTAAAGTATGCATCCTGATGAACGGGAGTCCGGAGGTCATCATTTGTCCGATAACCTTCTATGAACTGTTTATCAGCCCGGAGGATTGGTACATTCGATGGACGGGCGGGACGGCAATCCGTCTGCTTAGGGTCTTCGGTTTCTTTATAAGCATAATGCTCACGTCCATGTACGTGTCCATCAATACGTTTCATCAGGAGATGCTGCCGCCTGAACTGTTGCAACTCTTATTGGAATCGCGTTCCAAAGTACCTTTCTCCCCTCTGATCGAGGTGCTGTGTATTGAGTTGGTTATCGAAATTCTGAGGGAAGCGGGGGCGCGCATGCCTGCCAAAATAGGTCAGACGATCGGCGTAGTCGGGGGTATCGTCATCGGTACGGCGGCTGTGGAAGCCGGACTTGCGAGCAATGTGCTCATCGTGCTGGTATCCATCTCGGCATTGCTGTCCTTCCTGCCCGCCAACTATCTCCTTAGCACGGCCGGACGTCTCGTTCGGTATGCCTTCATATTCGGTGCAGGGATGTTCGGCTTGTTCGGTCAGATGATGGTGCTGGCGTTTCTCTTGAGTCATCTGCTAAAGCTAACGTCCATGGGACATGTTTACATTTCTACCCCCATGACAAGTGAGCAAACGGACTGGAGAACCAGTATTTACAGAGCGCCGATTCTGCAGTGGCTGAAACAATCCGCTGCCGCGAAAGCGGGGAACCGCGTGAAACGTCCGATGGATGAGGAGTAAGAGCAAATGACCCAATCCGCAAGAGTCAGACATTTAAAGCCGGTGCACGTTATTTTTCTAGGGCAAAATGTGATGGTAGGTTACAGTGTTATTGTGCTGCCTCATCTTCTGAGTCCCGCCGGTCATACCCAGTGGTGGCTCGTAATTATGATGGCAATTATCGCGCAACTCACTCTTATTCCCATGACGATTTTGGCCGGCAAATACCCCGAATTAAACTTGTTTGAAATCAATCGCAAGCTGCTTGGGTTATGGATTGGTTCCGTATGTAACTATGCCATTGTCATCTATGGTGTATTCCAAACGGCGGTGGTCGTTTCAGGTTATGTCATGTTGGTGGGCACGGTGTCTTTACCTGACATGAACACGTATTTGCCGTTGATTGCGCTGCTTCTGGTCGTCGCCTACATCGTATTTGGCGGCATTCGACATATTGCCCGGATGTGTATCCTTTCCTTTATTTTAACGGGATGGATCATTTATTGTCTGAAGTGGTCTATGCAAAAAGGGGAGTTTACGAACCTGTTGCCCTTGTTTCCGCTTGCGCCATGGGAACATACTTGGACTGCGTTTCTATCAGGCTTTCCCTCCATGTTTGGATTTGAATTGGTCCTGTTCTACTTTCCATACATCATAAACCGAAAGCAAGCGCTGAAGCATGCATCCATCGGACTATGGATTACAGTATTGTTATATCTTTCAGTGAGCTTTGCGGGAGTCATTTATTTCTCACGCTGGCAACTGGAGAATGTGCAATACCCTTTGCTTGATATTCTGAAATCGGTAGAATTTACCTTTGTGGAACGTATTGAGAATCTGGGTCTGGCATTATGGTTGTTTACAGTGGTCACCACCGCCGCCGCCTACTTATGGGTGAGCGCCAAAGGGTTGGACGGTTTATGGAGAAAGAAGCGAAGCCTCCATATTTATCTTTGTGTTGCCGCCGTGTTTGTAATCATCAGGGTACCTTCCGCAACCATTATTAAATACGCTTATTATTATCAATACGCCAATGTTGCAGGCTATATATTAATATTGTGGAGCCTATTGTTACTCGGGTTGCATTTCATCAGCCAAAGAAAGGCGGCGCGTCATGACAAGTAGAGCTTTGATAAGCCTAAGCACATGCATGATACTGCTGATCCTGACAGGTTGTGCTCCGGAGATGGAAAGGCAAGCAATTGAAGACTTGGATATGGCGGGTGTAATCGGATTTGATCAGGCTGCCGGGCATAAATACAACGTGACTGTATCTGTTCCTCAACCGACCAACGAACAATCGGATGAGGATAAAGTGCTGTCCTCTGTCGTGCAACTGCCCCATGAAATGTTATACCGTCTTTCGGCTCGTTCCGGAAAAACATTGAGCGCCCGTCAAGTCAGAGTCATTCTGTTCAGCGAGGAAATGGCCAGAAACGAAGGGTTGCTAACCACACTCTTAAATTTATATCGTGATCCGTTGATTTCCAATAACGCCTATATCGCTGTCGTAAAAGGAACGGTACATGAATTTATGTCAGGAGGCATGGCTTCCAAGCAGAAAAGTATGTATTTAAATGATCTCTTGCATCCTCGGGAATCAACATCATTCAGTCCGTTTACTACGTTACGGGACTTTATCTTTCGGGTGACCAATGAGGTAAGCGACCCCATGGTTCCTTACCTGGAAAAGCACGAGGAGATCGTAGAGATCTCAAAAATCGGGTTATTCCGTGAAGATCGATTGGTCGCGTTCAATACGTTGGAAGAAACCCGAATGGTGGAGATGATGCGGAGCGATAAACATATTCCCAATATCACAGTAGATTTGGATCTGGAGGGCTCTTCACAACAATATCTACTCCTTGACTTTGTGAGGAGCCGGATGAAGACAACGGTAAAGGGTTCACTGGACAAAGCAACAATCCATATGAAGCTGATGGAGCAGGGTGCCGTGCAGGATTTTCAGGATGGACTGGATCTTGAGGATCCTGCGGATATAAATAAACTTGAACGTGAAAGTGAAAAGCATATTAAACAAGATGTTCATCGGTTAATCCAAAAATATAACAGGCTTTCCATTGACCCAGCCGGAATCGGAAGATATATACGGGCTGAGTTTAGAGGAGATTGGACGCGAGAAAAGTGGCGAAAATCCATGCAGGATGCGGAGTACAACATCGATGTTCGTGTGAGAATACGGAATACAGGGACGATGAGATGATCAGAAAGAACTATTTTGCCAAATAAGGATTTACAATCTTTACCTTCTCATGTATGCTTGGTTGGAATTACATATTGTTCGCGGGAGCTCGGAGAACCGGGCTGAGAGGAGTGCTGATACGGCACTTGACCGTTATACCTGAACTGGATAATGCCAGCGGAGGAATGAAGCCTTGGAGTCGTAACGACTGACCACAGGACCGCTTGTTTATGCTTGCGGTCTTTTTTTGTCGGGAAATTGCGGTTCCGGATGTCCAGGCGGACCTCTGAAGATGTTTCATGCGCTGATCGAGAGCGGCTAAATCATGTTGAGGAGGTTTTTTGGCTATGTCCAAAATGGCAGAAGAAACGGGAGCGCCGTATATCAAGGCTTTTCCGGCGAGCAGGAAAATTTATGTGGAGGGTACCGCGGATGACGTACGGGTGCCGATGCGGGAAATTGCATTAAGCGACACGGAGACTTCAGAAGGTGTTGAACATAACGCGCCTGTACGGGTATATGATACAAGCGGTTTGTATACGGACGGGGAGCACCAGACCGATATCCGTCAAGGATTACCCGCTCTTCGGCAACCTTGGATTACGCGCCGGGGCGATGTTGAAACATATGAAGGGCGTACGGTGAAACCGGAAGATAACGGAATGCCGGCCGCGGGATGGCGGAGTCAGGAAGCGGAGGAAAGGTTTCCGCGGGTTCATTCGAATCCGCTTCGGGCCAAAGCAGGTCAGAATGTGACGCAGATGCATTACGCCCGCAGGGGCATTATTACCCCGGAGATGGAATTCGCGGCCATCCGGGAAGGGATGGATCCTGAATTTGTGCGGAATGAGATTGCTTGCGGCCGGGCTATTTTGCCCAACAATATTAATCATCCTGAAAGTGAACCGATGTTAATCGGAAGGCACTTCCTGGTGAAGATCAACGCTAATATCGGCAACTCCGCCGTATCCTCATCCATTGAGGAAGAAGTGGAGAAGATGACATGGGCCATTCGCTGGGGAGCAGACACGATCATGGACCTTTCTACAGGTCAGCATATCCATACGACAAGAGAGTGGATTATACGTAACTCCCCGGTTCCGGTGGGAACGGTGCCTCTTTATCAGGCGCTGGAAAAAGTGGGAGGCAAAGCGGAGGCGCTGACCTGGGACATCTACAGGGACACGTTGATTGAGCAGGCGGAACAAGGGGTTGACTATTTCACAATCCATGCCGGCGTGCTCCTGCGTTATGTGCCGATGACGGCGAAACGGGTTACGGGCATCGTCTCCCGGGGCGGATCGATTATGGCTTCGTGGTGTTTGGCTCATCACAAGGAAAATTTCCTGTATACGCATTTTGAGGAAATTTGCGAAATTATGAAGGCGTATGATATCGCGTTCTCGCTTGGCGACGGTTTGCGTCCGGGATCCATTGCCGATGCCAACGATGAGGCGCAATTTGCGGAATTGCAAACGCTGGGGGAATTGACGGAAATCGCATGGAGACATGATGTGCAGGTGATGATTGAAGGTCCGGGTCATGTTCCGTTACACAAAATCAAGGAGAACGTGGAGTTACAGATGGAGATTTGTAAAGAAGCTCCATTCTATACGCTGGGTCCGCTGACGACGGACATCGCGCCGGGCTACGACCATATCACATCCGCCATCGGTGCGGCGTTGATCGGTTCCTTCGGCACGTCGATGCTGTGCTATGTGACGCCGAAGGAACATCTGGGCCTGCCGAACAAGAACGATGTTCGGGAAGGCGTGATCGCGTACAAAATCGCGGCGCATGCGGCGGATTTGGCCAAGGGGCATCCGGGCGCGCAAGAGCGGGATGACGCGCTGTCCAAAGCGCGGTTCGAGTTCAGGTGGCGCGACCAGTTTGCTTTGTCGCTCGATCCGGAGAGAGCGATGGAATTCCACGATGAGACGCTGCCTGCGGAAGGCGCGAAGAGTGCGCACTTCTGCTCCATGTGCGGCCCGAAATTCTGTTCCATGCGGATCACCCAGGATATTAGGGAGTACGCGAAGCGGCATGGAATGGAAACGGAAGAAGCACTGGAGCGCGGCCTGGAGGAGAAAGCCCGCGAGTATTCGGAGAGCCGGCGGTGAGCGGTTCGGCGGGAAGAGAAGGCATGGCAGCAAGAGAAGGCATGCCAGGAAGAGAAGGCATAGCAGGAAGAGAAGGTACGGCAGGAAGAGAAGGCATGGCAAATACGGGGGGAACATCACCGTTTAAGGGTGAGGCGCAAGGAGATCCACGGGGACAGCAAGCCCAGCGCCCAGAACAAGATGGGCTGGCGGTGCATGAGCTGCACGTGATTACCGATGGGAAGCAGCCTTGGGACCGGCTGATTCGCATTGCCGCGGAGATCGCGCCGGTGGTCAGCGCGATCCACTTGCGGGAGCCGCAAGCAGGCGCAGCCATGCTATGCGAGTTGATCGGCGCGCTGACGGCCGCAGGCGTTTCGTTGGAACGGCTGATCGTCAACGACCGCGCCGACGTCGCCTGGGCGATGCGCACAGGCGGCGTGCAGTTGGGCGGCCGCAGTCTGTCGGCGGCCCAGGTGAGGGATCGCTTCCCGGGCCTCGTGTACGGACGGTCGGTGCACCGTCCGGAAGAGGCTGGGGATGCGGCTGCGCAGGGAGCGCGGTACGTGCTCTTCGGGCACGTATTCGCGACGCCGTCCAAGCCCGGCAGACCCGGGCGCGGCGTGCGGGAGCTTGCGGCGGCGGTGCGCTGTGCGGCAACAGCTGCCGGGGTGATCGCCATCGGCGGCATCGGTACGTCGCAAGTGGCGGAAGTTTGCGCAGCAGGCGCGGCGGGCATTGCCGTCATGTCCGGCATTTGGGAAGCCGCTGATCCGGTCGAAGCCGCCAGGTGTTACCGCGCCGCCCTCGATGCTTACTCAGTATACGCTGTAAGAGGTGAGAAGCAAGCATGAGCGAGACGAATGTGAAGCATGCGGATGTCATAGTCGTCGGAGGCGGGATCATAGGATGCTCTGCAGCGTTTCAAATGGCCAAACGCGGCATGAAAGTCATTGTGCTCGACAGCGGGGGCATGGGCGGGGAAGCTTCTGGCGCGGCAGCAGGTATGCTTGCGGCGCAAGCGGAGATGCAACAGGGGGGACCGCTCTATGCATGGGCGTTGGAAAGCCGTGGAATGTTTCCGGCATTAGCTCAGGAATTGAAAAATCTGAGCGGAGTGGACATAGAGTTGATGCGAGAAGGCCTTTTGATTCCCGTGCTCACCGAGGAAGGCAAAGATGAGTTGCAAACGGCAGCGCAATGGCAAAGACTTTCCGGCGAAGAAGCGGAATGGCTGGATTCCGAAGCGCTTCAAGCGCGGGAGCCGGAACTCTCGGCATGGATGCTAGGCGCATTATCAATCCCGGGAGACGGCCAAGTTTCAGCACCGCAGCTGGTAAAGGGGTACAAACTTGCTGCGGAAGCGTATGGGGCCGCATTTAGAGAATACGAAAACATTCATGAAATATGGACTGAACGGGGAAAGGTGCGCGGTGTTCGGACGGCGCGGAAGACGTATTTTGCCCATCAGGTGGTCGTGACGGCGGGTTGCTGGACGGGAAATGTACTCAAAGAAACCGGATTAGTACTGCCCATGATTCCTGTGAAAGGGGAGTGTATCTCTGTCATCGCCGATAAGCCGTTGCTGCGATCTACTTTATTTAGTCACTGCTGTTATCTCGTTCCAAAACGGGGAAATCGGATCCTCATCGGGGCCACCTCAACCGAAGGGACGTATGACAAACGGTTAACCACACAGGGAGTACTAACTTTACTAGAACGCGCATCGGCGATTCTGCCCGGTATTGTTCATACGGAATTCGAACGAGGTTGGACAGGGCTTCGCCCGCAAACACCTGACGGATTACCGTATATAGGGCTTCACCCGGATGTTCAGGGATTAATCATTGCCGCAGGACATTATCGCAATGGGGTGCTCCTGAGTCCGATTACAGGTCAATGGATTGCGGATCTTGTTGAGGGGAAAGGCGCTTGGGAGCTGGGGATTGAAGCTTTGTCCATATCCAGAATAGGACTTGCGGCACAAGCGCTTGAGCAGAGCGGGAATTGAATGTGTTGGCGCGGATATCTTTAGTAAGCTGACAGTGAAGGAGTTGGTGTTGATAATGACTCTTTGGATAAATGGGATGCGCACAGATCTGCCCCTTATCTGTGAAACAGTGGGCGAGTTGCTCGGGCAACTTAACCTTCGAGGGAAAGTCGTAATTGTGGAGTTGAACGAGACGATATTAGATGCTGGAATTAGGGATCAAGCTTTACTGAGGGATGGGGACCGGGTGGAGATGATTCATTTTGTGGGAGGGGGATGAGGTTAATGATGAAAACGTATTTGGGTAAGGACAAAGCTCAGGAAAGTGCTCAGGAAAGTGCTCAGGAAAGTGCTCAGGAAAGTGCTCAGGAAAATGCTCAAGTTAACGAATCATTAAAGATCGGGCCCCATCGGTTTCAGTCGCGATTGTTGCTGGGAACAGGGAAGTTTACTAGTGCGGATGTCCAAAAGGCGGCGGTGGAAGTGTCGGGAGCGGAAATCCTCACGTTTGCGGTGCGGCGGATGAATATTTTTGATCAGGAGCAACCGGATCTTTTGCAAAAGCTCGACATCGCCCAATATACTTTATTGCCCAACACGGCAGGGGCCAAGACCGCTGTTGAAGCTGTCCGCATTGCGAAGCTGGCCAAAGCGTCCGGCTTATGCGATATGGTTAAAGTGGAAGTGATTGGGGATGACCGTACATTGTATCCCGATCCGCTGGAGACGTTGAAAGCTTCGGAAATGCTGCTCGAGCTGGGATTTATCGTGTTGACGTATACTTCGGATGATGTGGTATTGGCACGAAGGCTGCAGGAATTGGGCGTGCATGCCGTTATGCCGGCGGCCTCTCCAATCGGCTCAGGACAGGGCATCGTGAATCCGTTAAATCTAAGCTTCATTATTGAGCAAGCAACCGTGCCGGTCATTGTGGACGCAGGCATAGGCGCGCCCTCGGACGCAGCCAAAGCTATGGAGTTGGGAGCCGATGGCGTGTTGCTGAATACCGCGGTAAGCGGGTCCGGAAACCCGGTGGCTATGGCCGAGGCAATGCGGCTCGCGGTGGAAGCGGGGCGACTGTCCCATGGAGCAGGACGAATTCCGGTTAAGCGCTATGCGACGGCGAGTAGTCCCGTTTATTGATGAGAGTGGAACGTGCTGTTATCCGCAAAATGCTCCATGCCGGGTTATCCCTTAGAATCAGTGAGGGTGCTTGGTGCAGATCAGGGAACGTGCTATTATCTGCAAAATGCTCCATGCCGGGTTATCCCTAAGACTCAGTGAGGATGCTTGGAGCAGACCGGGGAACGTAATCAGCTACGGATGAAGTCGGTTTGTGTTTTTACGAATGAGGTGGAGTTGAAAATACGGTGCAGTTTTCAGAAATAATTTTGCAACGTGATGGATGTTGATGGCGAAGTGTTCTTTTGAACGTGCTAGGTAGGTTATGAAAAATATAATTGTTGGATTGCCTTGAGTTATGATGGGCGGTAAAGGTTATTGGTAATTTAGTATTTAAATGTAAATAAATGGCTTAAATGAACACTCCTGAGTGAAAGGGATAACCCGGCATTGGGGGGAGGGGAAATAGATGAAGCTTGCCAAAGTGTTAACCATCGCAGGCTCGGACAGTGGTGGCGGGGCCGGTATTCAGGCGGACCTCAAAACTTTTCAGGAGTTAAATGTGTTCGGCATGAGCGCGATTACAGCGGTTACGGCACAGAACACGGTGGGTGTGCATGGTGTGTTTCCTGTATCCACAGAGGCTCTGGAAGCGCAAATGGATGCGATTGGAACGGATTTAGCGCCTCAAGCGGTCAAAACAGGCATGTTATACGACGCGGAACGGATTCAATTAACTGTCGCCAAAATCAGGCAATACCGGTGGAATCTCGTTGTTGTGGATCCCGTGATGATAGCCAAGGGCGGGCAGACTTTATTGGAGTTGGCTGCAATTCGCGCTGTGGTTGAGGAACTTTTGCCCATAAGTACGTTGGTTACGCCTAATTTGCCGGAGGCTGAGTTTTTGACCGGAATGAAGATTCGGAACCGAAAGGATTGGCGGGAGGCGGCGATTCGATTGCATGAAATGGGTGCCCGTTATGTGTTGATTAAAGGAGGACATGCGGACGAGGATGTTGAAGGTACATCGGCTACGGAGGCTGTGAAATCTACAGAGTCTACAGATGCTCAGGAGTTTGTGAACAAGCGCTTTAGCGCAGATACGGAGGATGACGGTGAAAGGATGTACACGAATCAAGTCGTCGACTTGCTGTATGACGGCGTGTGTTTTGTGGAGTATTCGGGTCCGCGGATTCATACGAAACACACGCACGGCACGGGATGTACTTTGTCGGCGGCGATTACGGCGGAGCTCGCCAAAGGTGCTGGCGTACGCGAGGCGGTAGGCACCGCCAAGGCGTTCATCCAAGCGGCTCTGGAGCACGCGCCGCAGCTCGGCGCCGGGCACGGGCCCACGCTGCACGCCGCGTACCGGCTGCACGGGCCAGCTCCCGCAGCCGGAGCCGCGCGATGAGCCGCGCGCTGCCGCCTGCGGCGGTTCGCCGGATGCTGCCACTGTACTTCGTGGCAGGCACCGGCAATACCGGCGGCGAGCTTGCGCTGCTGCGCACGCTCGCCGCGGCGCTGGAAGGCGGCATCTCCGCCTTCCAGCTTCGAGAGAAAGGGCCCGGCGCGCTGCTCGGCCGGGCCCGGTTTGCGCTCGCGCTGGGGCTGCGCGAGCAGTGCCGCCGCCGGGGCGTTCCGTTCATCGTCAACGACGATGTGGAACTGGCCCTGGCGGTAGAGGCCGACGGCGTGCACGTCGGCCAGGAGGATGCGCCCGCGGCGGAGGTTCGCCGCCGCTTGGGCGCCAGGCTCCTCGGCGTGTCCGTCCACACGGTGGACGAAGCACGCCGCGCCGCCGCGGCCGGGGCCGACTACATCGGCTGCGGCCCGATGTACGCGACGGCGTCGAAGCCGGACGCGCGCGCGGTGGCGGGCCCCGCGCTCGTCCGGCAACTGCGCGCGGCAGGCATCACGCTGCCGCTTGTGGGAATCGGCGGCATTACGTCTGAGAATGCCGCCTCGGTAACGGCTGCCGGCGCCGACGGGGTCGCCGTCATCTCCGCCATCAGCGGCGCGTCCGATCCCCGCGCCGCCGCGGTCCTATTGAAACAAGCAGCTATGAGCATCAACTCATAGCTGCTTGTTGTTGTTTGCTGAGATTTCACCGAACATACATAAACTCCCCCCGCTCTGGGCATAAAGAAAATAACGCTTTATTTACCCGGAGGAGTGGTTGCGGCATGATTTTGTACCAAGTGACATGTTGGATGAACGAGTATCATTATTTGAAACAGAGCATTCGGCTGAGTCAAGGGGATATGGCCTTTCTGGAGTACAAAAGAGATCAAGTGCTCGCCCGGCTCATGAACCAAACCTTGCTTTGGAGCACCCCTCCACAGAGCAGGTCAGCATTGGCGCTGCCGCTAAACTATGACCAACAAGCCCAATAAGGCACGAATCTGCACCGGGTTCCCACCCGATTCTATTCATTTCGATTTTAATGGCCTATTTTGGATTTAACCGCCGCCAGATCCGCAACGTCAATTCGTCCATTCAGATTAAGATCAGCTATACGAACAGCAGCCCAATCGGAAGATTTCGAAGACTTGTTCATATGCCTGGTTACAAACTGAAGATCATATAGGTTCACAACCCCATCGGGGTTTCCGCCGCCTTTACTGCTTACATCCTCAGGTATAAACGTTACTTGAATCGTTAGACTGGCACCCTCCGTTGGTATTTGCTCATTTCGCTGATTTAGCGCATGGGAAAGGGTTGAGAGAGTGACACTTTGATTCACGCGCCGGGGTAACCAGGTTATATTCGCCAGGTCACCGCTTGCCGGGATAGCCCCGTTCACGCCCGTTGCTTTAATCCTGACTTTACCGGGTAAGGACGTGTCGGTTTCTTTAATGATATAGTCTGGATGGATGGAGGACGCTTGGGAAAATTGCAGAACAGCCGGATCATAGCTAATGACCGTATCCAGGGTGTATACCGTACTTTGAACAGTAGAGTTCACTCCATATTGCAACGTTAAGCGTTGACCGAAGTTAGCGCTGCTTGGACCATACAGACGTTCGTTGATTTTAACCTCAGTCGTCTTTGTGTCGTAAATATAGCTGTCTTGCGAGTTGCCTGCCGCGTCCCGGGCTGTCACTTTAAACGCATATTCGGTACTTGGCTGTAAATTCGTGATTGGGAACGATGTGCCGACAATCGGAGTAGTATTCACTTTTTGCCCGCTGTTGTACACATCATAAGTAACCGTGCCTGCCGGATTGTCATCGAGTGACGCGTTCCAGGCTAATGTAATGCTGTCATTCGTTTGTTCGGTTGCTTTCACATAAGAAGGTCTTGTCGGTTTAGCCGTGTCTGTCGCAGTTGTTGAAGTCGAGAATACATCGCTGACGGAAGAATTACCGGTTAGATCCTTTGCTACGATTTGGAATCGATAAGAAGTGGCCGGCTGCAAGTTCTTAATGACATAATCATTTGTAAAATAGACGGGATTATCATTGATTTTCGTACCATTCATGAGCACATCATAGGATAGTTCATTAATCGTATCATTATCTGCAGGTCGGTTCCATCTTAAGGTGATACTGGTCAGAGATTTAGCCTGAGCGGTAATTCCCGTTGTTTTGGGCGGCGCAGCCGTATCAGTTACCGTAGTACCCTTAACCTCATCACTGGCTGTTTTGTTACCTGCTTTATCTCTTGCTATGACGGAAAAGGTATATTCTGTACCTGGGTCAAGGTATTCCATCTTGGTTGCCAACGTTGGTGTCACATTATACAGCTTGCCATTTCTTGTGATTTCATAGATGACCGGACCCTGATCATCGGTTGCCGCGCTCCATGAAAGATCCAAGGTGTTATATGTTGATTTCGTTACCGTTACACCTATGGGCTTAGTCGGCGGTACCGTGTCTGTCACGGGCAGAGGAGCCGGCAGCGTATTATTCGGGTATGGGGCATAATCGTACAAGTTCGGCATGTTGCCTGTAAGCACCAGCATGCTCATCATCATTACCGCGTCTTGATAGTAACCGCCCGGCCAATCGGATATCGGTTCCAATGTTCTTAAATAGTTGTACATCAGATCTAAAGAAGCTTGATTGGATGAATCCACCATAGCAGCGACGGCCATCGGTCCCACCATGTTGCGAGGCGATGGTCCCGCATTTCTAACGGAACCGTCAATATTGTAACTGAGCGCAGCGGTGGCGGGATTCCCGTTAATTTTCGTCATAAACCATTTCACATTGCGGTCCGGAAGATCATGGGCCAAATCGTTATTGGAGGTTCCATTCCACAAGAAATCTTGCCCTACGCGCCAAGGGAGTCTGGAAGGGTCAAAACCATAACTTGTAGAATTGTTGTCAGGTCCGTTAGGTCCTGTATACGTCGGGACCCCTGTTGGCGACAAAACCCATCGGTAAGGCACCAATCCGGTTTGCGGATTCAAGTTATAGAAATGGTCAAATATGTCGTATGCGGCGCCCGTGACTTTATCCCAACGAGTATCACCCGTAATTTCACCGAATAAATCAAACCAACCCGGAATTTCATAGGAACTGATTACGGATGTGATGGAGGCCTGACTTTGCTTGACGATATAAGAGGGTTTGTAAATCAGGTGCTCCATAATATCCGCAATGATCTTATTGGCTTCTTCCAAATAATTAATTTCCCCGCCGCTGCCCCATTGTTTATGTGCCATCAACAAAGAAATGGCGACATCGAGATCGCCGTCCGGAGCCGAATAGGGGTCTATGCTATTCCCATCCTTGTCCACTTTCCATCCCATAAAGTTGTAGCCAGGGGATAGAGAACGCTTGTAATAGCGCAGCAGTCCGTCATAATCGCTATGACCGCTATTGCTTGCGTTTGCCATATATACCGTAATAAGCATGGCAAATCCCATTCCTTCGGAGCATGTTCCATTCTTATAGGTCGCATCGCTGGCACGAATTCGGACCTCCCCGGGTTTGGCCCCTTCGGTTGTAATATACAAGTCACGCCACTTGGTATACATCGACAACATGTCACGATTCAGAGTCTCGCGATCGAGACTCGGCATGATGCCATGGGGATAACTGACGTTATGAGGGAACGGATACTGTTCGGCCGCAAACGAATTGCTTACCGAAACAGGCATTGCAGCGGAATTTGCAGAGGCGGAGGCGACAGGAAACTTCATTAAAGTCGAAGGACCTGAAGAAAAAGCTAACACCGCCGCAAGTGTACAACCAACTACTTTGGATACCTTTTTAAATTTAGTTTTCCGAAATAACAACATTAAAACCCTCCTTCATGGATTAATGATTTAAACGCTTACATAAATGAACCCGCGTTTAAAGTCATTTGTCATGATTATACAAACTGAGGACTTCTAGTTCTTGCTTCATACCGATTTTTTTTTGTACTATGATGACAAATGATGCATTTTCTGTCGGAAGGGGTGTATGGGTTGTTAAAGTTTTTAGAGTCAGAACTCATTAATCCGGATGTCGGATTCCATTTCTCAGATTATTGTTCAATCAAAAATACAAGAGGATTACATGAGCATGATTTCTACGAGTTTTTTATTACCTATGGCGGGAGTGTGCTCCATCAAGTAAACGGGGTTAAGGAGCTCTTGCAGGAAGGTACACTGGTCTTTATTCGACCCCGTGACAGACATAGCTATGAGGAGTTGCACCACACCGACTGCTATATTATGAATGTGGCTTTTCCCGCCAGACTGATGGAGGATTTGTTTCGATTTCTGGGTCCCAGCCCATTTCTGGAAAGGCTTATAAACTCAGCCGCGCCGCCTCAAATCGTTCTTCCTGTTTCAGAGTCCTTGATATTGAAGAAGCGCTTCCATAGACTTGCGTGGTCAGCTGCCTATAGGACAGGAAGCTCCGATGTGCCTTCTTTGTTTAAAGCTCTGATTACCGAGGTGCTGTTTCGACAATTCAGCAAGCAGCAGAAACCCGAGCTCGTGTTGCCGGATATTCCGGTCTGGTTAACGGAGCTGCAGATGACGATGAAAAGAAAAGAGAATTTCATCGAAGGTCTGCCTGCCCTGCATAGTTATTGTGACAAAAGTCCCGAGTATATCAGCCGAAGTATTAAGCGTCACCTGGGTGTAACCCCTACGGAATGGATCAACGGATTCCGATTGCAATACGCGTCCAAGCTGTTGCGCTCCACGGATGCGGAAGTAATTGAGGTGGCTATGGATTCCGGGTTTGATAATTTGAGTTATTTTTATCGTTTGTTCAAAAGTAAATTCGGACAGACTCCCGTTCAGTATAGGAAGTCCTTCAAAAACTTAATTCTCCCCGAATAGAGCTTTTTTGTGTAAAAAGGTGTTTCCATGTAGAATAATGTAGATAAACACAACAACCCGAAATTAGATCTATACAGAAAAGGAACAAGACCATGACGACTAGCAATACCCCGGCACCTGCCAAGCAACTGAAAACCGTCGTAGCGACGTTAAACGCCAAATACATCCATACTTCCTTGGCTTTGCGCTTTCTGAAAGCGTTCAGCGCGAAGGATTTCCATATCGATATTGCGGAATACACGATTAAGGATCCGGTGATGAATATTGTCTCCGACCTGTTCACCCGAAACCCGGATGTGATCGGATTCTCCTGCTATATCTGGAACATTGAAGAGACCATTAAGGTGATGGAGATGATCCGCAAAATCAAACCCGAGGTTACGATCATCCTCGGAGGTCCGGAGGTATCGTATGATACCGAGTATTGGATGAACCGCATTCCCCAGGCAGATTTCATCGTGATGGGTGAGGGCGAAGAGACGCTTCATCATCTGTTGACGGAGCTGTCGACAACGCGGAAATATCATTTCGTGTACGGACTCGCTTACCGCAAAGGGGAGGAGATCATCCTCACGCCTGGCCGACCGAAGCTGAATTTAGCGGAATTGCCATCCCCGCATCGGTTCGAGGAGGATTTGCCGACCCTCTCGAACCGGGTGGTTTATTTTGAAACGAGCCGCGGTTGCCCGTTCTCCTGCCAGTTCTGTTTGTCGAGTATTGAGGTGGGAGTGCGTTATTTTGACATGGAGCGTACGAAGTCGGATATTCTGTATCTCATTGACAAAGGCGCCAAGCTCATCAAGTTCGTCGATCGTACGTTTAATATCAAAAGGGATTACGCGCTGGAAATCTTTCAATTCTTGATTGAAAATCATCAGGGCTGCGTGTTTCAGTTTGAAATTACCGCGGATATTATGCGTCCGGAAGTGTTGGATTACTTGTCCGAGCATGCGCCTCCCGGGGTGTTCCGGTTTGAAATCGGCGTGCAATCGACCAATGATCCGACAAACGCGATCATTCAGCGGAAGCAGAACTTCACCAAACTCGCCCGCACGGTGAACAAAATCAAGGAAAGCGGCAAAATCGATCAGCATCTCGATCTCATCGCGGGACTTCCCCTGGAGGATTACGACACATTCCGCACTACGTTTAACGATGTGTTCGCCCTGCGCCCGGAAGAGTTGCAGCTTGGTTTCCTGAAGATGCTGCGGGGCACAGGCATGCGTAATGATGCGCCTAAGTACAACTATATTTATATGGATCATGCGCCATATGAGATTCTGGGCAATGATCTGCTGCCGTTTGCCGATATTGTGCGGATCAAGCGGGTGGAGGATGTGCTGGAGAAATACTGGAACGCGCATCGGATGGACCATACGTTGGAGTATCTCATAGAGCGGGAGTTTGCCTCGCCGTTCGATTTCTTCCAAGCGTTCGGGAACTATTGGGAGGACCGGGGATGGCAGAAGATCGGGCATCAGCTGGAGGATTTGTTTACCAGGTTGCTGGGCTTCCTTCAGGACCGGGGCACGGAGAATATGGACGTCATTCTCGGCTTGATGAAGCTGGACTATTTCATGAATCACAAATATAAGCCGCGCAAAATCTGGTGGGATTTCACCATGGAGAAATCGGACTGGGCAGGCTATATGAAGGAGATCGCGGCGCATCCGGAGCGGGTATCGGAAGGCTTTGCGGCTTTGGGCGCGGACGAGAAGTTGTTGCAAAAACATGCGGTCATCGAAGTGATTCCCTTCGACCTCCAGCAATTCCGTGCGGACGGCACTGTAGACCGGACACGCACGACCTTGCTGGTTGTATACTATCAAGGCGAGGCCGCGGTGCCGGCACTGGCGTTCACGATGTTGATGGAGACGGCGGAGCAATCTGTCACTTAATCTAACTGCATAATGAAGTTAAGCGGCGATCTAGTTCCGGTATTCCACCGGAGAGAGGTCGCCGTGTTTATGTCTGAGACCTATTCTCTCGGGAGCACTGGAAACTTGCCATACGCCGACAATCACAAAGGCTCCTCCGACGAGGTGAGTCCAAGCGAATGGCTCCCGCAACACCGCATAGGACAACAACATGGCGCTAAGCGGGATGCAGCTTGTAAAGACCGCGGCGGTGCCGGCGGATACCTTGGATACTCCTCGAAACCATAAGAGGTAAGCCAACGCCGTCACGAAAATACCGTAGTATACTACCAGTCCCAATTCTCTGTAACCTGCCGCGGCCCAATCGTACTGCGTTGCTTCAACCAAGGAAAAGGGCAGAAACATCAGAAAGGAAAAGAAGGTTACATAAGTTGTGCCTAATAAGGAAGAGACATGGCTTGCAGTCATTTTGCGCAAAATGGTAAGCATAGCCTCCCCCGTGACCGCGGCCAATATAAGCAGAAGACCGATCCAGGGAGCGGTGGACGGACTGGATGATTCCGAAGCAACGGACGGAACGGATGTAAACCAACCGGTCGCCTGAATGCTGATAATACCTGCAAGGGAGCAGAAGACGCCGAGCAGCAGCCTTCTGGTTAATTTTTCTTTCAGCATAAAGATGGAGAGACATACTACAACCGCGGGAGTCATACTCGTAACGATGCCGGCTTCCGCCGCGGAGACGAATTTCAATCCGTAAAGCATGAATATTCGAAACAGAAACATCCCTAGGAGAGCTTGCAATAAGAGAGAGTACAAATCTTTTCTTCTGACCCGCAAGGAGGCGCCACGACGATTCAACGCCAGCGGGATCAGCAACACTAAAGCCACCGCAAGACTGGCTGATTGCGACAGGAAGACAGGCATTTGCATCGTTGTCAGCTTGCCGACCACCACAGAGCTTCCAACCAACATAGCAGCGACGGTTAGTTCAATATAAGCGGCATTTCTAGAAAATCCCATTTATTACGACCCCTTTCTTCTTCTTTCATGTATACTGTAACAAAGGCTAATGGTCTGTTGTAGTGCCGTTATTAGACCATTTAGACAGTACCACTTCGAGGGAGGGAGTCACTTGTGGTTCTCAATTGATTCAGAGGGCGATATCCCGATGTTTCGTCAGGTATTTGAAGCATTTCGGGAATCTATTTTGACGGGAAAGATGCCTGCCGGTTACAAACTGCCTTCGACTAGGGAGTTGGCGGCAGAACTCCATATCTCACGCAACGTGATTCTGGAAGCATATGAACTGCTGTTAGCCGAAGGTTACATAACAGGTCGTTCCGGTGCGGGAACTTATGTGGCGGAAGGGACTCAGTTGCGCTCTTATTCGCCTATGGAACCGGTTCTTTCTTTTGCGAGTAAGCCAGAGTCGGAAGAGTCCGAAAGAGATTTGATCTCTTTTCGAACGGGACTTCCAGCAGTGGATTTGTTTCCCATGAAGAAATGGGGAACTATTCTCCAAAGCGTCTGTATGGATGCTACCGCGGCAAACTTAGGCTATGGAGATTCTTGTGGAGTACCGGAGCTGCGTCTTGTCCTGGCGGAACATCTGTGGAAAACAAGAGGGGTCATCTGCAGACCGGAGCAGATTGTGATCACGAGTGGTGCAGTACAGGCTCTGCAACTGATCGTGAGACTCTTGTTGTCATCCCGTGATCATGTGTTGGTCGAAGATCCGTCTAATGAGGATTTGAAGAGCATCTTAACTTCTACCGGAGCGGCTTTACAAGGGATCCCTGTTGATGATTTTGGCATAATGACACACCTGTTTCCGGCGGACGTTTCGCCCCAATGCATCTATGTTACGCCATCCCATCAGTTTCCTATGGGCGGCATCCTGCCGATTCAGCGTCGAATTGAACTGATTGAATATGTGCGGCAAACCGTCGGTTACATTATTGAGGATGATTATGACAGTGAATTTCGGTATGACGGGGCTCCTGTTCAATCACTTCAAAGTTTATGCCCGGACCAGGTCCTATACATCGGAACGTTCAGCAAGACCATGTTTCCTTCACTTCGGATAGGATACATGATTGTGCCTGAACCGCTAGTGGATGGCTTCAGACAATTGAAACGGCTCTCTGATTATCAGACCCCAAGCTTGGAACAGCTTGCGCTGGTTCACTTTATAAATCAGGGTCATCTCAGCAGGCATATTCAGAAGATGAAGAAGCTGTATCGGAGGAGACGTAATATCCTTCTAAGCGCGTTGACGGATCAATTCGGCGGGGATTTCCGCATTTGCGGCCGCGCCGCGGGGCTACATTTAGTTGCGGATTTTGAAGCTCCGTTCCCGGACGGACTTCAGGAACGATTCCGAGAAGAGGGTGTCTACGGGGCTCTGATTTCCGGTAATGGTTTGTTGTTGGGATATGGCCATTTGAATGAGGAGCAGATTCTCGAGGGAGTTCTTCGGATCGGTAAAGCGATGAGGATGTAAAAAAGGGTTGACACGAAATCATAGGGTAGAAACAAGCCGGCTTGATGTTAGAGCCGGCTTATGTGCGTGTATTGGTATAGGGAATCTGCATACGTTGAATAACGTAAGAAAATTACGCTATTAAAAAAAATAAAATAATAGCGTATTTTATTTACGTTATTATGAGCTTTTGGCGTATTTCTTCCATAGGAAGGGGAAGATCTCAAAAATAACGTAAAATTTCAACGCTATTTCTGATAGTTCTGCAAATAGCATAAAATTTCTACGTTAAGGTTGGTTAATGGAAGAGGCAACGTTCCGATAAGGCCTCAATCGAACTGCGTCGGTATAACCCACACTAAGCAAAAAAAATGGACAATATTCCACCCCTGCCTGAATAGGAATGAGAGGGAGAGAGGGGGGTGTCCATGAAACTGAAATGCGCTCTTATGGTGTTGTTAGGATTGGCATGCGGATGCGCCGGAACGACCCAGTTTACCGAATCGGAAAATCCGAGCATTGAACAGACAAAAGCAACGAATCGAACGCCATTATCACCTAAACCGAATTCATCTCCATCTGAAACTAAATTGACTCCATCAACATCATCTAACACTAAATCAACAGCACCTAACACTAAACCACCATTACCTCCAAATCCGGACGATAAGTCCTCCGGCGGCACAAAGGGGAAAGCATGGTTACCCCTGCAAGCGGTGGCGACGACCAACCAACCAATCACCTTTCAACACCAAGGTACACCCTCCCCCCAGACATTTCCCGAGCAATATACGGAGATTGAAGGAGTACTTACGTTTCGCGGAAACCATCTAAGAGACGCGCCATCTTATGGAAAGCGTAACTTAACGGAAAGGAAGTTGGTTCCCGCATGGTCATTTACCACTAGCAGTTCTTCTTGGGGCGGCGGAGCGGGATGGACGGGGCAGCCAATTCTGGTTCGCTGGAAAGAAGAGACGAAGAAGATCATGAATCTTAATGCAGCTTACCGAACACAACCAAACTTCGTTGAAGCGATTTACGCCTCCTTGGACGGTAACGTCTATTTCCTCGACACGGCAACCGGTAAGTTGACTCGCGAGCCGATTCGTACGGGGAATCCGATTAAAGGCAGTGCTTCTCTTGATTCTCGCGGGTATCCGCTGCTTTATGTCGGCGAAGGCATTCCCGAGAAAGGCGGAATCGGCTTCGGCATATACAGTCTGATCGACGGCAAACGTCTTTATTATCAAAAAGGGATCGAACCCTACGCCTATCGCAGATGGGGCGCATTCGACAGCTCGGCGTTGTTTAACCGAAACGCCGATACGTTAACAGTTGGCGGAGAAAACGGTTTATTGTATACGCTTAAGCTAAACACCAAGTTCGACCGGTCCGGCCCATCCATCTCCGTTCAACCAAAACCGTTGAAATACCGCTATGTCATAGCGGGCAAGCAAGGAAATACCTACCACGGAATTGAAAACTCGGTAGCGGTATACAAAAACTTTGCCTATTTCAGCGATAATATGGGCGCATTACAATGTGTGAATCTCCTGACGATGCAGCCGGTATGGGCAACGCCGCATACCGACGATACCGACGCAACGTTGGTGGTGGAGGTTGAGAATGATCACCCCTTCCTATATACAGGCACCGAAGTGGATAAGCAGGGAAGCAAAGGGAATGCGATTCTCCGCAAAATCGACGGGCTGACGGGCGTTACTTTATGGCAAAAGAACATCCCCGCACTTACCGTGAAGGGGGAACATCCCGTCAACGGCGGACTTCTGGCCACCCCCGTCAAGGGAAAGGGCAAGATCAGCCACCTGATGATCTTCACGGTTGCCCGCTACGGCAATCTGAGCGGAGGCCTGATGATCGCCCTGGAGAAGAAAACGGGCAAAGAAGCTTGGCGCTGGACAATGTCCAACTATGCCTGGTCTTCACCTGTAGATTTCGAGGACATCGCAGGAAATCCCTACATCGTTCAGGGGGATTCCGTGGGAAATCTCCACCTTTTGGACGCGCGGAACGGAAAGGTTCTTCATGAAATCAGTTTGGGAGCCAACATAGAGGCATCTCCGGCTATTTTTGACGATACCATTGTTGTGGCTACACGTGGAGGAAAAATCCATGGAATTGTGATGAGATAGTATGTTAGGATAAAGAGCGAATTTATGGAACTTCAGTGAAACATTTACTAATAAACGACGTATGTATGGGGGAGGTGTTTGCCGTGTTTACCATACGAAGATTAGCTACACTGATTCGCAAATTCAACAATATCTCCTTGCTGCTGGCCGCCTCCGCATTCGTCATCATCTGCGCGATCCTGATGCGAACGTTGGAACCGGAGCGATTCACTACGTTCTTTAACGCGATATGGTATGTCATGACTACCGTAACAACTGTCGGTTATGGGGATTTATTTCCGGAAACAGCCGCGGGGAAAGTGGTCGCGATGTTTATGTTTGTGTTTGGCATCGGGCTCGTGGGTGTCGTGATTGGGAAAGTGGTGGACGGATTAGGCTCATTTACGCGCAGGAAGGAGGAAGGCCGATTGATTTACAAAGGGAGAAAGCATATTATCATGATCGGTTGGAGCAAAAAAACCGAGATTGCCGTAAACGAAGTGCTGGAATCGGATACGTTCACGGATATTATTGTAATCGCTCAGACGGACCGTCTTCCGTTAAACCATGAGAGGCTCCATTACATCCAGGGCGACCCGACCGACCGGGAAACGCTGTTAAAAGCGAATACGCTAAATGCGAAAGCCGCGATCATCTTCGCTGATGAACTCATTCACGATGCTTCTTTAACAGACGGGAAATCGTTACTAATCGCGTCTACCATCGAAAGCTTGGCTCCGGATGTACATACAACCGTGGAAATTATGCAAGAAAAGCATATCCAGAACTTTAATCACATTCATGTGAATGATTTCATTCTCGCGCAGGAAACGATTTCGCGTCTTGCTGTAAGGTCTGCATTATCCAAAGGCATTACGACCCTTTACAACCGCCTCATTCGCCGCGGCGAGGAAGAAGGCGGGGAACTGTTTGAGATCAAGCCAAGAAAAGAATGGAAAACCTACCGGGATGCGTTCAACGCTTTACTTGCAGAAGGTGCGACATTAATTGCCGACCAACATCGGCTTGGTGTGAATCATCTAATGGATACAACGATTCCGGAAGAGACACGGCTATACGTGATTTGTGAGGAGTCCGTCTATGTCAAACTGAAGCATTCCGAAGAAAGGTGAGTAGCGAACATGACCGAGATGAAAGAAACTTCCCTCACCTATTGTGAGTGGGATGAAGCCCTTAGCAGGGTGGCCGGCATCTGGTTGAAGCTGCCGGTTACCAGAGAACAACTGTGTATTCGTAAGCTGGTGAATGCAACGGTGTTACGCAACAAAGCGGGAGAGCACACCTCTCATGAAACAGACGGTGCGGGCGAGTCCATGATCTATGTGAAGCCCTGGACACCCGCAAGCCTGCCTGTCTATGGGGAAGCCGTACGCGAGGCGCTCTATGAATACAGCGATATCGCTGAATATGGGGAAGTGGAATATTACCGGTACCGCGGAGAGCGTTTTGAGAGGTTTTTGCAACAAGGGATGGGAGAACCTTACGAAACGGTCACGATCTTGGTGGATCATTACCGAAACGTACAACAAACGGATTATGAAATCGTCTATACGATTTTGGACACAGACCGTAATAAACTGCTCTTATTTATGACGGAAGCGTAAAGAAAGGAAGAGACATATGGATAACAAGAACATCGACACCTGGTATGAACAGCAGTGTTCCTCCGTGGGTATGGAGTCGGGCAAGACGCCCAGAGCCAAAAAGCTGCTAGCCTTCACTTTAATGATGGCCCTGCCTGCAGCAACGACAGGTTGTTCCAGTAATGCGGCCTCGGCGGATGCCTATAGCGAATGCCAATGGGAGAAGGAGAAATACGGGTACGAGTACGATTGTGACGATGACACCAGTTCATCCAGCTGGTACAGCACACATGGTTACTCGTCCAAGAAATCCGCCATCAAAGCGGGTACCGCCTATTATAAAGCCAAAGGATTCGGCAGCGGCGGCACGAGCAAAGGATCCTGGAGCGGGGGCTAGGTATGCCCAGAATCGAAAGTCTAGGCGTGCTTCATGATGAACTGTATAGGTGCTGCGGCAGGGAAGAAGTGATTCCCTACCACCGAATGTACGGGAAGCAATATGTATTACCGTCCGTGACGCGTTACAGCGCCGGCGAAGCAGAGAAGCTGAGGGTGGCCTCCGAGCGTCTGGACCGGGTTTATCGCAAGGTGTTACGCTGGGCTCAGCGGGAGCTCCCTGACATCGTGTTGATTAAACTTCTGGGGTTACACCCGGCGATGTTAACCGCGGCGCGGATGGAAGTGCCCATGCACGGGGTGTCCCGTCAAGATTGGATTTTGGATCCCGCCGGCGAGTGGTTGAAATGTATTGAGAACAATACCGACACGCCTACAGGAATTCCGGAGACGGCGTGGCTGGCAGGGTCTGTACTGAAAGAGCGCACAACTTACCGTAATCCTTCCGCCGGGATGGATCAAAGAATTCGTGAGGCATTCACGGAGTTAATCCAACATTATCGAGCAGGCGGAGAGGACGGCGACTTGGTGTTCAGCAGCTACGGTGATCACACCGAGGATGCGGCCAACACGCGCTACTTGATGGAACGCGTACGGGAAGCGGGTTATGAAGCGCGGTATGCTCCACTTGAAGACATTGAAATCATCCCGAACGAGGGCGTGTTTCATGAGGGAGGGCGGATCGGCATCTGGTACCGGCTGTATCCGATGGAATACCTTGTTTGGGATGAAGATAGCGAGGGTCGGCCGATTGGCCGGGACGTATTTCAACTGATGGAACAAGGGAAACTGTGCATCATCAACCCCGCTCAAAGCGTTATAACGCAGAGCAAAGGCTTCATGGCGTTGATCTGGTCGCTTTATGAGCATGGCAAGGAATTAGCCGCAAGCGGATTGATCCAATCCGATGAAGAAAGTCTGTTCACGGCGGAAGAAGCGGACACGATAAAAACCTACCTGCTTCCCACTTATACTACACCTGACCTATTTCAGAATTGTAACCAGGCCTATGTTGCCAAAGGGTATTGGGGACGCGAGGGAAAGGGAACCGTACTGTATGATGAAGCTGGCATGAACGCGTCGCCTCAGGCGGGGGATCAGCATGTCGCAGTAGATGCTGATTCCATGAATATCGTGAATACCGTGGACCCCTTGAACGCAGGGGATGCAATGGACGCAGGGGATCCCGAAGAAACAGCCGCCTATTACAATAATCAGCAGAAAGTCTACCAGCAGCGGATTTCGATGGAGAAAGTGCGGGCTGAATCAGAACATGGTCTTGTCGATGGATACTTGCTAACCGGCGTATATGTCATCGGCGGGAAGTTTGCCGGGATTTTGCCTCGCGTAGGCGGATTGATTACGGGAGATCTGGCTTATTTTTGCCCGGCGGCCGTAGTAGAGCAAGTTGATTAGCAATAGCAATATTACATATGAACTATGAAAAGGGGTTGCGCGGTATGGAAGGGTACTTAAACGATTTGTCGCATGTGTTCATAGGAATGGTATTAATACTGGTGATGATGGCACTGGGTTACTTTATTTTCAGCAAACTGACGAAGTTCAATGACTATGCCGAAATCCAAAAAGGGAATGAAGCCGCAGGTATTTACATGGGCGGTAAGCTGTTGGGATTAGCGATTATCGTGGGTATGGTGTCTTACAGCACAGATGCTTGGGTCGATATGATTATTTGGTCCGTTGTCGGGATTGTCGCGTTGTGTTTGGTCTATATTATATTTGATTTCCTGACGCCGGCATTGCATGTGTGTGAGGAAATTGAAAAAGGCAATAAGTCGGTCGCGCAATTGCTCAGATCCATTATTGTGGGCGTTTCGTTGGTGATCGGGACGTTCTTGATGTAAAGTTTAAGAATTGGTAAATGGGTTTCTGACTCAGCAACTATAGGGTAAATCTCCTTATCTAGTACCTATTAAGGAGGAACGAACGATGGATCGCGTGTTGAAAGCTTATGCTTATATTACCCGTGTACATGAGGGCCGTACGGAAGTGTTGATCCTCAAGCATCCGGAGGCGGGCAACGGGTTTCAAATCCCTAAAGGCACCGTAAACGCGGGTGAAAATCCGGAGGAAGCCGTCCTGAGGGAAATGGCTGAGGAAACCGGACTGTCCGGATTGAAGATCCATAGTCTGATTGGATTCGATCAATGGACAGATTCGGAGGGGCAAGAGCAAGACCGTTATTTCTTCCATATCCCTATCGAGGAAGAGCGCAATGAATGGTACCACCTGCCGACGGGCGGGGGGAAGGAAGCGGGACAGGTTTTCGTATACTTCTGGATTACCCGTAAGGATGAAATTCACTTGGCCGAAGGGCACGGGGATTATCTGGATGAGGTGCTGGAGCGGGTCGTTTCCAGAGCTTAAAGCAAAATATAAGAGCAAGGATTCTCATCGCGATGGGAGACCTTGCTCTTTGTTTTGGTTACCATATTAACCAACCTTTAAACGCAGACACCCATCCTGGGAGGCCTAAATAGAGGTTATTTTAAACATCTCCCCAGTATAGTTCGGTTTCATATTTGAGATTTACATGACCATCCAGGTTATAGGCATTGAAGACACGATGTAATTCCAACATCATGGGCTCATAGGCAGGATGACCGGGTGCGGGACAATAGGATGAGGAGAGCAGTCTTCCTTGTAATTGATCAAAATCACAAACTTGTGTATTGTCAAAGCGAGCGGTTTGTGGCCATCCTTTTTGAAAGAAAGATTGTAGCGTATCCCATGAGATGTTCTTATGATTGACTTGCTTGTAATCTGTTCCGAAGCGTTGAAGCATCTGCTCGTAAGCCTCAAGAAATGGTGTGCCTTGGGTTAAACGCGAGTTCCAAATCAGTACGACTTTTCCGCCCGGTCTTAGAATTCTGCGAAATTCCACAGATGTCACCCTTCGGTCAAACCAGTGAAATGCCTGGGCGCAAACAATATAATCGACGGATTGATCTAAAAGTCCTGTTGCTTCAGCAGCTCCGCCTACAGCATGGAAGTTAGGGGTTTCGCCAAGCATTGCCTCTGCAGCTTCCCTCATATTACGGTTAGGTTCCACCGCGACGACCCGGCTGCCTCTCGCAAGCAATAGTTTTGAAAAGATACCTGTTCCGGCGCCTATATCAGCAACCATAGAATTAGGGCTCAGGCCGACCTGGTGATACAAATAATCGATTGCATCGCTGGGGTAACTGGGGCGGTACTTGACATAAGTGTCTACCCGGTCCGAAAATCGTTCTTTATTGTCCATCATCATATCACTCCTAGTTGACATAGTGCCGTTCCATAAACTCCAGTCGATTTCCAAAAGGATCATGAAGATAGAAGCGGGACACACCTTCATCCTGACGTTCGTAATCTTCTGTAACGCTGATGCCTTGTTGAGTGAGGGTTGCTTTGAGAGTTTCGAGGTGTTTTACTTGAAATGCGGGATGCGCTTTAATTGCAGGCACAAAATCAGTTTGAATGCCGATATGTAGCTGATGAAAACCGCATTGAAACCAAACCCCGCCTCGTTTAAGCAAATTTGCAGGCTTCGGAATCTCAGTCCATCCGAGTACCTTTCCGTAAAATTCGCGCGCAACAGATTCGCTTCCTTCAGGAGCCGCGAGTTGAACATGATCCAGACCTATAAAAGCGTACGACATAGCCGTTATCCCCTTCCTTCAGTTTCATTGTATGCAACATCGTTTCATTAAATATGATACCTGAATTGGAAACAAGTGTCTATTGTAATTAATCAAAATAGTTTGGAGCATTATTTGGCATTGTTTCGTTTTCTTGAGATAGAGGGATTTTAAGGCTCAGTAAAGAATTTAAAGGACATGATGATTTTTCATTTTGTTTGTACCCAGTTAATGAAATAGATTGAACACTAAGACTATCCCGATCTACCGCTTAACTTCAAATTTTTTGTGGAGGTTTATATTATGTTTACAGTCGATAATTATATTGGTTCTGTTAAAACCAACCTTGAGAAACAATCTGATTTGTTAGTGAGTAATCTCAAAAGAATCTTTGCATACAACTTCTCAACTGATATAGAATTATTGGATTTCTCTGCATTCATTGAACCTACAAGGTTCGAGTTATCAATAAGAATGTTCTCAATGGATAAAGAAGCCAATGAAGTTTTCTATGGAGGAAATGACACAACAGTTTTTGCTGGTAGTGAAGAGATACTGCCAGAAATCGAATATCATCAGTTAAACGACGGTCAGTTAGATGATTTTTTTGAGTTTTATGAGCAAAATGAGGAGACGTTATTTCCACAAGAGCAAAAAGTTTTTACAGACTGGTTTAGTCAATGTTGGAAAAAAGCAGGCGGAGCTTCATTGAATTTACCATCGTATTTTGTATTTCACGATGATTATAAATCATATGATTTAAACAATAATGAATGGATTGATGATGAAGAAAAATGGTCATAAACATTGAAAAATGCTATATTCGGAGGCATTCTTTTTTATCACCCAAATATAAACATTAAAGATTTACCATAGCTAAAAATAAAGAAACGAATTTCTCACACCTGTCTCCGGGAAGACACACGAGGGAAATTCGTTTCCTTGTTTGCAGATATCAAAATAATACCAGTGAGGATATAACGTAACTGGCCAACTCATCAACGAAAAACATACCTTAGAGCACGAAAGTAGCTCTACATAGAAAACGAACTAAGGCAACATACTCCGAAGCACGGTAAAGTTGCCTTCCAGCGCATAGTTACCCAAATTGGCAGGAATCAGGAAGCAGTCGCCCGCTTTGGCATCCAGGTTGCCGCCGTCCCAAGTCAAAGAGCCTCGGCCTTCAGCCACGATAACAATGACAAAGCTGCCCGGATCCGTCTGCAAGCTCCAAACCCCGTCGACAATCCCTTTATCCGTTACAAAATAAGGAGATGCCGCAAGCCGCAACCATTCGTTCGGCGTCTCGATGTCCGTCTTCATTCGGGTAGCCGAGGTGCCTTCGTAATCCGTCACGTTAAGGGAGTCCTCCACATGCAATTCGCGAAGGTTGCCGTCGAGGCCCGGTCTTTTGTAATCATACAGGCGGTAGGTGGTGTCCGAATTCTGTTGAATTTCAGCGACGAGCACGCCGGCGCCTAACGCATGGACGGTTCCCGCCGGAATATAAAAGGAATCCCCAGCTTCCACCGTGACTTCCTGAAGGGAATCCATAATGCGGTCTTCCTCGATGGAAGCCTTAAATGAAGCCGCGTCTACGCCTTCTTTCAGACCGTAAATGATTTTGGCCCCAGGCTCCGCGTGCAAAATATACCACATCTCCGTTTTGCCCAACTCGCCGGCGGGAAGACGGTCATAATCATCGTTCGGATGCACTTGCACGGACAAGTCGTCATTGCAGTCCAGCAATTTGATCAGAAGCGGAAAGCGGCCGGATTTCTCGGAAAAACCTTTGGTCCCGAACAGCTCTTTACCGTATTTCTCGCGAACCTCATCCAAACCCATGCCCGCTAATTCCCCGTTCATGACTTTCGTTGTTCCGTTCGGGTGATCGCCAATCATCCAACCCTCGCCAATCGCGCCCTCCGGCAGCTCCAAGCCAAATTGCTCCAGCGCGCGTCCGCCCCAGACCCGTTCTTTCATTTCCGCTTTAAATTGTAAAGGATACGGTTTCATATGTAGGTGACCTTCTTTCCATAGGAATGTTCATTCAACTGATTGTTTCTTATAAGTATAAAATATGAATTTCAAAGGAATTAGAGAAGAACTCACCCCAACCTGAGTCAAAGGGATAAGCCGGCATTCCGC
Organism: Paenibacillus swuensis; assembly: GCF_001644605.1. Lineage (NCBI taxonomy): Bacteria > Bacillati > Bacillota > Bacilli > Caryophanales > Paenibacillaceae > Paenibacillus > Paenibacillus swuensis. The sequence goes on along the minus strand of NZ_CP011388.1, from coordinate 1,941,624 downwards.
GCAGTATCAACGGTATGCACCCAGCCTGAGTCAAAGGGATAAGCCGGCATTCCGCGTAAATCTGCTATGCCGGGCTCCCCGGCTGGAACATCTCAATCCGCTCCCCATCCGGACCGTAAAAGAAGAAGTACCGCGCGCCGTTGGACAGCAACGTAATCTCCGAATCTATGAATTTTACTTCAAGATCTTTCAAACGGTTCCATTCCTGATCAATGTCATCCACGGTGAATGCGATATGATGCACTTTACCTTCATCCGGCAAATCGGCGTTATACCCTTCGATCAGTTCCACCTGGGACTCCGGATATCCGGGGAAGGATAAGAAGGCTAGCTTAATCACCTCATTGTTATGAGCAAGCATCCCGACAATCTCCATGCCAATGACATCGCGGTACCAAGCCGCAGAAGCTTCAATATCACGCACCATAATGCCCACATGTTCTAATTTCTTCACAGCCATCTGTTTTCTCCACCACTCTCTATCGAATTTAGGATTTCCAAATCTATTATACCTTTTCAATCGCGATAAGATAGGGAGGAGCGTTCTTTTGGTTCAAAAATTGGTACTGCAGCACCCTGTACTGCGACTGTGGTAGCATAGCCGCCCAGGCGGCGACCGCCTCCGCTTCCGCCGCGCCGCCTTCGTGGCCGGTGTACAGCGCGATGGTCGCCACGCCGCCGCGGCGCAGCAGCGTGAGCGCGGCCGCCAGGGCCGGCAGCGTCGACGCCGGCGCGGTCACGACCGCCCGGTCGGCGCCGGGCAGGTACCCGAGATTGAACATGACGGCTCCCGCCGTCCCGTGTTCCTCCTCGGGTACCGCCCGCAGCAGCTCCGCGTGGCTGCGCAGCAGCAGGTGCACCTTCGTGCACCCGCTGCCCGCGCCCACAGCGTTGCTGCCGCCGGCGCCGACGCGGCCGTGCCCGCGCGCGGCCAGCCGCAGGGATGCGCTCTCGAGCGCCTGCGGCTGTACGTCAAACCCGTAGACGGTGCCCTTTGGACCCACCGTCTCACAGAGAAACAGCGTATCGACGCCGTTGCCGACCGTGGCGTCGATCGCGAGCTCTCCCGGTCGCAGCCGCTCCCGAATCAGCGCGTGCGCGAAAGACAAAATGGAGAGGAAGCCCATCGTCAGTTTCCTCTCCAGAACTTGCCCTGCCACGTGTCGCGCTCGCGGAGCTCCGTGTCAATTGCGTTGAGCACTTCCCACTTCTTCAGACTCCAAGTGGGGCCGATCAGCAAGTCGCGCGGCGCGTCTCCGGTTAGCCGGTGCACAATCATCTCCGGCGGCAGGAACTTCAGCGTGTCGACGACCAGTTTAATATATTCGTCCTGCTCCAGGAAACGAAGCAAGCCGGCTTCATATTGCTTCACCATCGGTGTTTTGCGCATGAGGTGCAGCAGGTGAATCTTGATGCCTTGCACATCCATAGCCGCAACGGCCCGTCCGGTGTCCAGCATCATTTCATGCGTTTCCTGCGGCAGGCCATAAATGATATGGGCGCATACGCGAATGCCCCGTTTGCGCAGCTTTTCCACCGCTTCGAGATAGCAGTCGGTATCATGGGCGCGATTAATCAGCGTCGAAGTGCTTTCGTGCACCGTTTGCAGTCCCATTTCTACCCACAGATACGTACGTTCATTCAATTCCGCCAAATAATCAACGACATCGTCGGGCAGACAGTCGGGACGCGTTGCAATCGACAAGCCGACCACCCCGGGCTGAAGCAAAATCTCTTCATAATATTCCCGCAGTTCTTCAACCGGCGCGTACGTATTCGTGTAGGCCTGGAAATAGCCGATATATTTGGCGCTCGGCCACTTTATATGCTGTTTGTCGCGAATATTGTTGAATTGGGTAACGAGATCATCCCGCCGACTTCCAGCGAAATCACCGGAACCGCGCGCGCTGCAGAACGTGCATCCGCCTTTGGCGATGCTGCCGTCCCGGTTGGGGCAGGTAAAGCCCGCGTCGAGCATTACTTTAAATACTTTCTCATGAAACACCTCGCGCATTTCGTAATTCCATGTATGAAAACGTTTGTCTCCCCACAGGAGAGGCTCGTGTATGGGTGTAGCTTGCATAGCGTAAAGCTCCTTTCATCTCCAAAAAAGCATGCTTATTCTATTGTATCCCAAAAAGGGCGAGGATTGCGAATCCCCCGGATATACCGTTCATTTGCCCAAAATAATTTCCAATTCCATTAAAAAGTTGAAAGCGAATACACTCAATAAATACGGGCTTTTTGTCGAAAAAATATTTGGGAAAAATGCTTGCGTAACCTTACATGATGTGTTATATTAAAAACGAGGAATAACAAGGAAACCTCCAATCAGGGGCCATGAAATAGTTTAACCTGTTTCCGGGCACACTGAAGGTAAATTCACGGTGAGGTGATATTCATGGCAACACGCGAGAGCGATCTACACGGCAACGAGACAATCAATGTGCAGCTGACTGTTAAAGAAGCGCTGGCATTGACGGGTACCCGGTTCAACCACAACCCGGAAGTTTCCGTTGACGCGAAGAAGAAATTGATGAAGAGCATCGAGAAGAAATTAATTTCCAATTAGTTGTTCAAATAGACGCAGCCTGGGAGTGGGACACTGGAAACAGTGAACACTCCTTTTTTCATTGGAAGAAGCCGCGGGTTTGAAATTGCTTTACTTTTGGGCCGAATGTTGTCAGAATATAAATTGATTTTTGTTAAAAAGAACACTTTCCGCAGAACCTATTGGAGGACAACCCATGCGATTACGAGGCCGTAAAGGCATTAAAGAAGAATTAGAGCAGCAGAAAGATCTGGTGGTGTTGGAACCACATCCGTATAAAGGCCGTTGGAGAGAGTTTTTCGGGAATGATCATCCGATCCACGCGGAGCTGGGTATGGGCAAAGGCCGCTTTATCAGCGGTATGAGCAAGAGAAACCCCGAAATTAATTACATCGGCGTGGATATGTATGATGAGTTGGTTCGCAGGGCAGCGGTGAAAGCCCGGGCGATCTGGAGCGAGACGGAGGATATGACCCCGCCGAATCTGGCGTTGGCCCGGTTCAACATTCTGGACCTGGAGGATGTCTTCGAAGAAGGTGAACTGGAACGGATCTACCTTAATTTCAGCGATCCTTGGCCGAAGGCGAAGCATGCCCGCCGCAGACTGACACACGCCAACTTCGTAAACAAGTACCGCAAGGTGCTGAACAAGGACGGCGAAATTCATTTCAAGACAGATTCGGAAACCCTGTTTGAGTTCTCCTTGAACTCTTTCTCCGACCTTCGTCTGCAGATGAAGAACATTTCCTTGAACCTTCACCGCGCGGGAGTATCGGAAGAGGAACACGTTATGACCGAATACGAAACGAAGTTTACGAAGCGGAACATGCCGATTTTCCGGATGGAAGTCGTAATCGGAACAGACGCCGTCGCGAACCACCATGCGCGCACAGAAGCTTTTAAAGCCGCTGAAGCGGCTGAGCCCGAAGATACTTCAGAAGATACCGACAACGAATCTGAATAAGTAATATTTACACACCAAACGCCGACTCTCTTTACGAGGGTTTGGCGTTTTCTTTTTGCCCGTAAACTTAGATGATTCACCAAGTGAACTTGTCCGTTCCGAATTTACTAGATTCCCATATGCTAATAGTAGATTTACTATAGATTGCCCTCCAGGGCCTGCTGGGAGGACGTGCAAAATGGTGTTTAAGGAGTTGGCTGTCAATTTATGCGTGCTGCTTTCGTATCTGTTTATTATGGGTCGTTTTTTCAAAATGGAGCCTCCCGCCCTTGATGCGCCGATCGGAATACGCGTTCGTTTGGGGGTGTTGCTCGGAGGACTGGGAATCATTCTGATTGTATTCAGCATCCCGGTAACGGATACGGTAAAGACGGATTTAAGACATGTTGTCGTTGTGCTCGCGGCTGTTTATGGAGGAATGGTTTCGGCACTTGTTTCAGCCGTAATTATTGCGATCGGCCGCTTGACCTTTTTTGATTCAAATATCATTTCTTTCAGCGCCACCGCCGTCATGTTAATGATAGCCGTCTTACTCGGTTCACTTGCCAAAGTCCCTATTGTCCGCTGGAAGGCGTTTCAATTGTTTAACGGAATTCAGATTCCTATCGTCGGCGGGTTCCTGTGGTTCGCCATGAGGAAATCCGAAGTGCTGTTGTTGTATTTGCAAACCTCGCTGATCGCCGTTGTCGGGGGCAGTGTAGCTTTTTACATCTTGGAGTATATTCTGGAATCGAACCGGCTCTTCCGCCAATTAAGAATCAGCGAGAACAATTATAAGTCCATGTCGGACCGCTACCGTTCGGTGGTGGATCATGTGAAAGAAGTCATCTTTCAAACCGATGAAGAGGGACGCTGGACTTTCCTGAATCCCGCTTGGACGGAGATCACGGGATTCACGGTGGGGAATTCATTGCAGATGCCTGTTCGCCTGTATATCCACCCGGAGGATGCGCTCCTTCTTAAAGGAGCAGGGGAGGGGTTGTCCGGTTTTCGAGTGCCTTGGATCAAGCGTGAGCTTCGAATTGTTACCGCGGACGGCGATTATCGTTGGGTGGAATGGTTTGCCCAGTCCAGAAGAGATGAGGAGAACCGATACGCCGGCACCTTGGGTACCTTGATGGATATCACAGAGCGCAGGCGTTCGGAACTGAAGCTTGCCGTGGAATTGGAGTTATCGAAGCGTATTCAACAATCCGTGCTGCCTAAGTGGTATGAAGGTACAAGATTGAATATTCACGGGAAACAATTGCCCTCCGAACAGCTCGCCGGAGATATGTATACATGGCATACGAACGGGGAGAAGTGTACCGTCATTCTCATTGACGTCATGGGTCATAGTGTGGCTTCCTCCCTTGTCGGCATGCATATCCATTCCTTCCTGCAGGAACTGCTCACGTACATGGATGATCCTGCAGCTATTATGAAACGGCTCAATTATCATGTTCACGACTTGTTCCATAGCAAAAGCAATACGGAAACCGTGTTGTGCACGGCCCTTTGCGTAACATTGGACACGCGCGACCATACGGTCCGTTACGTCAATGCGGGACATCCGCATGGAATCGCGTTAACCGATGAAGGTCAATTCGTGAAATTGGATCGGGGCGGGATTACGCTCGGCATTGTGCGGGAAGCGGCGTATCACTCCGGTCATTTCAAGTACGGCGAACATTGCAGGTTGTTGATGTACACGGATGGATTATTTGAAGTTTATAAGGGCAGACCCGGTCTTACAACGGATGCCATAAGGAATGTGTTAACCGCTTGCCGGCACGGGAACAACCAATCCGTGATGAATTTATTGGATAAAGACATCCAGGCATTAACCGAAAGACCCGATGACATATGCCTTGTCTGTTTGGATGCGGGTCATTGGTCCGACACTCCCGAGGAGCGTGAATCTCATGTTTCGAATGACAATTGAATGTGTGCCAAGCTGGGAGAACATGGATCATCTGGACCAAATGACCGAGCACCTTCTAAGTCGTCTGGATACCGTTCATACCCGCAAACTGTGTTTTGCCATTCATGAGCTGATCATAAACGCGATGGAAGCTACTTACCGCGCTTACGGAAAGGCGGCGGACTGCAGTTCCATTGCGTTGACCATTCGTCTGGAGCATGAGGATATTATTGTGAAGGTTACCAACACCGGACAGTATAATTCCCTTGAAGCCATACGGCGGAATCAGGATCGTCATTTCGAGGAGATGCTCAGCGAGGAAAGCGGTCGGGGATTGTTGCTGGCGAGACATTTGTCTGATGAATTGAGGGTTGAGCAAAATGAGTTTGGCATCGTATCCATAGAATTTCGCAAGAAAGGAGGTTGTATAAATGAACCGTGAACCTTATGGCAAGCGAGATCCGGCCGGAATATCGTTTACCTCCAAGTTGACGGAGGACATCCAGTGGATCCAGGCCGCCGGTAAGCTCACTTACGGAAACAGTGAAGCTGCCAAGGAGATGCTCAGCAGGCTGGTAGAGGCTCGGCCCGGTTATGTGCTGGACCTTTCGAAACTGACATTAATTGATAGTACCGGTTTTGGAGTGCTTATTCATTTTAATAAAAGGTATTGTGTGAACGGGAGTCGAATGGCGATTGTGGTGAATGACGAGTTATTGCGGGAATTGTTTTTGATTGCGAAGCTTGATTTACTGTTCACCTTATGCGAGAGCCCGGAAGAAGCTCAGGCTGTTCTTCGGGGGCGGATTCAATGAGCGGAGAGCCGGGATGGCGATGGCGGAACCATAAGGATCTGATTTATCTTTTTATCATAACCGATCTGGTCCTGTTTATGATCCTCGTTAGTGTATGGCGGTTTCATTCCGCGCAGGAGCTCATTAATCAAATATCATTCGGGTCCACGTTGGCTTCCATCCTGCTTGCCTTGGTGGCCATGGTGTATTCATACTTTCAGTCCTTTGAATCGTCCAATCAGAACAGGCAAGTGCAGCAAGCTCTTCATCAAATCAGCAGTAAAGTAGACGAATTTAAGGAAATTAAACAGGAATTGTCGGACATGCGCCGCGACTCCAAGGAATCCAATGATCATCTCATTTCCATGTTGAACAAGGTGACAGATAAAGCTTCCAAAGACGTAGGCTCTATATTTCACTCCTTACGGGAGAATGGTTTCGAGGTATCCGAAGATTTAGAAAAGGCGATCTCGGCACAATATCGGAAGAAATTCGAATCGGAGATCGCCAAAATCCGCGGCCGATTTTCAGCCCGAGTACAACCGTCAGCTATTGATCAAGCGCTGGACGCGTTGATTCGAAAGCAATTTGAGCCGGGGACAGAAGTTTCCTTATTGGAAGTAGTTGATCTGCTGGTGTATCAGGGCGTCGAATATACCGGAGGGGAGCTTAAAAGAGCCATCGATGCCGCGGAAACTCAAGGACTTCTGCACAGGGTGAACAGTAACGGTGTAGTGAAAATTATTATCGGGGATCGGTGAATAACGGTGAAACCTAAATGGTATCAAGGGTTGCTGAGTTTGGATGAGGCTAAATATTCCGCTTTAATTCTATGCCTGCTCGCGGGAATGGGGTATGGTTTGGCTTTGTGTATGAAGGACGGCGACATCCCGGATAATCTGACGATGATATTATCGACGTTGATTCTGACGGTAGGCGGTGTGAACGCTTTGCAGGGGGTTGTTGATCATATGGCCTCCTCCCGGAAGGAGAAGCTTAAATCGCAGTCCAAGGAGTCAGAGGGCTCGGATGCGACAATGTTGGTGCCAGACGCTGAGGTGCAGGTTTCAGTATCTATACCCGGGTCCGAAAGCGACATTCCTTAATCCTGATCGAATTAAAACAAGCCGGCGCTGAGTGCGACGGCTTGTTGTGATTTAAGGGGCTGTGCTAACCATTTGGTGGTTGCGCTCGAGCATCTGCAGGATGGCAACCGATGAATCATTAGGGTTGTAACGGTTAATGGTACGGGTGACTTCAAGACGTCTGGCTGACACGGTTTCATAATCATCCTTCAACAGGTCAAACCAATCCGTGACCGTCTGGAAGGATGAAATGGGCTCGCCGAATCCCAGTTGCGTGAAATAATGACAATTCTCTTCCTCTTGTCCCGGAAGAGGTGAATAGAAAAGCATCGGTATGCCTTTAGCCATGCCTTCTGTACAGGTCATGCCGCCGGGCTTGGTAATCAATAAGTCCGAGACTTCCATTAACTTGTCGACTTCTTTCGTGAAACCGAGCAGATGGATGTTAGCTTTTTGGAAAATCGGATTCTCCGCAAGAGAAGCTCTTGCTTTCTCATTGCTTCCTAAACATATGATAATTTGAACATCGCGGTTCCAGTTGGCCATATGCTCGAGAAGCTCCTGGTTGTTGACCAGACCCCAACCTCCGCCCATTACAAGCGCCGTAGGCATACTCTTTAAACCGAATTGCTGCCGAATTTCATCTTTATTATGCTGTTCCCAAAAGTTCGGATGTACAGGAATGCCTGTAATTTGAATCTTGGTGGAAGGTACGCCTCTTTGCAGCAGTTTTTGTTTCACTTCCGCGGTGGAGACCATATACTTGTTAACTTCAGGATAAATCCACGTTCCGTGGGCATCGTAATCGGTAATGACCGTCACGAGCGGCACGTTCAAACCCAGTCTCTTTAACCTGGAGATGACCGCGTTCGGAATCGGGTGAGTGCACACAATAGCGTCCGGACGAAGCTGCCTTATTATTGTGGTGGCCTGGGTATAGAATATCCGATGCAAGGCCAATTGAGTAAAACGGTTTAACGATTTCTTATAATTTGAACGGTACATCATACCGACAAGTCTGGGTTGCGTCGTAACCGTTTTACGGTAGGCCGACAGAATCCAAGGTCCTATTGTTGGATGCAAGAAGCTTCCGAGCTCGAATACCCGGGTTTGGATGCCGGGTGAGAGCTTACGCAAGCTGACGGAAAGCGCGTGGGCGGCCTGAGTATGTCCGGCGCCGAACCCCTCCGATAGCAACAGAACTCTTTTCTTTCTCACGACAGCTCACCTATCTTAATCAAGATTTACATTATCGTAACAATGGCATTCTCTTAACAATATCGATTTTAATGAAAGAATGCAACCGTAGCCATTGCGGTGATCGTGCCAACGGCACAGCCTGCGAGAACGTCGGACGGATAGTGCAGCCCAAGATACATACGTGATAATCCCACCAGGACGCCAAGCGGAATCAGAGCGGTGCTTAACATCGGATAAGCCATAATAAACGGAACCAGCACAGAGAAGGCAGCGGTTGTATGACCTGAAGGGAAAGAGTGATCCGTCAATTGGCTCTTACCGATATTGGTTTGCGGCAATACGAGATAGGGACGTAATCTAGGATACTTCTTCTTAATAATCGCCACGGGAATGTGACTCACGGCAAGCGCCGTCATGGCTTGTAAACCAACCGTATTCCAAGGTGCGGGTGCGAAGATGGCCGTTAGCACAGAACACGCAATGGTAAACGTGGCTCCGCCCAAGTGAGTGATATAGGAGAACAGGTAGTCCAACACCGCATGATTTAGTTTATGATTGGCCCAGAAAAACATGCGATTTTCATGACGCTGTAACCAGGTTACGACACGACTCATAAAAACCCCTCCCAGGAATAATTTAATCCTAACATCCATTATAATGCTTCATTGTTACTGGAATGTTATCGGAATGCTAAATTAAAGCGATACAAATTTAATGCAGCCCTTACTTTCGCTTAACATTAAACGATTATAGTAAGGTAAAGGTTTCATTCAGGGTCATATCCTTTCTAGTTGTCCCATAGAAATAGGATGATGGTTATTTACTGATTAACCGACAAGACTTGAAGGAGGCCGGGTCGTAATGAGAATTGCCTTGTTTACTGACACCTTTCTGCCTGATGTCAACGGAGTAGCCCGTACTTTGGGGCGCTGGGTGCAATACCTGGAATCACGGGGGATAGCATGTAAGGTATTCGCGCCGGATACGCCGCAGAACGTGCAGACCGCCGACCAGACGATGGTGGAGCGGTTTTACAGTATTCCCTTCTTATTGTACCCTGAATGTCGCATGGCCATTCCCAATCCTATCCAGATGAAATCCATGCTGAAGGCCTTTAATCCTACGCTGATCCATGTTGCAACCCCCTTTAATCTGGGACTTCACGGCATTCATTACGCCAAAAAACATAAAGTTCCGTTTGTCGCGTCCTATCATACCCACTTTGACCAGTACCTTTCGTACTATAAGCTCCAATGGATGGAGGCTATCCTGTGGAAGTATATGCACTGGTTTCATCAAGATGCCCGCAAAATCTATGTTCCGTCACCGACAACCTTGACCCATCTGGAAAGTAAAGGGATGCGAAACCTGGAAATTTGGGGACGCGGATTGGACTTACAAAGGTTTTACCCCAGAACAAGCCGTGTAGAAGCATGTCAACGTTGGGGATTTTCAGAATCTAAGCATATGATCCTGTTTGTCGGAAGGCTTGCGCCGGAAAAAAGTGTGGATATTGCGATTGCTGCGTTTGAAAATCTTCCGGAGCGGGTAAAGAGCAATAGCTATCTGGTTATTGCCGGAGACGGACCGCTTTATAAGGAACTCGCGGGACGTTATGAAGAAGACGAAGATATTCGTTTTACGGGATTTGTACATGGTGAGGAATTGGCGGAATTGTATTCCGCGGCGGACGTGTTTTTATTTCCGTCCGCGACCGAGACGTTCGGTAATGTCGTTCTCGAAGCTATGGGCTGCGGGACCCCTGTCATCGGGGCGGACAGCGGGGGAGTTCGCGACAATATTCAACACGGGTTGACAGGGTTGCTGTGTCCGGTTGGTAATATCGACGCATTTACAGAAGCGTTGACCCTGTTGTATGATAATACACTGCTGAGGGAAAACATGGCTGCGCGGGGGCGTGCTTATAGTCAAGAGCAGACATGGGACCGTATCTTTTTCAAGCTGTTGGAGTCGTTTGAAGAGGCGGGTTCGCAAAGCAGCAGCGCCGATCTGGAAGAACGGTATGCGCAGATTCGATGAGTGCCGCGTTGTATCGTCAAGCTGTAAAGTTGTAAGCGTCTTGGAAGTTGCGTATACTAATTAGGATTCAAATAAAGGGTCATATACGAACGTCCTATAGAGAGAGAGAGAACACGGGATCGTATTAAACAAGGGGGTTAAAGAACCATGCTGGACACGCTTTTATTAAGCGCGCAAATTTATCTTGCAGTTGTGGGTGTGTATCAACTGATATTGACCTTTTTCGGTTATTATCGCAAAAAGTCGAGAAGTTTATTACCGCCGGACAAAACATTCGCGATTCTCGTAGCCGCACATAATGAGGAACAGGTTATCGGTCCGTTGATTGAGAATTTGAAGAATCTGAATTATCCTAAAGAATTATACGACATCCATGTGATTTGTGATAACTGTACAGACAGCACGGCGCAGATTTCCCGCAAGATGGGTGTTAACGCCGCGGTCCGCAATAATAAAGTATTGCGCGGCAAAGGCTATGCCATTGAGTGGATGCTTAAGGAGCTGACGAGAGCTCCCCGGGATTATGACGCGATTGTAATCCTCGATGCGGACAACCTGGTCAGCGAGAACTATCTGATGGAGATGAATACCGATCTGTTGCAAGGTTCCCAAGTGATTCAGGGTTACCTGGATACGAAGAACCCTGAGGATTCCTGGATTACGTCCGCTTACGGGATCACTTACTGGTTCTGCAACCGTCTGTGGCAGTTGCCGAGAACCAACCTGAACATGGCCAATTTTCTCGGCGGCACCGGAATGTGCTTTGATCACCAGCTGCTGAAGGAAATGGGCTGGGGCGCGACAAGCTTGGTAGAGGATCTGGAATTCACCGTGCGTTGCGTACAGCGGGGAGTTAAACCGAAGTTTAACTACGATGCCAAAGTGTATGACGAGAAGCCGCTTACGTTCGGCGCATCCGCTAAACAGAGGTTGAGATGGATGCAAGGTCATTTCACAGTGGCCAGAAAGTACTTCTTCCCGTTGCTATGGCAAAGTATTAAGGATAAGAGTTTAACTAAATTCGACACAGCGCTTTATACCATTACTGTATATAACGTATTATTGAGTACTATTACGACGGTGGTGCTGATGGCGGATCAATTGTTTGCCAGCGAGCCAGCCTTTACGTCCATGTATTATTATTTGCCGCTGTGGGTACCGATCATCTTTACAGCGATCAACTTGATTCACTTCCCGTTGGCCTTGATTCTTGAAGGAGTGAAATCGGTAAAAGTGTACTTGTCGTTCTTCACGTTCCCGTTCTTCATGCTTTCATGGGTTCCCATTACGTTCTACGCATTCTTCACACAGAATAACAAGCAATGGAGCCATACACAGCATACCCGGGTTATGCGGTTGGAAGAAATTCAAAGCAAGCAAATTTAGGAAAACTGCGAAGGTTGACACGGGGTTTTGTGGATGGTATATTATTTTAAGTGAATTGTTGTTTAAGCAGAAGCGCCCGCTTCTCACCTGATCGATGAACAGTCGGCTGGTTGCGATGAACGAAGTATGTAATTAACTTTGATCATAAGGATGTGGGCCTTTGCGCCTGCATCCTTTTTATTATGCGGGATCCCCAAGAAGTATGGAAGTAAACTTCAGAGTCTTTACATCACTTTTTGGGGCTATTATGCTAGCATTCACACTCGGAGGTGGAAGATTATTAGTAAGGATAACATGATCAACGAAGAAATTCGTGCCAAAGAGGTCCGTCTTGTTGGACCGGAGGGTGAGCAAATCGGGATTAAGCCGTTTCGTGAAGCTTTACAGATGGCGATTGATTTGAATATGGATCTGGTTAACGTGGCACCTACTGCCAAACCGCCGGTTTGCCGCATTATGGACTACGGTAAATATCGTTACGAAATGCAGAAGAAAGAAAAAGAAGCACGCAAGAATCAGAAGATCGTTGAATTGAAAGAAGTGCGTTTCAGCGCTACAATCGAGGATCACGATTATCAGACGAAGCTGCGCAACGTCGTGAAGTTCCTGAAAGACGGCGATAAAGTGAAGTGCACGATTCGTTTCCGCGGTCGTGAAATCACGCATTCCGAGATCGGACGTCGTGTTCTTGAGAAAGCGGCAAGAGAAGTTGAAGAGATCTGCGTTGTAGAACGCGCTCCGAAGCTGGAAGGCCGCAGCATGATTATGATTCTAGGACCTAAACCCCAATAATATCATTTAGGAGGAACTCCAGATGCCAAAGATGAAAACACACAGCAGTCTTAAAGACCGCTTTAAAGTAACAGGCACAGGTAAAATCAAGAGACATAAAGCTTACAAAAACCATCTTCTTTCCGGAAAGTCCAACCGCCAGAAGCGCGTACTTTCCACTAGCCCGAACATGGCTAAAGGCGATGCTAGCCGCTTGAAACAAGGTCTGGCTCAACTCTAAAATCTATTAACTTAAAAATCCAGGAGGTAGAACAACAATGGCAAGAGTAAAAGGCGGGTTCGTAACGCGTCGTCGTCACAAAAAAATCTTGAAATTGGCTAAAGGTTACTTTGGCTCTAAACATAGAATTTTCAAAACAGCAAATCAACAGGTAATGAAGTCCCTGCTGTATGCATACCGTGACCGTCGTCAGAAAAAACGTGATTTCCGTAAATTGTGGATCGTTCGTATCAATGCGGCTGCCCGCACTAACGGTCTTTCCTACAGCAAATTCATGCACGGCTTGAAACTTGCAGGTGTTGAAGTGAACCGTAAGATGCTTGCTGATCTTGCAGTAAACGACCTGAAAGCATTTAACGACCTTGCAGGCGTTGCCAAACAGAAATTAAACGCGTAATTCCAATCCTCTCCGTTCTTCGGAGGGGATTTTTTGTTCTTTTCTTACTGTGAATCATATCTGTCTATAAACCTATCTTTCTAATCGATAGACGAGGGTACAAGCGGTGAACCTACGTCCGGCATACGCTGTATAGTCTCAAGTGAAGAGAGGAGCGTATATCATGCGGAAAACAGTTACGAAGCAACAGGCTAGAGAACTATTGGGCAAGAACATTTATGCTTTGAAAAAAGACGGTACAGTCGTTACCGGCAAATTGGTGCGTATCAAAGGTTCAGAGCTTGTCCTGCAGCGCAAAAGCAAAAAGGCGAAAACCACCGCGTTTATACCTCTTGTACTGTTTGATCTGTTGGCAATCGGCACAGGACCTTTCGGAGGCGGCTTTGGCGGAGGGTTTGGAGGTCCGTTTGGCGGCGGCTTCGGCGGTCCGTTCGGAGGCGGCGGTTTCGGAGGGCCATTCGGCGGCGGCTTCGGTGGAGGCGGTTTCGGCGGACGGGACCCGTTCTTCTTCTAAAGCGATTTCGTCAACCGATAGCACTGGATCTGCGGATGAAAGCTCTGCAAACGGTATCCTTTGCTTGCATAGAAGCGCTGTGCTTTACTGTTAAGGATGTCCACGAACAATGTGACCGAGCGCATATTCCGGGCCGCGGCGTAGCGTTCTCCTAAGGAAAGCAAACGCGCGCCCCAACCCTTGCTCTGGAGCTTCTTATCGACGGCCAGCATGTCGATGAAAAGCTCTTCTTTTTTTGGGATGAGATGAATGAAAGCGAACGGCACCTTTTGGCGGTTAACGGCCACGAAGGTGGTTCCCTTGTATAGTCGTTTTTTAACATCCTTTTGTACAAATCTATAGTCAATGTCAATGTTGTCGCGTATTTTGTAAGAAACCGGAAGCAGCTCTCTAAACACTAAACCGCAGATGGCTTTGTCATCCTTCAGGGGTTGCCGGTAGCGAATCATGGGCTTGAATTATCCCTCCCTTATTGTCCTTTACGCAGTGTATGTGGGCAGGGGCATTGGGGTTCGTTTTCGATGAAAATTTGGCAGGAACCCGGCGGAATGGGTACTTGAAATAAAATGTCCAATATATTTAGATAATTAAGACTATTATAATTATTTATTGCAAATCCTATTGACACACCTTACATGACTGCATATAATTAACTCTAAATTACACATTACATTTGATCGGCTATGAAGAGGACGAAGTTTGAAAGGCCCTTAAGTTCCAGAGAGTGTCGAACCTGCTGAAATCGACGCCTTAATCCTTTCTATACGAGCTCACCTCGGAGCTGTTTCTCTGAAAGACGCACCGGAACGCGTGCGGTTATTAGGAGAAATCGGATTGGCATACGTTAACATGCTGAAGGTTTGAACCGTGTTTCATGACGGCGTCAAACCTGCTAAGGTTGCTTATCGCGAGATGAGCGACAAACTTGGGTGGTACCACGGAAGCGACAACCTCTTTCGTCCCGCATACGCTATGCGTTTGGGATGATTGAGGTTTTTTTGTGTGAACACATGGGTGTAACGCCGGGAACGGCAACTATAGATCGAGGAGGATGACTTATGAGTAGTGGTCAAGCGACGATGCGGTCCAAAGAAGAATTGCGAGAGAAATGGATGAAACCGGATGTCATTACAGGTTCTGAAATTCTGCTGCGCAGCTTGCTGTTAGAAGGTGTCGATTGCGTGTTCGGTTACCCTGGCGGCGCGGTGTTATTCATTTACGACGCTATGCACGGGTTCACGGATTTCAACCATCTGCTGACAAGGCATGAGCAAGGAGCTATTCACGCGGCGGACGGTTACGCAAGAGCAACCGGGAAACCGGGCGTATGTATCGCAACTTCCGGTCCGGGAGCAACGAACCTGGTAACAGGCATTGCTACCGCATATATGGATTCGGTTCCGTTGGTAGTCATCACAGGAAATGTGGCTCAACAGTTTATCGGAACCGATGCTTTCCAGGAAGCGGATATTACCGGCATCACGATGCCGATTACGAAGCACAGCTATCTGGTGCGCGATGCGGCGGATTTGCCGAGGATTATCCACGAGGCGTTCCATATCGCCAACACGGGACGTAAAGGACCGGTTTTGATCGATATCCCGAAAGACGTGTCTGCGCAGAAGACGACGTTCGTTCCGGCGCTTGAGCCCGTGGTTATCCGCGGGTACGACGCGCCAGCCGAGCCGAACGGAGAAGCGATCACGGCGATGATCCAGGCCATTCAGGAAGCGGAGCGCCCGGTAATTCTGGCAGGCGGAGGCGTTGTATACTCCGGCGCTCACAACGAGTTACTGGAATTCGTCACGAAGACGAATATTCCGGTAACGACGACATTGCTGGGATTGGGCGGCTTCCCAAGCGGTAATGAGCTTTGGATGGGAATGCCCGGTATGCACGGTACGTATACCGCTAACATGGCCATCCAAAATTCGGATCTGTTAATTAACATCGGTGCGCGGTTCGATGACCGCGTAACGATGAAGCTTGAGGCTTTCGCGCAGCAAGCGAAGGTCATCCATATTGATATCGACCCGGCCGAGATCGGCAAGAATGTGCCGACGGATATCGGCATTCACGGAGATATCAAGGTGGTGCTCACCGCTGTGAACCAGGCGGCGAAGCCGGCAACGAAAGCGGAAGCATGGCGCTCTTTAATCCAAGCCAACAAGCGCGATTATCCCTTAAGCTATGAGGATTCAGAAGTAGAACTGAAGCCGCAGTGGGTAATCGAGATGATTCACGAGACGACGAACGGGGAAGCCATTGTTTCCACCGACGTAGGACAGCATCAGATGTGGGCAGCGCAGTATTACAAGTTCAATCAGCCGAGATCCTGGATCACATCCGGCGGGCTGGGAACGATGGGCTTCGGTTTTCCTTCCGCGATCGGCGCTCAGATGGCGCATCCGGAACGATTGGTTGTATCCATCAACGGAGACGGCGGGATGCAGATGTGCGCGCAAGAGCTTGCGATTTGCGCCATCAACAACATTCCGGTGAAAGTGGTTATCATCAATAATCAGGTACTGGGCATGGTTCGCCAGTGGCAAGAGATTATTTATGACAACCGTTACAGCCATATCGATCTGGCCGGCAGCCCGGACTTTGTAAAGCTTGCAGAAGCTTACGGAGTGAAAGGTTTCCGCGCGACGAACAAAGAAGAAGCGAGCCGAGCATGGCAAGAAGCTCTGAATACGCCGGGACCGGCCGTGGTGGAATTTGTTGTCCGCAAGGGAGAGAACGTATTCCCGATGGTAAAAGCAGGCGATTCCATTAGCCAGATGATCATGGGGGATGCGTAATATGACTATGCGTAAACATACGATTGCCGTTATTGTGAATGACCAACCGGGCGTGCTGCAGCGCGTCTCGGGGTTGTTCGGACGCCGGGGTTTCAATATTGAAAGCATCACGGTCGGTCAATCCGAGGAGAAGGGACTATCCCGGATGGTGATTGTCACGACCAGTGATGACAAGATGCTGGATCAGATGAGCAAACAGCTGTATAAGCTGATCGACGTCATTAAAGTGGATGATATCAGTTCGAATCCGATGGTTGCCAGGGAGTTGGCGCTCATTAAAGTTACGGCTTTGCCCGAGAGACGTCCGGAGATTATGGGCATTGTCGACACATTCCGCGCGGCTGTCGTGGACATCGGTACGGAATCGATGATGGTTCAGGCGGTAGGGGACACGGACAAGATTGACGCTATGATTGAGCTTATGCAACCTTATGGGATTGTTGAGTTAAGCCGTACAGGAGTTACAGCGATGGTTAGAGGAAATATCAAGTAAATATTCGAGTAACATAACCCCGTCTTTAAATGGGGGGTTGAGGAGATTTGAGCGGAAGTGCGGCTGCGTAGTTTAATCAAGTAATGCTGTGCAACTCTACTGATTTAGCGCTATAATAGGTCAAAGTCTTTTCAACCCCCCATTTAAGGGCCCAAAATCTAAGGAGGAATTATACATGGCAGTTACTATGTTTTATGAAAAAGATGCAGACTTTGGTGTTCTTCAAGGCAAGACAATCGCGGTAATCGGTTACGGCTCCCAAGGCCACGCACAAGCACAAAACCTGCGTGACAGCGGATTAAACGTTATTATCGGATTGCGTGAAGGAAGCTCTTTCGATAAAGCGAAGAATGACGGATTCGAAGTTGTTTCTGTAGCGGAAGCTGCAAGCCGTGCGGATGTTGTTCAAATTTTGATGCCGGATGAGACGCAAGCGAGAGTGTACAATGAAGAAGTGGCTCCGAATTTGAAAAAAGGTGCTGCCCTCATGTTCTCCCACGGTTTCAACATTCACTTTGGACAAATTGTAGCGCCTAAAGATGCTGACGTATTGTTGGTTGCTCCTAAGTCCCCGGGACACATGGTTCGCCGTACATATGTTGAAGGCTTCGGCGTACCCGGCCTGATTGCCATTCACCAAGACGGTACAGGCAATGCGAAAGCCATCGGACTTGCTTACGCCAAAGGTATCGGTTGTACACGCGCAGGCGTTATCGAAACAAGCTTCCGGGAAGAGACCGAAACGGATCTGTTCGGTGAGCAGGCTGTTCTTTGCGGCGGTGTGAGCGCGTTGGTGAAAGCAGGCTTTGAAACATTGACAGAAGCAGGATATGCTCCTGAAATGGCATACTTTGAGTGTTTGCATGAGCTGAAATTGATCGTAGACATGATTTATGAAGGCGGACTGGCTTCTATGCGCGATTCCATTTCCAACACAGCTGAATACGGCGATTATGTAACGGGTCCTAGAATCGTAACCGCTGAGACTAAAGCCGAAATGAAGCGTGTTTTGACGGATATCCAGCAAGGTAAATTCGCACGTGACTTTATTCTTGAAAATCAATCCAACCGTGCTTTCCTGACAGCTACACGCCGTAACGAGGCGGAACACCCGATTGAGCAAGTCGGCGGTCAACTTCGTGAAATGATGCATTGGATCAAAAAGTAATCATATCTTTTATATAAATAGAGTCTCATAATTTGGGAAGTTCCCGTTTACACCCGTAAGGAGTGCGGGGGCTTCCCTTTTATCGTTAAGAAGGAGGTGGCGAGGAATGCGTAAAATTTATATTTTTGATACTACGCTGCGCGACGGTGAACAATCTCCGGGTGTCAATCTGAATGTGAAGGAAAAGGTGGAGATTGCGCTCCAATTGGAAAAGCTGGGGATTGACCGGATTGAGGCTGGATTTCCGGCAGCCTCTCCGGGTGATTTAGCGGGGGTGAACGCGGTTGCCCGTGCGGTTAAGAATGCGACGGTAATTGGTCTGTCCCGTTCACGTGAAGGTGATATAGACGCGGTCCGTGAAGCATTAGTTGGTGCTGCGGACCCTTGCCTGCATCTCTTTCTGGCAACGTCGCCTATCCATCGAGAGCACAAGCTGCGGATGGATAAAGGGCAAGTGTTGGAAGCGGCGGAGGCAGCGATTAAGTATGCTTCGAAATATTTTGACAAAATTGAATTTTCGTTGGAAGACGCGGGCCGCACGGAACTGGATTTTATCTGTGAAGTGACAGCGATGGCGATTCGTGCAGGTGCCAAAGTGGTGAATATCCCCGATACGGTTGGATTTTTGACGCCCTATGAGTACGGTAACATATTCAAGACCGTGAAGGAGCAAGTTCCGGGGGTCGAGAAGATACAGCTCAGCGCACATTGTCACGATGATTTAGGCATGGCTACGGCCAACGCGTTGGCAGCTATTCTGAACGGTGCCGATCAAATTGAAGGAACCATTAACGGAATCGGTGAACGCGCAGGGAACACAGCCATCGAGGAAGTAGCCATGGCGCTGGAGACGCGTCAGGAATTCTATGGCGCGAAGACATCGCTCGTACTGAACGAAATCTACCGCACAAGTCGCTTGGTCAGTAAGTTAACGGGAATGCCGGTGCCAGGGAATAAGGCAATCATCGGGGCGAACGCATTTGCACATGAGTCCGGAATACATCAAGACGGTATGTTGAAAGAGAAAACAACGTACGAGATCATGTCTCCGGAAACAATTGGCTTGAAAGAAAGCAAGCTGGTTCTCGGTAAACATTCCGGTCGCCATGCATTCCGTGAGAACCTGGCGGAGCTTGGTTATGAAGGCATGTCAGAGGAGCAGTTAAACATCGCTTTCGCGAAGTTCAAAGAGCTGGCTGATAAGAAAAAAATCGTTACCGAAGAAGACATTCGGGCGATAGTAGAAGAAAAGCTGGTGGATACAGTTGAAATGTACGCGTTAGACTTTATCCATGTGTCCTATGGAAACCAATCCGTGCCAACGGCAACCGTTCGTGTTCATACGCATGAGGGTGAAGTTATCGAAGAGGTTGCTTTGGGAAATGGTTCGGTCGATGCAATCTATAAAGCGCTGGATCGTGCGACGAAAGAAGAAGTAGAGCTCTCCGATTATTCGATTAAATCCGTCACACAGGGGAAGGACGCCTTGGGCGAAGTACATGTATTGTTGAAACAGAACGGGGTTTCCGTACAAGGGCGCGGTGTAAGCACGGATATTCTGGAGGCGAGCGCGCGAGCTTACCTGGACGGCGTCAACCGGATGATCGAAAAACGTAAGCAGTCTAAAGGTTCTGCCAGCGGAGAGATTTCTTTCAAGTAACCTAAACTTATGGACCGCACTGTAATCAGGTGTGGTTCTTTTTGTTTGAGGTTACTGGGGCTGCTGGCTACTTGCTGATAGCTGCTACTCTTATTCCGAGCCACGTGTTGGGGTATCCCGTCGACTCAGTTTTGGGGCAGATGGTTGATGAAACTGTCCAGTTAATCTAGAACCACGGTTATGCAGCCGATTCACGCGTCATAGTTGGGACAGTAGAAGCGATGAGTTGTTTGTATGTAATCGTGGACGTAGTGATGAACATTTTGAAAAGTCGGCTAATTGCGCGATTAGGTCTCAGAGTATGGTTTAAACGGAAACTGGTCTCATCCAGATAAGCTTGAAGGTGTTTCCCGCTCACCCCAAAGTATCGCTGATTAATTCGTTGGGTCACGGAGTCGCTGATCATGTTCAAGGTATCACAGGCTTTGTGGTGATTAAATTGGTTATGTACAATAGGAAACTTCACAGTTGAATGAACGTGGTCATGGAGGAATTGAGCAAAGTCAGAGTGATCCATGGCTCTGTTGCGGTGTTCGGGAGAAGTATAAACTTGTTTGAGCTTCACATACTTGTCTCCGCCATAAGAGCCCGCTCCAACAATAACAGGGTGCTGATGCTTCTTAGGCTTACGCTCCGTCCATCTAAAGAAAGAGTCACGAGGATTATAAACAGTAGAGATGACTTCAACAAGTCCCGTAAGGAGTTTAGATGCGTCTCCATGTCGAATAGCATGACGGAGTTTGTGTAGAATGAGCCAGGCTGTCTTGTAAGTGACCGAGATGAATTCGGATAGTTGTACGGCATTAATGTAGCATGTAGGACTTCCAATCAGAAACAGAGCTTGAAACCATTTATGTAATGAAGTTCGGCTGCCTTCCATCACCGTACCGCGCAGGAGCGATGACTGATATCTGCAGCCTCTGCATTCGTATAGAGGTAAGCGCCGAGTCGTAATTACAGTTACGTGTCGGCAGGCACAACGGGGGCATTGAAAGCCCTTAGGCCACTTCGCGGCATGCAGCACTGAAACACAAACAGACTCACAGTTATACTTACTTCTAAACTGTTCAAAAGTGATATCCGCATCCGGCATGGGCAACCCCCGAAGTATAAATAGGAACATTTGTTCTTGTATAAGTAAATATTACCAAGCATAGGTTTGGTTTGCAAGTATTATTTTTAAATTTGACGAATAAATTAAAAGTCCGCTAAGATCAAGCACAAATCCATGAAACTGAGTCTTCGGGATACCCCAACACTGGCGGGAATAAGGACACCTATAATGCTCAAACGAACGTTCTGATTTCAAGTACTAATGTCCCAAAATCCAACGCCCTCCTCCCACATGCTAATAGGTTAAACCTATAGTGTTGATAGATTTAATATCTTTCCCCTAATCGACTATATATGCAACAATATTCTTATATCGTTTGATAAGCGAAAAGGAGCGGATACATATGTCAGAGGTCAAAAAGATAGCAGTCCTTGCCGGAGACGGGATCGGACCTGAGGTTGTAGCAGAGGCAGAAAAAGTTTTAAAAAGAACAGAAGAGTTGTTCGGGTATAAATTTGAAACAGCCCACGGATTATTCGGAGGAATTGCCATTGATGAGAAAGGCACACCACTCCCGGAAGAAACGCTGGAACTTTGTAAAGGCGCGGACGCTGTGTTACTCGGCGCGGTAGGCGGTCCCAAGTGGGACAACAACCCGAAGGAGCTTCGCCCGGAAACCGGTTTGCTAGGTATCCGTAAGGCGCTTGGATTATTTTCCAATATACGCCCCGCAACCGTATTCGACTGCCTTAAAGAAGCATCCACTTTAAAGCCTGAAGTTCTCGAAGGTACGGACTTAATCGTTGTCCGCGAGCTTACGGGCGGCATCTACTTCGGCGATAAGTTCCGCCGTGAAGGCGTACAAGGTCAAGAAGCAGTAGACACCTGCGTGTACAACGTAACCGAAATCGATCGTATCGTCAGACAAGCGTTCGATATCGCAAGAACCCGCCGCCGCAAGCTGGCCTCGGTCGACAAAGCCAACGTGCTGGAGACCTCCCGCCTATGGCGCGAAGTTGTAAACGGCATCGCACCGGAGTACCCGGACGTTGAGGTGGAACACGTTCTCGTCGACAACTGCGCAATGCAGCTGCTCCGCCGCCCTTCGAGCTTCGACGTCATTGTCACCGAGAACATGTTCGGAGACATTCTAAGCGATGAAGCGGCGATGCTGACCGGCTCGATCGGCATGCTGTCCTCCGCCTCCCTGGGCGAAGGCAGCTTCGGCTTATATGAGCCGGTACACGGTTCCGCGCCGGATATCGCGGGTCAAGGCATTTCGAATCCGATTGCAACGATCTTATCGGTAGCCTTGATGTTCCGCCTGACCTTCGGCTACGAAGATGCGGCAGCATCCATTGAAGAAGCCGTGAAGAACGTGCTGGATGCAGGTCACCGGACGGGTGATATCGCTGTTGACAAGAACAGCGCCATCGGCA
Organism: Paenibacillus swuensis; assembly: GCF_001644605.1. Taxonomy (NCBI): domain Bacteria; kingdom Bacillati; phylum Bacillota; class Bacilli; order Caryophanales; family Paenibacillaceae; genus Paenibacillus; species Paenibacillus swuensis. The sequence goes on along the minus strand of NZ_CP011388.1, from coordinate 1,919,160 downwards.
CGACGGTCATGGGAGACCTCATCGTTGCAGCTATGAAATAAACATAAAGTCCCCGGGTCAAGCGGGGTGTTGAGATATGATATGTCAACATCCTGATGGCTTCGGGGATTTATTTTGAGCGTAAAGTTCTTATTTAGAATCATTCTTATTTAATATTTGTTTTAATATTGACAAGCGCTATGGCGGATGATAACATTTCTCATGTAGAGAATTTTAGAGGAGGTAATTATTCAATGGCACAAACTTTAGTTGGTAAACAAGCTCCAGATTTCACAATGGAAACAGCAACAGGTAACGGTAAGGACTTTGGTAAAGTTTCTCTTTCCGATTACAAAGGCAAATGGCTGGTCCTGTTCTTCTACCCACTGGACTTCACATTTGTATGTCCTACAGAAATCACTTCCATGAGTGCCGCGGCTGAAACGTTTAAGGGTCTTGACGCTGAAATTCTTGGCGTTAGCACAGACAGCGTTCACTCTCATCGCGCATGGATCAATACGCCTGTAGCTGAAAACGGCCTTGGCCAATTGAACTTCCCGCTTGCTGCTGACATCCACAAGTCGGTTGCCCGCGACTACGGTGTTCTGATTGAAGAAGAAGGCGTAGCATTGCGCGGTCTATTCATTATCAGCCCTGAAGGCGAACTTCAATACCAAGTAGTAAACCATAACAACATCGGACGCAGCGTAGACGAAACTCTTCGCGTACTTCAAGCACTGCAATCCGGCGGACTGTGCCCAATGAACTGGAAACCAGGCGACAAGAACTTGGTAGCGAAATAAGCTAAAATTTATATTGAGTGTATTACCTAGGAAGATCTTCGAGAGTAATCTCGGAGGTCTTTTTTGGCGTTAAGTTAGACGAATCATGGCGGTAATGGCCTTGCCCAGCAATCGAACATGTTTAGCTGCCGTTAAGATCGGCGGGGTTAAGGGAGTGTCGGTTGTAAGCACCAGTTGATTATCCACAAAGTGAACACGTCTCAATACCGCATCTGCAGACTGATAATGTAAAAGCGCAATATCACCGCTGTCAATCGGTTGACGAGGGTCAACAAGAACCCTGTCTCCTGGAAGAATACGCGAGGAAGATAAGAGGTGCTCTTGGGCTATGAATATAAAGCATGCTTTGGATGAAGTGCCGTCTAAAGATATATAGGTTTGTCCTTGAATAGCATCCTGCTCAGGAAGCGAACGGTCAGCTTGGATCCGGCTTAGTATGGGAATGGCTACGGGTGGTGAGAGGTAAGTTGCTCGTGTTTCGGACCATTGTCCTTGCGGGGTAACATCCGAACTTTCTATATAAGTCTGGTCCGATTTCCAATGACCCGCTGCCTTCATCAGATCTTCATAGCTTACATTGTGCCACGCCGCATCCGCAAACTTTCGGATGGTCCCGGCCTCAGGAGGCGCGTCTACCAATGATCTGGTTAAACGGGACAAATAAGAGCTGGAAACGCCGGCGTCGTGCGCATAGGCATTCAGGGAACGACTTCCTTTGGCCGCGGATAACAAGGCAGCAAAGCCCTCTTTGTGAAAATGACTCAAAACTCTCTCGCCCCCTCTTTGATACATTACCAATCTAAGCTCAGTATAACCGAAGTGTTCTCTGTAGGCAACATTTGTTGCGAGTCCGTTGACTGCAGGAAATGTTTTGTGGTAGATTTTACTAAATTGAGTGTTGTCTACAGGTAATGTAAGAGGAGGCAGGGTATTGGAGATCAATAAAATCAGAGTGCGCAAGCTGTTAGATGAAGAGGCGGCGGGTAATTATCGGGAGTTGGCGCGGATCCTGGACGTGCAGGTTTCGCAGCTGCACAAATTGATTAACAAGGATAGCAAGGCGGGTCCTGTGTTTCTTGGCAAGTTGAGGCAGTATTGTATTCAGAAGGGCATTCCGTTTGATGATTTTATCAAATAAGGCAGGTTGGATGATGGATCCTAACACAGAGCTGGCCAAAGAAATTTTAAATCGCCCCAGCGGTCAAAGCCGGATACTATACGTCAGTCAATTAATGAAAGGAAGGGACGCGGCCAGAATGATCCAAGACTTTAAGGCACAGGAGACAATACGAGCGATGACACAAAGAATACTGGATGAAACGATGGTCGGAGAGTAGAAGGCTAATAGCAAAAAAAGGAGCCCTGATTGGACTCCCTTTAAGGTAATTTAGAGTAATTGGATTTTACTTGGACAGCTCTTTGTATTTCTTCATATATTTGGTACAGGCCAGCACGAACGTGGCATGAGACCAGGTCAACGGAGCTACGGACACCGGACTTCCGTCAAAAGGATCCAACTGCTCGGACAGGACTCCGCTTTCCATCGCATGGGCCACAACCCAGTCAATCGTCGCTTTGGGTGCTGCCAGATCGGCTAACGACTGTGCGGCTTCGATTTCGTACTCCGCAACCCATAAGGTACAGATGATCCAGGGATTTCCCGGTACCTGTTCAATGTCCGAAGAACGCTGGAAATAGTAATCGTGATAGTAACGTGCAATTCCGCCGATTTGAGTCTTCACGGACAGCTTCTCTTTAATCGATTTCATGGTCCGCGCCACACGTTCATCGGCAGCTGGTAACACGCCAAACTCGAAGATGCCGTACACACTGCTTTCCGGCGTCATATCTTGCTCCCAACGACCGTCCTTCAGGAAGAGACCTCTGGCGAAACGGCCTTCCTCTTCATTCCATAGATGCTTCAGAATCCCGGCTTTCACAGTTTCCGCGGCATTACGATATTGCTGGCACCTGCGGTCGTCACCGAATAAATTCGAGAAGTTGGCCGCAGCCACAAGTCCGCCATACACGGCCGAAGTCGTGAAGGTGTAAATACCGTAACGCTCTTCCCACAAGTCATAGCTTGGCTTGGGCAGCCCCAAAGTCGGTTCCATATATTCTACAAGAAAACGGGCCGCTTTGCGGATTAACGTCCGGTATAGAGACTGATGCAGTTCGATATCGCCATGATGCAAATAATCTTGCCATAACGTAAACAGAACCAGTCCTGTTTCATCCTCCTGAATCGGAAGCTGCTCCATCCCGTTGTGAACGTAAGGATGCCAGGAAGAGCCTACCGTACCGTCCGGGTTATACTTGTGATGCAAGTAGCCTTCCGGGGTCAGGGCCGCGGCGCAGAAATGGAAGAAAGGCTCAATCATGCCTTGGTAACCCGCAACCGTCATGGAGTAAGCAACCAGCGCGCCGTCGCGAGGCCACATATAGCTGTAATGATCCCGGTTATATTGCAGAATATCCGTATCGTTAGCGGCAATGATTGCGCCGTTCTGATCAATTTGGGTGCGAACAATAAGCAAACTCTGCTTGAATAATCGCTCAACACCCTCGCCAAGATCGGCAAAGTCCCGGTCCGCCTTGTTCACCCATCGCTGCCAATAGATCCGAATGCGATCCAATAATTTCCCCGGATGACTATCCTTTACATAAGCATCCAGTTTCTTAACCTCTTCCAAGCTGCCGCCGGCGCTCATCCAGTAATAAGCATCTTGTTCTTCGCCGCCCGCAAGGACTAATCTGAGGGAAAGCGTACTGTCCACAGAGCCTTGGGCAATAGGGTTACCCATGAGATGTCCATCCTCGGCATCTTTCCATGTGCCCTCGGCGTTGTGGAACCGTTTCACGCCTGTTGTGTATTGAAATATACCGCTGTTAGAGGTCATGCCGTTGAACATGAAGTATTTATCTTTTTTGTAATGAAAAACGGTATTGTTATAAGGATAGTAGCAGGAAGTATCGCCGACCTCCGTCTCGTTAATGACTAAATCCTGGTTGAAGAACAATCGAACTTCGCGGGCTGTGGAAGCTTCATTACGGATGGCAATCCGCTTGAGATAGATGTTGTCCCGTTGATGGACACCGTCATTCATAAGCAGGGAAATACCCAATTCCGCGTGCACCGCGGTTACTTCCGTAACCAGTGAATCCTCGGCATAGGCCAACTTAAACTCCCAACCGGCGTCACTGAGCCAGCTGAACCGACCGTCTACCCAGACACCGACCCGAAACTTGTAGCCGCTGACATGGTTTAACTGGCCGACATAAGGATAGTAAATGTCTCGAATATAGCTGTTCTGATCCAGATTGACCAGAAATTTTCCGTTTCCAACGACTAAGTGTCTAGGCACTCTACCACTTCCTTATCCATAGGAACATTATTGATTTCTCTGTAATGATTTAGCAATAGTGTAGCAAAAGGGCACGGCCTTGCCTACTTAAATGTGCAAGTTTCATCAGATTGCACCAAAAAACATCAGTTTAACAGCCGCGCATACAAGCGGCTAACTTCGGCGGCCGGCTCCGCCCAGCCGCAGCTCAGCGCTTTGCGCTGAGCCCCTGCCGCGAGCCGCGCGGCGAGCGCGCCGTCGCCAAGCACGGCGGCCAGCTGCTCCGCCAGCGCCTCCGCGCTGCGCGGCGCAGCCAGAAGCCCGTCGACGCCATGCTCGACGAGCTCGGTCAGGCCGCCGCTGGCGCAGGCGACGAGCGGGCGGCCCGCCGCCATCGCCTCGAGCGCTACGAGCCCGAACGGCTCGTAGAGGCTCGGCACGGCGACGACGGCCGCTCCCGCGAGCAGCGCGCGGCGCGCGGCGGGGCCCGCGAAGCCGGCGAAGCGCACGCGCGGCGCGGCGAGCCCGAGCTCCGCGGCGAGCGCGCGCAGCTGCGGCTCGTACGGGCCCGCGCCGGCGAGCGTCAGCCGCGCCTGCGGGCATCGCCGCAGCAAGAGCGGCATGGCGCGCAGCAAGTATTGCGCGCCTTTCTCGTGAACGAGCCGGCCGAGGAACACGATGTGTTGCTCCCCGGCGCCGGCTGGCTCGAACCGACTGGACAAGTCAGCCGCCTCGCCAACGAAGCCATGGCTTGTTTCACGGATGTCCTTCGGGTCGCCGGCAGCGTCCTGCCCGGCCCATGCTTCAGCATCCACGCCATTGCGCACAACCGTAAGCTTCGACACTGAAATTCCCGTCTCCGCGAAGATCTCAGCAGCCATATAGCGGCTGCAGACGAGAACATGATCCGCTTCATACGCCAGGGCGCGGTCGGCTTCGCGGATAGCCATCTGACCTCGGCTTCCTTGATGACCTAAAGAACGGCCCGCCTCGGTCGAATGGACTGTGGCGGCAAGCGGTACCTTCCAGCTTTGTTTAAGCTGGGCCGCGGCTGCGCCGGTTAACCAGTCGTGGGCATGGATGAGCCCGAACCGACAGCCTTCGCGGGTCAACCTCTCCGCGCCTCGCAAGAAAGCCAGATTCATCGCGAACACCCATTCCATGAAGGGGAGAGGGGTAGCTGAACGTAAATCAGGCTCTCTGTGAATATGAACGCCGTCGCTCCATTGATAAGCGGGGGCATGCTCCGTTTGGATCGTGAGCACATGAACCTCCCACCCTAGCCTGGACAGTCCGCGGGACAACCCTTCCACAGAAGCGGCCAATCCTCCAACAACATGGGGCGGGTACTCCCAACTAAGCATCAGTACAGCGGGAAAATTACTTTTGCAACCACGGGATACAGCTGAAGGTAAAGGGGCTGCGCTCATTGAAGACGGTGCTACGCTGAATGGTGACAGGGCTGCGCTCATTGAAGACAGGGCTGCGCTGAATGATGAAGGTGCTGCGTATGAAGGCGGTCTACCCATGGCTGAATCGTCTGACCGCGGGGGCAGCCCATCATTCCCTTTATACCCTAAACCATACCCGTCAAAAACTTCAGTACCCCACCAACCGCCTACTGTTACATTTGACATGTCCCCGGTCGATATAATAATAGGAAACGGCTTATCGGGATCTTGGCCGCAACGTAAGATCGGGATAAACGGATTCCCATGCGATAGGTAACCTAGCTCGGCCCAAGGAGAGGTTAGCCCGCACCTTGTTCTATTAACCGCTAAAGGTTCATCGCTAATCGGGAAATCTTCATAGGCCGCCTCCCGGTCATCCGAAGATAAGGTGTAGGTTCGCATCACCAACGGGATTTCATGCCATGGTTGTTTCATATGCCTTGTAATCATGGCTTGCATAGCCGAAGACACATTCCATTCCCAGGCAATGTCCCCTTCGGGGGTTACGGCATAAGTTAAATACGTATCGTTGTTTGGGGCAGATTTAACGTCAGACTGTTTGTCCATATCGTACACTCCCGTGCGCTCTTTCATTCCGTAGATTCGCGTTCCTTCTATTGTAGCATTACAAATCATCGGCTGCACGGATGACGCCTCACTCAGAGGAAGGGACCTGACAAACGGCTGTAATTTTTCAGCCGTGCAGATCCCCGTGAGTTTGTGTAATATAAACGAACGCGTCATATTTATTGCAAGAACGCACCAGTAAATCATACTCCTGCTCACTTATGGACGCATAGGTTCGGACTTCGCCTGTATGGTAATGCGCCACCAATTCATGCGTGCAGGAATCATAACGGATGTAACTGATTTGCTTGGACCCGATGGGTATGATATTCATAACAACCGCCCCTTCGTTAAGTCGTGGTTAATCCGTTTTTATCGGTTGTTTTAGCCTATGAAAACGCCTTAATAATTAGAATTTGTACAACTGAAGGTTGCACCCTGTAAACATTTGGGGGTTTTCTTTCCATCCAAAAGAAGGTAAAGTTTAAAAAGGAATGTTGTACCTCTGTGCAGAATATTTATTCTTAAAGGCTGTGCTTACCACGTTAGGGGGTATCAGAATATGAGTTTTTGTTGCGGCGCCAGTATGATTGGTACCAAAGGAACGCTGAAACAGATGCGTACCCATATTCACAACGTTCCGTTGTTATTCTGTCCGGTATGCCATAAGATCGAGGTTCACTACATGGCAGAAAACGAATACGAAATCCTATCCGAGTACGCCATCGGTGACGGAGCACCCGAAGTCGATTTCGACGATTATATTGATCCGAAGGCGGATCATGAACTATATGAGAACTGCGTCAATCATGAACAGGAAGATCCCTTGGAGGTTGTACGCAATCAGATTGACATGGCGCTGGATTTACTCAGCGTCGCGAAGTCCCTGCAGGACACGGAATGGGAATCCCAGTTGAAGGAACGACTGGGAACTTTAAGCTCTCGAAGGGCCAAACTGAGGAACAAGAAGAAAATGGGCGGCTTACGCTAAAGCACCGAACGTCTCCTGTTGGGAGGCGTTTTTTTCTTTTTGTGCCATACCCCCCGTATTTCGTCCGATGGGAACGAATTCTATGGTGTGAGGTGGAAAGGTTGTTATTACTACTCTTTAAGAAATTTCTTGGGAAGCACCAATCTCACAAATCCGGAGCAGAACCCCTGACAGAAACAGCCGAGGAGCAAGTTCTTCGGATTCAACAGGGTGATTTACGTCTGCGCAATCAGTTTATAACGGACTATCAGCCTTATGTTGTTAAAGCCGCAAGCCGATTTAGTAAACGCTACATTGATCCGTCGAAGGACGATGAGTTTAGCATAGCATTGAATGCCTTTAACGAAGCCATTAATCAGTTCGTTCCGGGCGCAGGCCGATCATTCATCGGGTTTGCGGAAACGGTGATTCGGCGCCGTCTTATTGACTATGTGCGCAAGGAGCAACGATTTCTGCAGCAAGTTCCTTACAGCGCGTTCGATGCTGAGGACGAAGAGGACGGGCAATTGCATCCGATTGAGGTGCATCAGGCGATTCATGAGTACGAGAAGGAACGAATCCGCGAAGAGCGATGCAATGAAATTCTGCAATTTACGGAGAAGCTTTCCCGGTTCGGCATTACTTTTCAGGATCTTGTAAACAACTCGCCAAAGCATACGGATTCCAGGCAAATGTTTTTTCGAATAGGTAAAATTCTTTCTGAAGACGAAACGCTGTTCTCCATACTTATGACCAAAAAAACATTGCCCATCAAAGAGCTTCTAGAGAAAGTCGAAGTCTCCCGAAAAACGCTGGAACGTAATCGTAAATACATCATTGCGATTTCTGTTATCTTTAACGGTAACTTTCCATATTTAATTGATTACTTACATATAATGGACTCCGCAGAAGGGAGCAAGGAACATGAATAAAGGCATCGTAATGGAGTTGGGCACGAAGAGCGTTATCGTCATGACACCTGACGGCCAATTTCGAAAGATTAGACGTTCACCCCAAGATATTCACATTGGTGATGAGGTAGATTGCCCCGCCGCTAACACCTGGCGCAAAGGCTCTATGCATGCTTTATTCAGCGCGGCTACGGCAGCGGTCATCCTGTTTCTTGTCATCTTCTCTGCTTCAGGCGGTTTCGGAGCCAAGCCTTCCCAACCGATCGTAGCGGCTTATGTTACTCTGGATATTAATCCCAGTGTGGAACTGGGCATCGACACGAATGAGAATGTTATTGAAGTGCGCGGAATCAACGATGACGGTATACAACTATTGGATAAACTGGAAATCAGGGGTTCGTCATTAGATCAGGCGACCGGGATCATCATGGATCAGGCTGGACAGAAAGGTTATCTCGACCAGGAAGACGGGGACATCGTCATATCCAGTACTTGGATGCTGGAAGAGAAGACTAGGACAGCTCAGCACCTTTTGACCGAAAAAGTGAAGAAAAAAGTAACCGAGAGCATTGAAAAGCGGGTGGTTGCCAAGAAGCTAAAGGCTTATCCGGTAACCGCGATAGAAACACCTAAGGAAATGCGCAAAGCAGCACTGCAAAGCGGTGTGTCCACGGCAAAGATGGCCTATTATCTGCAATCGCAAAGTAAAGGCAATGATATTCCGCTGGATGAATTCAAGCAGAAGTCCATTCACAAAATGGTGAAAGAACATAAAGAGCTCAAAGTCATCATGGATCAGCCTTCGGATCCCATAGAACTGAAGCGGATGCTTGAGCAGTCAATCCCTGCTGAGAAGAAGCCTCAAACGGATGATTCCTTAGAAGAGAAGAAGTCGGAGAAGCCGTCGAAAGATGAAGAGAAGCCGTCAAAAGCTGCGGAGAAGCCGAAAGCAGAGGTAGTACAACCGATTGTTACAAAAACATCGCAACAGCTTGAGGAACGGGAACGCGAAAAGCTTCAGAAACTTTTGGATCAATTAGCAAGGGAGCACTTAAAAAAGCATACAGACGGCAAAACTTCCAGCGGGCACAAGAAAGAAGATAAAAACAGAGACAATGATAAAAAAGATGATAATGATAAAGATGACAAGAACAACAAAGAAAACGATAAAGACCAAGACGATGATAAAAACGACGTTAAAAATGATGACGACTCTAAAAATACAACCGAGTCAGACCGGGATCGTCTAGTAAATCTCATTGAGAACGAGCGCAATAAGCTGGAGGAGGAGAGAAAAAAAGAAGCCCTCAGGAAGTTGGAAGAACTTAAACGCAAAGAGGAAGAGAAGGGCAGGGAAGATCAGAAGCGCAAAGAAGAAGCGGAGAAGCGAAAAGAAGAAATAGAAAAGCGCAAAGAAGAAGCAGAAAAGCGCAAGGAAGCAGAGAAGCGCAAAGAAGCAGAAAAGCGCAAAGATCATGCCAAGCACAATAGCGATGATAATGACAATGATGACAATGATGATGACAAGAACAGATCCAACGATAACGACGAGCAACTGATCAAGAACAAGGGTGGCGCGGACGTGAATAATAAGAATGTTCGTAACCCATCCTTGAACAACAACAAGTACGCCGGCGTAAAGAACCCACACCATGACTAAACCCGATGAAAGCTCATTCTCTAAACGAGGAGAATACGGAGCTTATTTCTGTTCAAAGGATAGGAGAAATTAATTCTCTTGTCCTTTTTTGCATGCCTATGGGATTATGATACAATTCGTTTAAAGGCTAAGCATTACATTACATAAGAGGCAGGAGTACCCACCATGGAAAGAACATCAATTGATTTCAAAATAGTGCAAGCGGATACAGTACTTGCATTTCAAGGATCTCAGGCTGCAGTTGTTTATATTTCTAAAGAAGAGTTGGAGCATGACGCATGGATACATCCGCAGTTAGACGTTGCTATACAAAGGCTGAAGGACAATAAATTATTCAAAGCTGAGCCTCACGAGGTCAAAGTGTTACCTACACTGGGTCTTATTCCTTACGACTATTTGATATTGGCAGGCATCGGAGGCCACCCTTATCATGAGGATGCTTTTCGAGACGGAGCTGTCTTCGCCGCGAAAGAGGCATTTAAACTTCAGATTGAAACGTTAACCGTATCGTTGTCACCGCTGCCTGAAAGTAACGGGGTTCAGGGTGCTGCTACAGGAGCGAGTACCGCTTTGGTTATGGATCATGGCATCCTGTTGCGTAAAATCGCCGAGGGAATCACTTTAGGCAGTTACCGGATGCGGACTTACGCTATGTTGAAATCTGAAGACGTCCGATTAACACAGGTGAATATTCTGGCGAAACAACTCCCTGCGCAAGAAATTTCCGCTCGGGAACTTCTCATAGGGAATGTCTACGGTGAAGCTACGAATGTGGCTCGGGATCTCACGAACATGCCCGGCAATCTGCTGACACCGCAAGGGATGGCGGAGGAGGCGGTCCGGATCGCCTCCAAGCACGGCATGTTCTGCGAGGTCCATGATGAAGTTGAGATTGAACGCTTGGGTATGGGAGGGTTGGCTGCCGTGGGAAAAGGCAGCGCAAATCCTCCGCGCATGATCGTTATGAAATACCAAGGCGCCGACGAATGGACGGATGTGCTGGGTCTGGTCGGCAAAGGTATCACGTTCGACACAGGCGGTATTTCGCTTAAGAAAGGCGAAGGCATGGAGGAAATGATCAGCGACATGGGCGGCGCCGCCACGTTGCTGGGTGTCATGGATGCAGTCGGCCGCCTAAAGCCGAAGGTAAACCTAATTACGGTCATCCCCGCGGCTGAGAACATGCCCGCGGGGAACGCGTTCAAACCAGGGGACGTCATTACCTCTATGAGCGGACGCACCATTGAAGTATTGAACACGGATGCGGAAGGACGGATTGTGCTGGCGGACGGCATGACTTACGCCAGACAATTGGGAGCGGAGAAGCTGATTGATGTCGCCACGTTAACCGGTGCGATTCTCATCAACTTCGGGGATGTGGCGACGGGCGCTGTAACGAATGACGAGACTTTTCTGCATGAGCTTCAAGCCGCCTCCAAGCGCGCAGGAGAGAAGGTATGGCCGCTCCCTTCTTACCCCGAATACTGGGATATGCTGAAGAGCGACGTAGCGGACATCAAGAACGCGCAAGGGCGGTGGGCGGCGGCCATTACCGCCGGATTGTTCATCGGCACCTTTGCTGAAGGCGCACCCTGGATTCATCTGGATACCGGCGGAACCGCATGGTTATGGAGCGACAAGGGAACGGAGCCTAAAGGAGCCACGGGGTCGATGGTACGCACGGTACTTGAACTTATCCTGACATAAGGGGCAACTACTATGCAAAGGATCCGAAATGCTGCCCAGCTTCATAAACCGCCTTCGGTGAATCGACGGAGCTTAAGAACTCTTACACTGGAAGGTGTACCGGCTTTAATGGTCGGAAACCTGCTGGGTGGGCCGTTCTTAACAGGGTATATGTTGTATCTGGGCGCTACTTCAGAGCAAGTGGGCATCGCGCTCGCGATCCCCGCTTTTGCCAATTTGATTCAACTGTTCATCGCTTTCTATATGCATCGGTTCCCTAACCGGAAACTGGCTTTAGTGCTGCTAGGAGGGAGTCACCGCATCCTGTGGGCTTTGACGGGATTCATTCCTTTCCTTATGCCCAAGGAGTTGTGGGTCGGGACGTTTATCGGGATGTTTCTGTTATCCTTCGTGATGGCTTCCGCTTCAGGCGTGTTCTGGACCTCATTGGTGGCGGATATCGTTCCCGCTAAAGTCAGAGGGCGCTATTTCGGAATTCGGAATACGATTCATGGGGCTGTGGCAGCCTTGGCTGTTCTGGTGGGTGGACAAATTCTGGATCGTTGGCCGGAAGAAACGGGATTTATGATTTTATATGCTATCGCCCTGATCTGTACAGTCGTCAACATCTATTATTTGGCCTGCTACCCCAACCCGACTATGGCCGAAGCGAGTGAAAGCAAGTCTTACAAGCTGCTGTTAAAGCCTTTCAAGGATCGGACATTTTTTAAGGCATCGTTGTTTCTGGCGCTCTGGATTCTGTTACAAAATGCGGTTGTGCCTCTATTCTCCTATATGATGCTTGATGTGCACGGCATTTCCATTCAATGGGTTTCCATCATTACCACGATGCAAATGTTGGTCATGATGGCCAGCTATTACATCTGGGGGAATTTGAACGCTCGTTATCGGACCCGCACCTTGTTGTTTTGGACCTTACCGATGATAGGTCTTTCTTGTCTGTTATGGGGAGCAGGCAGCCTCTTGCCGATTCTTCCTGTGTTGGTGGCCATCCATATTCTGCTTGGATTTGGTACCGGAGGATTTAACCAACTGGTCTTTAACCTCATCATTGAGGATGCTCCACGGGCCGATGTTCCTATTTATATCGCGGTGTATTCAGGCTTGACGGGAATTACGGGGTTCTTGGGGCCCCTGATCGGGGGCATGCTATTCAAGGGGGCGCGTACTTGGCCGAACTGGATTGAAGCCTATGGCATCGCGGCCGTAGTTGGCGGGATAATGCTGGGGATTGTGGTGATGATAGGCAGAAAGATATTGCTGGAGCCGAAGATAAAGTGGTTGAAGGGCTCAGGGAACTCTGTATCTATGTAAATGCTAGGGGTAAATACAATAAGAGAAGGAGTGATTGAATCATGGACAAAAGTGAGCGCACCCCGCCGGGGCAACGGCTGACCGAGGGGTTTCCGGTGTTACACTACGGATCCGTTCCTTATTATAACGACATGAGCAAGTGGGATCTGCGGATTTTCGGTTTGGTTGAAGAGGATATTACCTTGTCCTATAAGGAATTTATGAAGCTGCCAACCCGAGAGTTTCATAATGATATTCATTGTGTAACCACCTGGTCGAAGCTGGATAACGTATGGGAAGGGGTGCCGGTCGCCGCCATTATGGAAAAGGTGAAGCTCAAACCGGAAGCCAAGTATGTGATGCTGCATGCCGAAGAAGGTTGGACGACAAACTTGCCGATTGAGGATTTTTTAGCGGAAACTTCCTTCCTGGGCTTCCGTCATAACGGCGAATTGCTGACGCCCGACCATGGTTATCCTGTGCGCATGGTGGTGCCGCATCTGTACTTTTGGAAAAGCGCGAAGTGGCTGCGGGGAATTGAATTCATGCCCAAGGATAAGCCGGGGTTCTGGGAGCGGAACGGATATCATATGTACGGAGATCCCTGGAAAGAGGAAAGGTATGATTTCGACTAAAAATGCATGAAACGTCAGCTCTGGGGCTGGCGTTTTACTATGTGATAGGGGGTACCATTGTGTCATCGGAAGTATTGTGCAAAGTATTGATTGTTGACGACGAGATCCTCATCAGGCAAGGCATCAAACATTATATTCACTGGGAGCGGGAAGGCTTCGAAATCGTCGGTGAGGCTTCCAACGGGCAAGAGGCGCTGGACATCATCGAGGCGAAGAGACCGCACATTGTCATTACCGATATGGTAATGCCGATCATGGACGGCGAAGAGCTCACCCGGGTCATCAAGACTGCCTATCCCGAGATTGAGGTCATCGTCTTAAGCAGTTTTGGTGAATACAACTATGTGCGGTCCACGTTCCAAAGCGGTGTCGCGGACTACATTCTGAAGCCGAAGCTGGAAGCGGAAGGGTTGCTCCATGTATTGAAAGCGGCCTCAAGCAGAATTCCCTCCTTGCGAATCTCCGCGCGGGAACCCTCGCTTCCCTTCTCCCCGGAACAGACGCTGGACAGATTGTTAAACGGGTATGAGGTCGCAGATCAAGATATGGACATGGCGGAGCGAACATTCCCCCATGCCCGATACGTACTGGCAGGCATAGAACCGGAGAGCGCTAAAGGGGACTGGGAGAAGTTTGTACGAAACAAGCTTCCGCTCACCGTAATCTACCCGCTTAAACCTTTCTCTTCCACTGCGACCTATATCCTTAACGCCGGGCAAGCGGAGATGGATCAATGTTCAGCCGTCATGCAGGCATTTACGCAAGAGGTTCCGGAAGCCTGTTTCTTGTTAAGTCCTGCGTTCGATGAGTTGCACGAAGTAAGCAAGATTTATAAGGATGATCTCTCGAAGCTGCAGCAATATCGATTCTATTTCCCGGATCTGCATCTCTTGTCCGGAAGTCTACTGCCCAAACCGGCCCCGCGCGCGGAGGCGTTTGACTTAAACCGGTTTATGATGAAATTCAAGCGGGAACGCACAGATGACGCCTTGGCTTACCTTGATGATCATATTAACGCGTTGTCTCTCTGCTATACGATGGATGTATTTGAGTATAAGTCATTTCTTAGTAACATTATATTTAACATTACAGTGTTACTGAGTTCCATGAACTATAAAATTCAAGCGCTGGAAGAAGCGAAATACAGTTATTTCAAAGCAATGGATGAAGCGCGGCATGTCGGGGAGGCACTAAAGCTGTGGCATCAATTCATGGATGAGGTTCATCGCCATATGGCTTCCGAAACGCAGCCCGCCGGTAATGGGAATATGAAGATGTTGCTGAATTATATTGAAGAGCATTACGCCGAACCGCTGAGTTTGACAGAGGTGGCCAGACACTTTCATTTCAATCCTTCGTATCTGTCGAGTTACTTCACAGCGCATAACAAGGAAGGGTTCATTGAGTATGTGAACAAAATTCGGATTGAGAAAGCGTCGGATTTGTTAATTACAGAGGCCGCGCCCATATCCGAAATCAGCGGGCTGGTCGGCTACGCCGATCACAGTTATTTCTGCAAAGTGTTTAAACGGATTACCGGCGTATCGCCAAGCCAATACAGGAAACAACATTTACGATAAGAGAAGAGATGGATAACCTATGAAATTGTGGCGGGAACGATTTAAACATAACGGGTTATTTGTAAAAATGTTCATCATTACCGTAGTCAGCATGATTGCCGTGTCCGTTATCATTACGTGGACCACCATTCGGATGTCGGAGAAATTGTTTGCCGAAACATTCTCCATTACCAACGCTAAAGTGATGAATCAAATTCGTGAAAGCTTCGAGTCCTTTCATTATTCCGTCGTGATCGCGTCTAATAATGTATTGCAGAGCGGGGCGATTAAACGATTTCTCACGGAAGATTATAAGGATCCGGAGTTAATGCGCGCTTATTATAATATTAATCAGCAGATGAAACGCGTGAAATCCAATCTGGATGTCTATGAAATGGGAATTACAATTACAGGAGCGAACGGCGTCAGCTTTTCAACGGACCGAAGCTATTGGCCGGTATCCGATGATGAACTTCGCAGGCATACCATTACGAAGAAAACCCTGGAGGATCCCCGCCGGTTGCTCTATCAATATGATATTCCACCGTTTGGCGGAGGCGGCGAGCCTACCATTATCATCTCTAAAGCTTTCATGGAGCGTAGTGCGGGGACGATCTACGGGGCGATGTATTTTGCCATTAAAGAGAATCAATTTAAGAGGTTTTACTCAAGCTATACAAGTACGGGCAATGATGTCGTCATTATGAACAAGAGCGGGAGGGTCGTATCCTCCAACCGGTCAGAAATGATTGGTAACCCTGCGATGGGGTTGTTGGAGCATGCCCGTAATATTGAAAAAGAAGGTCTCTCTTATGTGAATTCCACCGAAAACGGAAAGCATTACATCGTCCTGGCGGAATATCTGCCTTCACTGGATATGTATCTCGTGAACCGAATTGATAAAGAAACCGCAATCGGCCGGTATATTGATAAACAAGCGATCGTTATGATTATTATCGCGGTCGTCTCGGTTGCGCTGATTATTGTATTCCTGGTGTCGCGGAGATTGACCAAATCGCTGTCCAGACTGGTAAAACAAATCGGAAATGTTTCAAAGTATGATTTTGACCATTATGTGGCGGTTTCGGGCACTTACGAAACGAGGCAAATCGGCATCGCCTTTAACTCCATGCTGGACGAGCTTCATGAATATGTGGAAAACCTGGTGCAATCCGAGAAAAAAGTTCGTAATGCGGAGCTTGCGGCGTTACAACAGCAGATAAATCCACATTTCCTCTATAATACGTTGGCGTCCATTAAATTTATGGTGCAGCAAGGCGGCAAGGAAGAGGCGGTCGCGACCATTCATGCGCTTATTTCCCTGCTGCAGAACGCGATTGGTAATGTGAGTGAAACGATTACGATTGAACAGGAACTGGAGAATCTGAAGAATTACGTATTCATTAACCACAAGCGTTACGGGGACCGGATCAAGGTGAATTACTTCATCTCTCCTGACAGTATGGAGGTTGTGATTCCCAAGCTGATTATTCAACCGTTCATGGAAAACGCCTTCTTTCATGGCTTCAACCGCAAGGCCGAAGGGTCCATCAATGTTTTGGTGTGGCATGAAGGGGATGCGCTCATTTGTGAGGTTGTGGATAACGGCGACGGGATGCGAATTTCCGCGGATGATCAATTACCGGAATTCAAGAGCAAGCGCAAGCTGTTTGAAGGCATCGGTGTGAGAAATGTGCATGAACGTATTCTGTTAATGTACGGAGATACTTACGGCGTGACGATCACAAGCAAGTTAAACGAAGGTACGAAAGTAAGAATCAGACTGCCTTATATTCTGAAATCTTGAAATCATTATAATTCTAAATATATTACAAATTTCATTAAAGTAAGCGCATACAATCCCTGATATTTGAACAAATCATGACGAATATATTCCTAACGAACATCTCTTTGTAAGTGCTATCATAATGAAGTAATAAAGATAGCGCTTACAAAAAAGTATATACAGACGGAGGGGTACTCTATGAGAAAAATGGTGGCGGCTTTACTTGTCAGTGTCATGTTCCTAAGCGCCTGCGGATCCAATGCGGGCAACGGAAACAATGCCGGAGAGGGCAAAGAAGCGAAAGAAATTTCTGTATGGGCTTGGGATCCTAACTTCAACATCAAAGCTCTGGAACTTGCCAAAGAAACTTACGCTAAAGAAAACGCGGATTTAAAAGTAAATGTGATTGAAAACGCGCAAGCGGATATTATCCAGAAGCTGAACACCGGCCTGAGCTCCGGTACTACGAAAGGTTTGCCGAACATTGTGCTGATTGAGGACTACCGGGCGCAAAGCTTCCTGCAAGCTTACCCGGATTCCTTCTACGAGATGACAGGCAAATATAAAACGGAAGATTTCGCGGAGTACAAAATCGCACCGACCTCTCTGGACGGCAAAAATTATGGTCTCCCTTTTGACACTGGCGTATCGGGTATGTATGTCAGAACGGATTACCTGAAAGACGCGGGTTACACGACTGAAGATTTGCAAGATATCGACTGGAACCAATACATTGAAATCGGCAAGAAAGTGAAAGAGAAAACAGGCAAGAAAATGATTACACTGGATCCGAATGATCTTGGATTTATCCGAATGATGATTCAATCCAGCGGCGCATGGTACACGAAAGATGACGGTGTGACGCCGGATGTTGCAGAGAATGAAGCATTGAAAGTGGCATTTGAATCCTACAAAGCGATGATTGACGCGGATATCGTTGCGCCAAACTCCGACTGGAGCCAATTCCTCGCGGCGTTCAACAGCGGTGAAGTCGCCACGGTACCGACAGGGAACTGGATCACACCGTCCGTGAAAGCGGAAGCGTCCCAATCCGGCAAATGGGCGGTTGTTCCTCAACCGACACTTCCGGGCGTAGCGAACTCTGTTCACGCTTCCAACCTGGGCGGCAGCTCATGGTATGTGCTGAACGTTCCGGGTAAAGAGCAAGCGGCTGATTTCCTGGCGAAGACGTTCGGATCCAACAAAGAGTTGTACCAGAAGTTTATTACTGAAATCGGCGCTATGGGTACTTACAAACCTGCTGCCGGCGGCGAAGCTTACCAAGTGAAAGACGAATTCTTCGGCGGACAGAACATTATCGGCGATTTCGCCAAGTGGTCCGAGCAAATTCCTCAAATCAATTATGGTTTGCATACGTATGCCATTGAGGATGTAATTATTGTAGCCATGCAAGATTTCCTGAACGGCAAAGAAATTACGAAAGTACTGCAGGATGCGCAGAAGCAAGCGGAAGCGCAGCTGAAGTAACACAGCAGGACAGCACGCTATAGCACAGAACAGAGCCTTGGAACTCGCCGGCTCCTCCGATTCCCGGTAGCGGAGTTGGCGGGAAAACCGGGCAGAGCCGCCAAGGCTCATTTCTTTTAAGAAAACTTCGGAAGGAGTGAATGATTTGAGAGCCGTACAAACCCAATCCCAATCCAGAAAGAACTTGCTTACGAAAACGCATGTGGTAGGGTGGAGCTTTATCGCGCTTGCAGTGTTTATGATATTCGCATTTTATTTTTACCCGATGCTCCAGGCATTGTTAATGTCATTCCAATCCGGAGCGGGCACCAACCTGACATTTGTCGGACTGGATAACTACAAGCGTCTGTTTACAGATCCAACGTTCATTGCCACAGTGACCAATACGTTTATTTATCTGATCGTTCAGGTTCCGGTTATGATTATTCTCGCATTGTTCATCTCTGTGCTGTTGAATGATCCGAAGCTGAAGTTCAAAGGCTTCTTCCGTACCGCCATCTTCCTGCCGTGTGTGACATCACTTGTCGCCTATTCCGTCATCTTTAAATATTTGTTCAGCAATAACGGACTGATTAACACGATGCTAATGAAGGTTGCGCTGATCGGTGAACCGATTCAATGGCTGACCGACCCGTTCTGGGCCAAAATGACGATCATTATCGCTATCACTTGGCGTTGGACCGGTTATAACATGATTTTCTACCTGTCCGCTTTGCAAAATATAGATAACTCGATCTATGAGGCAGCCAAGATTGACGGCGCAAGCGCATTTCAGCAATTTTTCAGGATCACTGTGCCGATGCTGCGTCCGATCATTCTGTTTACCTCCATTACTTCAACCATCGGTACGTTGCAATTATTTGATGAAGTTGTAAATATTACGAAGGGCGGGCCGGGTAATGCGACCATGTCGCTGTCCCAGTACATCTACAACCTATCGTTTAAATACACCCCGGATTTCGGATATGCGGCCACCGTGTCTTACGCGATCGTAATCCTGATTGTAATCTTTTCCATCATTCAGTTTAAAGTGGCAGGTGATCGAAATGGGTAACCTGAAACGCGGTTTAACTTATCTTTTCTTAACCGTTGTCGCGATCGTATCGATTTTCCCTTTTCTGTGGATGATTATAAGCGCCACGAATAAGTCTGTAGATGTGACGAAAGGACGATTGCTCCCAGGCAGCCATCTGGGTCAAAACTTCAACAAACTTCTGGATTCGGTCGACTTGGTCCCGGCCTTGATGAACTCGGCGAAAATATCCGTTACAACCACGTTGCTGGCGTTGCTGATCGCGTCCTTAGCGGGATACGGATTTGAAATTTTCAGAAGCAAAACCAAGGATCGCATCTTCAACATTCTGCTCTTGTCTATGATGATTCCGTTCGCCGCGCTGATGGTGCCGCTGTACCGTATGTTCGGCAGCATCTCGGGTGCGCTTCCGTTTATCGGGATTGATACCGCGGCCTCGGTGATTCTGCCGACGGTGACTACGGCGTTCTTGATATTCTTCTTCCGTCAGAGCACGAAGATGTTTCCGAAGGATATGCTGGAAGCGGGACGCATGGACGGCTTGAACGAGCTTGGGGTCTTCTTCCGTATTTATGTGCCCACGATGAAAACCACCTATGCCGCTGCCGCGATTATCACGTTCATGTCCAGCTGGAACAACTTCCTGTGGCCGCTGGTGGTGCTTCAGTCGCCCGGGCAACGGACGATTCCGCTGTTGATTTCCAATCTGGGCTCCAGTTACTCGCCGGATTTCGGGGTCATTATGACAGCCATTGTCATCGCAACTTTACCGACAGCGCTGTTATTCTTCGCGATGCAGAAGCATTTTGTCGCCGGAATGATGGGCTCGGTGAAATAAGGTTTAAACCGGAAGTGCACGTAACCGTGCACTTCCGGTTTTTTTTGTTTTTTCTATATTCAAAATGAAACAAACATGGTAAACTCCTTATAAACAAAAATAAACAAACATAAACGGAGGTATAAACATGGTTCAAAGTTTGTGGGAGTCTGATAAGGCATCGAAGGCGCAAGGGGGGCTTGAGGAATTGGTTTACCGCTCCAACCGAATCGGCAGTGATCGCCGTGTGTGTAATTGGGGCGGAGGCAACACTTCCGCGAAGACAACGGTTAAAGACTTTCGGGGCCGGGATATTGAAGTGATGTATGTGAAAGGAAGCGGCTCTGATCTGGCATCCATGAAAGCCGGCAATTTCACCGGGCTTCGGATGGAAGACATCCGCCCGTTGTTCGACCGCGACGAAATGCCGGATGAAGAGATGGTCGCTTATCTGAGCCAATGCATGGTGGATGCCAAGCATCCAAGGGCTTCTATTGAAACGCTGTTACACGCGTTTCTTCCGTTCAAGCACGTGGACCATACGCATCCGGATGCGATCATCGCCTTATGCTGCGCGGATAACGGTCCTTCCGTAGCGCGGGAAATCTTCGGCGAGCGTTTCGTCTGGGTGCCCTATGTGCGGCCGGGCTTCACGTTATCGAAGATGATCGCCGAAGGCGTCCTGGCCAATCCGAAGGCGGAGCTCGTACTGATGGAGAAGCACGGATTAGTGACTTGGGGGGAGACTTCCGAAGCCTGTTATGCGCAGACGATCAAGATCATCAGCGAGGCGGAACGTTATATCGAAGCGCGTGTGCAAGAAGAGAAGCTGTTCGGGGGAGTTAAGCATGAGGCTTTGCCGAAGGACGTGCAACGCGCATTGACATCGGCGGTTATGCCCGTCATCCGTGGCGCGGTCAGCGATGCGAAGAAGATGATTCTCAGTTATGATGACGGCGCGGATGTGCTGCAATTCGTCGGCGGCGCGGATGCGGCCACATTGTCCCAAGTCGGCGCGGCTTGCCCGGATCACTTGGTCCATACGAAGGTTGTTCCACTGTTCATCGATTGGACGCCGAATGCGGAGGATCTAGAGGGTTTAACGAAGAAACTTAAATCAGGAATCGAAGCCTATAAAGCGCAATACAGAGCCTATTTCGAACGAAATAAGCATGAGGGTGATGTTATGTTTGAAGCAGCTCCCCGTGTCATTCTCATTCCGGGCATCGGTATGATTAATACCGGCAAAAGCTGGGCCATGTCGCAAATCAGCGGGGCCCTGTACCACCGGGCTATTGCCGTTATGCGGGGCGCGACGGCCTTGGGTCAATTCGTATCGCTGAGCGAGAACGAATCTTACAATGTGGAATATTGGCCGCTGGAGCTGTATAAGCTCTCGCTGGCTCCGGCTGAAGCGGAATTCAGCCGCAAGATCGCGCTGATTACCGGGGGCGCCGGCGGCATCGGCAGCGAAACGGCCCGACGCCTGGTGTCGGAAGGCGCGCACGTCGTGTTGGCGGATCTGAATTTGGAGGGCGCGCAGAAGGTAGCCGATGAAATGAACAGCAAGTATGGCGAGAACCGTGCGCTCGCTGTTAAGATGGATGTGACAAGGGAAGAAGAAGTCGCCGCGGCTTATGCGGAAACAGCGCTGAACTACGGCGGTGTAGATATTATCGTCAACAATGCCGGCTTGGCCACTTCCAGTCCGTTCGATGAAACTTCGTTGAAGGAATGGAATTTGAATATGAGCGTGCTCGGAACCGGGTACTTCCTGGTGGCGCGCGAGGCGTTTAAGCTTATGAAGGAGCAAGGGTTGGGCGGCAATATGGTGTTTATCGGCTCCAAAAATTCGGTCTACGCCGGCAAGAATGCCACAGCCTACAGTTCGGCCAAAGCATTGGAGGCTCACCTGGCGCGTTGTATCGCGGCGGAAGGCGGGGAGTTCGGGATTCGGGTCAATACCATCTTGCCTGATGCGATCTTGCAAGGCTCGGCGATCTGGAACGGAAGCTGGCGTAACGAACGGGCCGCGGCTTACGGCATTGAGCCGGATCAGCTGGAAGAATATTATCGTAAACGGACTACATTATTAGTTAATATCTATCCGCGTGACATTGCCGAAGGCATTGCCTTCTTCGCTTCTTCGAAATCCGACAAGACCACAGGCTGCATGCTGACGATCGACGGCGGCGTACCTGCGGCTTTTACAAGATAAACAAGACTGTAACATTACAATTCAGAGGGGAAGATGTCCCATGACGGACCGCGCCTACGTACTGTTTGAAGAGCAACAACGAGCCAGAGGCATTGATTTGGAGCAAGTAAAGAAGCAGTTAAGTTCATTGCGAATTGAGACCCCCTCCTGGGGATACGGGGATTCCGGCACCCGTTTTAAAGTGTTCAGGAAGGCAGGCGCGCCCCGCAACGCGTTTGAGAAATTCGAGGACGCCGCACAAGTGCACAAGCTGACGGGTTTATGCCCGTCGGTAGCCATTCACATTCCATGGGATCATGTGGAAGATTACGGAGCTTTGCGCAGTCATGCCGAGGGTCTGGGACTTACGATCGGGGCCGTTAATCCGAACCTGTTTCAGGAAGAGGAGTATATGCTGGGCAGTGTGACGAATACAGACGCGGCTGTGCGCCGTAAGGCAACCGAGCATCTGCTTGAATGTGTGGATATCGCCAAAGAAACCGGTTCACGGGATATAAGCTTATGGTTCGCCGACGGCACGAATTATCCCGGTCAAGGGGATATCCGTAAACGTAAAGCCTGGATGCATGAATGTCTGGCCGAAATGTATAAAGCGCTTACGCCGCGGATGCGCATGCTGATTGAGTACAAATGCTTTGAGCCCGCTTTCTACCACACAGACTTGGCGGATTGGGGCATGGCCTATAATCTCGCGCTGAAGCTTGGACCGCAAGCCGAGGTGCTGGTGGATACCGGGCATCATCTGCAGGGCGCGAATATTGAGCACATAGTAGCTTATCTGATCGACGAGAAGCGTTTAGGCGGCTTTCATTTTAATGCTCGCAAATACGCTGATGATGATCTGGTTGTAGGCTCGATGAACCCGTATGAGCTGTTCTTGATTTTTTACCAAATTTTATGCGCGGGTCAAGATACGGATGAAGCCGTTCGCGGTACCGTCGACAATATTGCTTATATGATTGATCAATCCCATAATATCGAGATGAAGATCCCCGCCATGATCCGGTCTGTTCTTAACGTGCAAAATCAGTACGCTAAAGCGCTGCTGGTTAACCATGCCGAAGTGGCGGAGGCTCAGGAGCGAAGGGATGTGCTGGGGGCGGAGGACGCGGTTCGGCGCGCGCATGAGTTTGATGTGACGCCTTTATTGCAGGCGATTCGCGAGGAACAAGGCTTGCCCGCGGATCCGATGAAAGCCTATTTGGAGAGCGATTATGGGAAGTCCGTGATGACCAGAGGAAAGGGCGGTGCCGGCTGGTGAGCATCCTCGGCTACGATCTTGGTGCAAGCAGCGGCAGAGCGATGCTCGGCCGGATCAAGGGACAGCGAATCGAGGTGGAGGAAATTCACCGGTTTTCCAATGATCCGGTTCAAGTGGGCTCGCGCTTGCATTGGGATATCCTGCGTATCTTGCATGAGATGAAGCAAGGCTTGCTGAAGACCAAGCACCGCGGTACGGAGTTGAAGAGTATCGCTATTGATACCTGGGGCGTGGATTTCGGTTTATTGGGCCGGGACGGCGAGTTGCTGGGCAATCCGTATCACTATCGCGACGGACATACAGAGGGGATGATGGAGAAAGTGCTGCTGAGGCACGATGCCGCGGACCTCTTCGGCCGGACGGGAATTCAGTTTCAACCCTTCAATACGTTGTATCAGCTTTATGCGATGAAAGAAGCGGATTCTTCCATCCTCGGGCAGGCCGAACACCTCCTGCTGATGCCGGAGCTGCTGCGATATTTACTTACGGGGGAGAAGCATCATGAGTTCTCCATCGCCACGACGACGCAGCTTTATAATCCGGTGCAGATGGATTGGGACCGGGCATTAATCGGGCAGCTGGGCCTTCCGGAGAAGCTGTTCGGTCAAGTGGTGATGCCCGGCACAGCCGTTGGGCAGTTGAGATCAACTGTGACCGCCGAGCTTGGTATATCAGCGGTGCAGGTGTATGCCGCCGCCGAGCATGATACCGGCTCCGCGGTGGCTGCCGTGCCGGCGCTTTCGCCTTCTTTTGCCTATCTAAGCTGCGGAACCTGGTCCTTAATCGGAACGGAAGTGGAGAAGCCTGTGCTGAGCGATGCGGCTAGGGCCGCAAACTTCACCAATGAAGGAGGTGTTAGCGGCACCTTCCGGCTGCTGAAGAACATTATGGGGCTGTGGCTGCTGCAGGAGAGTAAACGGGCATGGGAGCGGGCAGGCGCGGTGTACTCGTTTCCCGAGCTTATCGAACGCGCCGAGGCGGCGCCGGCTTTTCAAAGCTGGATTGACCCGGATAGCGCCGTGTTCTTGACCCCCGGAGATATGCCCGCGAGAATCCGGACATGGTGCGCGCAGACGGGTCAGCCCGTTCCGGACGGTCCGGGGGAAATTACAAGATGCATCCTGGAAAGTCTTGCGTTAAAATATCGGTATGCTATGGAGTTGACGGAACAGATTTCCGGCAAGACGTTTAACGGTCTGCATATGGTGGGCGGCGGCATTAACAATTTGCTCTTGTGTCAATGGACGGCGAATGCTGTCGGGAAACCGGTTTGGGCAGGACCCGCGGAGGGAAGCGCTATCGGCAATCTGGCCGTTCAGTGGATTGCCCAGGGCGAATTTGCCCATATCGGCGAGGCGCGGGGAGCCATTCGCGAGTCATTTCCGTTGATAACGTATGAGCCTCAGCACTCCGAAATCTGGAAAGACGCGTATGGACGTTATGTCAACAAGACGGGACTCCAATAAATTCAAGGCAGAGGAAGAGGTACGTTATGTTAGTAGCGGAGCGCTATGAGAAGATTGTTCAACTGGTGAACGAAAGAGGGAGTATGCGGGTGACCGAGCTGAGCGAGTTGTGCGAGGTGACGGAGGAGACGATTCGCCGCGACCTGGATCGCTTGGAGCAATCCGGGCGGTTACGGCGCTCGCATGGCGGCGCGGTAAGCGTGAGGGATACTCACGCGGAGACGCCCTATACCGAACGGGAGATTATGCATGCCGAGGAGAAGAAGCGGATCGCCCAAGAAGCGGTGAAGCAGATTCAGCCGATGGACCGGATCCTTCTGGATGCCAGTACGACCGCATGGTATATGGCCTCGTATGTTCCTGACATTCCGCTCACCGTATTGACCAATTCCATTAAAGTGGCGGTGGAGCTCAGCGGGAAAGAGAAGATTGAAGTCATCTCTACCGGCGGTTTGCTTGCCGCGCGTTCCCTTTCCTACGTAGGACCTCTTGCCGAGCGGACGCTGGATGCGTATCATGTGAACAAATTGTTCTTTTCTTGCAAAGGCGTGCATTTAGACCGCGGCATACGCGAATCGAATGAACTTCAAGGCAGAGTGAAAGAGAAAATGCTCGCTATTGCGGACCAGTCCTTTTTGCTCGCGGATGCCAGTAAGTTCGGTGTGCAGGCTTTCACCCATGTCGCCGGACTCGATCGGGTCCATACCATTATTACCGATCAGCGGCTGCCGGACGACATCCACGTTCAGTTAACGGAGAAGGGGTTAACCGTATCCCGGGTATAACACTTAGGCTTATTCTTGCGGAATGTATAATGGTTCAAGAATAAGCTTTATTTTCTTCAACTTGTCTGATAACCTGATAACATCGATGTTATATTTTGTTCATTTTTAACAGAAGAGGTGCGTTCATCTTGAAAGTGTCCTTATTTATTACTTGTTTAAGTGATGCGGTTTATCCCCGGGTAGGCGAAGCCATGGTTCGGTTATTGGCCAGATTCGGTGTTAGTCTGCAGTTTCCGTCCGTTCAGACTTGCTGCGGGCAGCCGGCTTACAACAGCGGGTACTGGAAGGAAGCCAAGGCGACCGCGGCAACGATTATTGAGGCGTTCCAAGACAGCGACTTTGTCATCTCGCCTTCCGGTTCCTGTACAGGCATGATTCATCATTATCCGAAGTTGTTCGAACATGACCCGGTGATGCTTGCGAAGGCCCGGGAATTGCAGCGGAAATCTTATGAATTTACGCAATTTATGGTTCAGGTTCTGGGGGTAAGCGATGTGGGGGCTGTGTTCCCGCATAAAGTTACTTATCATCCTTCCTGTCACGGCAGCCGCTTACTGGGGGTTACGGCCGAGCCGCTTGCCCTGTTGAACCAGGTTAAGGGCATGGAGCTGATTCCGCTTCCTTTCGCAGAGGATTGCTGCGGCTTTGGCGGGACGTTCGCGGTAAAGATGTCTGATATCTCCGGAGCTATGGTTACCGAAAAGACGGATCATGTGCTGGAGACCGAGGCTGAGGTGTTGGTCGGTCTGGATCTGGCTTGTCTGATGAATATTGCGGGAAATTTACGGTATCGGAATCAGCCGGTACGAGTCATGCACTTGGCGGAGCTGCTATACGAAGGAGTGAAGGGAGCATGAGCAACGCTGGGGGTAACCGGTCAGGCATCGCCGGAGCTGCAGGAGCCACAGTGAAAGAGCGCGCGGATCTCGCTCTGAACGATGACTTTCTCCGTCAAGCGGTTAAGTTCACCACGGAGCGGCTGCGCGGCGGTAAGCAAGCGGCAGCCGAGGATCACGGGAACTGGGATGAATGGCGGGATCGGGGACGGCATATTCGTCTGCATACGATTGCCCATCTGGATTATTATCTGCAGCAATTCGCGGAAAACGCGCGCGCTAACGGCGTTCATGTCCACTTTGCGGATACTGCGGCGGAGGCGGTGAGCTTATCATTAGCGATCGCAAAGCAGAAACAGGCGAATACTGTAGTTAAATCCAAGTCGATGGTAACGGAGGAACTGCACCTCAATCAAGCGTTGGCGGGAATCGGTGTGGAGGCTATTGAAACGGATCTGGGCGAATATATTATTCAGCTGGCGGGAGAAACACCCTCCCATATTATCATTCCGGCCATTCACAAAAATCGCTATCAGATTGCGGAGCTCCTATCCGCGGAAGCCGGCGAGGATTTGGCGCCGGATACGACAATCCTTGCGGGATTCGTCCGTAAAAAACTGCGGGAGAAGTTTCTGGAGGCGGATATCGGGATGACGGGATGTAACTTCGCCATTGCCGAAACGGGCTCCATGGTTCTCTTCGAGAACGAAGGAAACGCGCGCATGGTAACGACGGTTCCGAAGACACAGATTACGCTGATGGGTATGGAGCGTATTATTCCATCCTGGGCGGATCTGGAGGTGATGGCCACGCTGCTGCCAAGGTCCGCCACCGGACAGAGACTTACGGTCTATATGTCCGGCATTACAGGACCGCGGCGGGATGGAGAAGGCGACGGTCCGGAGGAAATGCATATCATTGTCATTGATAACGGCCGCTCCCTTCAGCTCGGAGATCCCGAATTTCAGGAGCTCCTGAATTGTATACGCTGCGGGGCCTGTCTGAACGCTTGCCCCGTGTATCGCCATATCGGCGGTCATGCTTACGGCGGCACTTACAGCGGTCCGATCGGAGCGGTGCTGACACCCGCGCTAAATAAGACGGTGGAGGAATGGGACGATATCGCTAACGCTTCGAGCTTATGCGGCGCATGTTATGAAGCTTGTCCGGTCAAGATTCCTCTGCATGAGATGCTAATCTATTTGCGCAGAAGAAAGAATGAATCCGGTAAGACGGATGCGGCAGAGAAACTCGGTATGAAGGCCTACGCCGCGGTCATGTCGGATGCGGGACGGTACAAAGGATTGCTGAAGCTCGGACGCTTAGGTCAAAGACTAGTCGTGCGGGATGGCGGAATCTCCCTGAAATTGGGTCCTTTGAAGGGATGGAACTCGTACAGAGTGGCCCCAAGCCTGTCCAAGCATTCGTTCCGCGAGCAATGGGGTACTTTGGAACAAGAAATTCGCTCGGGTCTTCAAGAGATGGACCCGGCGATGAAGAAGCGGATGGAAGATCACTTGGCGAATAGAAAGGGGTGAGGGGTCATGTCTAACCCGCATACACATGAAGCTTGGCTAAATCAGCTCGAAACGGAATCGCGAAGAAAGCAAGAAGCTTTCATCGCGAATATTACGAATCGCTTGAACAGGCCGTTTCTGACGGAACCGCCTGCGCATCCTTACAGAGGAGCGCCCGCCTACTGGAATGAATGGCAGTGGTCCGTGCCGGAGCGTATAGAACATTTCAGTACTCACTTCCGGAATGCCGGCGGCCATGTTAGGCGCATGAACCAGTATAGCGAGGCGAAGCAGTTTATCTTAGAGCACGCTGAGGCGCTGGGCGCGCAATGGATCATTCGGAATGATCAGCCCCTGCTGAATACGATGGAACTTGAAGCGGCGCTGCCCTCGGCAACCGTCTCGATCTGGAATCGGGATCCAGCTGTGGATTGGAAAGCCCGGTCGGCCGAAGCGGACATCGGCATTGTGGTGGCGGACCATGCCGTTGCCTATACCGGATCCATTGTCGTGCGCTCCTCCGCAACCCAAGGGAGATCCGTAAGCTTACTGCCTACGGTATTGATTGTGATTTTACCTTTGGAGCGGTTGCAAACCCGGCTTGGGGAAGTGCTTGTAGGTCTTGATGAAGCCGGGCGGGAACATCTGCCGGCAGGCTTGCACTTCATCTCCGGCCCGAGCCGCTCCGCCGATATCGAGAATGATTTAACGATAGGTGTACACGGCCCGGGTATCGTTTATACTTTAATCGTAGGTTAAACCATCCGGAGGATCCCATGGAACTATCGAAACTTGAGAAACGCAATCATTATGAAGAAATAACGGAGCAGTTAAAACGCCGAATCATAGACGGTACGCTCAAAGCGGGAGACAAACTGCCTTCCGCGAAGGAACTCTCCGAGCAATTCGGCGTAGGTCGTTCCACGACACGTGAAGCCTTGAGCGCGTTGAAAGCGATGGGGTATATCGACATCCGCCAAGGCGGAGGCAGCACGGTCATCACAAGCGCCCCCGGAGGGGCAGGCAGGGACTTTCCCGAGCTTCATTCCCTGCGCATGAACAAGAGCAGCTTGTTGGAGCTGCTTGAAGCGCGGCATGCCTTCGAAGTGTCGATCGTCAGAATGGCCGCTGCCAAGAGAACGGAAGGCGATGTTGCAGGTTTACAGAGCCTGATTCAGCAGATGGAGCGCAGTTTGGGCCAAGATCTTGAAGGGGAACGGCTGGATATCGGATTCCATCGGGCATTAGCGGAAGCTACGCACAATACCATCATGGTGCAACTGTTTGATGCGGTCCTTAAACCGTTGGAGCAAGGGATTCAGCAGATACGCCGAGTGGAGATCTATGCGGACCCCGAGGTGTCCCGACAACTGTTAAAGGAGCATACGTTCATATACGACGCTATAAACACTAGGGATGCGGAAGCGGCCGCCTCGGGTATGAAAGCTCACCTTTCGCATGTGGAGCGGATCCTTTTGAAATACATATAGAAGTATAGGAACGTTCAAGACCAGTCCTTTGAGGGCTGGTTTATTTTTATTTTGCCATAAATTGGTACAAATGATCAGCTCATTCTGTCCAGTTCCATATGAATCTAGCAGGCATATGATAGAGTATCTCGGTGACTATTCCACACACAGGAGGAGAAAATGAGCATGAGGAAGTCATTCCTTTCGTTTCTGGCGGTTATGATGGTATTTGCTATGTTGGGTTTAACAGGCAACACGCTTGCGGAAACGGCTCCCACAGCTAATAAAACGTATGTGTTAGAAATGCAGAAATGGGGCATCTACAACGATGGGACGCACCCGGTTGAAACTACGCAAGGCATCAACAAAGCATTAATTTGGGCGAATCAGAACGGTGTCAACGAATTTATCGTGCCTGCGGGAACCTATCTCATTGATAAGAACAGCCGGATTAACATGGTGAGCAACATTACGTTCTGGCTGAATGACCGCGCGGTGATCCAGAAAGAAACCAACGGCCTGTCGAGGTATGAAACGCTTTATGTGGACCGGATGGTCAGGAACGTAACGTTACGCGGGGGGACGTATAAGGGAGACCGATATACGCATGATTACTCCAGCGGAGGAACTCACGAAAACGGATATGGTATTCTTGTTGAAGGCGGTTACAACATTACCATTGACAGTGTGAAGGCCATTGAATTTACGGGAGACGGACTTTGCTTTGGAACGAGTGACAACTATATTCGAAATGTGAGCGAAGCCCAGGTGGAGTCCGGGGCGATTGATGACAGCGGCAGATTAATTCCGAACTCTGGCAAAATCAGATTGAAGCAGCCCCTTGGCTTCACGTCCGAGACATTTAAAGTTGTCCCGTTTTTTCAGCTTTCCTATCCTCAGGGCGTGTCGAAGGATTCCCGTTACGATGTGTATTTTTATAAAGGGGACGGGACCTATCTTTCGAGTCAAAAAGGGATTCGGTACACTTACGAAGATGTATTCATTCCAGCGGGCGCAAGTTACTTCAGAGCCGTATTCAACACAGCTTCCACTTCCGGTTTCCTCGTCCGCTACGACGCCAAAGTCCGCACGCATCATTCCGTGATCAAGAACTCGGAATTCGCGTTTAACCGCCGCCAGGGGATTACCATCGGCGGCGTGGAAAACGTGCTTATTACGAACAATAAGATTCATGATATGAGCGGCGCGAATCCGCAATCGGGCATTGATTTGGAAGGCGGATTATTCCTTAACAATAACGTTACGATCCGGCAGAACGAATTCTACAACAATGCGGCCTATGATATTATCCTTTACGACGGTACGAATGCGGTGGTGGAGAACAACATCCTGCGGTCCAAAGTCGTCGGTTTGTCGACCAGCACAAACTTCTATAACGCGGTCATCCGTAACAACCTGTTTGACGGGGCGCCATCCTTGTTGTTGCATGACGTCATCTTCACGAATAATACGGTGCGTAATACGTTTGCCCGTTTCTTCGGACCGAACATCATCGCCAACAACAACACTTATATGGACGGTACCCTGGATTTAGCCGGTAGTGCGCCGTTTATCCTGAATATATCGAACGAAACGATCCGTAATACAGGCAAAATGCATAACTCAATTGTTGTCAACGGACAGCCGCAGCATCTCCGAAATGTAACGGTGTACGGACCGAACTTGGTGCGTGCGATTACGGGCAACGGTCATAACGATATGATCTTCGAGAACCTCAGGATGTATGATTTTAACGCGAGCGAGCTCCCGGCGGGTAAATACTTCAACTGCGAATTCCGCACGACAACCGGGGCCGCGCCGCAAGCCAACAAAGCGGGCCAATATTTATTTGACCGCTGCACGTTCTCCGGAAAGAACGCAAGTTTGCTGCTGGTGAATACCGCCGGCGAATTTACGGTTCAGAACAGTACATTCGTAACAACGGGCACAGGCGAAACGATTGCGATCGAGGCGGCCAAATCCGTGCTCATCCAGGATAGTAAAATTACGTCCATGTTTCTGAACTCTACCAGTACCCCTGTAATTAATGTTAAGGGTTACTGGGCAACACCGGCTCCGGTTGATGTATATAAAGCGCAGTTTAGATGGAATACCATTACCACTAATATAGCAGCTAAGGGTATTTCCACAGTCAATGCAGGTGCGGGAGCGCCGAGTTATACGGTCGAGAACAATGTGCTCTTTAAGGCTCGACTTCAATTAAAGCCAAACGACAAAAGCACGGGTAATGTGGAACAGTAACATGAAGAAGAAGCTGTCCCTGGGGGTATCTCAACCTTGGGAACAGCTTCTTTTTTAATGATGACGCAACGTAAAGACCGTAAGCTCAGGGCGGCACCAGAACCGAATCGGTATCGTTGAAACGCCAATGCCCCTGTTCGTATAAAGTTGAAACTTGCCTTCACGGATCTGATATAAGCCGTCCGGATACTTCCTGGCGAATTCCGGCGTAAACACATGGCCGTAGAACGGGATGCGCACCTGTCCGCCATGGCTGTGTCCGGAAAGCTGCAAATCAACCGGATATTGCGCAGCCATATCGGCAAAGTCAGGTACATGAGACAACAATAACGTGAATATATCGCTCTTTCCGGACAAAGCTTCTTTGAGATTTGGCGACCCCATCAGCGCATCGTCCACACCGGCGATCAAGATGGAAGCGCCATCCAGAGTGAGCGCCGCTGAACGGTTCGTTAATACGCTGAAGCCGCCTTGATCCAGAATAGAGGTTACTTGCTCGGGACCGGTTATGTGATCATGATTTCCAAGGACAGCCCATTTGCCCAGAGGGGCGCTCAAACCCGCCAGGATTTCAGCGCATCGTTTCCCCTCATTCCCGATAGAGCGGTCATATAAATCCCCGGTAAAACAGATGAGATCCGGTTTCATTCGTTGAATGGTATGGGCAAGTTTAGCTAACCGTTCCGTACTATAGTGAAAATCCAAATGGATATCACTGAAATGCACTACGCGGATTCCGTCGAATGAAGCGGGAAGGCGGGGAAGGGTTAACGATATTCGCTTGATCTTCAACAATTGCGGCTCCAGGTAACGCGCATAGCTGAAGCCGGCAAAGGGAGCGGTCAATAAACCTCCGAACACCATGGCGCTCAGCTTCAGAAACTTTCTCCTTGAAGAATGAATATCGGGCTTCATATACTTATCTTCTTCATTTATTATTCATCTTCCATTGTGTGAATTCCAGAAACTCCTTGAACTGTTCCTTGCTAATGCCGGAATTCATAGCTTCACGGACGAGTTCGTACCATTGGGGATCCATGTCGGGATCAACTTCGGATGATTCCGGCTTCTGAATAGGGTTCAGCAGATCATCAACAGTCACGTCAAGCGCATCGGCAATCTTCTCAAGGAACTGAATAGAGGGGTTGGTCTGAATGTCCCGTTCCATATTGCTAAGATATGACTTGGCGACACCAGCGCGCTCAGCCAGTTCCGATAGGGACAGCTTCTTCGATAACCGATAATTCTTAATCCGTTGTCCTATCATGTAGAATCGATCCTTTTTTTGGGATTTTTAATTACATTTCAAACAGAGCATTTGTCACAAGGTTACCTGAAAAAGTTTTAATTAACAATAGGTTAACGGAAGAAATGTAACCGCTTCATAATATCGGTAAAAAAATACATTTTTAGACAATAAAAATCGACATACTTTTCACCATACAGCTAGTATCATATACGTAGAAATAACCGTAGGGCAAACCTGACTGAAAAGCAGGGACGCAAAGTCACAGGTCTTAAAGTTGTATCCTGACTAAGACAGCTGGATTGCTTGGTATCCGTGTTTTACATTGGGGAGGATAAACATGAAAGCCGTCCAGATCAATAGAGAAGATATGGATCCAGAGTGGATCGATTTATTAAAGTCAGCCTATGAGCTCGGCATTACCGTTGAGGAAGTCCGGAGCTTTCTCGCGGAATTCAAGCAGCAGGGATCGTTAAAGCCCATT
The DNA here is from genome assembly GCF_001644605.1 of Paenibacillus swuensis. NCBI lineage: Bacteria > Bacillati > Bacillota > Bacilli > Caryophanales > Paenibacillaceae > Paenibacillus > Paenibacillus swuensis. The sequence continues at coordinate 1,885,613 of NZ_CP011388.1, read as the reverse complement.
AGACCATGAAGATCGTAACATACTCTTTACATAAGCAAGATGCCAAGTATATTCCTGCATGGACCGAGCAGTGGATGTCCATGGTTCAACCATCTGTGTTTCACTTAACCAAATTTTCTTGTCCGGGATATGTTGCTTACACCACAGACCTTCTTGAAAATTCTTCGTCCGGCGCGTGTTTCATGGGCGCTTACGAGGGCACGCGCCTAACTGGATTTATAGAGTACTTTATGAATGAGGACGGTCTGTTTATTAATAACTTCGCGGTGAGTCAGCAAGACCGAGGCAAGGGAATCGGCGGCCGGCTTCTGTCCGATACGTTTGACATCGCCCGCGAACAAGGTGTCTCTCAAGTTCAATTGGACTGTTTCGTATGGAATGATAACGCGTTGAACCTTTATAAAGCTTTGGGTTTTCAGATCAGGACCAATGCTTATTGGCATATGATTGAAAGTCCTGTTGCTGATCGGGATGCCCGGCAAGTAAATGGCTTTCGAGCTTGGGACATGTATGACGGCTTATCACAGATCACGATGGATACGGACTCAGGGCAGGTTCACATGGCTTGCTTGCATCGTAAATATTTGCGTGTGATAACAGGCGGGAGCGGAAACCTGCTGCAAGATCATCAACTTGAGGAGATCGTAACTGTATTTCCTCATTGTTCTTTGTTGATCATAACGCCTGAGCCGGAATGGAAATGCATCTTTAAAGCCGGTTTAATAAGCACTAACGTCCGTATGCATAAATGTTTATAAAAATTAAAGCGCGTATTCCCGCATTGACATGTTCGTTATAAAGAATTAAACTAGGTAAATAAAACTAGATAGTGGATGGGACGCTGATTAGCGCCTATTTTTTTAATCAAAATGTTCTTTTTAAAGAACGAAACTATTTTTAGAATAGGTTGGGGTGGGCGATCCATGTTTAGTTATGAAGTATTCATGACTTCCCAGACGGAAGAATGGAATGACGCCCTTCGCTCGGTAGGAGGAGCGGATATTTACTACTCTCCGGGATATTGCGCGATGGCGGAAAACAACAATGAGGGCATGGCCCGACTGTTCGTTTACCGTGAGCAACAATTCATAATTTGTTATGCATTCTTGATGAGAAGTATTAATGATTTAAATTTGCCGGAGGTAAAGCAACTTCAACGCAATATGTACGATATTGTTACACCTTACGGTTATGGCGGACCGCTATGCAATGTAAAGGACGAAGAGGAACGCGTATCCTTGTTCGAACGCTTTGGCGAAGTATTTAGCGCGTATTGCCGCATGGTCGGGATCGTTACGGAATTTGTGCGTTTTCACCCCCTCTTTCATAACGAAAAAGACTATTCCGGAGTTCAGCCCACGCCGCTCCGAAATACGGTGTGCATGGATCTGACATCGTCCAGGGAAGACGTAATCGATAGCTTAACCTCCGGATGCAGGAACCGAGTGCGTTATGCTCAGAAGAACGGAGTCCGCGTGTCCAGAGAAGATCCTGCGCAAATCAAAGACTTTATTGAACTGTACTACGCAACCATGGATAAGAATCACGCGCATCCCTACTATTACTTCTCGGAACCCTACTTTAGAGACCTGGTCCAATTACTGGATCAGCACGTTAGTTTATTTGTCGCCCGGTATGAGGGCCGTGTCATTGCCTCAACGTTCTTCCTTCATTACAATGACTACGTTACATATCATCTCACCGGTTCGGATAAAGATTATCTAAAGTTCGCGCCGTATAATCTGCTGATTTGCGAAGCAGCCAGTTACTTTAAATCCCTGGGATATAAATATTTGCACCTCGGCGGGGGATACGGCGGTAATGATGAATTATTCCGTTTCAAAAGCACGTTTAGTAAGAAGGCTCCCCTGGATTTCTACATCGGACGCAAAGTTCACAATCCGGAAATTTACGAAATGCTTACACGGCAGATTCAGGTTCAAGACAACTTTTTTCCGTTATATCGACATTCTTCATTAGGTGTGAGCACGTATTCCCGCGTTTAAGTTGATGTTCAAGTTAGTTGAACGGCTCAAAGCCTGCGGAACCCCAAAAAAAGGAGAGCCTTATGATCGGACAACGTATTAAGGAGCTGCGGAAACGTAAAGGTTATTCCATATCGGAACTTGCGGAGCTCGCAGGGATTTCCAAATCCTATCTAAGTTACATCGAACGTGAACTGCAGAACAATCCATCCCTGCAGATGCTGTCCAAGATTGCCGGGCCTCTGGACACCACCATTGAGTACCTGTTGGGAAATACCTATTCCTCAAGGCTGGAAGTTAACGGAGTGTTGGATGATGAATGGAAGTTCCTGATCCATAAAGCGATTGACGAAGGAATGAGCAAGAAAGATTTTCGGCGACTTAAAGATTATCTGCAATATTTAAAATGGAATGAACATAAAGAAGGTTCAAACAGCTGATCATTAGGGTAAAAAACAATTGACTTGTTCGTTATATAGAATTATCATGAGGGTATTAAGTTCTTTATAAAGAACAAAACTTAATTAAGGGCATAGGTGAACATTATGGTGAATCCGAACTCGTTACACAACACAGCAAATCCTGTTCCGGGTAAAGAAATCAATCTGAAACAACTATGGCTTGTGATTAAAGGTCGAATATGGATGATGTTACTGTTCATGACGGTGTTCACTGCATTGGGTGTTCTTTATGAAATGAAACCTGAAATTCCAACGTATGAAGTCTCTACACGGGTGGTTATTAAAGCCACACCGGAAATGCTAAATACACTTAAAGTGATGGTTCGCGAGCCTGCGGTCATGGAACAAGTGATTCAGGCGCTTAACCTTCCGGTTACAGAAAGCGAGCTTCGGGATCAAATCCAAGTTTCCAGCGTAGATAACTCCCTGGTTGCGATCGTAACTGTGGCGGATCCGGATCCTGTTCTTGCTGCGAAGATCGCCAATACCACGATCGAGAAATATAAAGAAATCGTTACCAAGGTAATGAACTTTACGGATATTAAAGTACTCTCCCAAGCTGTTGCCCCTCCGGAGATTCAACCGCTGACTTCAAGCGGAAGAAGCACGATTATCCTAAGCCTGTTGGCAGGTATGATCTTAGGCATCGGCATCATTTTTCTTCTGGAATCGCTGGATGACAGCATAAAGACGGAACGGGATGTGGAACAATGGCTCGATTATCCTGTCCTTGGGGCCGTCTCGCGAATTCGGAAGAAGGACACGAATTTTCGGCGTAATAAAGGCAATAGCGTCCCCGCAGGACTGAGAGGTGATACCGTTGGTTCCTAGTATTAGCAGAGCGGCAGTGAAAAGAAACTTGCTTACGTTTGTAAATCCACAATCCCGGGTTTCAGAGCAGTACCGGGCGATTCGCAATCAAATAAAGTTTTTCGCAGGTGAACAAACCGTTCGATCCGTGGTCATCACTTCTCCAGGTATTGGCGAAGGCAAGACAACGACAGCCGTCAATCTGGCAGTCTCCATGGCCTTGCGAGGAGATCGGGTTCTGCTTGTGGATGCGGATCTGAGTAAACCGAGGCTGCATGTCACCTTTAATGTGCCGAACGTCAGCGGGCTATCCGGGATGTTGACAGGCAAGCTCACTCTTCACGAAGCCGTCAGTCACACGGAAATCCACGGGCTGGATGTGTTGTGCAGCGGACCGGTCCATGGCAGGGAAGCCGAGTTAATCGCTTCGAACGGCGTCAACATTTTGCTGCACAAAGCCAGGGAACGGTACGATCTGGTGATGTTCGATTGTCCTTCCGTCCTCACGGTTACGGATACTTCCATTATGGCTAACCAATGCGACGGCGTAATTCTTGTCATCAACAGCGGACGTACAGACAAAGCGGCCGCTCTGGAAGCGAAGAAAGTGCTGGAACGGGTGAAAGCCAATGTCATCGGCGTCGTCATGAACAAGCACAGATAGCTTAAATAAAATAGTTAGGCGCATTTTTTTTGAATCAAACGTTCGTTATAAAGAATATTTCGTTGGGAATGTCTCCTAGCCGTTATCCGCGGAGGCACTCGGCCATGCTGTGGGTTGAAATAAACCTTAGACGCCAGTCGTCAAGAGTGTGGTGTGAGGATGGGTTTAATGCCCTGTTAAACAAAATCTAGTGTTTTTAACTAGGAGGTTTAGTTCCCTGGAATCGGACCTCCTAGTTAAACACTTTAGATAGAGTTCCATTAAAGTGACAGGTGAAATGCGGGAAGGGTGGTTCTTTTTGACGTATCGGCAAAGATTCTCGTTCTTGATTGTGTTGGATTCCGTCATTGTGCTGACGGCTATTTTTTTTAGCCGGTTTCTGCTGAGCGCCAGCTTTAATGTTTTTACGACACCTGTGGTCGTAAGCTCGCTCATCCTCCTCCTTAGTCATCATTGTTATTCCCTGCGATACAAATTGTATAAGAAAGCATGGGAGTACGCCTCCATCGGGGAACTGATAACCATTATGAAAGCCGTATCTTTCTCCATTCTGACGGCGGGTGTGGCCCAACAAATGTGGTTGGAGGATATCCACTTTCGTCTGCTTACGGTAACGTGGATGCTTCATGTGATGCTGATTGGAGGTTCACGCTTCTATCGGCGGGTGTTCGGGGATGCGCAGGCGCCAAAAGCGCCGATGATGCCCAACAAGAAACGAACGTTGGTAATCGGAGCCGGATCGGCCGGAACGATGGTTGCAAGACAACTGATCAACAACAACGAATCCGAGCTGCTACCGGTCGCCTTTATTGATGACAATGTCAAAAAGCATAAGCTCGATATTCTGGGCATACCGGTCGTCGGAGGCGTGAGCCAGATTGAACGGATCGCAGCGGAACTGTTTATCGATAATATCGTTATTGCCATCCCTTCGCTTCGCCGAAAGGAGATTTACACCATTTATCAGGAGTGCGCCAAGACGAAGGCCAAGACGCAGATTATTCCTATGCTTGAAGATTTGGCCATGGGAAGAATATCGGTTAATCAATTTCAGGATGTGCGTGTGGAAGATCTGTTGGGCAGAGAGCCTGTGGAACTGGATATGGGCAGCATTACCGATTATCTCACAGACCGGACCGTACTGGTAACTGGGGCCGGCGGCTCCATCGGATCTGAAATCTGCCGGCAGATTTCCCGGTTTAATCCGCGGCAATTGATTCTGCTCGGACACGGCGAGAATTCAATTTATGCGATTGAACTGGATCTGTTAAAGCAGTTCCGGCATGCATCTATAGAATTTATCACGGAAATCGCCGACATCCAGGATGCCGCGAAGATGATTTCGGTGATGCATAAATATCGTCCCGATGTGGTCTATCATGCCGCCGCGCATAAACATGTTCCCCTCATGGAACGAAACCCCGAGGAAGCCCTTAAGAATAATATCCAGGGCACGTTGAACGTGGGACGCGCGGCGAGTATAAGCGGTGTGCAGACGTTTGTGATGATCTCTACAGACAAAGCGGTTAATCCCACAAGCGTGATGGGCGCGACGAAACGTTTGGCGGAAATGATGATCCAGCATCTGGACGAAGGCAGCGCGACGAAATTTGTGGCGGTTCGCTTTGGCAATGTGTTAGGGAGTCGGGGAAGTGTTATTCCTCTGTTTAAACAGCAGATCGAGGCAGGCGGGCCCGTTACCGTGACCCACCCGGATATGATCCGGTACTTCATGACCATTCCGGAAGCTTCCAAGCTGGTCATCCAGGCCGGCGCGTTCGCGCAAGGCGGCGAGATCTTCGTACTGGACATGGGAGAACCGATGAAGATTGTGGATCTGGCTCGCAATCTGATTCGTCTGTCCGGCAATTCGGTGGAAGAGATCGGGATCGATTTCACCGGAATCCGTCCCGGGGAGAAGTTGTTCGAGGAACTGCTCAAGGATGACGAAGCCCACGAAATGCAGGTTCACCCCAAGATTTATGTAGGCAAGAAGATGGCGGTCCCCGCAAACGACATTCTGGACCTAGTCCAACATTACGAACTCTATGACAAAGCGGAGCTTCGGCAGAAACTGTTGGAATTAGCCAACGACCGTGTGATGGAAGCGCGTGTCGCCCTATCTGTTTAATCTGAGTCCACGAAGGTTAGGTGAACGTGTGAAGAAGAAAGTATTATTTTGCGCCAATATCCATTTGCACTTTAAAGGCTTTCATCTGCCGGTCTTCCAATGGTTTCAAGAGCAGGGGTGGGAAGTTCACGCCGCGGCCAACGGGAAGTTGGAGCTTCCGTATACGGATCAGGTGTTTGAAATTCCAGTACAACGTTCTCCGTTCCGACTGGAAAATGTATCGGCCTATCACGAACTCCTTAAGCTGATTAACCAGCATGAATATGATATCATCCATTGTCATACGCCGATGGGCGGGATGCTGGCAAGACTGGCTGCCGGGAAGGCGAGAAAGAAAGGCGCCAAAGTCATTTACACCGCGCACGGGTTTCATTTCTACAAAGGTGCGCCGAAGCTGAACTGGTTGCTTTATTATCCGATCGAACGAATGCTGGCTCACCGTACCGACTGCCTGATTACGATTAATTCAGAGGATTATCAACTGGCACTGGATCGTAAGTTAGGCGCCGGAAGAGTGGTACATGTGCATGGTGTGGGGGTGGATACCGAAAGGTTTAAACCGGCAGAGGACAGCTACAAGCAGGAATTAAGAAATCAGCACGGCTTCGCGCCGGACGATTTCTTGTTTTTTTATGCGGCGGAATTTAACGCCAACAAGAATCAGCAGCTTCTTATACAGGCACTTGCCTATATTAAGCAGAAAGTGCCGGGGGGCAGATTGCTGCTGGCAGGGGAAGGGCCGTTGCTGGAGCATTGCCGTGCCTTAGCCGCGGAAATGCAGATCGCGGATCGAGTGCACTTTCTCGGCTATCGCCAGGATATAGCATCGCTATTGCAAATGTGCGATGTTGCTGTCGGCGCGAGCTACAGGGAAGGCCTTCCCGTTAATATCATGGAGGCGATGGCGTGCGGGTTGCCGGTCATTGCCACCGCGAACCGGGGGCATACCGAGTTGGTTGCGGACGAAGCGAACGGCTTCATTGTTCCGTTGAATGATCCTTGGAACTTCGCGGTTCGGATGATCCGGCTGAATCATGCGGAGCCGTTGCGGAAGCGAATGGCCGCGGAGAGTTTGCGACGTGTTCAGACCTACTCCTCCCTCCAGGTTCGGCAGCAACTCAGTGAGATCTACAACGTGTACATTGAGGAGGAAACACATGCATCCGAAGCTGAGTATCATCATGCCTATCTATAATATGGAGGCTTATCTCAGGCGGAGCTTGGACAGCCTGCTCGAACAAAGCTTCACGGACTTTGAAATTATAGCTGTGAATGACGGCTCAACCGACAGCAGCGGCAGCATTCTTGATGCGTATGCGGCGAAAGACGCCAGACTCATCCTGTGCAACCGGGACAACGGAGGCGTTTCCTCCGCGAGAAATGCCGGCTTGGCAATGGCCCGGGGCGAATTCATCGGATTTGTGGATCCGGATGATTGGGTCAATCTTCACATGTATGAGGAGTTGGTTCATACCGCTGACAGCGAGGAAGCCGATATCGTCATGTGTACGTACATACGCGAATTCGGCAGCCATGCTAAAGCGAAGCCGTTCCCGCTACCGGAACGAGTCGCTTACCGCAACGAAGAAGTGCATGAGCATGTGCTTAGGCGGCTGGTAGGGCCGGCGGGACCTGAAGTGGCTCAGCCGGAGATGCTGGATGCCTGGGGAACGGTATGGACGAAGCTGTATCGGGGGGACCTCCTCCGCAGGCACCGGCTGCAATTCACGGATTTACAGCTCATCGGCAGCAATGAAGATACGTTGTTTAATATCCAGGCCGTGTATTATTCCCGGTCATTCATCTTTCTCAACAAGCCTTTATATCACTACTGGCGCGCCAATACCAGTTCTGTTACCTCATCTTATAATCCGCAGCTAAGCAAGCAATTCAAATCGTTGTACCAGGCCATTGAAAATTTCTTGGGGGAAAAGGAACTGGGACAGGAATATGTTCTGGCTCTTCATAACCGAATCGGGATGAACACACTGGGTTTGGGACTGAACACCGTCAACAGAGGAAATCATGCTTCCAGCTTGGCCAAAATAAAAGATCTCGGCGCTCTGCTGAAGGATGCCCAAATGAAAAGGTCTCTCCAACAATTCGAACTGGCGCATTGCCCGGTTGTTTGGAAGACGTTTTTTTGGTTTGCCAAGCATAAATTCGCGTTTGGATTATACTTCATGCTGACGGCCGCGGACCGGCTAAGGACCCGGGCCAGATAGGAGGATTGACTTGGTGCCGATACGTGTACTGCAAGTAGTTACCGTCATGAACCGGGGCGGGTTGGAGACGATGCTGATGAATTATTACCGTCAAACGGACCGCGGGCAGATTCAGTTTGACTTTATGGTGCATCGTATGGAGCGGGGGCATTACGACGATGAAATTGAAGCTCTGGGCGGCCGCATCTACCGTATGCCGCACATTCGACCTGGTCATTATCGCAGCTACTTCGGCAAGCTTGATGATTTCTTTAAGGCCCATCCCGAATATAGGGTTGTGCATGCCCACATCAATGAAAACAGCAGCTTTGTGTTGGGAGCCGCTCATCGTGCGGGAATTCCTTGCCGGATTGCGCACAGTCACTTAAGCGACCTTGGCATCGACATCAAGCTGCCTTTCCGCCTTTACGCCAGGATGGCCATGAAGGACCATCCTACCCGATATTTCGCATGCTCCCGCAATGCGGGTACTTGGCTGTTCGGCAAGGAGCGGGAAGTGACTGTGCTTAACAACGCGGTTGACGCGAAGGAGTTTAAGCGGGACGAAGCGGTAAGAAGCGCCGTGCGAGAAGAGCTGGGACTTGTGGGGAAGCGCGTCATCGGACATATCGGCCGATTCAATAAACAGAAGAACCACGAATTCCTAATAGAAATCATGAATGCGGCGGTGAAGCAGGACCCGAATGTCATCCTGCTCCTGGTTGGTGAAGGCCACCTTCGACAGAGCATCGAAGACAAAGTGTCGAACCTGGGAATCGGTGATCATGTCCGTTTTCTGGGGATGCGCGAAGATATACCGAGATTGCTTCAAAGCTTTGACTTGTTCTTGTTCCCGTCCTTATTCGAAGGTCTTCCAGTTGTCTTAATCGAGGCGCAGGCCGCGGGATTGAATTGCCTCATTTCCGATACGATCACACAGGAATGTAATATTACGGGGCGCGTGACTTTCGCTGACCTGAAACAACCTGCCAGGCATTGGGCAAGCTTGCTGAGCAACATGTCAACCGAATACGCGGATACATCCGCCTTGCTGAGTTCCCGCGGTTATGACACGGCTACGATGGCGGCATGGTTAGGAAATGTTTATCTGGAGGAGTCGCGTGAACCCGTACATAGTTGAATTGCGGAGGTATAGAAGATGATCCCCCTATTGACTGTATTTACACCCACGTATAACCGGGCCTACACGTTATCCAAGTGCTATGAGAGTCTGAAACGCCAGTCTTCAAGGAACTTTACATGGCTTATTATTGATGACGGTTCCGAAGATAACACCCGAGCGCTTGTGGAAGAGTGGATCGCGGAGGATACTGTTCCGATTCGTTACGTCTATCAGGACAATCAGGGGATGCACGGCGCGCACAACACAGCCTATGCTCTCATATCGACCGAATTAAATATGTGCATTGATTCGGATGATTATCTGGCGGATGACGCGGTGGAGAAGGTTACTTCCTATTGGAGTCTAAATGGTCATAACGGTGTTGCCGGGATTGTGGGACTGGATGCGAAGCCGGACGGTCAGCTCGTAGGCACGGCCATGCCGGACCATCTGAAATCATCTACGCTGACGGCGCTGTACGCGAAACACAAAGTGAAAGGCGACAAGAAGCTGGTCTACCGCTCAGAGCTGACGCGGCAAATCCCACCTTATCCCCTGTTCCCCGGCGAGAAGTATTGTCCGCTGAGCTACAAATATATTCTCATTGATCAACAGGCGCCGTTACTCGTTATGAACGAAGTGCTGTGCTATGTGGAATATATGGAAGACGGCTCAAGCCTGAATATGCTGAAACAATATAAGCGCAATCCCAGAGGATTTTCCTTCTTCCGGAAAGTGGCGATGATCCATGCGCCGTCCTTTAAGGAGCGCTTGCGGGAATCCATGCATTACGTGTCCAGCAATTTGCTTATCCGGAATGCTCGCTTCCTGCACGAGTCGCCTTGTAAGGGTACGACCTTGCTCGCCCTCCCGCTTGGGATCGTATTGTTTGTGTATATCCTGAGTACGCAGCGGACGGCGCTAATGAAACTTCCCTCCAGAGGAACATCCGCATGACGATGCTCTGGCTTAATTTATCCTTGGCTTACGGTTTCTCCGTGGTAGCCAGGTATTTCTCCAGACCGTCAGCCGTCGTGCCTTATGTAAAGCCTCAACCGTTACTGGTATTTTGCGTAATGGCGTCCTTGGTCATCATTGCGGGCTTGCGTAACAACATCGGGGACACCTTCTTCTATATGCATTCTTACAAACAGCACTTTTTTACATGGCAAAATATCGACTACACCGGTGATTTCGGGTTCAATCTCTTTCAGATGCTGCTCCAGCAATTGTCCAAGGATCCGCAGCTCCTTGTTTTCACCACCGCGTTAATCACCAACGTAATCATTGTTCTTGTTCTGTATTACTACACCCGATGGTTTGAAATCAGCATCTTCGTGTACATAACGGGCGGCATGTTCCTCACCTCCATGAACGGAATCCGCCAGTTTATGGCCGCGGCCATTCTGTTCGCCGCGACGAAATTCCTTTTGGAAGGAAGCTTCAAGAAGTACATGTTCGTCGTTCTGTTGGCGGCAACCGTGCATAAAACAGCGCTGATCCTCATTCCCATTTACTTTATGGTCCGTAGGAAAGCCTGGACTTGGCAAACGCTGGTGCTGCTGATTGCGGCGATCGTCATTGTTGCCGGTTTCAATCAATTTTCATCCATTCTGTTTGCGGTCATTGAGGATACCCAGTACGGCGGATACAGCACGTTCCAGGAAGGCGGGGCGAATCTGATTCGTGTTCTCGTGAATGCCGTTCCTTTGCTCATTGCGTTCTGGGGCAGGGATACATTGGCCAAAGCTTACGTCCATAGCGATATCATTGTCAACATGGCTTTGCTGGGCTTTGTGTTCATGCTGATTTCGACACAAAATTGGATTTTTGCCCGGTTCTCGATCTACTTTGGGCTGTATCAACTCATCCTGATCTCCTGGATTTTTCAAGTGTTCAGGGACAAGGACCGCAAAGTGGTGTATTACGGCATCATAATCTGCTATTTCATTTACTATTTCTATGAATGTGTCATTAGTTTGGGAATTGAGTATAAGAGCGATTTGCTGATGTTGGGCTGAGACCAGAGAATGATTTTGGATAGGGTACACAAAAGGGGGGAAAACGGATGTTGCATGAAAAGCACATTCCTCGCGTCATACATTATTGTTGGTTCGGTCGCGGGGAGAAGACGGGTAAAATTGCGCGATGCATGAAGAGCTGGCAAAAGCATTTGGGCGATTACACACTGATGGAGTGGAATGAAGATAATTTCGATCTGAACACGAACAGGTACGTTAAGGAAGCTTATGAAGCCCGCAAATACGCATTTGTCAGTGATTATGTAAGACTGCATGCGCTTTATACCCACGGAGGCATCTATATGGATACCGACGTGGAGGTGCTGCAGCCATTAGACCGCTTTCTGACGCATGAAGCCTTTTCAGGGTTCGAGGACGAGCAATTCGCTTCGTCCAGTTTAATGGGAGCTGCCGCGGGACATCCATGGATCGCCGAACTGATGGAGTATTATGGGGACAGACCGTTCCATCTAGCGGACGGTGCCTATGACATGACCACGAATACGGCCATTATTACAAGAAGCTGCGCCAAGCACGGATTTAAAGAAAATGGAGTATATCAGGTACTGACGAACGGGGTTACCTTTTATCCTCGAACGTACTTCTGTCCCTATGATTACATTAACGGCGCCAATTTTATAACGGAACAAAGCTATGCCATTCATCATTTCGCCAAATCCTGGCTGCCCCTTCATGTCCGGGTCCGCGGGGATATCAAAAGGGTGGTCAGTCGTTATCTGGGACCCGGTTGGATTTCTAAGTTACGCGCTCTGGTCAATTCCAAATGAAGAAAAAGCTGCTGTTTGTTACGCAATATCTGCATACCGGCGGAGCCGAGAAAAGTCTGTTGACCTTGCTGTCTGATTTGGACTATGACCGATATGACGCGGATCTGCTGTTGTTTGACCATAGCGGGGTTCTGTTCCCCATGGTTCCGCCGCAAGTCCGGATTCTTCCGCCTTTATTCGATACGTTTACGGTTCCTCTGTCCGTCGCGGTACCTCGATTGCTGCGTACAGGCAACATCCGTGTTCTGGCCGGAAAGTTACTTGCTCCCGCGCTTGCCAAGTTCGCTAAAGGCAAGGGAGTGGGCCTGCGTTGGGCGGTTTATCGCCATTCTCTGAGAAGTACAGCCTTTCCCTACGATGCCGCGATCAGCTATCTGGATTTCTTCAGTAACTATTACGTAGCGGAGAAAGTTCGCGCCAAGCGCAAAATTCTGTACAACCATATGGACTATGCGTTCAGCGAGCTTCAAGGGTGGCCATGTCCGCCGCTGGAGAGAAGCAGCTTTCTGATTGGAGATTACATTGTATCGGTCGCGGAACCGGCCCGGGCGACGCTGGAATCTTATTACCCCGAGTTTACGGACAAAATGCGTGTCATTCACAACCGAATTTCCACCAGTACTGTGATGCGGCTTGCGCGGGAGGAAGGCTACACCGACGGCTTTGACGGCATTCGAATCGCGACGGTTGCCCGGTTGGGGGAAGAGAAGGGTGTCCGGCTTGCTTTGGAAGCCTGCCGCATTCTCGTGGAACAAGGTAGGTCTGTTCGATGGTACCTGATCGGAAACGGACTGCTTCGTGATGAATTGAGCAGGCAAGCGGCCCGGTATGGAATTGAGGAGCATTTCGTGCTGATGGGCGAGAAGTCCAATCCGTATCCCTATATGGCCGAGTGTGACATTTATGTGCAGCCATCGTATACCGAAGCGCATTGTATCGCGGTAGAGGAAGCTTTAGCATTGCACCGCCCGGTAGTGGTAACGGACATCCCCTCGTTTCAAAGACAAGTGGTCCACGGGGAATCAGGTTATCGGGTGCAAGCAAACGCGGAGGCCATTGCGGAGGGGATATCACATCTTTGTAAGTCAGAAGCCTTGCGGTCACAGCTTACGGAACACCTCCAGGCGGCGGGTAACCGATACCCGGAAGAGATGGATAAATTTTATGCCCTGCTTGAAGCTTAAGTTTGATGCTTGATGCTTGATGAAGAAAAGAGGTGCCTTTTATGAAACCTGTGCCCAAAGTCAGTATTATTGTTCCGATGTACAACGTTGAGCGTTATTTAATCGCATGTCTGGAAACCATCACGGCGCAGACGCTGCATGAGCTCGAAATTATTCTGGTCAACGACGGGTCGCCCGACCGGTGCGGAGAAATTGCGGAGCGTTACGCGAAGGAAGATCAACGTATTACGGTCATTCATAAACCCAACGGGGGTATCAGCACCGCGAGGAATGTCGGAATCCGTGCCGCAAGCGGAGAATACATCGGATTTGTCGATCCGGATGACTGGATCAGACCTCAGATGTTCTCCAAGTTATATGAAGCCGCGATTCATAGCCAAGCGGATGCCGCCATCTGCGCCTTTTATGAATGGTACGAGGATTCCGGGCAGCAGATCAAGGTGGATTACCCCTTTCTGAAGCCGGCAGCGGAGGGAGAAACAGCCGTTCAGGAGGGAGTATTGTTACCCCTTCTTTCGGGTCAGTTGCATGCCTTCACCTGGAACAAAATATACAAGACATCCATCCTGAAATCACATGACATTCAATCTCCCGAAGACATGCCTTTAATGCAAGACATTGTATTCAATCAGAACGCAGTGTCCTATATGAGCTGTGTCGTCTATGTTGATGAGCCCCTGTATTATTTTCGGCGTCATTCTACTTCAAACACGATGAAGTTCCGCCCGGATATATTTGAGGCCTTACTGCGGCTCATGAAAGAGAAAGAGCTGATTTTGGATCGACTAAGTTTATCGCAAAGTTCCCGGCTGGCGGTCAATGAATGGTTTATTCGGCAAACGTTAAAGGTTATCGGTATGGAATACGGGAAGACCAACCACTTATCTTATGGAGAACGCAAAACAAGAATAAGGCGAATGATGGCAAGTGAGGCTTTGCAACAGGCGCTTACCTTTACCTCCACCGGAAGAAATACATTCGAAGACACGTTGTTGTACGGTATTCGCACGGGGAACACGACGATGGTCATGATCGTGTCCATGATCTATAACAGGTTAATGAGCACGGGACGTTCCTTGAAAAGAAGCATCTCTGTCGTCAAACGGAGCGTAACGCCGCAAGCATAGGTGGAGGGAATACGCGCATGGCAACATCGGATATAAAAAAAGGAATTTTGACCTCGTACGGCACCTTTACGGTTGATATCCTGGCCGGAATTCTGTTTACCCCCTTTCTGATTCGTTCTTTGGGGCAATCGGAATACGGCGTGTTTTCCCTGATGGGGGCCTTTATCGCCAGTCTGGCGATCCTGGACTTTGGTTTCGGGAATGCCATAACCCGTTACGTCGCTCAATACAGAACGGAGAAACGCAAGGAGCAAGAATCCAATTTCATCGCCATGTGTCTGGTGCTCTACGGCTTCATTGCGTGTATCTCGTTCGTGGTCGGCGGTGTGTTCTATTTCTTTCTCGATCAAGTATACGGGAGCGGGCTCACTGCGGAGGAGTTGCGTATTGCCAAAGCAATCTACTTGATGTTGTTGGGAAACATCACAGTGTCCTTCTTTATTGGAGCCTTTAACGCGTACATTCAAGCATATGAGAAATTCTCGATGCTGAACGGGATTACGATAGTTCGATTACTGCTTCGAATATCGCTCTTGTCGTTGTTGCTCTCCTGGGGGTTTAAATCCATTACGGTGGCCGCGATAGACACCGTTCTAAATGTAGCGACCGGGTTTGTGTATGTTCTTTACGCCAGATCAAAGCTAGACATGAGGATTAAACTTTCACAATGGGATTCTAAACTGTTACGAGAAGTTACCCGTTATTCGTTCATCGTATTTATCGGCAGTATCGCGGATCTGATGTTCTGGCGAATCGGATTGCTGGTTCTGGGGGCGGTTTCCGGTGCTAAAGCGGTTGCTGTTTATGCCGTCGGCATTACCTTAATCAGCTATTTTCAATATATTTCCGGCGTCATAAACGGCAAGCTGTTTCCTCGTGTCACTCAAATGGTCGTTGAAGGCGCTGACAGCCGGGCACTGACCGTGTTCAGCAGCAGAGTCGGGCGAGTTCAGTTGATGTTGTTAGGCTGCATCCTTATGGGCTTCCAATTGTACGGACAACAATTCATTCATCTCTGGATTGGTCCGGAGTATGCGCTCTCGTGGTGGATCGGCATGATTCTCATGGGGGTGATGCTCGTTCAAGCGCTCCAATATCCTTGTGTGATGATGCTGCGGGCGAAGAAGATGGACGGAACACGCACGATGTATCAGCTTATTCTTATGGTTGTAGGGGCTGTGCTGGGCGTACTTCTGGTTGATGCATACGGTGTAATCGGCATGACAGCGGGTCTGGCCTTGGCAATCGTTGCGCTGAACTGGATTGTAGTTAATGTTCATTATGCTTCAAGGCTAGGTTATGACCTGGTCTTCTTTGTCATGCAACTCTCGAAGCTGCTGCCTTCGATGGCTGCAGCTTACGCGGCAGGCTTTCTGATTCATCTCATCCCGGGCATAGGCTGGGGAGCTTTTTGCATGAAATGTATTTTATTCGCCGCGAGTTACGCTGCTCTTGTCTGGTATTGGGGCGCCAATGCTTCCGAGAAAGCGATTATCAGCCAAATAAGACAAAGCCTGAGACCTGCGCGCGCGATTCCGGAACAGGCTTAAATCAAGAGGAGGAACGCGATATGGCCATACTTGTCACCGGGGGAGCCGGATACATCGGAAGCCACACCTGCATCGAGCTGTTAGCGGAGGGGCATGAAGTTGTCGTTACGGATAATCTGGTCAACAGCAAATATGAGGCGATTCGGCGAGTAGAAGAAATCAGCGGTCACAAGGTAACTTTCTACGGAACAGATTTACTGGACCGGGACGGCCTTCAAGCCGTATTCGAGAAGCATGAAGTGGAGGCTGTGATCCACTTTGCCGGCTTGAAGGCGGTTGGGGAGTCCGTTCATAGGCCGCTATCTTATTATCGTAATAATGTGATGGGGACATTAATCTTATGCGAAACCATGCAGAAGTACGGCGTACGCAATCTGGTGTTCAGTTCTTCCGCCACGGTGTACGGATTACCGGAAAGGGTGCCCATTACGGAGTCATTCCCGTTATCGGCCACGAATCCGTACGGCCGCACGAAGCTGATGCTTGAGGAAATGCTTCAGGACCTCGCCAATTCGGATTCGCGCTGGAGCATCGCATTGCTGCGGTATTTCAACCCTATTGGAGCACACCCAAGCGGTCGGCTTGGGGAAGATCCGAACGGTATACCTAACAATCTGGTTCCGTATATTACCCAAGTTGCGTCCGGCAAGCTCGCCTCCTTAAAGGTGTTTGGCAACGATTATTCGACACCTGACGGGACAGGCATTCGTGATTACATCCATGTGAGCGACCTGGCCCGCGGACATCTCAGCGCCTTGAAGCAGGTGTTGGGTTCATTCGGGATCGATGCCTATAATCTGGGCACGGGGCAAGGTTACAGCGTTCTGGAGATGATCCGCGTATTTGAACAAGTCACCGGTCGTGATATTGCATATACGATCGAGGCCAGGCGGCCGGGAGATATCGCGGTATGCTACGCCAATCCGAACAAGGCCAGAACGGAGCTTGGCTGGCAGGCGGAGAAAGGAATACAAGAAATGGCCGCGGACGCGTGGCGTTGGCAACATTCCAATCCTGCCGGTTATCCGGTACATGTAGATCCTCGTAGGCTTCTTGGTACTGGAAGCAACGGGGATTTTTCTCATCTCATCACCATGTAAGGAGAGAAACATGCAAATTTCAGAGAAGTTAACACAGCAACAGCTGCTGGAGGTCATTGTGGACGTGTATTTCAAAGGCATTCGATCCGAAATCACGGAAGCATCGGACATGATTCACGAGATTAGCACGCAAATTCTTGGCGTTGTCAGAGGGCAAGTGTCAAGAGAGGGGGCTTGATATGTTCGTCTTCGTGTTGATCTCGGCCATAGCGGTGCTGGTCTTGGTAACAGTCATAAGAATCACGACACCTGTCTGGTCAATTAAGATCTTTCGTTCAGCCGGGCCCATATTCGATGAACCGGACAGCAGCGACCTGCTTACCCCTACGATTCAGGCCAAACACGTTACCGATGTGAAAGCGGTCTTTGTGGCGGATCCGTTTCTTTTAAGGCATGGGGGGCGGTTCTACCTGTTTTACGAGGTGCTGAACCAAGCAACCGGCAAAGGTGAAATCGCGTACTCTGTAAGCGACGACGGAAACAAGTGGAAGTATGGTCAGGTTATCCTTCGGGAGAACTTTCATCTATCTTATCCGCAAGTGTTTCTATTGGACGGCTGCATATACATGCTTCCCGAAACTGTGGAGGCCTCCCGCGTAATC
Organism: Paenibacillus swuensis; assembly: GCF_001644605.1. Lineage (NCBI taxonomy): Bacteria > Bacillati > Bacillota > Bacilli > Caryophanales > Paenibacillaceae > Paenibacillus > Paenibacillus swuensis. The sequence goes on along the minus strand of NZ_CP011388.1, from coordinate 1,867,863 downwards.
TTATTTAAAGCCGCCCGCTTTCCTGATCTCTGGGAGGAGGCGGGTGATTTACTTAAGGGCAGGTACACCGATCCCAGTGTCTTTACCCATGAAGGAAAATGGTGGATGTACGCGGGAGCCAAGGGGAAACAACTGCATTTGTTCGGTGCGGATCAGTTGACGGGTCCTTGGACGGAACATCCGGCAAGTCCTGTGGTTAAGGACAATACCACCATCAGCAGACCTGCGGGGAGGGTTCTGGCGGATGGTGAAAGCATCTACAGATATACGCAAGACGGTCAGCCATTCTACGGAAGCTCAACCCGCATTATTCGCGTCCATACGTTGACGGAAACCGTTTATCGGGAGGAAGAGGCGAGTCTGGTTCTGCACGGATCCCGAAATCCCCGGGATTGGCGTAAGGACGGGATGCACCATATTGATCAGTTACAGCTCGACGAGGGAGATTGGATGATCGCGGTGGACGGACATTATTACGCCAAACGGAATTATGTGCTCTGGAGGCTTCAACGACTGACCGGCAGCTTTCAAAGGACTCAGCCGCGCCGAAACTTGTGGGAGAAGGAGAATGCGCTTTGATCAAGAGAGGTTTGGATGTAGTGTTTGCGGCGGTCGGTCTGCTCGTGTTATGGCCATTGCTTCTCATTTCAGCCATATTGATCCGCCGCCATATGGGCAGCCCGATATTGTTCAGACAGGTACGCCCGGGATTACACGGCAAAGGGTTCACCATGTATAAGTTCCGCACGATGCGGGACGAGTTGGACGGGGACGGCATGCCGCTTTCAGATTACTTAAGATTAACCCATCTCGGAAAGGTACTGCGGAGAACCAGCATTGACGAACTGCCCCAATTGGTGAACATTCTGAAAGGGGATATGAGCTTCATCGGACCGCGGCCGCTCCTGGAGAAATATTTGCCTTATTATAATGAGCGCGAACGTCAAAGGCATCACGTCCGACCCGGGTTGACCGGACTTGCCCAGGTTTCGGGCAGGAACTTGCTGAACTGGAACGACAGACTGGAGCTGGATGTTCAGTATGTGGAAAGGCAGTCTCTTCTGTTGGATGCGCGAATTCTCATGCTGACGGTTCGAAACGTGCTGTTGAAGGATGAAGTCATCGTGGATCCAAGATCGGTGATGTCGGATTTGGACAAGGAACGCCTTTATAAAGTTCATTCTTAAGGATAAGGAAGTGCAGAGATGTTGGATCATACGGTACCGTCAAGGATCTATTTATCTGCTCCGCATATGAGCGGGAACGAACAAGTGTACATAGAAGAAGCTTTCCGCACCAATTGGGTAGCACCGTTAGGTCCTAACCTGGATGCGTTCGAGCAGGAATGCGCCGCACATGTGGGCGCAAGGGGAGCGGTCGCGCTAAGCTCCGGTACGGCCGCGCTGCATATCGCCCTGAGCTTACTTGAAATCGGCAGCGGTGACCGTGTGTTCTGCTCTGCTTTAACGTTCGTGGCCAGCGCCAATCCTATCGTTTACACCGGCGCGGAGCCGGTATTTATTGATTCCGAACCGCAAACCTGGAACATGTCTCCGGATGCTCTGCAGGACGCATTCTCTGCGGCCGAGGCCGAAGGCCGGCTCCCGAAAGCGGTTGTTGTCGTGCATTTGTACGGTCAATCGGCCCGAATGGATGAGATTATGGAAATCTGCAACCGTTATGAGGTTCCGGTTATAGAGGACGCCGCGGAATCCCTCGGTTCGAGTTATAAAGGGAGAGCGAGCGGGACCATGGGCGCGTTCGGGTTTTATTCATTTAACGGAAACAAAATCATAACGACCTCGGGAGGCGGTATGCTCGTCTCGGATAATTTGAGAGCCCTGGAGAAGGCCCGGTTTCTGGCACAGCAATCTCGCGATCCGGCACTTCACTACCAGCATAGCCAACTCGGCTACAATTACCGGATGAGCAACATTCTGGCGGGAATCGGCCGAGCTCAGCTGCAGGTCCTGGAAGAACGAGTGATAGCCCGAAGGCAAGTGTATGAGCGATACCGTCTGCTTCTGGAAGACATACAAGGTTTGCACTGGATGCCCGAACTGAAGCAGACCGCGACGAACCGCTGGTTAACGGCTTTAACTGTGGATCCCTCAAAAACCGGTTTGACCCCGACTTCCATCATTGCAGCATTAACGGAAGCGAACGTGGAATCAAGGCCGGTTTGGAAGCCCCTTCATCTCCAGCCGCTGTTTCGCGGTTGCCGTTTCCATGCGCACCGGCCGAATTACAGCGTATCTGAAGAACTGTTTCGGACAGGATTATGCCTGCCATCGGGATCGAATTTAACTCTTGATGACCAGATCAGAGTTACAGACCGCATCCGGTCTTTAGTTACCCAAGAGTTTAGTATTGAGCTGGCATAGAGTCCATTTTTACGTTTCGCTCATGCCGAGCGGCTTGATTAGCGTTTATTTTACAATGTCCAGGAGGAAAAGTATGAATATAGCGGTTATCGGTACAGGTTACGTTGGCTTGGTGACGGGCGTTTGTTTATCCGAGTTAGGTCACCGGGTCATTTGCATCGATCAGAATCCGGATAAGATCTCGATTCTCAGGGACGGTATTTCCCCCATTTATGAACCCGGACTGGAACCGCTAATGATTGACAATATGGATGCCGGGAGACTTGATTTCACGACTAGCATGGAAGAAGGACTCTCAAGCGCGGAGATCATCTATATTACCGTCGGAACCCCTCCGAGAGAGGACGGTTCAGCTGATTTATCCCACATCAGTCAGGTGGCGGATGAGATCGCCGCTCATTTGCAGAAGGAAGCGGTTATCGTAATTAAAAGCACAGTCCCGGTGGGTACCAATGAATATGTCAAAAACAGAATAGAGGGCATGCTCGCAAATCCTGTTCGCATTCGCATGGTATCCAATCCGGAGTTTCTCAGAGAAGGTTCAGCCGTGCAGGATACCTTTCATGGCGACCGTATTATCATCGGTACAGAGGATGAAGAAAGCGCGAGCATCATGGAGAAACTTTACAGCCACCTTCAAATTCCTGTTTATACGACTGACATTCGCTCCTCCGAAATGATTAAATATGCCTCGAATGCCTTTCTGGCGACAAAAATCAGTTTCATGAACGAAATATCGAATGTTTGCGAAAAACTCGGTGCGGACGTGGAAAGTGTCGCGATCGGCATGGGATTGGATAAGCGCATCGGAAATCAGTTTCTCAAGGCGGGGATCGGCTACGGCGGTTCCTGTTTTCCTAAAGATACGAAGGCGTTAATGCAAATCGCGGGCAACGTTCACTATGATTTTAAGTTGTTGAAATCGGTCATTGAAGTGAATGCGGATCAGCAAACCATCTTGATCGGCAAAGCGCTGGAACGGTTCGGAACCGTCAGGGGCAAGCGAATTGCTTTGCTGGGACTGGCATTTAAACCGAATACGGATGACATGCGGGAAGCTCCTTCCATTGCGATCGCCCGTCACCTGATTAATTTGGGGGCTGAAGTCATCGGATATGACCCTGTGGCTAACGGTCACGCGGAGCATGTCTTACCGGTTCAGGTAAGGTATGCCGAGACGTTGCAGGAAGCTTTGTGGCAAGCGGATGTCGGCTTTATTTTGACAGAATGGGCCGAGATCTGTGCTTTGGATTTGCATCAGGTCAGCTTGTGGATGAGGGAAGCCGTGTTGTTCGACGGGCGAAACTGTTTTTCGCTTGGACAAGCGGCAGCCGCGGGTGTGGAGTATCATTCCATTGGACGAAAGAGTGTGGCGAAGGAAAGGTTGTTCGTTTAGTACAAAATCATGATGCGGAAAGCAAAGGTGAGAATATTACGATGAAAACAAGGTTCACGGCACTTCTGGTCCTGACCATCCTGCTCGCAGCAGCTCCGGCGGCCCCCATTCGGACAACCGAGGCCGCAGCACCTGGAAATCAAGTGGCGCTGGCGGTGGATAAAGGATACACCTTGGACTTGAAACAATGGAATGTATCCAATAATGGAGAGCAAGCCAAGACCACTACAGAAGGAATCAACAAAGCCTTGGTATGGGCGGGTCAGAACGGCTGGAAGAAGGTTGTGCTGCCTGCCGGAATGTACCTCATTGATAGAGACAGCCGGATCAATATGGTAAGCGATATGGAATTCGAATTGGATCCCAAGGCCGTAATTCAGAAGGAAACGAACAGTATGGAACGCTATGAAACGCTTTACATCGGTCCTGGTGTCAGCAACGTCACTCTCCGGGGCGGAACTTACAGAGGGGATAAGGATACCCATGAGTACAAGGGAGGAGGGACACATGAATCCGGTTACGGGATCCTTGTGGAAGGGGCCACAAATGTCGTCATTGACGGTGTAAAAGCGGAGAATTTCACTGGGGACGGCATCTGTATCGGAGCCGCGGATCATTATGTAGTTTCCCTGTACCCGGAGGATTTCGAGAAAGGAAGTATTAATCATGAGGGAAAAGCTATTGATTCCCAGATTGAAATCCGATCGCGAATTTTGTCAAAAACCAAGTTGAAATCTTTGAATTTATTAAATCGCTCGGCTTTACAATTAGCGAGACCGAAGAATTTAAGTGTCACGGCCATGTTTAATCTGTACTTCTATACGAATACCGGTGTCCTGGCCGGCAAACTTACACAACAGCAATTTGCTTACAGCGATCTAATCATTCCGCCCCATGCGGCTTATTTCCGTGTTGTATTCCGTCAAGCCGGTCTGAAGGGCGTTCAAGTGGGTGTTTACGCTCAGGCGAAATCTAAGGATATTATTGTGCGCAACTCCGAAATATCATTCAATCGCAGGCAGGGAATTACAGTGGGCGGCGCGGATAAGGTACTCATTGAAAACAATAAGATTCATGACATAGCCGGCACGGCCCCCCAATCGGGCGTTGATTTAGAAGGCGGCTATTTCCCCAACAGCCGGATTCGTATTGTCCGTAATACGTTCTATAACAATAAAGCGTATGATGTCATTCTTTATGACGGCAGGCATGCTGTTGTGGACGGGAATACCTTTGGCTCCGCAGGAGCGTTTGGCTTGGTTTCCACGGACTCCTTTCGACAGGCTTTGATTACAAATAATATATTCAAGGGTTCAAACGTGCTGATGAGTCAGGAGGTCAGCTTCAAGAATAATGCGATGGAAGAGGGTTGGGCGAAGTTTACAGGTCCTCGAACCGTCGTACAGAACCTGGATATGAAGGACTCGACCCTTACCGTTGAAAGTAATGCGGCAAACGGCGTCACCTTATCCGACATTCGGATGGTCAATAACCGAAAGCAGGATTATGCTCTCGTAGTCAATGGCAAGGCAGTTCAGATCAAGGATGTGACCATTACCGGGCCTACAATATTGAGAAGTATTGCTGGAACAGGCGCGAAGGGAACTGTATTTGAACGATTAACCATATCGGATTATAACGGATATTATGGTCTGGATTTGCCGTTAGGCATGTACAATCGTTGTGTATTCGTGGCCGGAAATCCCGATGACCCCGATCACTTCGATGACTCCAATGACTCCGGGCATTCGGGACCCGTGGCTAACAAGCCAGGGAGATACGAATTTAACAAGTGCTCCTTTAAGTCGCACGGAAGCGGGTTGATTATTGCCAATCCGGAAACGGAAGCTGTCATCGACCAGTCCGAATTCCATATTGAGAGTGCGCTTAAGAAGGGACACGCCGCAATCTATGTTGAATCGGCTAATCAAGTTTGGATTACCCGTAACCGTATTCAAGCACTGAAGTTAAAAGATCCCGAAGTTGCGCTGATTAAGTTAAACAACTATGGAGCGCGAGGCTCAGTTTCGGATGTGTCTTCTGCGATCATTCGGGGGAATCAAATCAAGACCAACATCAGAGCTAAGGGGATTTCCACGGTGGACGCCGGGATCGGGGCATCATCATATGAAATCTCGGACAATGTTCTGGTAAAGGCTGTTCTGGAGTTAAGAGCTGTGGAACGTTGAGGATTCAGGATTGAATCAAAATAAGCTTATATTAGAGGGGACGAATATAAAGATGATGAAAAAAATGATCGTACTTATGATGGCCTTGTTATTACTTCTGCCTGTATCTGTAGGCCAAGCAACTTCAGGAGCTGCCGTGCCGCCTGGAGGTACGGCTCCGACAGGAGGCAGCTGCTCCTGTGTAAGCATTGTGGGCGATGATGATAATTTCGGAAGGCAAACCTGCTGTTGGGATGTCACGCATGAACCCGATGACGGTGTATTCGATGCATGGAATCCGGCTCCAAAAATGTGGACGCATACGGTGTCTATCCCGACAGGCAGCACGATTACAGACGCGGTTCTGACCATAAAGTCATTTAATGTGCAGGATGCGAACAACGCCTTTGATGTGAAGCTGTATGTGGACGGCGCCGAGATTGCGAACGCCTTCGACAGTGTTTACAATCAGACCGATACAGTTACGGTCTTTCAACTGGAGCCATCCATCTTCAACCTGCTGGTGGACGGCAATATTCAGGTGTTGGTAACTAACGCCGAAGGAGCTCCGCAGGACAGCTTTGCCATTGATTTCTCCAAGCTGGAGATCAACTATCTGTGCGCCAAACCTGCGAAAATTGATATTAAACCCTGGTTCTCCCCTAACTGCATCCTTAATCATCCGAACTGGTTGATTCCTGTCGCCTTGCTTGGATCACAGACCTTCTCGGTCCGCAATGTGAATGACAGCACCGTTCGTTTCGGAGACAAGCCCAATGCCGGGTCAGCGAAGCTCTGGTCTTATACAACAGATATTAATTATGACGGATTTGCAGATAAGATTTATGTGTTTCCGTTTCAAGGAACAGGTTTTGATGCGGGCGATATCACAGGATATTTAAGCGGAACGCATAGCGGAGTAAAGTTTCTGGGAACCGACAGTGTGAAAATTGTAAATATCAGCAACGGCCGTTAAGCCGTACCGGGCAGTCCGACAGGGCTGCCCGGTCTTTTTTTGGCTTTACGGATAGGTATAGCGGTCGTTTTTAATGGGTCCTAAGAACCGATTTAATAAATAATGGAACTATTATGTTAATTTTGGATGTATATTGGGTAATGATATGCAATTCATCTGTCTTCCTAACCAAATCCAGGACAGGGATCACATTAGCTTAAGGGGGAGGCGGCTCGTTGATTACTTTTCGTAACGTACATAAGTATTTTGGTCAGTTTCATGTGTTAAAGGACATTCATTTGCAGATTGAATCCGGAGAAGTAGTCGTGGTCATCGGACCCTCAGGTTCAGGCAAGAGCACTTTGTTGCGTTGTATGAATCGTCTGGAATCCATTAGCGAGGGCGAACTCACGGTAAACGATGTGGAGCTTCATGCCAAGGGTACGGATATCAATCAGGTGCGGCAGGAAATCGGGATGGTATTTCAACATTTCAACCTCTACCCGCATATGAAGGTAATCGATAATATCACACTTGCTCCCATGAAGGTTCGGGGGGTCTCCGCCAAGGAAGCGAAAGAAACGGCTATGCTCTATTTAGAAAAGGTGGGCATTCCCGAGAAAGCGGATTCGTTTCCTTCTCAATTGTCCGGTGGTCAACAACAACGGGTAGCCATTGCGCGAGGACTTGCGATGAAGCCGAAGATTATGTTGTTCGACGAGCCGACCTCCGCATTGGACCCTGAAGTCATCGGAGAAGTGCTGGACGTCATGAAGACACTTACGCGAGAAGGCATGACCATGGTTGTCGTGACGCATGAGATGGGCTTCGCCAAAGAAGTGGCTAACCGTGTCATTTTTATGGACGAGGGCCGGATTGTGGAGCAAGCCAAGCCGGATGCGTTCTTTGCCCGGCCGGAAGAGGAACGGGCGCGGCTGTTTCTGAGCCGGTTGCTTCATCATTAACTTACCTGGTGTATCACATTCTTACATATAAAGGGAGAGATGTTCATGCGTAACGGAGCTCGTAACAGAGGATGGATTGTCAGTTTGTTAATGGTTATGGTACTTGTATTATTGGCGGCATGCGGCAACGGTAACAATAACGGCGCGAACGGCGGTAACGGAAACGCACCCGAAGGAAACGGCACAAACGGAGGAAACGGTGCTGCGGAAAGCGGCCTTGTTGCGGACATTAAAGAACGCGGCAAGCTGGTAGCGGGTGTGAAATTCGATACGAAACTGTTCGGTTTGAAAGATCCGGGAACAGGCAACGTGGAAGGGTTTGACATCGATATTGCCAAGGCGTTGGCTAAGAAATTATTCGGCGACGAGAGCAAGCTGGAGTTGAAGGAAGTGACTTCCCAAACCCGGATTCCGATGTTAAACAACGGAGAGATTGATCTGATCGTTGCGACTATGACTATTACCGAGAAGCGTAAAGAAGAAGTGGATTTCTCCGAAGTGTACTTTAAAGCCGGTCAATCCCTGCTTGTGAAGAAGGGCAGCGCGATTAAAGGACTTGACGATGTTACGAAAGACACGAAGGTGCTTGGCGTAAAGGGCGCGACTTCCATTAAGAACATTGAAGAGAAGGTAGCCGGACTGAAAGTTCAACAGTATCAGAATTACCAAGAGGCCTTTACGGCGCTAAAAGCCGGTCAAGGTGAAGTGTTGACTACGGACAACGCCATTCTGTTCGGTATGACGCAGCAAGATCCAAACTATGAGTTGGCCGGCGACATCTTTACTGACGAGCCTTACGGTATGGCGATGAAGAAAGGCGAAACCGAATGGGTTACTTACGTTAATGAATTTCTGGCTGAGCTAAAGTCCAGCGGTGAATATGACAAGATTTATGAGAAGTGGATCGGCGAGAAGCCAGCCGCGGAGTAACTGACACGCATCAAGGGAAAGGAGACGCTGCATGATTGATTTAAGTGTGTTGACAGACAATTGGAGCTCCTATCTTGAAGGCTTTCGGAATACGATTATAGCAAGTTTGCTGGCACTGATCGGCAGCTTTATCCTCGGTGTGATTGTTGCCGTATTCCGCATCGCTCCTTCCAAGGTGTTAAACACGTTGGGCGCGGTGTATGTCGAGTTTTTCCGGAACATTCCTCTGTTGCTGGTCGTTTATTTGTTCTTCCTGGGACTGCCGGCGCTGGGATTAACCTTGAACGGATTTATTTCAGGCACATTGGGACTCATGATTTATACGTCATCTTACATTGCGGAAGCGATCCGCGCCGGTATCCGGTCCGTCCCTTCCGGACAGACCGAAGCCGCGCGCTCTTCCGGCTTAACCTACAATCAGACGATGCGGTATGTGGTGCTGCCGCAGGCTATTAAGATCGTTATTCCGCCTATCAGCAATCAGTTTCTAAATCTTGTGAAGAACTCATCGATCTTGGGTGTTGTTGCCGGACTAGACCTGATGTATTTCGGTGACATTGTTAACGCGGACACCTATGATGCGGTGAGCAGCTATGTATTCGTTGCTTTATTCTACTTACTTCTGACCTTCCCGCTCAGCTTCGCTTCGCGAAGTCTTGAGCGCAGGCTGGCACATAGCGGATAGGAGGGGGAGCCATGGATTTTCAAAGCGCATATACCCCGGATCATTTAAGCTTCTTGTTTCAAGGGTTTGGCCTGACGTTATGGCTGGCTTTCCTGGCCATCATCTTCAGCTTCCTGTTAGGATGCGTGCTCGGTATTGTCCGGTATGCCAAAGTGCCTGTCGTTTCGCCGATCCTCACCATCTTCGTAGAAACGGTTCGCAACCTGCCCTTGCTGTTGCTTATCCTGTTCGCCCGTTTCGGCTTGCCGGAGCTCGGAATCAGTTTCACCCCGTTCTGGGCAGCCATCGTGGCTTTAACGGTCTTCGAGGCTGCGCTGATTTCCGAGATTGTGCGAAGCGGCCTGAACTCGGTAGATAAGGGCTTGCTGGAAGCCGGCCGTTCATCCGGTTTGACGTATGTGCAGACGTTGAAGCATATCGTTCTGCCGATTGGACTGAGACGGATGGTGCCACCGATGGTGTCGCAATTCATCTCACTGCTCAAGGACACGTCGCTGGTCGTGATTATCTCGATTGCGGAGCTTATGCACAATGCGAATATCGTTATGGGGCAAGATCCGGATATCGTGTTCCCGATTCTGATCTTGGTTGCCGCGCTTTATTTTGCCATAAACTACACGCTATCTGTCTTGGCCAGACGTCTTGAAGTTCGAGTGTAACAACAGCATATCAGTAAGGAGCGAGATCACCCTTGCATAGGCGGGGTGGTCTTTTTTTGCGTAGACGCGGTAAGCTCATCCTCGAAAGGATAAGAACCGGATCGAAGTTTAGAATCTGCCATACAGGGTAATATGCTAACTTAGGAGGTGCTGCACATGGGAGAAATTCTGCTATCGATCTTCGTCATCCAGGTGATATACGTCTCCGCCTTTACCTTGAGAATGATTCTGACTTTAAAGGGTCAAAAGTATATTGCCGCGGCCATCAGTACAGTCGAAATTACAATTTATGTGCTGGGTCTGAATCTGGTGCTTCAATATCTGGATCAGTTCTTAAGCTTGGTTGTCTATGCGCTGGGTTACGCTTTGGGCATCTTGGTCGGGGCTTGGCTTGAGGAAAAAATCGCTCTCGGTTACATCACGCTGAAAGTCATCAGTGATCACACGAACCGGGATATGGCGCATCGTCTGCGGGAACAGGGCTACGGGGTTACTTCCTGGATCGGGCATGGACGGGACGGCGACCGGCTTGTTATGGAGATTTTGTCCAAACGCAAAAATCAGCAAAAGCTATATAAAGCCATCCTGGGCATTGACCCGAAGGCATTCGTCATCGTGATTGAACCGAAGCAGTTTCATGGCGGATTTTGGACAAGCGCGCTGAAGAAAGCGGATCAATAATAACGAAAAACCGGACCCTGCAATGGAATCCATGCGGGTCCGGTTTTTTGTTGTGTACGATGACGGCTATTCCAGGTTGGCGTGCTTCGTGTACATGGCGGCGCCGCTCGCTTCCAGCTGCCGCATGAGGTTAAGCACGACCGCGTCCAGCACGATGAGCAGGCTCTGCTCGAACAGCGTGCCCATCGGCTGCGCTGTAACGGCTCCGGCGGCTTCGGCGGTGTCACCCGCCGCGCCGTCCTTCGGCTGTGCCGGCACCGTCACCACCGCCGCCGACTGGCGTCCGATGGCCGAGTCCGGCCGGATCGTCACGGCTGCCACATCGGCGCCGTGCTTCGCGGCCTGCTCCGCCATGCCGGCCAGGCTGCGGGTTTCACCCGAGCCGGAGCCGATCAGGAGCAGGTCGCCGGGGCCGATGCCCGGCGTTACCGTTTCGCCGACGACGTAGGCGCGGAAGCCCATGTGCATGAGGCGCATCGCGAACGCGCGCATCATGAGCCCGGATCGCCCGGCCCCGGCGACCATGATCTGGCCGGCGCCGCGGATGCGGTCCGCGAGGGCGTCGATGGCCGCCGGGTCAACGAGGCTCAGCGTACGCTGCAGCTCCAGCAGGATCGCGGACGTATAGGAGCCGCTGGCTGCCGGGCCCGCAGTGGCCTCAGCGGCCGCGCGCTCGGTAGCCGACGAGTCTATGTTAGGCACCTGCTTTAACCAGTTGCTGCATCTCCGCGGCTACCTTCTTCTTGTCCGCTTGTCCGGTAATGCCGCCGCCCACAATGACGAGGTCCGGATTCGCTTTAATCACTTCCGGAAGCGTCTCCAGCTTGATGCCTCCCGCGATGGCGGTTTTGGCGTTCTTCACGACCCGCTTGATGGCGCTAAGCTCTTCAAAGGAGTTGCGTCCCGCCGCCTGATGATCGTAGCCGGAATGTACGCAGATGTAATCCACGCCCAGAGCATCGATTTCGATGGCGCGTTGCTCCAGGTTCTGAACGTTAATCATGTCGACCATGATTTTTTTGTTGCTTTTGCGCGCTTCAGCGACTGCGCCCGAGATCGTGGAATTATCGGACACACCCAATACGGTAATGATGTCCGCTCCGGCTTCCGAAGCTTTCATCACTTCATAGCCGCCGGCATCCATAATTTTTAAGTCAGCGAGGACCTTCAGATTCGGGAATGCGTCTTTAATCGCTTTAACGGCATGCAGTCCTTCATTGATCACGACAGGCGTCCCGATTTCTACGATATCTATGTAAGCTTCTACCTCTTTAACCAATTCCTTAGCTTCCGTAATGTTAACCAAATCCAATGCCAATTGCAGTTCCATAATGAGATCCGCTCCTTTTTATTCTAGAAAGTTGTTATTATCTTTAACAACACTTATTCTAAAGAGGAACGATCCATTCAGGAAGTACGCACTTTGAAGTGGTGTAGTTACCTGGAAGATACTATTGTGCGGGGAAAGGGATGAAAGCGAATGGCAAGTGAATTGAAAGAGCGGATTAACCTGAAAGAAATCAATTGCGAGAAGGAATTAACTTTGGCTGTCATCGGGGGGAAATGGAAATTAATTATACTATGGCACTTGGGATTAGAGGGGACGAAGCGGTTCAGCGAACTCAAGCGGTTAATTCCGTCCATTACCCAAAAGATGTTGACCAACCAGCTTCGGGAACTGGAGGAGGACCGGCTGGTGGAGCGTAAAGTGTATGCCGAAGTTCCTCCGCGGGTGGAATATACGCTGACGCCGCATGGAGAGAGCTTGATGCCTATTTTGCGCATGATGTATGACTGGGGTCAGGATTACGGTAACACGTTTGTGTGGAAGGATTAAATATCACGATCCTGTTTCCGCGTCTTGGTCCATTCCCCGGGCTGTGTACCGGTCCGTTTCTTGAACGCTTTGGAGAAATGGTGAACGTCGGCAAATCCGCAATATTCGGCAATCTGCTCTTGTGTAAGCAAGGTGCGTTGCAGCAGCTCTTGGGCATGTTGAATGCGCATGCGGAGCAAGTATTGATGGGGCGGCGTATGAAACCGTTCCTTAAACAACGTGTTGAAGCGTGAAACCGACAGATGCGCGCGGCGGGCCAGGTCTGCGACAGAAATCGACTCCCTGAGATGAAAGGACATGTAAGACGGAACCCAGTTCAAGGTGTGCGTTGCTGTACCAAGAGAGTCGCCGGGCTGGCTGTACAACTCCAGAATTTCTGTCACGAGCTCGGTGGCCAAAGTCTGTACTTTGAGCTGCATCAACGGATTGTGTTCATGAAAGAGATCGATAATCCGGAGCAGCTTCTCCTTGAAGGAACGAGGCTCCCGAACACGGAAACGCACAGGTACATGGACACCAAACACCTCCGCCAAACGCGGTTGTAACAAATCCCCATAGTCGGATAGATGAATTTGGCCGGGACGGGTAGGAAAACTCTGCGCACGGTCAGGATGATAGAAGATGTCCATATGCACGAAAGGGGTTACGGTATCCGTCAAACCTTCCAAACGAACGAGGCTGTTGGGCTGCACCAGGCAGAATTCCCCCGCATGTAACAGATAATCTTCCTCATCCACCCGAAAACAACAGGAGCCCTCCTGCACATATACCAGCAAATAATCCAGCAAGCGGCGTTCAGGGTAAAACCAAGGCTTTCTTGACGCGTAATCGCCTTCCCGGATATAGGGAACCACGGGTCGGATCTCGTTGCAAGGGACGGTCTTCATGGGCAGTTCCTTCCTTAACTAACATTGTTGTTTTTGACAAAAATATTATACATAATGACAATGAATTCGGCTTATTCTTCCTGTAGAATAACAGAAAAGTACAAGGAGGAGAAGTCATGAATTCAACCTTATATGATATTTCCAATGTGCAAAAAGAACAATATACCCGCAATGGGCATATCCTTGTTCGGCAACTCGCCGCACCTGAGGAGATCGCAGCTTATGAACCTGTAATTACCGAAAAGGTGATGGAGCTGAACTACAATGATAAGCCCCTGAGCGAAAGGGATACGTACGGGAAGGCATTCATTCAGGTAGGCAACCTGTGGCAGCACAGTGAGATCATTGCGCGCTTCGTTCTGGCGGAGAGGTTCGCCAAAGTGGCGGCGGAGCTGATGGGCGTGGACAGCGTGCGCATTTATCATGACCAGGCCCTGTTCAAGGAGCCGGGAGGCGGGCATACGCCTTGGCATCAGGATCAAATCTACTGGCCGCTGGATACGGACAAGACGATTACGATGTGGATGCCGCTGGTGGACGTGCCGGAGGAAGTGGGCTCCATGACGTTCGCATCCGGCTCGCAAGAGGCGGGTTATATTAACAAAATGGTCATATCCGACGAGTCCCACCGAACCCTCGCGCAGTACATTGAAGGCAAGGGGTTTGAGCAAGTATCGCATGGCGCCATGGCCGCAGGCGACGCCACATTCCATGCGGGCTGGACTTTACATTCCGCGCCGGGCAATCCTACGGAGCATATTCGCAAAGTCATGACCGTTATTTACATGGCGGACGGTGTTCGAATCGCCGAGCCTGACAGTAATGCGCGCAAGAACGATCTGGCGAGCTGGTTTCCTGATCTTCAGCCCGGCGATGTCGCAGCATCCCGGTTGAATCCTGTAGTATGGTCGAGATAGGAGATAATCGCCTCTATATATACTTCCGAGTAGTTGGATTTTCCAACTACTTTTTCCCATGTGCCTTGCGCATGTTGACGGTAATAATGTTCAGAATTAATGATCGCCGCAGGTCCGAAGTGAGTGCCCTGAAACTCAAACACATCAAAGCCTCCCTCATGCTTACAAATATCCATAGAGAGGAACGGAGAATCCAGCTTCGTATATAGACTCTTGGCATAATCCAGCATCCCTTCGGGCGGGTGGTCGAAAGTGAAAAGCCCGCTTCCGCTTGCCCGAAAATCATGCTTGCGCACACCGCGTTTCAGCACATAATATTTATCCCCGCACACCAGCACCCGCCAATCCTCCTGCAATCCCGGAACAAACTGCTGTACGACGTACCTTCCGATATAGTCCGTTTCCCGCTCGTAATTCACATATTTTTTCTTCAAAATAAACTGATCGAGCCATTTACTCAAAAAGTAACGTATCGGCTGTGCGGGTTGTGTGAACTTGTGTACGTGTCTTACAGCTTCCTCTCTCGTGTCAGCTTTAACGACGTTTTTGCTCATGCTGCCGTCCATTTTTTTGATCACCACAGGGTAATTGATTTGATCTGCGATGTTGAGGAAATCACGCGCTGTGGCCAAGTAATGACAATGCAGCGACGAAAACCCATGAGCGGCTTTCAATAGTTCCTGATACCCTTTATTCTCGTGGGCGCGAAAGATTTCATACCGGGGCACAACCTGATTGTGTTTGGAGAGTTCGTATAGAATATCATCAATATAAGCTTTGTAATCCGGTTGTTGGGAGGAGGAGTATAGAATGAGCGTATCCTTAATTTCAAAGGTGGAGTTTGCTAAATCCTGATAGCCTGTGATCTGGGCTTCAACGCCGTAATCCCGCAGTTTTCGGACCATAACCTCCAGATTGACACCGTTCTCCGGATAAAAGTTTTCACGCACATAACCTGCATAATCTGTAATAATGATGGCTTTTTTCCGCGTTGTCATCGTACACCTCTGGTTTTCTTCCCATAATACCCCAAACACATTCGAATCGGGAATTTTTTTGGCTGAATGCAAATGAAATCGCTTAGAATAGCCGAAATACATAAATGAAGTCATCCAACCCATCCAATTCTACATTTCCTGCGTATAACCGTAAATAAGCTGTTCGCAGAGGATTTACCCGAAGGAGTGCAGGTTCGCTTATGTCCGTTTACCGTTCGTTTATGAAACAACTCATCCGGGATTATCTGTTTGGTTCGTCTGCCGCCGTATTGGGAGTAGGGAGTATTCTCATTTTCTCGACGCTCCAAATATCCGTTAGAGAGACATACTATTTGTTCCTTTTGCTGTTTGTTTCATTGCTAATCATGTTTAGTTGTGAATTCATGTTGTTTACACGCCATATCCGGCCTATACGCCAAGCTTATCTTACTGCGCAGCCAACAGCGGAGGAACTGAGAAGGGCTTATGTGCAGGCGCATCGCTTTCCGGTTCTGGCGGTACGCCGTATTTACGGACCCCATTTCCTGGGTTTGTCCATTCCGGCGGCATCCATGTTGGCAGCTGCGATCCACTTTGAGCTGGTGATGCTTCCGTATACTTATATTTTGCTTGCGACGTTGGGGGCTGTACTGGTTGCCAGTATGCATGCGCTGATTGAATTTTTTCTCAATAATCAGGCGATTCGGCCGGTGTTGAAGGAGTTGCGTCAACGTGCCATCCTGTTATACGGAGTGGATGTCGCCCTGGATGGACAAGTGTTAGTGTCTATACGAAGCAAGTTCCAGTTAAGCGCATTGTTGATCGGCACGTTCCCGGTATTTCTGTTTTCGCTGGCTTCCCAGGTTCGGTTAAGCGATCTGCCCTCCGAGTATACGGCGGATTACTGGAAGTGGGCTGCGCTTATACTGGCCATCGGAGTAGGGTTTTCCGCTTTGGGCGCTTGGCTGTTGTCCAGGGATGTTCAAGGACCAATGGAGAGTATACGCAATGCGATGGACGATGTCCGGAACGGGAACTTCGAGACACAGGCGGGTAACATCTACACGGATGAGTTCTCCCAGTTGGTAGCCGGGTTTAACCATATGGTGAACGGGCTCAAGTTCCGGGAGGGTATGAACAACCAACTGCTCCAAAGTTACTTTACAACCCTTGCGGCGGCGTTGGATGCGAGAGACCCTTACACGGCTGGCCATTCCGAGAGAGTGGCGCGTTACTCCGGCATGATTGGAACTTTGGCTGGGCTTTCGGAGCCGGAGATGGATATTTTGCGGAAAGCGGCATTGTTGCATGATATAGGGAAGATTGGCGTAAGAGACGCCGTGCTGTTGAAAGAAGGTCGACTGACAGACGACGAGTTTGAATTGATTAAGCTTCATCCGGTGTTAGGCGAAAATATTCTTAAGCAAATTGAGCCCGCGGAAGCCATGGCTGTCATTCTGCCGGGAGTGCGTTCCCATCATGAGCAATATAACGGAAGAGGATACCCGGACGGCTTGGCCGGTTGTGACATCCCTCAATTGGGACGGATTATCGCGATTGCCGACGCGTTTGACGCCATGACGTCGGACAGGCCTTACCGCAGGGGAATGCCGGTGGAGAAAGCGATTTCCATTCTGGAAGAAGGGATGGGCGTTCAGTGGGATCCGGTGTTTACGCCTTTGTTTGTGGAAGCGATGCGGAAGGAGCATGCGGTTGTTGCACCGATGTTTCCAGTGGCGGCGGGATGAGGGGTTATCCCATTGACTCAGTGACGCGTTCATCGGTATCGAGTAAGTATGCGAGCGCTCAAGTGCTGGGTTATCCCATTGACTCAGTGGCGCGCGCGTTCATCGCTATCGAGTAAGTATGTGAGCGCTCAAGTGCCGGGTTATCCCATTAACTCAGTGGAGCGTTCATCGGTATCGAGTAAGTATGTGAGCGTTCAGGTGCCGGGTTATCCCATTGACTCAGTGGCGTGTTCATTGGAATCGAGATAGTATGTGAGCGTTCAGGTGCCGGGTTATCCCATTGACTCAGTGGCGCGTTCATCGGTATCGAGTAAGTATGTGAACGCTCAAGTGCCGGGTTATCCCATTGACTCAGTGGCGCGTTCATCGGTATCGAGTAAGTATGTGAACGCTCAAGTGCCGGGTTATCCCATTGACTCAGTGGCGCGTTCATCGGTATCCAGTAAGTATGCGAGCGCTCAAGTGCCGGGTTATCCCATTGACTCAGTGGCGCGTTCATTGGCATCGAGGTAGTATGTGAAAGCTCAAGTGCTGGGTTATCCCATTAACTCGTGCTAATCCCAAATGCTGGGCTATCCCCCAGACTCAGTCGTCAACCACCGAGCTGACTGAAAGGGATAACCCAGCATTAGGCGTTTGCAAAGTACAACAGCTGGATAAGCTGCCGAGCTGACTGAAAGGGATAACCCAGCATTAGGCGTTTGCAAAGTACAACTGCTGGATAAGCTGGATAAGCTGCCGAGCTGACTGAAAGGGATAATCCAGCATTAGGCGTTTGCAAAGTACAACTGCTGGATAAGCTGCCGAGCTGACTGAAAGGGATAACCCAGCATTAGGCGTTTGAAAAATATAACTCCTGGATAAGCTGCCGAGCTGACTGAAAGGGATAATCCAGCGTTCGGCGTTTGCAAAGTATAACTCCTGGATAAGCTACCGAGCTGACTGAAAGGGATAATCCAGCGTTCGGCGTTTGCAAAGTACAACTGCTGGATAAGCTACCGAGCTGACTGAAAGGGATAACCCAGCATTAGGCGTTTGCAAAGTATAACTCCTGGGTAAGCTGCCGAGCTGACTGAAAGGGATAACCCTGCACACCGCGCCTGCCAAACACGCAACACCCAGACAAGTTACCCAGCTCCTAATCGATCCCCAACCTTCGATACTCCGACGGATTCATCCCATAAAAACGCGTAAACTGTTCCGTAAAATAAAACGGACTCGCAAACCCGACATCCTCCGCAATCTCCTGCACCTGCCGGTCGGTGTAATGGAGGAGGCGGCCTGCTTGTTTCAGCCTCATTTTGAGCAAAACTTCAATGATGGAATCCCCGACCTGCTCTTTAAACAAATGCGACAGCCTCGAAGGCGACAAGTGCACGGCTTTGGCCAATGCGGTCACCCGGTGCTGGTCCTTTAAGTTTTCCGCCATCCGCCTGAGCACGTCCTGAACCCGGTGATCCATTCCGTTCTCCGTCTGCCAGGCTTGTTGCCGCGCGGCTAACATCAGCACTTCAAGCAAGCTGTTCTGTGCCAAAGCTTCTCCGTACCTGCCCCCTTGCCGGTTGTCTTCAATCATTCGTCGAAACGCACTGTAGATTCGCTCCCGCGTATCCGTTAAATCAATCTGCGTCATCAACATTCCTTTCAGTGGTTCAGACCAGAGCAGGTACTGCGGCCAATCCGCTTTAGGCAAAAAGTGAGCCCAATAAAAATTCCACCGGCCCCCTGAAAAGGTCGTGTAATGATGCATGGTGCCCGGCTTGATTAACGCAAGATCACCGGCTTTGCACACAATGGACTCCTCCCCGACCCGGAACACCCCTTCACCGGAAACCGTCGCAATGACCAGCCAATCCCGCGTCCCGTCCGGACGATAGGCGAAATAATCTTCTTTTTGCTCAAAATAGTCACAAATAAACAACCCGGCGGGCGGAGCCGTGGTATGCGCCAATTCAAGTTCCTTCGACATTGATTTCTCCTTAAGTTCATAGGATTCAGTTCGTCTCTTCCCACTATCGCACACAAAAACTACATCCGTCCATATCCAGCCTTTATGGCTCCATAGGCAAAAAGTCGGGAAAAGTGTATGATTTAAGTAAAACGTTTACTGGAGGCATATACAACCTATGGGTATTCTTATAAATGAACAACAACTGACGTTTCATCTTCAATCGCGCGGCACCAGTTATATTCTGCAAATACATGAAATGGGCTTCTTGACGCATCTGTATTGGGGCCGACGACTGCAAGCCTTCCAACCGGAACAGCTTCTGACTTACGCCCAGCGCTGTTCTTTCCATCCCACGCCCGATAAGTCCAAACTGATGACGCTGGACACGCTGCCGCAGGAATATCCGGTATACGGTACGTCGGATTTCCGTCAACCGGCCTACGGCGTAAAGTTGGCCAACGGCACTACCATTACGGAGTTACTGTATGTTTCGCATACGGTTTCAGCCGGTAAACCGGAGCTGGAGGTACTTCCCGCAACTTACGTGGAGGATGAGAGCGAAGCGGAAACGTTGGAAATTACAACGCTGGACAAGCTGACCGGACTCAAAGTTATTCTTTCCTATACGGTGTTCAGCGAGTTGGACGCGATTACGCGCTCGGTCCGCTTCGTCAACGAAGGTACGGACAATCTAGAATTGCAACGCGCGCTTAGCGCCAACGTGGATTTCCCGCATAAAGACTTTGACCTGCTGCACTTGGCGGGAGCATGGGCCAAGGAACGCAATGTCGCAAAGCGTCCGCTCACGGTCGGTACGCAATCCATTGAAAGCCGCCGCGGCTCCAGCTCGCACCAACACAACCCCTTCTTGGCTCTAATGAGCAAGGACGCGGGAGAAGAGCAGGGAGATGTATACGGATTCAGTTTAGTGTACAGCGGAAATTTCCTTGCAAGCGTGGAAGTGGACGCTTACGATACAGCCCGCGTATCCATGGGAATTAACCCGTTTGATTTCTCCTGGCTGCTCGAGCCGGGGCAATCGTTCCAAACGCCGGAGGCGGTGTTGGTGTATTCGCCGGAAGGACTCGGAGGCATGTCGCGCCGTTTCCATAAGCTTTACCGTACCCGTCTTTGCCGTGGACTGTACCGCGATGAAGTGCGTCCGGTGCTGGTCAACAACTGGGAAGCGACTTACTTTAACTTCAATGCTGAGAAGATCGAAGATATCGCCAAAGCCGGCAAAGAGCTGGGCATTGAGTTATTTGTTCTCGATGACGGCTGGTTCGGCAAGCGTGACTCAGACAACAGCTCCCTGGGAGATTGGATCGTCGACCGCAAGAAACTCCCGAACGGGTTGGAGGATCTCGTCAAGAGGGTGCGAGACATGGAGATGCAGTTCGGCTTGTGGTTCGAGCCGGAAATGGTTTCACCCGACAGTGACCTGTACCGGGCTCATCCCGACTGGTGCCTGCACGTACCGGGACGCCGCAGAACCGAAGGACGCCAACAGCTCATCCTTGATTTCTCGCGTAAGGATGTGTGTGACTATATCATCAAGTCACTGTCAGATGTACTATCCAGCGCTCCTATAACTTACGTGAAGTGGGATATGAACCGCAATATGACGGAGATTGGCTCGGCATTGCTCCCTGCGCAACGTCAACGCGAGACCGCGCACCGTTATATGCTTGGATTGTACCGCGTATTGGAGGAAATCACGACGAAATTCCCGCATATCCTGTTCGAAAGCTGTTCCGGCGGGGGAGGCCGGTTCGATCCGGGGATGTTGTATTACATGCCGCAAACCTGGACGAGCGATAACACCGATGCGATCAGCCGTCTGAAAATTCAGTACGGTACAAGCATGGTGTACCCGATCAGCTCCATGGGCTCCCACGTCTCCGCGGTTCCTAATCATCAGGTTCACCGCATGACATCCCTCGATATGCGAGGCAATGTGGCCATGTCCGGCAACTTCGGTTATGAGCTGGATTTAACGCAATTTACGGAAGAAGAGAAAAGTACCGTGAAGGCGCAGGTCGCATTCTACAAGGAAGTGCGGTCGCTGGTACAGCAAGGCGATTTCTACCGATTGCTCAGTCCGTTTGAAGGCAATGAGACGGCCTGGATGTTCGTCTCCGAAGATCAGCGCGATGTGTTCGCGGCATACTTCCGCGTGCTGGCGGAGCCGAATGATGCCATTCGCCGGCTGCGTTTCAAGGGCTTAGATCCGAACCACAGCTACAAGGTGGCTGAAACAGGTCAGGTGTACGGCGGCGATGTGCTGATGTATGCGGGCTTGGTATTGCCGGAGCTGCATGGTGATTACCAAAGCGCGGTTTGGCGTTTGCAAGCCGTAGAATAAGCGAGTTCAGCAAACAGCCCTCCCTGGGATTCTCGGGAGGGCTGTTTCCATTATCAACTTTAAACTTTACCGCTCTTCCCCAGCACCTGACCTGTCCTTACTTCCAGAAGCATCAATTCCTCATTCCCGACAACGCGAATGCTGTGGTCAACACCTCGCGGGATCTGTACGCTTTCACCCGGTGCCAATTCGCGTATAAGCTTCCCTGAACTGACTTCCCCGCGTCCTGTCAGCACCACCCAAACGAGATCGCTTGTCGCATAAACTTGTTTTCCAATCACTTCCCCGGGACGAACGTTTAGCTTGCGAGTGATCGTTTCCAGGCTGCCGGTCAGCGTGAAATCCAACACTGTGGACTCACCCCAGCTCCACTCCTCATACATCGCAACAGGCAACGGAGCACGCAGAAGTTCCTCTTTTATGCGGGCGCTGCTTTCCTTATCGGCAACAAGGATGCCGTCAGGACCCGCGGCGATAATCGCGTTGCTGATATTGATAACATGCACAGGCACAGACAGCTCATTAACCAGATGGGTGTTAACGCTGTCGGGCGACACGGTTCCAAAGCCGGATACTTGTCGGTCAAACAGCTCCGTTAACGTCCCCCACTGCCCCAAGTCCGTCCATGCGCCGCAATAGGGAACAACGACGGCATTACCCGATTTCTCGGCAATCTCCTTGTCGAAGCTAAGCTCCGTCAGTCCAGGATATTGCAAGAGCATATCTTCAAACTTCCAAGGAAAACCGGCGGCTTTCATCTTATCCAGCATGAATCCCAATTGGAAAGCGAATACGCCGCAATTCCACAACGCTCCTTGCCGAACTAAACCCATGGCGTGCTCTTCTTCAGGTTTTTCCACAAACCGGTCTACCTGTAGCACATCCCCGCTCCGAATATCGCTGCCCACCTTCGGCACGATGTACCCAAACTGCTCCGAAGGTTGCGAAGGCACGGTGCCCAAGAAAGCCAAATCGGCTTTTGTTGCATCCAGAACTTTAGGCAACTTCGATAAAGCAATGAAATAGCCGTCCTCCGCGAATACATCCGCCGGCAACACGATCAGAACCTCATCGGAACGAAGTCCCAACTGAGCATGGATGAAGGCAGCCACAAGGGCAACCGCCGTGAAGGTCCCTTTCTTCATCGGTTCGGCCAGAATCGGAACCGAATACCCGATATGATTGCGGGTAATTTCAACCTGGGACGCATGCGTGACAATGATCGTCGAGCTGAGCAAGCCCGACGCCTCCAACTGACGGCATACCCGTTGAATCATGGATTCCGGTTGACCGTCGGGAGCAGTGAGTTGTTTTAGGTATATTTTGGACCGGACATCATTCGACAGAGGCCATAATCGCTTGCCCGAACCTCCGCACAGTAACACAACTCTCACTTCAACACCTCCTGGATTTGCGGTTAAGACTTGCTAACCTTTGCGCGCGATGCTGTAACCTTTGCGTTTATGAAAGGAAAGTGAACGATATTTGCCGGCATAAGCTTTCTTTTGAGACGCTGTCAGGGAGGCGACGCTGCGGTGCAGACTCAGGTTCAGACACTTGCGAAATCGGATCCCCCCCGGATCCTGAGCGTGAAATACGTTGCCGTAGGTTTCGAATTCCGAAAAACCGAATTGCTGTGTACGGTCAATGCTGCGCAGGATGGCGCGATACCAAGGCATGCCGTGCCTGGCTTCGATTCGTTTCTTCAAAGCTGCCACCTTGGCGCGTTCAAACAGCATGTAATGCGCTACAAAAGAATGAGGCGCTTTAGCGGAAGTTCCCATTAATTTGCGATGTGTGCGGAAATATTCGGGCTGGCTCCACTTGCGGTAGTAGAACACAGTCTTACCGTCCGATTTAAACGTATGGGGACGGATCAAGATCGTGTCCGCATCAATAACCAGGTAATGGCTTGCGGTGCACACCCGGTCGCCGCTCAGCTTTAATAACTGCTGCAGTAACCAGCCGGAACGATCCCAGCGGGCGGAGCGGTAGTGGATATCTTTTTTGGAAATGGGCAGCACGGTGCCTTCATGGACGAAATTGCAGCTTTTACGCGCGCACATACGGCGGATCTTGGAACTTTCAGGCGAAACAATGTAAATGGTGCCGAGGGGGTGCCGCACGTATTTACGCAAACTGTCTATAACATAGGGCAGGGTGCCCAGGTCTTTCTCAATTGCAGGTATAAACACATCAATCTTCAAGCGATCATCTCCGTCTCCATCACAGTTGCTGCACCTTCAGGAACAGTTTTAACCATGGTATGTACAAGGGTGAAAATTGGAGTGGGTCAAACCGGACAATGGACTTTTGTGGATTCGGCAACCGCTTACCTTTCGTCTTTACATATCATTAAAGTTTTAAGCCACTTTAGTTAACAAATGACGTTTATACTTGTCCTCGAATTCATTCAGCTTAGGAGGACAAACATGAGTACAACAGGGTACAGAAAACGATTGAGCGCATTATTAAGTTTTATCATGGTTTTAACCGTCATTTTACCTATGGGACAAGCCCTGGCGGCAGCTCAAACGACTGCGATAGGTCAAGTATTGGACGAACGCAGCATGGAGCTTGCACCGGGAGCCACGTATACGAACTATGATTTACAAATGTCCAGGGGACCGCAAAAAGTTCACGCGGTGGAATTTAACCCGGCAAACAACCCAGCGCTCGCGTTAGAGCCGGGAATGACAGACGGCAAGGTTTACGGTATGCAAGGCGTTACCAAGATGGCCTCGGATGCCGACAAGACGGGCAACCGGGTCATTGCTGCCGTCAATGGGGATTTCTATGATTTATCGACAGGCGTTCCGCTCGGTTTGTTCATGGGCGGAGGCAAGATCCTGACAAGTCCGCCTTCGAACTGGTTCGCCTTCGGCATCAAGCCGGACGGTTCAACGCTGTATGGACCCAGTCCGGAACTGGCCCGTACGGTTACGATTCAAGGAACCACGACGCCTATTTCGCACATTAACCGGTTAAGAAGCACAGACGCACTCATCCTGTATTCTTCAGATTTTCATACTTCTACAACAACGAACGACCTCGGCGATGAAGTGGTATTGGACATCGTTTCCGGTGAACTGAAAACCGGAAGTACGATGACGCTCCGCGTCAAAGAGGTACATAAGAATAAAGGCAACACGATGTTGGCTCCAGGCCAGGTCGTGCTGTCCGCATCGGGCACGAAGCGGTCCGTATTGAACGGGTTACAGGCGGGTGATGAAGTGACCGCCAGCTTTCAATTAGAACAAGCTTGGCAGAATGTTACCATGTCGATCGGGGGTAATGTACTGCTTGTACAAGACGGCAATGTCATTCCTCAAGGGGATACCTCCCTCGCACCGAGAACCGCCATCGGGACTAAAGCGGACGGATCCGTTGTCATGCTTGAGATGGACGGCAGACAGCCGGGAGTCAGTGAAGGCATGCAACTGCAGGAAGTCGGACAGTTGATGAAAGATATGGGCGTAGTCAACGCGCTGAATCTGGACGGCGGCGGTTCCTCTACGTTCGTTGCGCGCTTACCGGGAGAGACTGCGCGTAAAGTGTTGAACCGACCTTCCGACGGCAGCGAGCGCAAGACAGCGAATGGCATATTGCTTGTGAATCGGGCGCCCGAAGGCCCCGCGTCCAGATTAGTGGTGAAGCCGAGTACAGAGCGGGTACTGACGGGCTCATCGTTTACCTTTAGTACAGCGGGTATCGATGCGCAAGGACATCCGGCTTCCTTTACAGGGACTCCCGTTTGGACGGTAAATCCGTCCATAGGCGCCATCGATAACGCCGGACAATTTACAGCGGGCATGGTGCCGGGTGTAAGCGAAATTAATGTCGCGGCGGATGGATTGACAGGCATAGGTAATGTGGAAGTTGTAAATCAGTTAACGGAGCTCAAGTTTGCGGATGCGGAAAAAACGCTGGGTTCCGGATCTTCGGAGAAAATAAACGTTATCGCGCTTCGTAACGGGCAAGTTATTCAAGCAGCCAACAATCAAATGGAATGGAGCGTGGAAGGACCGATCGGGACCATTACCGCTGACGGTGTTTTCACCGCTACAACGGAAACCGAAAAAACCGGTAAGATTATTGTGAAATACAAAGGGATTGAAGCCTCCCTGAATGTAAACGTGGGATTGCCGCCGGTTATATTGGAGGACTTTGAAACAAACCTGGATCGCTACTATCCTTCGGCAGGAGCGCAATATAATACCACGACGGTTAGCCTCGAGTCCGAGGAAGAGTTCGTTCGTTTCGGCAACAAAGCGTTAAAGCTGGCCTATGATTTTACGGGCAAACCCGGCACGTCCGGTGCTTACCTGCAAGCCAAGAATGCGGCCAATTATATACAAATTCCCGGGTACCCTGAGAAAATCAGTATGTGGGTTTATGGCGACGGTAACAAGCACTGGCTACGGGCTCAATTGCGCGACCCGAAAGGAGCAATCGGGTTAGATTTTGTAGATCAGACGATCGGCGTGGATTTCAAAGGGTGGAAGTACATGGAGGCTGCGGTTCCGAAAGGGCGAGCATTGCCGCTGACGATGGATATGCCGGTGAGATATATGGAAACTCAGGCAGCCAAGAAGGATGCCGGCGCCATCTACGTGGATAATATTCGCGCGCTGTACGGTCCGGCCAAGGATGATATGGATCCGCCGATAATCAAGAAAATAAGTCCTGCACAAAGCGGTATTACAGCGGATTCAACACCTGTGATTACGGCTTACGGTGAAGATTACGGATACAATCAAGCTACACATCCTGGGACGACACTAATTGATCCGGACAAAATACGTATGTACGTGGACGGCAGTCTGGTTCCTCATGCGCTGTACCCGCCGGAAGGAAAGATTCATTACACACCTAATGTTCCGCTGGCGGACGGCGTACATCAAGTGAAGGTTCAAGTGAAAGACTTGTCAGGTAACCAAACAACGAAAGAATGGACCTTTCAAGTGGATACGGACTCGGCTAAACTGAGTTTTACGACGCCGCCAACCGTGTATTCCGGTCATATTTACGCATTACAAGTTACAGCGGAGAAAGTAAAAAGCATAAGGAATGCTCAAGTGGAATGGGGCTTCGATCCTTCAAAAATAGAAGATGTGCACATTGTGCACGGAGCTAAACTAAGCGGGGCTAACGTCTCTTCCGTCATTAATTCAACCTATGGAACGGTTCAATTGAACATGAACAATATTCATCTTACGGATTTAAACGATACCGATGAGTTTATCAGTATTCAATATAAGGTGAAACCAACGGCGAAGGATGCCAACCTGTTCCGATTCGTGAAAGGAATCATTCAGTTCACGGATACAGGAGATACCGCATTTCCTTTCTTTGGACTTCCGATTTCATCCGAAATCAGACAGCATCTGCAGTTGGAATGGGATCCTAATGGGGTGGCGCAGGGCTTTTTCACATCCATCTCTGTAAAAGATGAGCAAGGACTTCCTGTGCAGGGAGCTGCTATATTAGCAGACGGAGCCAGCATAGGCGTTACAGATGCGCAAGGGAAGCTCATGACATCGACATTGACACAGACAGTCAAAGAATATCAACTTCAAGCTAAGAAAAACAATCAATACAGCGCAGTCATGCCGTTCAAAGTGTTCAAGCTGGCCGGCAGCGCGGTCCCTCATAATATCAGTGTGGGTATGGGTGACGACGCGGCAACTTCAAGAAAATTCATATGGCATACCCACCCGTTGACGGAAGAGACGGTTGTTGAACTTGTGGAAGAGAAGAAATTCACCGATTTTAACGCTTCCAACGTCGAGAAGTATACAGGAAATACTTCGTTGTATAACACGCTTGACCTGGGAACGGTGCGGGTTCATAAAGCGGAAGCAAACAAACTGAAGCAGGGTACTTCTTATGTGTATCGGGTTGGGGACGGCAAAGGGAACTACAGCGCCCAAGGTAAATTCTCAACAGCAAGCAACAGTGAGGGCGCGATGAAGTTTCTCTATTTTGCGGACTCCCAGGCCAGTGATTTAAAGGGATATCAGCTTTGGGGAAATACGGTCCAAAAGGCGATGGACGAACATCCCGATGCTCAGTTCGTCATGCATGCCGGAGACATGGTGGATAAAGGCTACTTGGAGAATGAATGGAACATGTGGTACAGCACCGCTCAGGAACAGTTGCTCAAAACCACATTGGTATCGGTGATTGGTAATCACGAATATTCGGATAAAACCGGTAACAGTGATTTTAACGCTCATTTTAATCAGGCAGGCAATGGATTAGAGAATCTGAAGGGCACGAACTTCTCGTTTAATTATAAAAATGCGCATTTTGTCGTGCTTAACAGCGAACGGGACTATGAAGCACAGAAAGAGTGGCTGGAGAAGGATCTGGCGCAGTCAAAATCCAAATGGACAATTGCTATGTTCCACAGAGGTCCTTACGGCAGTATTTATGATACGTTAGATGTGCGGAACCTATGGGCGCCTGTGTTGGAAGCGAACGGAGTCGATCTGGTTCTGAACGGACATGATCATATTTACTTACGTACCCATCCGATGAAAGGCGGCAAAATCGTTCCGGACGGACAAGGCACAAATTATGTTGTGGCCGGATCAACAGGACCGAAATTCTATTCATTGACGGAGCGTCCATGGCAAAAGGTTACGGATGCGGAATTAACGCAAATGTACGCGTCTATTGAAATCACTAAAAATACTCTTACATTTATCACGAAGACGGTTGGCGGACGGGTCGTTGACTCGTTTACGCTCGGGAAACAAGAAGAATCGGAGTCGATCCGGTTGGACAAGCCAGAGGTTAAGCTAAAGGCGGGAGAGCAAACGAAGCTTCAAGCGACGGTATCTCCGGATAGCGCTGATCAAAGCGTGACATGGTCGGTATACAGTTCACAACCTGCCGCAGGCAGCACGGGTTCCGTAGTTTCCGTTCAACCTGACGGAACAGTGCTTGCAATCGCAGAGGGAAATGCGGTGGTGAGAGCCGCCAGTGTCGTCCATAATGTGTACGCGGACAGCCTTATTACCGTGGAGCCGGGGCCTTCGGTAACACCCGAAGTTACCGGATTATCGTTGACCGGTAAAGCTTCATATGTCATTGGAGAATCTGCACCCACTGTGTTGGAAAGTGTATATTCCAACGGCACAACCGCTGTTGTAAATAACGGAGCCTTATATACCAGCAGTGACTCAAGCGTAGCCACAGTTAACGAGTCCGGGAATATCCTGGCTGTTGGCGAAGGAACATCTGTGATCTCCGCCGTGTATGGTGGATTTAGGACTTCTATGAGTATTGAGGTTAAGGCGAAACCTTCCGAACCGGATCCGAAACCGGACCCAAATCCGAAACCGGACCCGGATTCGAACCCGGATCCAGGTCCTGAGCCGGTTGTTCCTCCGGTCATTCCAAATCGGGAGATTCGGGAAGTAAACGGCGAAATGTTAAAGAACTCGAGGCAAGGACAGGCATACGTTCTTGAACTTACGAAAGAAATACGAAAACTTATTCTCCCCGGTAATAGCTTGGACCTGCTCAACGATTTACCTTTAATCATTAAGCATGATCAGTATTCCTTAAGTGTGCCGGCAGATGTTTTGAAAGAATTACTCAAACTTATCCCTGCTGATCAGCTTGCTTCTGCGAAAATAACACTGGATATGGATGTTGTCGATCGTTCCGAAGTGCAGCAAATGATGATTCGGGCAGAACAACAAACTTCAGCCAAATTGAAACTTGCTGGGGATATTCTGGATTTCTCGTTATCGATTATTACCGCAGATGGTACTAAGAAAGCATTAACAGAATTTAAAACGCCGATAGAGATTACACTTCTGGTAAATTCGGAAGGAAAAACCGATCTGGCGGGTATGTATTATTTTGCGGATAACGGAACTATCGAGTATGTAGGAGGTAAGCTGAGAGACGGTAAGCTGACAGCATCCGTTCATCACTTCAGTAAGTACGGAGTTGTGGAATATGCTGCGGAATACGCTGATTTACCTTCTGATCATTGGGGAGGGCATGCTGTTGCCATCATGTCATCCAAGCATATTGCCAAAGGCGTTGGGTCCGATCAGTTCGCACCGAAGCGGAAGACAACCCGTGCGGAGTTCGCCGCATTAGTAGTGCGCATGTTGGGGATTAAGGCAGACTCAGCCCTTTCCTTCACGGATGTGCCTGGAAACGTTTGGTATGCGGATGAAGTGAAAGCGGCGGCTCATGCGGGTATTGTTACAGGCACCGGGGTTAATCAATTTAGCCCGGACGCGTTTTTGACTCGTCAAGAGATGGCTTTAATGCTGATAAAGGCTTACGAGTACGCAGCCACAGTTAAAGTTTCCCCTTCTGCAAAAAGCGAATTTAATGACATTTCTCAAACGCCAGCGTGGGCCAAAGAAGCCATTGCGGCGACCAAGGAACTGAATCTGCTGCAGGGGCAGGGGAACAATAACTTCAATCCTCAAGGAACTGCAACCAGAGCGGAAAGTATTAAAGCGTTACACAATCTTTATATGCTGTTGGATCAAGCATAACTTTATATTAACCCGGACCCTTACTGCATTCATGTGGTAAGGGTTTTTATTATGCATAAAAAAACAAACAAATACCAACTAAACGCAAAACAATACATTGACTTTACGTTGCATTAATACTGACATGACAATCTCGCTTTAAAGTAACAAGGAAACCAAACCTGTTGCTGAAGGAGATTATTCAATTGACACAATTCTTGTACCCTCCGCTTAAAGGTGAAGGGGATATTAACTTTTCCGCAAGCAGAGATCAATGGAGGGCGCGTCAAAGTGATGCGGCGCGCCGACTTTTAGACGATGACGAGCGCTACTTTCTCCATCAATCCTTATCCACGCCATGTTTGCAGGTTCTGGAGTCATGTGAAGGCATCTATATTCAAGATGTGGATGGTAAAAGATACATGGACTTTCACGGCAATAACGTTCATCAAGTGGGTTACCGCAATCCTTATGTGATAGAAGCTGTTAAAGAGCAACTGGACATTCTGCCGTTTTCACCGCGCAGATTCACCAATAGACCGTCCATCGAGCTCGCGCGCAAACTGGCCGAACTTGCCCCGGGTTCCCTGAACAAAGTGCTGTTTGCACCCGGAGCAACTTCAGCCATCGGCATGGCCTTGAAGTTGGCTCGCCTGGTCACGGGCAAGCATAAGACGCTGTCCATGTGGGACGCCTTTCACGGCGCGTCCCTGGACGCTTTATCGGTCGGCGGTGAAGCCCTTTTCCGCAGCGGGCTGGGTCCGCTTATGCCGGGATCGGAACATGTGCCGCCGTTCAATTCCTATCGGTCTTCTTTTGGACAAGACAATGATGAAGAGCTTTCCTTGCGATACCTCCAATATGTGCTGGAGAAAGAAGCGGGAGAAATCGGCGCGGTGATCATTGAAACGGTTAGGAACACGGATGTACAAATTCCTCCTATGGACTACTACAAGAAGGTGCGGGCGTTGTGCGACAGGCATGGCGCATTGCTCATTCTGGACGAAACCGCCATTGCTCTTGGACGCACAGGCACAATGTTCGCATTCGAGCATTATGGTGTTGAACCGGACATGGTCGTCATCGGGAAAGGTTTGGGCGGGGGTGTTATGCCCCTGGCCGCGCTCATAGTAAAGGAACATTTGGATATTGCGGGATACACATCACTCGGTCATTATACACATGAAAAATCACCCTTAGGTGCCGTTGCAGCCCTTGCTACCATTCGCTATATCGAGGAGAACCAACTTCTTCAACATGTACTCGAGATGGAAACCTATCTACGGAAGGAACTCCTACAACTTCAACACAAACACAACCTTATCGGCGACATCCGTCTGATCGGCATGTTGGCCGGCATCGAACTGGTGACGAACCGGGTGACGAAAGAGAAGGCGGTCGACGAAGCGGAGAAGATCTTGTATCACTGTCTGGAACGCGGACTTAGCTTTAAAGTGTCCCAGGGAAATGTACTGTCGCTCTATCCGCCGTTAATTACTTCGAAAGGGCAGCTTCAGGTTGCTCTATCGATATTAGACGAAGCTTTCACAATGAAAAACAACTAAAAACAAATAAAAACAATTTCTTTACATGTAATTGATATTGTTTTAACAAAACCTATTTATACTGAAATTGTCTTCGAAAGAGGGCGCAAATTCGTGGTAAACCATTGGAGGAGAAGAGAAATCATGAAGAAGTGGTTGAGTACTGCAGTAATGATGGTGGGGATCATTTCAATGTTGGCTGCTTGCGGTAACGGCAACAACACAAACGCAACAAAGGAATCGAACGGGGCTAAGCCTGCGACTGAAACAGCGGTTGCCGAGAACAAGGAGATTACGGTCTACACCGCACTGGAAGATGATCAGATTCAAGCTTACCTGGAATCTTATAAGACGGCCTACCCGGATGTAAAAGTGAACATTGTTCGTGACTCCACTGGCATTATCACAGCGAAGCTATTGGCAGAGAAAGATAACCCGGTAGCCGACGTAGTTTGGGGCACGGCCGCAACAAGTTTACTTGTACTCGACCAGAACGGCATGTTGGAAGGTTACTCTCCCAAAGGTGTAGAGAAAGTACTGCCTGAATTTAAAGATAACAAAGAGCCTGCACACTGGGTCGGAATCGATGCGTGGGAGACCGCCTTCGCTGTAAATACAGTTGAACTTGAGAAGAAGGGCGTCGCGGTTCCTAAATCATATGCAGACCTGATTAAACCGGAATACAAAGGCATGATCGTGATGCCGAACCCCGCTTCCTCCGGAACCGGTTTTCTGACCGTATCAGGATTGTTGCAGTTGATGGGTGAAGAAGAAGCCTGGAAGTACATGGACAAGCTGAACGAGAACATGGCAAGCTACACGCATTCCGGATCCAAGCCGGCTAAACTTGCGGGCACCGGTGAATATCCAATCGGCATTTCCTTCGGATATCGTTCCATTCAAGAGAAACAGAAGGGCGCTCCGCTGGAGGTTGTGTTCCCGACAGAAGGTTCCGGATGGGACGTAGAGGCGAATGCGTTGATGAAGAAAGAGAATATCAAGCCTGAAGCCAAAGCGTTCCTGGATTGGGCCATTTCCGCAGAGCCTATGAAGAAATATAACGAAAACTACGCCATCATTTCAATCAAAAATGAGTCCGCAGCCATCCCAGAAGGGTACACGGCGGACCCGGTCAGCCAATTGATCAAGAACGATCTGAACAAAGCCGCTGAAACACGTGAAGCTACACTCGCGGAATGGACGAAGCGATACGACGCGAAAAGCGAGCCTAAAGAATAACCATTAGCCCGATGTTGAAGGAGGAACATTGCTCTATGCCTCATACCTATTTATCCATCGAAGGTATCCGCAAGTCATTCGGATCGTTCACAGCCCTGGAGCCTATACACATCGAGATCCCGAAGAATGAGTTCGTATGCTTGCTGGGCCCGAGCGGTTGCGGCAAAACGACTTTGCTCCGAATTATAGCCGGATTGGAAGTGCCGGAAGGCGGGCGCGTTACGGTAGCAGGCAAGGACATTACGTCCTTGCCTCCCGCTAAACGGAACGCGGGCATGATGTTTCAATCGTACGCCTTGTTTCCGAATTTAACGGTTGCACAGAACGTCGCCTACGGTCTGAAAGAGAAGAAGATGTCCAAGGGTCAGATTCAAGACAAAGTCAAGGAAGTGCTTGCCATGGTTGACCTCGAGTCCGCGATGCAGAAGTATCCTTCCCAGTTGTCCGGCGGACAGCAACAACGTGTGGCTTTAGCCAGAGCGGTAGCGTTGTCCCCTGACTTTCTGTTGCTCGACGAACCTCTTTCGGCGCTTGACGCCAAGGTGAGGCAGAAGCTGCGTCAGGAAATTCGCCGGCTGCACGAGCAACTGGGCATGACAACCATTATGGTGACGCACGATCAAGAGGAAGCATTGACCATGGCGGACACCATTGTCGTCATGAATAACGCGCAAGTGATTCAAATCGGTACACCCGAGGAAGTGTATGAACGGCCGAACAGCCGGTTTGTCGCCGATTTCATCGGCGCGGTTAATTTTATTGAAGAGCATCGAGGCCAAGCGCCGCGGGCAGGAGTTTTACAATCATCGGACAGTATGGCCATTCGCCCTGAGCATATCCGCATTCATTTGAAGCCGGAGCAGGGAAGTCAGGAAGCTTTCATTGAGAACATGGAATTTCGCGGCGCATTCTATCGGATCACCTTAAGGCCGCTGACTACAGAGGGTTTTTACGCAGACAACGGCATCATCACGGATGTGAACACCACAACCATTAAACAACTTGGGCTTGAACGTAACCGCCGCGTTTACTTCCGGCTGCCTCAAGAGCATATCATTCGGTTCGGGCCGATCCCTCAGATTCAGACTGAGGTGGTCGTATGAAAGCGGCGAATTCCTATAGAAGGTTCAATGGCTCGCAGGTCGCAATCCTGCTCATGATGGCAGGCTTATGCATCGCCATTCTGTTCCCGTTGTTCTCCCTGTTCAGCAAAGCGTTTACGGATAGTAAGGGAAATTACGTGGGTTTAAACAACTTTGTACACTATTTCTCCACGCCCGCATTACTGCAATCATTACAAAATACGCTATACATTTCGGTTATCTCATCGATGATTGCGGTCACTTTAGCTTTCGGGTTCGCCTACGCGCTGACGCGTACGAACATTCGGGGCAAAATGGTGTTCAAGACCGTTGCCTTGCTGCCGTTGTTCGCGCCGACCATGATGCACGGGATTGGACTAACCTATCTGTTCGGCAATCAAGGTCTCATTACGACAGGTTTTTTCGGGGCGATTCCGCTTCATTGGGACATTGAACTGTATGGTCCGGTCGGCATTATTTTGTCAGAAGTGTTGTATACGTTCCCTCAGGCTTATTTAATTATGGCCGTATCGCTCGCCTTTGCGGACTACAATCTGTATGAAGCGGCGAAGACGATGGGAGCAAGCAAGTGGAGGACGTTCCTGACCGTAACGATTCCCGATGTGAAATACGGGATCATCTCTTCCGTTTTCGTCTGTTTCACTCTGGCCTTCACCGATTTCGGCGCTCCGAAAGTCGTGGGCGGATCTTATAATGTACTAGCAACCGATATCTACAAACAAGTTATTGGCCAGCAAAATATGGGTATGGGCGCAACGGTCGGCATGATCCTCATTATCCCCGCGGTACTGGCGTTTGTGGTGGATCGCATCGTGACACGCAAGCAGAACAACTCCATCAGCGCGAGAGCGGTGCCTTATCGAATTGAACCGAACCGCATAAGGGATGGACTGTTCCTTGCATATTGTCTGCTGATTTCCACAGCTGTTGCCATGCTCATCCTTACGGTATTTGCCGCGTCCGTTATTAAGATCTGGCCGTATAATCTTTCCTTCTCTCTCCAGCATTACGACTTCAGTAAAGTGGCGGGAGAGGGTCTAAAACCATTCTGGACGAGCTTGAAGATGTCGGCCTGGACAGCGGTCATCGGAACTGTGGTTACGTTCCTGGGGGCCTATCTTATTGAGAAAACCAAAGCATTTCCCATGCTTCGGCAGACCGGATATTTCCTCTCCATTCTGCCTCTGGCGCTGCCGGGTATGGTGATCGGACTTTCATATATTTTCTTTTTTAACAACGGGAATAATCCGTTGCACGGCATGTACGGAACGATCTGGATTCTCGTGCTGGCGAATCTGGCCCACTTCTATTCTGTGGCCTTTATTACAGCAACCGGCGCCTTGAAGAAGCTGGATCGGGAGTTCGAGATGGTATCCGATTCTATGGGTGTACCCATGTACCGAACTTTACTGCGTGTCACGATTCCGATGTGTTTGCCAGCCGTGCTGGAAATGGCGATGTACTTCTTCATTAACTCCATGGTTACCGTCTCCGCTGTCATGTTCCTGTACGGGGCAGACCTGAAATTAGCTTCCGTCTCGGTCGTCAATATGGATGATGCGGGGGATGTGGCTCCGGCAGCAGCCATGTCCGTACTAATTGTTATGGCGAACATCTTGGTACGCTTGCTGTATGAGGGAGCGACCTATCAACTGAAGAAAAGAACACAAGCTTGGCAATCACGAGAAGACTAGGGTTGGGAGAGATATAAGATGATTAAAGCCGTTATGCTGGATTGGGCGGGCACGATGGTCGATTACGGCTGTTTCGCACCATTGAATGTATTTGTTGACGTGTTCGCCCGCAGAGGCGTTGAAGTGACAGTGGAGGAAGCAAGACAGCCCATGGGCATGTTGAAGCGGGATCATATTCAGGCGATGTGCCGGATGGAACGCATTGCGGCGCTGTGGGAGCAGAAGTATGGCCGATTGCCTTCCGAAGAGGATATCGACGCGATTTATGCGGATTTTGAGCCGATGCTTTTCGGGATTCTCAAAGATTATGCCACACCGATTCCCGGAGCGCAGGAACTCGCCGCGCGGTTACGCGAACAAGGCATTTCCATCGGCTCCACAACAGGTTACACCCGGGCGATGATGGATATCGTAGCTCCAGCGGCGAAAGCGCAAGGGTACGCGCCTGATGCACTGGTTACACCGAATGAGGCGGCGGCGGGCAGGCCATATCCATGGATGATTTATCGTAACGCCGAGTTGCTTGGCGTCTATCCGATGGCAGCCATCGTGAAAGCGGGGGATACGGTCAGCGACATGGAAGAAGGCGTGAATGCCGGGTGTTGGACCGTCGGTGTTATTCTTGGAAGCAGCGAGCTCGGCATGACGGAAGCAGAGGTATCGGCATGTGGTTCCGACGAGTTAGCTAGGCGCAAAGCTGCCGCCAAAGAGCGTTTGATCTCGGCAGGAGCCCATTACGTAATTGAAGAGATTGGGGAGTTGGATCTTGTCATCCGTCAGATTAACGATCGCCTGGTGAGAGGAGAACGGCCATGACGGACAGAACTGGAATTGAAACAAATGATATGCACAAGTCTGCCTTAAGGCGCAGTATTCCGGATCTCACCGATCATTCGGAGATCGCCGATGAGGCTAGCATCCTTGACGCTAATGTAACTCCGCCCCGACCTTACCTGTTGCTCACCCCGGGACCGCTGACCACATCAAGCACCGTCAAGGAAGCGATGCTTCGGGACTGGTGCACGTGGGACAGCGACTACAACGGCCTCGTGCAGAGCATCCGCGCGCGCCTTGTGCGACTCGCCACCGATACCCCGGAGGGGTATACGGCGGTGCTCATGCAAGGCAGCGGCACCTTCAGCGTCGAGTCGGTCATCGGCACGGCCGTCCCGCGGGACGGCAAGTTGCTGGTGCTGACCAACGGCGCTTACGGGAACCGCATCGCACAGATCGCGCGCGTGTACGGCATCGCGCTCTCTGTGCTGGATTTCGGCGAAACATCGCCCGTTTCGCCGCAAGCGGTGGAGCAGCGACTGCGGGACGAGCCCGACATTACCCATGTCGCCGTCGTGCACTGCGAAACCACAACCGGGATGCTGAACCCGGTTGCCGAAACTGCCGCAGCGGTCAAGCAGCGCGGCAAAGTGCTCATCGTCGACGCGATGAGCTCCTTCGGCGGCATCCCGCTGGACGTGCATGCGCTGGGGATCGATTACCTGATCAGCAGCGCCAACAAGTGCATCCAGGGCGTGCCCGGCTTCGGCTTCGTCATCGCCCGAACCGGGGAGCTGGAGCGCTGCGATGGCCAAGCCCGTTCCCTTTCCCTGGATCTGTACGATCAATGGGCGACGATGGAAGCGGGCGGGGGCAAGTGGCGCTTCACCTCCCCGACCCATGTCGTGCGCGCCTTCGACCAGGCGCTCCGGGAACTCGAGCTCGAAGGCGGCCCGGCCGCCCGCCATCATCGCTACAGTCAGAACCAGCAGCTGCTGACCCAGGGGATGCAGCAGCTCGGCTTCTGCGCGCTCCTCCCGAAGCAATCGCAATCGCCGTTCATTACGGCGTTTCATTATCCCGCGTCGGAGCGCTTTTCCTTCGAACAACTCTACGCGCGTCTGAAATCTGCCGGGTTTGTCATCTATCCGGGGAAGATCAGCACAGCGGATACATTCCGGATCGGCAACATTGGCGAAGTGTACAGACAAGATATTTGTACATTATTGCAAGTCATGGAAGAACAGCTATTCTGGTAGGCGATAAAGGCCTGTGTATCCCTCAGGCTCAGTGCTTCAACTTTCGATTCCCATCCTAGGAGGCAATAATCTCATGAAAATATTTTGTTTAGGCGGCGCAGGCAACATTTGCAGAGAAGCGGTACTGGATCTCGTGCAGCATTCCGATTTCAAACAGATCACAATCGGCGATTTTAACGAAGAAGAAGGGCACAAAGTGGTTGCATGGCTGGATGATCCGCGGGTGGATTTCGTTCAAGTGAATGTGAGGAACCATGAGGACACTGTGGCCCGGATGCGCGGGTATGACATTGTGATGGACGGAACGACAATTACGCTAAACGGTCTGTCGACTGCCGCCATTGCGGAAGCCGGATGTCACGGCATTAACCTGAACGGGTTTGGTGAAGAGGATGCTTCGCACGATACGTTCCTGCGCAACGGACGCACCTGCCTGCCGGGATTCGGCATGACGCCAGGATTAACGCAGATGATGGCGATGCATGCGGCGAATCAGTTGGATGAAGTGGATGAAGTGCGCGTGAGTCACGGTTCTTACCGTCCAATCGCTTTTTCGAAGTCCATAACCGAAACAACTACTTATGAATATGATCCGGCGCTTCCGGGCCGCGTCGTGTATGAGAACGGCGAGTTCATCCAAGTGCCGCCTTTTGCCCGGCCTCGGGAGATTGCCTTACCGCAGCCTTACGGAACCGCGACACAATACATTATCCCTCATGCGGAGACGAAGACGCTTGCCAAAGCGCTTGCCTCCAAGAATGTGAAACTGATTGAAGTGCGCGGAACTTGGCCGCCGCAGAATATGGCGCTGGTGAAGGCGTTATACGACTACGGTTTCCTGCGCAATGATTCCATCCGGATCAATGGCGCCGAAGCAGGCATTATGGATTGCATCTCGCAATATCTTTACAATTCCAAGGAAGGTAAGGAAACGGAATTGTACGGATACGCCTTGCATATTGAAGTAACGGGAACCAAAGACGGCAAACGGGTGCAAAATATCTTAACCCATACCCATCCGCCATCGGACGGTTCGGTGGAAGGCTGGGAGAAGCTTCGCGCTTATACCCGCAATGTGGGCATTCCGATGGCGATTGCCGCGGAACTCATAGCCAAGGGGCTTGTGCGTCAGACGGGCGTGGTTACGCCGGAGGAAGCTTTTGAGGATCCGCAGGTGATTTTTGACGCGCTGAAAAAAAGGAATATCTTCGTTCATGAGGAAATGAAAGAAATAGGCCAATTGTCTTACACCTAACTTATTCGCATACATTAAAGGGGGCGGCTCCCGATGTCACTAGTGGGGGAAGAAAGAAAAGGCATTATACTCGACCTCATCAACAACGCAGGCAAAGTGCGGACGAATGATCTGGTGGACCGGTTGCAAGTTTCTTCGGAGACGATCCGTCGATATTTGGAAGAACTGGAAGAAGAGAATCGATTGAAGCGGGTTTATGGCGGTGCCGTGAAGATGACACTGGAGCGCGAAGAACTGCCCCATCTGAAGCGTGAAGTGCTTCGCGCCGATGAGAAGAAGCGGATTGGCCGGGTGGCCGCCGGGTTGGTTCAGGATCATGATGTCATCGTTATTGACGACGGATCGACCTCGCTGCAGATGATTCCCTATCTCATTTACAAAAAAAATCTGACGATCATCACCAACTCCATTCCCGGCTTAAATCTGTTAATCGATTATCAGAACAAGGAGATTTTCGCGGGAGATATCTTCTTCGTTGGCGGCCGAGTGGATTCCAGGCATTACCGGATTTCCGGCTCGATCGCAGAGCAAATCATGCAGAACTTCTATGTAAACAAAGCGTTTATTTCCATTGACGGGATGCTGCCGGTTCAGGGAATTACGAGCTATGACGCCGATCGCGCGATGCTGGCACGAAAATTTATGCAGAACAGCAAGGAAAGCATTGTGCTTACGGACAGTTCCAAGATTGGCAACAGCACCCTGTACAAAATTGCGGATCTGAACGAAATCGACAGAATTATTTGCGAACAACCGGTTCCCCGGGAATGGGCGGATCTGATGAACAAGCATGACCTGGAATGGATTGCAGCGGATTAAGATATACAAGGAAAACTCATACTTCAATGCAATACAAAGAAAGGACGCCGTCGGCGTCCTTTCTTCATATTGTATTGGGACTCAAACCGTGATAGCGCAGAGAACATACTCGGTTGCGTCCGCTTTTTTTGGCCAAATACAATGCCTCATCCGCTTCCTTATACACCATCTCCGGCTGAAACACCGTATCTTTGTAGGTCGATACGCCAACCGACACCGTCACATGAATCTGTTCTCCGGTGAGCTCGATTTTGAAGATATGGTTTTCTACCGCTTTGCGAATGCGTTCCCCCACTTCAATGGCTTGTACGTGAGGACAATCAGGCAACAGCACTGTGAATTCCTCGCCGCCGTTTCTGGAAATCGTGTCAAAAGGGCGGGCGACGCCCGGTAACAAATGTCCCAGCTGGTGCAGAACTTCATCCCCGGTAATATGACCGAAATTATCGTTGATTTTTTTGAAATAATCGATGTCGAGCAATAATAATGAAAGCTTCTCGCCTCTGCGTTCAGCCCAGTTAATGGAGCTGTTAAACATGTCGTCGAACATCCGCACATTGTTGAGCCCCGTGAGAAAATCCCGGGTAGCATGCTCGCGGAAACGCTCGATGGCCATGTGCGATTGATACAAAAATCTTACCAGGTAATAGGACATAAACGCGCTGCCTGCCACCGCCGCAACATAGGGCCCGAAAAAGCTCAATACTTTAGGTACATTCTGTGTAGCCAGACTAAGTGAGATAAATCCGGTTACGGCCCAAGTCAGCATGAGATAAAAAAACTTAAGCCAATCATGCGCGCGCAGTTTAGCCAGACGGGTTCCGATGAGCATAAGAAGAAAGATGTGTATCACGGCGATGACGGCAGCCGAATTCATATCGAAGAGCGCCAGCCTGCCAAGGGAAATCAGGAAGCAGCCGATAAATCCGGATACGATCCCGCCGTGTAACGCTATAATAGCAATCGGTATGATTCGCATGTCCACGAATACACCTTCCTGAATTTGAATCGTATTCTGCATGAGCACATTCCCAAGCACGCCGGCCATAACGCCCGCAATGATTTTTTTGTGCAGGGATGAGAGTTTTTCTACAGGTTTCCAGTGAAATAACTGAGAGCTGAGAAACATCAGGGAAATGAGGATGGAGAAGTTGGTAAATAGGTCTTTCATCATAGTTGTAACCTCCCTTTAAGGTCTTAAGACCAACCTATTCGACATTCTTCGGGAGATTTCCTTTTTCTGACTGTGCAAAATGAAAAACCGGAACGGCAATCGTCCCGGCTGCAACAAATACATTTATCTTCTTATTCGGTGAGGTTCTTTATCGAGCAGCAGCTTTCGGCAAAGCCCTGCGAGCGTTTGCATGGTCTCCTGAAGCTTCCATACTTGTGTGCCCAGCATGCGGACTAGCAAACCTTGTTCAGCGGTTAAGCTTGCGCCGATCAACAAACCTTCCGCGGGGAAATGGGCTCTAAGCTCACGAAGGATTTCCTCATTAACGCCAGGAGCGAAGATCCATAGCGCCCCTGCGTGCGTGTAATGCTCCAACGCGCCCAGGGTGCGGAATCGGTGGTCTCGCGGTTTCAGATGAAAATGATCCCAAGCGATTAACTTCCCGTCGCGGTAAGCTTCCATATGACTGTCCAGGCGCTCATAAAGAAATTGTTCCCCGTGATGGATACGGCCGGGGGTCACAATATCCCCGTACATCACGACCGCATCCTCGCTTAGGTGAAAGACGG
Organism: Paenibacillus swuensis; assembly: GCF_001644605.1. Taxonomy (NCBI): domain Bacteria; kingdom Bacillati; phylum Bacillota; class Bacilli; order Caryophanales; family Paenibacillaceae; genus Paenibacillus; species Paenibacillus swuensis. Next base: position 1,826,415 of record NZ_CP011388.1, on the reverse strand, counting down.
TATCGGAGCGGAACTTGCTGTCCGCATAGGGGATGAGCGGCTCAGGAAAGTATTCAAGCATGGATCCTCGTTCTAGCGTGAACGTCTGCACCATTGCAGACGATTCCTTGGGCGTCGGGTGCACCTTCGTATAGGACTGGTTCGTCAGGTATACTTGCGTGCCTTCGCCCAAGTGCATCTGAATTTCGTAGCGGTCCCCGTCGAGAATGCCCGGTGACGCATCCATCATATAGACCAAGAGCTCTCCTCCGGGGGAGAGCTCGAACGTCTTGGAAATCTTCAGCGGCGCTTGATGAAAGCGCTCGGTCAGCACGGTCTTGCCGCCGCGGAGCGTGAACCGGCCGCGGAGCAAAGCGTGTCTACCCGTGCTGGTGGGAGGTTGCTTTATGCTCATGACTTGGAGATGCGTCCAACTGGTGTTCGATCCAGTGCAGAATCGTGTCCAGTCCTTCGCCTGACATCAGGTTCGAGAATACATACGGCCGGTTACCCCGCATGCGCTCCGTGTCGTTCTTCATCACTTCCAGGGAAGCCCCGACATGCGGAGCCAGGTCAATCTTGTTGATGATCAGCAGGTCGGAACGCATAATGCCGGGACCGCCTTTGCGGGGAATCTTCTCGCCCTGAGCTACGTCGATAATGTAGATGAAACGATCAACCAGCTCCGGGGAGAATGCCGCCGCAAGGTTATCGCCGCCGCTCTCGATGAAGATGATTTGCAGATCATCAATACGGGATTCCAATTCTTCCACGGCTTCAAAGTTCATGGAAGCATCCTCGCGAATCGCCGTATGCGGACATCCGCCGGTTTCAACGCCGATAATGCGCTCTGTTGGCAGCGCCGCCGCGCGAATTAAAATCTCGGCATCTTCCTTAGTATAGATATCGTTCGTGATCACACCGATGCTGTAGTGATCACGCATACGCTTGCTTAAATTTTCAACCAACGCGGTCTTGCCTGAACCGACAGGACCCCCGATACCAATTCGGATGGGACGGTCATGAGTAACGGTCGGAGAGACCCATTGTTCGTGTGAATGATTGGCGCCTTGGCACATTGTAAATTCCTCCTGATCATGTAATGTGAGTGGGTACGGCTTGCAATTAGGACATGAATAACCGGGAATACAGCGTCTCATGATTCATGGAATGAATTTCATGAGCAAGGGAGAAGGAATGCAGATGGTCTACAGGTTCTTTGCAGGCCGCTTCCCATTCGGAATCAATGACGGATATCAGTTTCTGAATAAGCACCTGGCCGTCGGTCTGTCCGATGGACATTAACCGTAAAGCGCTGTTAACCATGGTTACAACACTGGAGTATAAATAGCCTTTAACCGCTTCATCCGCGTCTACTTCCAGATGATAAGAAATCCAGGCATGGATGGTGGGCAGGCTGCCGTAGCCGCCGTATTGAGCGAACGACTTCTCCAGCGGCTTGAAGTCCATCCATGGGTACAGGGTGCGGGCGAGCTTCAACAGACGCTTGCCCATCTTATGCATGCCCTCCCTGGACTCCCGGGGGGTGCGCTGAATGTGGATGATTTTATCCAGAAGACACAGCTTCCACAGATCATCCTGAACGATTGCGGTATAAATTCCTTTCATCACCATCCCGTCCAGACGGACCAGATTGCTGTGAATCTGGGATCGGATGAATTCCTCTAGTTGTTGCATATTCTGAATTTGACCATTCTGAACATAGGTTTCCAGCCCGAATGAGTGCGAGAAACCTCCGATGGGAAGGGCCGAATCCAATAACTGAACATACGATAACAATCTTGAGCCGCTGTGCATTTGGAACTCCTCCTTCGGATGACACGGATCAGAATAAATAATAACGCTGAGCCATGGGCAGGACTTCAGCAGGTTCGCATGTAACGGGTTCTCCGTCCACACGGACTTCGTACGTCTCCGGGTTCACCTCAATGGTAGGGGTCCCGTTGTTATGAATCATGTCTTTCTTCCCGACAGACCGGCAGCCTTTAACATACTCAATGCGCTTCTGGAGGCCCAATTCTTCATGGACTCCGTTGTCGTATGCATACTTGGAAATGAACGTAATGGAGGTGCGCTGTACCGCCTTCCCGAAAGCTCCGAACATGGGGCGGCCGTAAACCGGTTGTGGTGTGGGAATCGACGCATTGGGATCGCCCATCTGCGCATAGGCAATCATACCGCCTTTAAGAATAATTTCCGGTTTCACACCGAAAAATGCCGGTTGCCAGATAACAAGATCGGCCCACTTGCCTTGTTCCACGGAACCTACGATGTGGGAAATTCCGTGCGCGATCGCCGGATTGATCGTATATTTGGCCACGTAGCGCTTGATTCTGAAATTGTCATGCTCCGGCAAATTCGTCATTTCGTCAGACTCCGTCAGAACGCCCCGCTGCTTTCGCATCTTGTCCGCCGTTTGCCATGTCCGCGTAATGACTTCGCCAACACGCCCCATGGCCTGTGAATCCGAAGATATGATACTGAATACGCCCAGATCATGGAGGATGTCTTCGGCTGCGATTGTTTCCGGTCGAATCCGTGAATCTGCGAATGCTACATCCTCAGGGATGGTGCTGTCCAAGTGATGACAGACCATCAACATATCGAGATGCTCTTCAATCGTATTTACAGTGAAGGGACGCGTGGGATTCGTGGATGACGGAATTACGTTAGGCTCGGCCGCCACCTTAATAATGTCGGGGGCATGACCTCCGCCCGCGCCTTCGGTATGGTACGTATGAATGGTGCGGCCTTTAATGGCGGCGAGCGTATCCTCCACGAAACCGGCTTCGTTCAACGTATCGGTATGAATGGCTACCTGTACGTCGTACTGCTCCGCCACCGTCAGACACATGTCGATTGATGCAGGTGTCGTACCCCAGTCTTCATGGAGCTTCAGGCCGATGGCTCCGGCTTCAAGCTGTTCCGCAAGCGGCTCCGGGAAGGAACTGTTGCCTTTGCCGAGAAATCCGATATTCATTGGAAAAGCTTCAACGGATTCCAACATCCGGTGTAAATTCCACGCTCCAGGCGTGCAGGTTGTCGCATTCGTTCCCGTCGCTGGACCGGTTCCGCCGCCGATCATCGTAGTCACGCCTGAAGCAAGGGCAGTTTCAATCTGTTGGGGACAGATGAAGTGGATATGTGAATCAACTCCGCCTGCGGTTACAATGCGGCCTTCCCCGGCGATAACCTCTGTACAAGCGCCAATGATCAGATTCGGATGAACCCCGTCCATCGTGTCCGGATTGCCGGCTTTGCCGATGCCCGCGATCCGGCCGTCACGGATGCCGATATCGGCTTTCACAATGCCCCAATGATCAATAATTACCGCATTGGTAATGACCAGATCCAGGGCGCCGTCCTTGCGGGTGGCGCGTGAAGATTGCCCCATCCCGTCCCGGATCACCTTGCCTCCGCCAAATTTGCATTCATCCCCGTATATGGTGTAATCCTGTTCAATCTCCGCCCACAGTTCCGTATCCGCCAATCGTACCGCGTCGCCGGTCGTAGGACCGAAGATGGAAGCATACTGGGCTCGCGACATCTCAGCCAAGGGTCTCGCCTCCCAGCCATTTCTTCAGGCGGGCCTGAATGTCTTCGGATTGCGCAAGTTCAGGCTGGGCTGAACCGCCGGTTAAGTTATTAAGCCCGAACACTTCCTTAGTCCCGCCCAGACTTACCAATGTAATATGCTTCTCTTCCCCGGGTTCAAAGCGGACCGCGGTGCCTGAAGGGATATCCAGACGCATGCCAAAGGCTGCGGAACGTTCGAAACTTAACGCCCGGTTTACTTCATAAAAGTGAAAGTGCGATCCAACCTGTACAGGACGGTCGCCCTGATTGCAGACTAATATGGAAACATAGGAACGCCCCGCATTGATAAGCAATGTTCCCGTCGCGGTGCGGTATTCTCCTGGTATCATTCTGGAAGCCTCCTTATCGAATCGGTTCATGAACCGTGACTAATTTCGTGCCGTCCGGGAACGTAGCTTCAACCTGCACTTCCTGCATCATCTCCGCGATACCTTCCATAACATCTTCCCTGGCCAGAATCGTTCCGCCGTATTCCATAAGCTCGGCGACGGTCTTGCCGTCCCTGGCCCCTTCCATAATCTCGGAGACAATCAGCGCCATGGCTTCGGGATAGTTCAGCTTCAAGCCGCGCGCCTTGCGTTTGCGGGCCAGGTCCGCAGCAACGGTGATAAGCAGCTTTTCTTTCTCTCTCTCGGTAAAATGCATGTAAAGATTCTCCTTATCAGCACCATATATTGTCGTTGTAGACATTTTATCTGAGGTGAGCAGCGTTTGTAAACACATTTATGTAAGGTTTTATTACACTTATATTAAGATAAGGAGAGATAAAGACTTTTCGTAGGGCAAAAGTAACGAATTTATATTTTGATGTTAACTATATTGACATAATTTTTGTTAGGCACATATAATCTAAATACGAACGGATTGAATATTCTGACAATTCAATGTTCGGAAACAGACTAAATTAGAGAGTAGAGGGATGGGAGAATGAAGAACAAGGTGTGGAAAGGTACGGCTTCACTGCTATTGGCATTATGTTTGGGTCTTACAGGCTGCGGCAACGGAAACAACGAGGGAGCTAATGAGGCGAGCACGAACGCGACAGCGAATGCGTCGGCGGACGGTGAAAACGGCATCAAGGTCGGCGTCTTGCATTCCCTGAGCGGAACGATGGCGATCAGCGAGGTGTCGGTTAAAGAGGCGGAGATGATGGCGATCGATGAGATCAATGCGGCAGGCGGGGTGCTGGGTAAGAAGATTATCCCTGTCGTGGAAGACGGCGCGTCCGATTGGCCTACTTTTGCGGAGAAAGCCCGTAAGTTGATTCAAGAGGATAAGGTGGTTACCGTATTCGGCGGTTGGACCTCATCCAGCCGGAAGACAATGCTCCCAGTGTTTGAGGAATTGAACAGCTTGCTATGGTACCCGGTTCAGTATGAAGGATTGGAGTCCTCTCCAAACATCTTCTACACAGGCGCAACGACGAACCAACAGATCGTGCCCGCGGTTACATATTTGGCGAAGGATCTGGGTAAGAAGAAATTCTACCTGCTGGGTTCCGATTATGTATTCCCGCGTACAGCTAACAAAATTATTAAAGCGCAACTGGCTTCCGAGGGCGGAGAAATGGTTGGCGAAGAATATACCCCGTTGGGTCACACCGATTACAGTACGATTATAAGCAAAATTAAAGAAGCCAAACCGGATGTCGTGTTCAACACGCTCAACGGGGACAGCAACGTAGCCTTCTTCAAGCAGTTGAAAGACGCGGGCATTTCGTCCAAGGATCTGACGACCTTGTCCGTGAGTGTGGCGGAAGAAGAAATTCGGGCGATCGGCGCGGATGTGCTTGAAGGACATCTGACAGCATGGAACTACTATCAAACGACGGATACGCCGGAGAACAAAGCGTTTGTTGCCAACTACAAGAAAGCATACGGCGAGGACCGGGTAACCGCGGATCCGATTGAAGCCGGTTATACGGCGGTGTACTTATGGAAAGCGGCTGTTGAGAAAGCGGGTTCCACGGATGTGGACAAAGTGAAGGAAGCGGCCAAAGGGTTGGAGTGGACGGCGCCTGAAGGCAAAGTCACGATCGACGGCGAGAACCAACATATTTCTAAAGTGGTTCGGATCGGCGAAGTTCAGGCGGACGGACTCATTAAGGAAGTTTGGTCCACAGGAGATCCTGTGAAACCGGACCCGTACCTGAAAGGTTATGAGTGGGCTAAGGGCTTAAGCGAATAAATTATCATCACGGGGAAGGACAGAGGGAGCGAGAGAACGTTGATCTCCGGCTTCCTCTGCTTTTTTTTAAAATATCAGAAAGTATAAGTTTTTTGCTCATACCCTATTCTGATATTTCTTCGGAATGAAACGAACTATGCGCCTGTAAGGACGGCGCCAGCCGTTTCACCTTAACAGGATGGTTACAGGGAGGTTTAATGATGGATGTCATCTTGCTGCAAATTTTTAACGGATTAAGCGTCAGCTCGATTCTGCTGCTTATCGCTTTGGGCCTTGCAATTACATTCGGTTTGATGAAAGTCATTAATATGGCTCACGGTGAGCTGATTATGATCGGGGCTTACGCCACCTATGTCACACAGAATTTATTCATGGAATATATGCCCGCCTCATCATTCGGATGGTATTTCATTACGGCGATCCCGGTCAGTTTTATCGTCGCCTTCGTGTTCGGATTCGTGCTGGAAGGCGTTCTGATCCGTTTTCTCTACGGCAGACCGCTCGACAGCTTACTGGCTACCTGGGGAATCGGCATGATCCTGCAACAGCTGGCGCGGACGCTATTCGGAGCTCCGAATGTGGGCGTGAAAAGTCCCGAATGGCTGAACGGCGGATGGGCTGTAACGGAGGGTTTGGTCCTTCCTTACAAGCGGCTGTTTATTATCGGCTTGGTCGCCGTATGTCTGCTCTGTATGTTTGTCTATATATATCGCAGCCACACCGGACGAAGAATGCGCGCTGTTATGCAAAACCGGGAGATGGCGTCTTGTCTCGGGATCTCTACTCGCAGGGTAGACGCGATGACTTTCGCGGTTGGGTCCGGGATTGCCGGTATCGCGGGATGTGCGTTGACGTTGCTGGGTCCGATCGGTCCGGCCATTGGCACCTATTACATCATTGATGCATTCATGGTTGTTGTGCTGGGAGGCGTCGGGAAATTGGTGGGTACCGTTGCGGGAGCGTTGGGCATCGGGCTCACAAATACGTTGTTTGAATACTGGACTACCGCTTCCCTGGGGAAGGTGCTTGTGTTCTTGCTGATTGTGGCGTTTTTGCAATGGAGACCGATGGGGCTTGTGGCTGTTCGTTCACGTTCATTGGATTCATAGAGGGAGGAGGAAACAAGGATGTCCGTATTAAAGATGTCTTCGGTAACAAGAGTGAAATTGTTGGTCGGTTATGGCGCGGCAAGTGCTTTTCTGCTCTGCGCTCCTTTATTTTTGAATGACTTTAGATTAAATTTGCTTGCCAAATTTTTGGCTTTTGCCATCGTTGCGATCGGTTTGGATTTGTTGTGGGGGTATACGGGGATTTTGAGCTTGGGTCACGGTGTGTTTTTCGGAATAGGCGCCTATGCGATGGCCATGTATCTGAAGTTGGAAGCCAGCGGAGGCAAGTTGCCTGATTTCATGAACTGGAGCGGATTAACGCAGCTCCCTTGGTTCTGGAAGCCGTTCGAATATTTCTGGTTCGCTTTCCCTATGGGGATTTTGCTGCCCGCACTGCTCGCGTTAATGCTTGGGTTCTTTACGTTTCGGAACCGGATCCGCGGGGTGTATTTCACAATTCTCACACAGGCGTTGGTCATCATCACGGTTACTTTATTCGTAGGTCAGCAAGCCTACACCGGCGGTACGAACGGAGTCACGGGCTTTAAGACGCTGTTCGGCTTCTCGCTTGCTTCGCAAGACACGAAGAATGTGCTGTATTTCGTCACGGTGGCGTTTCTGGTTGTGACGTTCCTGCTATGCCAAGCCTTGGTGCGGAGCCGTTTCGGCAAGGTGTTGAAGGCGATCCGTGACGGTGAGAACCGTGTTCGGTTTATCGGATACAATCCGGCTGCTTATCAGATGGTCGCTTTCGGTATATCGGCAGGCTTGGCCGGGCTCGCGGGCATGTTATTCGTCCTGCATGTCGGCATTATCTCGCCTTCCATGATGGCCATTGTACCGTCCATCGAGATGGTGTTGTGGGTCGCTGTAGGCGGACGCGGAACCATTGCAGGCGCGGCCTTCGGCGCGGTGTTTATGAATACGGCCAAAAGCTTGTTCAGTGAAAACTATCCGGAGGTATGGCTGTATTTTGTCGGAGGGTTGTTCGTGGCGGTGGTCATCTTCCTGCCTAAAGGTATCCTGGGCCTGTTTCCTAAGGGTCCGGAGTTGTTAGCCGGCGGCGGGAAAAGCTCTTCCGGATTCCGACGGTCCGTGGCCGGTTGGGTGAGCGGCAGAAAACGGAAGGAGGAGAATGCATGAACGCGGTAACGGAGATCGAGAATGTAACTGGTAAAGCGGTGCCTGAGCCGAAGGTAATCTTATCCTGTGAAGACATCACGGTGGAGTTCGACGGGTTCAAGGCGGTACAGCGGATGAGTCTAAAGCTTCAGCAAGGGGAGCTGCGGTTTCTGATCGGTCCGAACGGAGCGGGGAAAACGACGATGCTGGATGTGATCTGCGGAAAGACGCGTCCTGCTAGCGGGCGGGTCCTGTTCCAAGGCGATATCGAGATTACGCGCAAAAAAGAACATCAAATCGCCGAGCTCGGCATCGGCCGCAAGTTTCAAGCTCCGTCCGTTTTCGCGGGACTGAGCGTAGCCGAGAATCTGGAGCTGGCCATGAAACAGAACCGTTCGGTATGGGCTACGATGCGCGCGGCGATGACCGGCGAGGATCAGGAGAGAATCGATCGGCAGCTCGATCGAATCGGACTTCGGGCCAAGACCGCCTGGCGGGCAGGAAGTTTGTCTCACGGGGAGAAACAATGGCTTGAGATCGGGATGATGCTCCTGCAGGAACCGTCCGTGTTGCTTCTCGATGAGCCTGTGGCCGGCATGACGGACAAGGAAACGGATTTGACGGGTGAGTTGCTGCGCGATATTGCCAATGAACATACCGTTGTAGTCGTGGAACATGATATGGAGTTCGTGCGGAATTTTGCCAGCAAAGTTACGGTCATGCACGAGGGACAGCTGCTCAAGGAAGGCACTATGGAAGAAGTGCAGCAGGATGACAGGGTGGCCGAGGTTTATTTGGGGAAAAGGCGGGATGCGCATGCTCACAGTTGAGAAACTGGAATCCGGATATGGAGAAAGTGTCATTCTGCGGGATGTGTCGCTGAAGGTTCAACCGGGTCAGGTGGTGTGCCTGATGGGGCGTAACGGGGTCGGGAAGACGACGTTGATGAAAAGCATTATGGGGTTGCTGAAGGCGCGTAAAGGAGCTGTATCCTATGGTGATCGGGAGCTTACCCGCCGCGCGCCGGGGGTGCGGGCTAAGCAGGGCATCGGCTATGTGCCGCAGGGGAGAGAGATTTTCGGTCAGCTTACCGTGTACGAGAACCTGCTGCTCGGCTTGGAAGCAGTGGCGGGAAAAACGCCGAGGGATATTCCCGCGGAAGCGATTGAGAAGTTTCCTGTGTTGCCGTCGATGTATGAACGCCGCGGCGGCGATTTAAGCGGCGGTCAGCAGCAGCAGCTTGCATTTGCCCGGGCGTTGGCTTCCCGGCCGGAGGTGCTGTTGCTCGACGAGCCGACCGAAGGCATTCAGCCTTCGATCGTGGAAGATATCCGCGATGTAATTCGCGGCATCAAGGCGGAAGGCCGCACGGGCGTGCTGCTGGTGGAGCAGAGCCTGGAGTTTGTGCGGAGCGTGGCGGACTACTTCTATGTGATGGAGAAGGGGACGATCGTGGCTGAAGGCCCGATCAGCGCGCTGAGTGATGAGATTGTGAAGAAACATATTACACTGTAAGGAACAGGGGGCAGTAGTTCAGCTCCATAGATAAAGGACTTCATTTCCATTTTTCTGTGGAGATTGAGGTCCTTTTGCTATTGGATTGATGAAAGATTGATTTAGAACATAATTCCCTCCCTGAGGCAATACATTATCTGGTACAATTTGGTTAAACACCCAAGGAGGATGATACGATGTTGCCGAGATCCACACCGGAAGCTCAAGGCATGACTTCCCGATCCATATTTGATCTGATCGAGGCTTTGCAAGATGTGGAGCTTCACAGTCTGATGATTGTCCGGCACGGGCAAGTGACGGCCGAGGGCTGGTGGTCGCCTTATCAAGCCGACTATCCGCATATGCTGTTTTCGCTAAGCAAAAGCTTCACTTCCACCGCCATCGGGTTCGCCGCAGCGGAAGGCCTGTTATCACTGGATGCGCCTGTAATCGGCTTTTTCCCCGATGAAATACCTGATGTTGTATCTCCGCATCTGAAAGCAATGAAAGTTCGCCATCTGCTAACAATGGCCACGGGTCATGAGGTGGAACCGACAGACCAGTTCTGGTTGGAGAAGGAAGTTCCGTGGGTACGTACATTTTTGGCATCGAATGTGGAGCACGCCCCTGGATCCCGCTTCGTATATAACAGCGCGGCAACATATATGCTGTCCGCGATACTTCATCGCGTTACGGGGGAGCACCTGTTGTCGTACCTGGAGCCGCGGCTGTTGAAGCCGCTGGGGATTAACAATGCTACATGGGAAAACTGTCCTGCCGGAATCGCCGTAGGCGGATGGGGAATGAGCATTACGACGGAGGATATCGCCAAGGTTGGACAGCTTTATCTGCAGAACGGACAATGGGAAGGCGCTCAGTTACTGCCGCAAGGTTGGGTGGAAGAAGCATCGGCGAAACACATTGCTAACGGTGAGGATGTAAACAACGATTGGAATCAAGGCTATGGCTATCAATTATGGCGTTGCCGTCATAACGCTTATCGCGCCGACGGCGCCTTCGGGCAATTCTGCGTTGTTGTTCCGGACCATGATTTGGTTGTAGTGACAACTTCAGGTTTGCAGGATATGAGCAAGGTGCTGAACGCCATATGGGAGAAGCTGCTTCCGGGAATAACGACGGATACATTGCCGCCGAATGAGGTAGACTTTACGGAATTAAACAACCGACTTCAGCTCTTGAAGCTGGAGCCGCCTCGACTAGTGCCGAATGCCTCTGCCGAGGAGTGGTGTAGCAATCGCGAGTATGTAATTACGCCGAATGAACGAGGCATTGAATCCATTGAATTTGGATTTGGAGAAGAAAGAGCAACACTAAACATTACAAATACATATGGGAAACAAAGGATCGCGTTAGGACGTGAAACGTGGGAAAGCAGCACCGCTAGGTTGTACCAAGATACGGATCAGCGAATCGAGGGAAGTTTCACTTGGCGCGACGAACTATCGTTGGTCTTTACAATCAGATACGTGGAAAAGCCCTGGGCTGAGACCTGCACATGTGAATTCGGCGAGGATGAAATTGTAATTTCGATTATGCCCAATGTGTCGTTTGGACCTCTCGAAGAGGTTCCGATAAGAGGGAAGGCGGTAAGCCGCCTTGTGTAAAAAAATAACGACACTTACTCCGTTAACCGGAATAGGTGTCGTTATTTTTTGCATAGTCAGCGTGAGCACCGCCTTACCAGTTCCGGCCCGCGCCGCCGCCGCCGGAACTTCCACCCCCGCCGCCGCGGAAACCGCCTCCGCCGCCCCAGCCGCCGCGTCCACCGCCACCGCCGCCGCCGCGAAACAGAAACAGCATAAAGAGTGTCCGCATAATACGGCCTTTAAAGAAGAAGGCGTCCAGAATGATCAGCCCGATAAAGCCGACCATTCCCCAACCCAGCGGGAAGCCGCCAGTGGCGGGAGCGGTACCCGTGTAGGGTTGCTCCGGTACGGGCGTGACCTGTACGCCATATTCCTGCCCCACACGAGCGCTGAGCGCCTGATAAGTTGTCACCATCGCCTGACCGGCTTGACCCTCGCGCAGATAAGGTACAGCGTAAGTATCGAGAATCTGCCCGGCCCTGCCATCGGTGATGGCTCCTTCGAGACCGTAACCAACCTCAATGCGAACTTCGCGCTCTTCCATAGCCAGCAACAGCAACACGCCGTTGTTCTTCTCTTTGTTCCCCAGCGCGTATTTGCGAAACGCCGCGTTGGCGTAATCTTCCGGCGCGTTCCCTTCAAGCGATTGGACCGTCAGCAATCCGATCTGCGCGCCTGTCTGATCCTCCAGGTTCCGTCCGATGGCGGTCAGAGTCTGCTTTTGCTCAGAAGACAATACGCCAGCGAAGTCCTGGATGTAAATATCCCCGACCGGGTCGGGGATTTGCGGAGCAGCCATGGCCGCACCAGCGAAACAGAGGGTTAATGCTAAAGTTAGAATGTACTTAACGGTAACTGTTCGGATCCGCTTCATTTCCATCAGCTCCCAAAGTCGACTTTAGGCACTTCGCGTTCCGCCTCGCTTACTTCGAAGTACTCCTTCTTCTCAAAACCTAGAATTCCCGCAATCAGGCTGCCCGGAAACCGGCGAATATCCTTGTTAAACACCGTCACTTCGTCATTGTAATCTTTGCGCGCCACAGCGAGTCGGTTTTCCGTTCCCGCAAGCTCATCGGACAATTGACGGAAGTTCTGATCGGACTTCAGATTCGGATAATTCTCCGTAATTACCAGCAATCGGCTCAGAGCACCCGATAGTTCGTTATTCGCATCCGCTGCTTCACCCGGGGTGCGAGCACCCGCCAGCTTGGCCCGGGCATCGGTTACCAGCTTAATGGCTTCCAACTCTTGCTTGGCGTACCCTTTGACCGTCTCCACCAAATTCGGAATCAAGTCGGCTCTGCGTTTCAGTTGGTTATCTACCTGCGCCCATTTGTTATTCACATTTTCCTCCGCGTTAACCAAGCTGTTGTATTTCGTCACAAACAATAAGCCCAATACAACAACAACGGCCAGAACGATCCATATCGCTTTATTTTTCATTAATAATACTCTCCTTTATTTTCCTCATAAATGTTGTTGTAGCCTATTACCTCGTGGGGAGGGAAGTCAAACAATCCGTTCTTGATTGGGAAAAATGATAAACTCTCTTACAGCATTGTTTGGCGAAAACACATGAAACTATACGCAAAACTATTTTGTGTGATAAAACCTGACATAAGTATTGACAGAAAAGTCCGACAACATTTAATATAAAGGAAATTATAAACACGAAATGTTATCTAACGTTACATAACTACATAGAGGTTCTTCTTCGATAAGAAGGGAATAACAATAGCAGTCTAGGGTTCCGTTGAGCGCTGAGTTAGCGTTCAAGCTGGTCCGAGAGGCGGCGTATGAACTATTGCGGTTCATATAACACGGAGGGACAAAAGCCTGGGAGATTTCTCCCCGGCTTTTCTTTATTCATAAACAGAAATAAGGGAGTGGTTGAGATGAGAAAGACGATTACATTCAGCCTTGCGGTAATGATCCTTATGGCGGCAATTCTCTCCGGTTGCAATTCGAAAAATACGGCGGGGGGCACTGATGAACCGATCAAGATTGCGCTCAGTCCGTGGCCGGGGTGGTTTTTCTGGTATCTGGTGGAAGAGAAGGGTTTCTTCGAGAAACATGATGTGAACGTGAAATTGGAATGGTTCCCCGTCTATAGCGACTCCTTACAAGCGCTGTCCACCGGGAAAGTGGATGCGAACAGTCAGACCCTCAGCGACACGTTAGCACCGGCTTCCAAAGGCATTGAACTATCTGCTGTTCTTGTGAATGACAATTCCAACGGGGGGGATGCGATTGTCTCTAAACCTGAGATCAAGACCATTGCCGACCTGAAAGGCAAGACTGTAGCGACTGAGCTCGGCACAGTTGACCATCTATTGCTGCTGACGGCGCTCGATCAGAACGGCATGAAGGAATCCGATATCAAATATGTGAATATGACCGTAAACGATGCCGGGCCTGCCTTTATCAGCGGGAATACGGATGCGTCGGTGCTCTGGGAGCCTTTCCAGACGAAAGCTGTGAAGGAAGGCAAGGGACAGGTGCTCTTCTCCTCCAAAGATACACCGGGACTTATTCCGGACTTGCTGGTTTTCCGTAAGGAAGTAACGGAGAAACGCGGAGAAGAGGTACAGAAAATCGTAGATGCCTGGTTTGATGCAATGGAATATTTCAAAGAGAACGAACAGGAGGCGATTGAGTTGATGGCCAAACGCGCCGAAACAACACCTGAAGATTTCAAGCTGGGGCTAGACAGCGTGAAGATGTTCTCTGTGGAAGATAACCTGAAAGCATTCGAGAAAACAGAGGACTACACATCATTAGAATATACAGGCAACAAAACCGCTGAATTCTTAAAATCCCTGGATATGATTAGTGACTTGCCGGAAGTGGATCAAATTCTGGAACCTAAATTCGTAAAAGACTTGGCAGAGAGGTGATGACGGATGGAGCGAGCGGAACTTAGACGAGACACAAGCGGAATGTCGGCGGAAATAAACATACCCAAGTCAACGATGAAGCGAAGGCCCCATTTCCAAATTTTCAAACCGCTCCCCCCACTTGCTTTCTTCGGATTTACAACAGCTTCTTTTGTTATTCTGTTGGCTCTATGGTCCTTGCTAAGCTATATGGAGTGGGTGAACCCGGTGTTTCTGCCTACCCCTTTAGCCGTGTTAACTCATTTGTTTGAGCAACTCGGCACACAAGCTTACTGGGGAGACATCGGCATCAGTATACTCCGTGTAAGCGCCGGGTTCACGCTTGCTTGTGTCATAGGCATACCCCTTGGCATACTGGCGGGGACGTTTAAGGCGGGCGAAGCCTTTATTGAACCGCCGATGGAGTTTATCCGCTACATGCCTGCGGTAGCCTTCATTCCGCTGATTATGGTTTGGGCGGGAATCGGCGAATGGGCGAAAATTCTTCTCATCTTCATCGGTTGCTTCTTTCAACTGGTATTAATGGTAGCCGACCTTACACGCCAAGTTTCGAAGGATTTGCTGCAAGCCTCCTTTACCCTTGGGGCCGGCAGGTGGAAGGCTGTTGAAACTGTGCTGATTCCTGCCATACGCCCGGGTTTAATGAACACGCTCCGGCTCATTCTCGGTTGGGCATGGACGTATTTAGTGGTTGCGGAGCTGGTTGCGGCAAGCAGCGGCTTAGGCTATGACATTATGAAGGCCCAGCGGTTTCTGAATACCGAGCAAATTTTTGTCGGCATCATTGTCATTGGTTTGCTTGGATTAATCAGCGACCGGATTTTTGCCTTCCTTAACAAGAGACTTTTCCCTTGGACCTAACAGAAAGCTGGAGGTGACCCCATGAATGATGCCGCAACTACCCTGCAAGCTAGTGAGCAACCGCAAATTCTGATAACTGGGCTGAGCAAAAGGTATGAAACCCGCAAAACTACCTTTGAAGCATTGAAGGGAATTGAACTGACCGTACCGAAACAACAATTTATCTCGATTCTGGGTCCTTCCGGTTGCGGCAAATCCACATTGCTGCGCATTCTTGCAGGACTTGAGGATGCATCGGACGGAGAAATCAGCGTAGAGGGCAACACCGTCTTGGGTCCGGGAGCCGACCGGGGGATGGTATTTCAGGGATACACGTTATTCCCGTGGCTTACGGTTCGCCAGAATATTGAATATGGACCGAAGCTTAAGGGACTTACAATTTTTGAACGACGCCGGATCTCCGACCACTATTTACGTATCATCCGGCTGGAGAAATTCGCGAACGCCTTCCCCAAAGAGCTTTCAGGCGGGATGAAGCAGCGGGTAGCCATCGCAAGGGCGTTGGCTAATAAACCCAAGGTGCTACTGATGGATGAACCATTCGGCGCGTTAGACGCCCAAACCAAGCTGGAGATGCAAGAGATGCTGCTGGACGTATGGGTGAAGGAAAAGACAACCGTTGTGTTCATCACCCATGATATTGACGAAGCGATTTTTCTATCGCAACGTGTTCTCGTGATGGGAGCGAATCCCGGACGGATCACCGGTGATTTTCAAGTGGCGTTGCCGGAGGGTCGTTCGCAGGATGTGAAGGAACTGTTCGAGTTTATCCAACTAAAAAAGAAACTGTCCTCGATGCTCAAGCATCATTAAAGGAAACTACATACTAGGAGGCATATACGAATGGGATTTTTCGATAATCATGGTTTAAACTACCGCAAGACAAGAGAGGAAGCCGGTTTCAACAGGGAAGATTTGCACGGCATTCAAGCCGCGGAGAAAGAAGCGACATTATCTTTTGCACGTCATGAAGAGCAGGTGAAGCGTAATTTGGAGCTGGGTCTGGAGGCTGCGGAAAGCATAGGGGACCGCACCATTTCCACATTCAGCCGCGGAGAGCTGCCGCATTATGCCGGAATCAATACATTCCTGAAGATGCCTTACCTTGAAGATGTCAACAAAGTCGGCGATTATGATGTGGCGGTTATGGGTGTGCCTTTTGACATTGGAACTACGTATCGCTCGGGTACCCGCTTCGGTCCGCAGGCGATCAGACGAATCAGTGCCTTATACCAAACTTATAACTATGAAATGGGCGTGGACCTCAGAGAACAACTGAAAATCTGCGATCTCGGCGATGTGTTCACGATTGCCAATATTGAGAAGAGCTTTGATCAAATTTCCAAGGCGGTATCCCATGTTATGGGGAAAGGCACGATGCCGATTATTCTGGGCGGGGATCATTCCATCGGTTACCCGTGTGTGCGAGGCGTGGCCGAGAATGTGGAAGGTAATATCGGGATTATCCACTTGGACCGTCATATCGACATTCAGGAGAAGGATATGGATGAGCGTATGCATACGACACCATGGTTCCATGCGACCAACATTCCGAATGCGCCGGCTGTGAATCTGGTACAAATCGGGATCGGCGGCTGGCAGGTTCCTCGGGCAGGCGTTCAAGTTGGCCGTGAGCGCGGTACGACGATAATGACGATTAACGATGTGGAAACACTGGGGATCGAGAAAGTGGCGGAGATGGCGTTGGAAGTGGCGTGGAAAGGGGCAAAAGCCGTTTACTTAAGCTTCGATATCGATTCCATCGATTGCGGCTTCGTTCCCGGTACAGGTTGGCCGGAGCCCGGTGGCTTCCTGCCTCGCGAGGCGTTGAAGCTGATGCAGCTGGTAGCCAAAGAAGGACTGTGCGCCATGGAAGTGGTTGAAGTCGCGCCTGCTTATGATATCAGCGATACTACGGCATTGTTGGCGACCCGCGCCGTCCTTGATGTACTGGCAACCATGGTCGATAACGGGAAAATTGGAGGGAAATAAAACATGCATATACCTGACGGGTTTTTGGATACGAAGACATGGGTTACGACAACGGCAGCAGGGGCATGCGCTTTAGGATACGCCTTGAACAAATCCAAGCTGGAGCTGTCACGCAAGCAGGTACCCACCATCGCGTTGGTAGGCTCCTTCATCTTCGCGGCTCAAATGATCAACTTTCCGATTGCGGGCGCAACCTCGGGACATTTTCTCGGCGGAACATTGGCTTCGATCCTGTTCGGTCCGGCTGTGGGCATTATCATTATGGCGGCCGTGCTGATCATCCAGGCTTTCTTCTTCCAGGACGGAGGAATCACGGTGCTTGGAGCGAATATATTGTGCACGGGTGTCATTGGTTCGCTCGCCGGGTACGGCATGTACCGGTTGGGAATGGGTGCGATTGGCGGCAAGTTCAGGTTTGCGGTCACGTTTATCTCGGCCTGGTTCTCGCTGGTGTTGGCCGCCGCGTCCGTGTCCTTGCTGCTCATCTGGTCGGGGTACCCCGCCGGCAGTGTATTTACCGCAATGGTCGGCTGGCACAGTATCATCGGAATTGGTGAAGGGGCGATCACGGCAATGGTCGCGGCTTATCTGGTTGAACGTAAAATTACGATTCCATCCGAGGTGACGGCATGAAACAACATATAAGTGATGGGAACAAAGAGTCCGAATATGCTCTAACCCGCAGTAAATGGAAATGGATCGGCATGGTGGCGGGAACGATTGTAATTGCCGGAGTGCTCTCGCCGTACGCTTCTTCCAAACCCGACGGGTTGGACCGGGTCGCGGAAGATCACCAGTTTGCAGATCAAGCTTCGCCCGTGTTCCAGTGGTCTCCTTTTCCTGACTATGAGGCCGGCAGCTTTGCTTCCAATGCCCTCAAAGTTGGGACAGCGGGCGTCTTAGGCATCATCCTGGTCATATCCGTACTTTATGGAATCACTTACTTACTTGCGAAGCGGGGCATGATCCATGATCGGCAAAATAACGATAAATCCAAATGAAGCGGAGCGGTTAAAGGCGATCATCGCCAAACCTGCGCATCGATTATTGGTTATAATGGGACTCCTTATCGGGACCGTCTCTGTAAACAGCCTGGCTGTCCTTAGTTGGACAGCGGGCATTTTTCTATTTATCATGTTGTGGTGCAACGTACCTTTGCGGTATATTGTAAGCCGATTGCTGTTGCTGATTCCGTTTGGGTTGGCAGCGGTGCTGCTGCCTTTCTCAACAGCGGGGGAAGTTGTGTATACGGGATGGTTCGGTCTCCGAGTAACGGCGGAAGGGCTGGACAAATCGGGTCTGATCCTTTTGAAATTGGTAAATGCGAATCTGTTGATTGCTTATTTGGTTGCGGTAACCCCTATGTTCGATTTGATCAAAAGTTTGCGCGCCATCGGTGTGCCGGCCGTCATGGTCGAGCTGATCGGGATGATGCTGCGTTACTTCTTTCTGTTAACGGAGGAAGTCCAGGGCATGGTTAAAGCACAGCGTTCCCGGGGGCTGAACATGAAAGGCTGGTTGTGGTCGGTTGCCACTTATCGCCGGTTTGGTCAGTTGCTGGGCGTCTTGTTCATCCGGGCTTTGAGCCGCAGCCGGCGGATCTACAATTCCATTTCCGCTCGGGGCGGCTTTGAGGTCGCAGGTGTGCCGGATCATGCAGCGGGTTTGCGAAAGGAAGGGGGGCGAGGACGGATGGCGGTCGAGTTAAAGGATGTATGTTATCGCTACGGTGATGCTGAGGTGTTGCATGGAGTTTCGTTCTCCATTGGGCGAGGCGCGAAAGTCGCCTTAATGGGGCCGAACGGAGCGGGAAAATCCACATTGATTTCCCTGCTCAACGGGTTGGAAGAGCCGAGCAGCGGTACCGTTTCCATCTTCGGCGAAGTGTTGACGGCGAAGAACCGCGAGATGGCGAGGTTAAAGCTGGGGGTGGTGTACCAGGACCCCGACGACCAAATCTTCTCCACCACGGTGGAGGAGGACGTCGCCTTTGGTCCGCGGGGCCAGGGGTTGTCCGAAGCCGAGGTGGAGGAACGCGTGAGGGTCGCGCTCGGCTCGGTAGGCATGCGCGAGCTTCGCAAGCGCTCGCCGTTCGAGCTGAGCTATGGTCAGAAGCGCCGCGTTGCAATCGCTGGGGTGCTGGCCATGCGGCCCGATATCATCGTGCTCGATGAGCCGATGGCGTTTCTCGACCCGAAGGGGCGGGACGACCTGCAGTCGCTGCTGGAGGCGATGCACCTCATGGGCATTA
Organism: Paenibacillus swuensis; assembly: GCF_001644605.1. NCBI lineage: Bacteria > Bacillati > Bacillota > Bacilli > Caryophanales > Paenibacillaceae > Paenibacillus > Paenibacillus swuensis. Next base: position 1,807,298 of record NZ_CP011388.1, on the reverse strand, counting down.
CGCTCGTGGTGGCGACGCATGACGTCGACTTTGCGGCGGAATGGGCCGACGAGGTGCTCATTCTGAAGGAGGGCCGCCTGCTGGCTAGCGGCGGGACCGACCTGCTCTTCGACGACGCGGTGATTGCGTCGGCGGATCTGCACCTGCCGCGTCTCGCGCGGCCGTTCCGGCTGCTCGAAGGCGTGGACGGCGCGGCGGCGCGGCCGAAGACGGTGCGGCAGGCGGCGCAGATGATGTGGCGTCTCATGGTGAGGCGCTCGGAGGCGGATGCCGCTAACTCGGATGTGCAGAAGAAGGAAGCGGGAGCGAAGTAGCAGTCAGGGGATGATGGTGTGGCTGGAAATGTATTGTATATACCCTATTCCATTATTATGATTCTGGTAGTAATCATGCTCATCGTATTTACTAGTTTAACAAAAAGAACAAAAACTACTAAATATATCATTGCTATTTCTTTACCTATCCTAATTGTGTTTCAATTTTACTTTTGGAATCTAGAGTTCAATGATTTTGCGAAGAGCTTTGTTTTTCCAAGTAAAGAATTTAGATGTGAATATGAGCATGAATTAAAAGATTTATCTATACCACTGCCTGAAAGAACCGTACTTAAAGGAAGAGAAGATGTTTGCAGTCCTTTTTATTCCACTTTTGTTAATGAAGATGAGTTTAGATCCTTCTACCAGGAAGAGTTATTGACGATGAAAAATAAAGGTGAAATTGTTAAATACAAATATCTTGAGCGGAATGATGTTGATGGAGATGGAAATAAGGGTTTTCTTGTAGAACTTGCATCCGGATCTAAAGTTGATATTGTTATTCATAAAAGAGAAGACTCCAACAAATGGTTAATCTCAATTAACTCTATATCAAAATGACTCATTAATTAATGTCCCTGGGGGCATTAATTTGTCATCGCCCTTCGCCTGGACAACAAAGAAGCCCCTCGAACCAGCTTTACGCTGGAATGAGGGGCTTGCTTGCTGTTACAGATACTCCACCTGCAAGGCCGATGCGGCTTTTGTGGCTAGCTCGCGAGCTTGCTTCACAGTGTCGGCTGAGCTCAACGCGACAGCCATGCGGCGGCCGACCTTCGTCTCCGGCTTACCAAACACGCGAACTTGCGTGTTGTCCACCGCCAAAGCTTCCTCGACGCCGCCGATCTTGAACTGGGTTGTATCGCGATCCGCTTTCAACGTGTGCGTCGCACCCGGCGTCAGCAGGCGCACGCCGGTGACCGGAAACCCGAGAATCGCGCGCACATGCAACGCGAACTCGGAAAGATCTTGCGTCACCAGCGTAACCAGCCCGGTGTCGTGCGGGCGCGGCGACACTTCGCTGAAGTACACACCGTTTCCCGTTAAGAACAGCTCAACACCGTACAGGCCGTATCCGCCAAGTTCATCGGTTACGGTCTTGGCAATATTCTGAGCTTCCAGCAATTGCGCCTCGGTCATTTGATGAGGCTGCCACGATTCGATATAATCGCCGTCCTTCTGAATATGTCCGATCGGTGCGCAGAACGTCGTGCCGCTCACAGACCGCACGGTCAACAACGTAATCTCGCTGTCAAAACGGATAAACTCCTCCACGATTACTCGTGTTTTCTTCGCGCGTCCGCCTTCCATCGCCAGTTCCCAGCACGCTTCGGCTTCTTCAAAAGCACGGCATACGCTCTGACCTTTGCCGGAGGAGCTCATGATGGGCTTGATTACGCAAGGCGTACCCATCTTCTCCACCGCTTGCTTCAACTCCTCCAGGGAGTCGGCAAACTCATACTTCGCGGTTGGCAAGCCTAACGTTTCAGCCGCGAGACGGCGAATGCCCTCGCGATCCATCGTCAGGCGCGAAGCGCGTGCTGTCGGGATGATGCGGAAGCCTTCACCTTCCAGCTCTTGCAACGTCGCTGTCGCAATCGCTTCAATTTCCGGCACGATTAGATCCGGCCGTTCTAGTTCAATCACATTGCGCAGCTGCTCGCCGTCCAGCATGTTGATCACATGCGATCTGTGCGCCACCTGCATGGCCGGCGCGTTCGCGTATCGATCCACCGCGATCGTCTCGACGCCTAACCGCTGTGCTTCAAGAATGACTTCCTTGCCCAGTTCGCCGGCACCCAATAACATAATCTTTCTTGCGTAGTGTCCTAGCGGTGATCCATAACTCATTGAAGGTTTCCTCCCAGTCGGCTTAACGCCGTTATGTATTTGTATTGTGTTGTTAATTGTCTCAATGCTGGGTTATCCCATTGACTCAGTATGAGTGATTTTGTGGTTTAATTTTACAATTTAATCCTTTTTCGGTGATTTCACTGTGAAACTATTTTTACAATAAAACCCTTTATGCTTTAATGAATTCGACCGGATAATGTCTGTTTATTCACCATTGCGGGGTTATCCCATTGCCTCAGCACCCGAAATTGCCCCTAATTTCAATAAATCCAAGGGTGACCTGATCGAAAGGGATAAGCCAGCATCAGCGTTGACCAAGAATACACCCAACCTGATCGAAAGGGATAAGCCAGCATCAGCGGTGACCAAGAATACACCCAACTGATTGAAAGGGATAAGCCAGCATCAGCGTTGACCAAGAATACACCCAACCTGATTGAATGGGATAAGCTAGCATCAGCGATGACCGAGCATCCAGCCAACCTGATCGAAAGGGATAAGCCAGTATCAACAGTGACCAAGAATACACCCAACTGATTGAAAGGGATAAGCCAGCATCAGCGGTGACCAAGAATACACCCAACATGATCGAAAGGGATAAGCCGGCATCAGCGGTGACGAAGCATTACCCCGGTCCGTTGCCGGCACCCGCGACTAAGCCTGTTCCCCCGTATCGTATCCGTTCAGTCTGCCGTCCCCGCGAATAGCCGCGCCCAATGCGGCCAGTTTCGGATGAAAGTATCCGTCGCCTGTAAGCTCGTCCCCGTCAGCAGTCCTCAGCTTTAACTCCACACGAATGTCATCACTGTAGCTATACCGGTCCAGCAAAGGTCTGTCGCGAATGCCGCTCACATCCACATACCAATTCCGCGTCCCAAGTTCCTCGACCACGATCAGCTCCGCTTTGAAGAAATCAAGCACATCCATGTTCCCTTTGTTCAACATTTCCATATAAACAATTTCGTACGTCTCCACAAGTGCCCACTCCTTATTGCAAACTGCAACTATAGTTTCATTCTACATCATCCGTCAAAATCCTTGCAAAGCAAAGCAAATCCGACTTTTGAAAAAATATCCATCTAGTTTGTAAAACTTGCAACTTCTCCATTTCTGGATACGTCTGGAAGGCAGAGCGAACTAAAGGGGGACTATGGCTATGTTCAAAAGAGTTTTATGGTGGGTGTGCGTCATCTTGCTAATTACGATGGTCACCGCATGCAGTAACAACGGCAATCCATCGAATGACAGCAGCAAGCAACAGAACGGCAACACAGAAGAAAGTTCTCCGTCCGCCAATGAGAACACATCAACTACGGACAGCGGAGACACGGCGGCCGGCAGTGAAGAGCCTGCTGCAGGGGGCGGGAGCGTAACGGCGGAGAAGGAAGATTCCGGAAACAGTAAGCACAAAGAGAAAAAATCTACTAGGGGCTCCGCGCAAACCAAAGACATTCAAGCAGGACAATTAACCGCTGGCCAATGGAATGATTTAAACGAATGGAAACGCTGGAGCCTGCTGTTACAGGAACAGGATTGGGCAGACGCGGAGCAATATTGGCAACTGTACACCCAGGAGCGTCTCACCGTACAAGTACATTTCAATCAAAAGCCGGTTTCCGACGCCAAGGTGGAGTTGATGAACGCAGACGGGGATTCGTTATGGACGGCAAGAACCGATCGGCAAGGCATGGCCGAATTGTTTGCCGGCGCATTCCGTCAACAGGAGCAAGGTCCGTTCCGGGTAGTTGTACAATCCGGACAAGATCAACGCATTGTGGAGAATGCTGAATTCGAACGCTCCAAGCCCTTGAAGATTGAGATGCGCTCAGCATCCGAAGAGACGGAAGCGGTCGATGTCATGTTTGTCGTGGACACAACCGGCTCCATGGGTGATGAGATGAACTACCTGGAAGCGGAGCTTCAAAACGTTATGGAGCGCGTGGATCAAGACAATAATCAGAAACTGAGTTTAAGGATCAGCGCGAATTTCTACAAAGACGAGGAAGACGAATATACGGTGAAAGATTTTCCGTTTACACGAAACGCAGCCGATGCCGTTGACCAGCTAAGGGCGGAAAGCGCCGGCGGAGGCGGGGACTACCCGGAAGCGGTGGAGCTGGCGCTGGACAATGCCGTCAACGAACATGACTGGAGCACGAAAGCCCGCGCAAGGATTATGTTCCTTGTGTTGGACGCCCCGCCCAGACATAAACCTGATGTTCTGAAGGATCTGCAGCGCACCATCCGAGACGCGGCCGAAAAAGGCATTCGGATCATCCCCGTAGTGTCCAGCGGAATTGACCAAAACACGGAATATGTCCTGCGCACATTCGCTATCTTCACAGGCGGAACTTATGTGTTTCTTACCGACCATAGCGGTATAGGCGGCGATCATAAAGAGGCCGAGGTGGGAGAGTATCAGGTGGAGTATCTTAATGACATGCTGGTTGATATTGTGAACAGTTACGTACAGTAACAGCACTGAACCGAACCGGAAACATTACCCAAATTACATTTATCGCAGGAAATAGGAATTTCATGTCGAATATGTACTTCTTAACATATGAAATAGCAGGTGATTTCCTCATGCGTAACCGTTTTTATGTCATCGGGCCTTTGCTGCTTTCCCTGGCAGGGGCTTTTCTGTTTGCGAGTTTTCCGATCCTTTTGCAGGCGAAAGAAGGGCAGTTGTCCCTACAATGGGAAGAAGCTTATCTCCAGATTCAGCACTATTTCTCAGGGTTGTCCGATGGGTCCTCGTTTCGGTTCTACACCGGCCGAACGGAGCATTCTTTGGCAGAACAGCTGGGTTCCTACTGGTGGCCGTCCTTCTTCTATGTCAGCATCGCGGCGCTCGGGAGCCTGTCCCTTGGCCTCCTTCTCGCATTATCGTTGTACAAGTATCGTAAAGTCCGTAATACGCTTGATATGCTGGTAATCATCCCGGATTTCGTCATCATGATTATGCTTCAACTCTTTGTGGTGCTCTTCTACAAGTCGACAGGGATCCTGCTTGCGCGGATTGCCACGTTCATGTCTGACGAGCCCGCGGTGGCGCTGCCGCTTCTTTCCATGGTGCTTGTGCCCACCTTCTATGTGCTGCGCAATTTGTCTGTTCATATCGACGACGCGCTTACAGCGGATTATATTCGGACGGTGAAGGCAAAAGGATTTAGCCGCGGCTACATTTTGCTCAAACATATGCTTCCTAACGTAATTCCTTACTTGAAAGCGGACTTGCCTAAATTTTTGGGGATTATTATGAGCAACCTCTTTATCGTAGAATATTTCTACAACGTGCATGGCATTACGAAGCTGATGCTGTCCAGCGGTTTTGAGCGTGTTGAGGTATCGTCCGGCGTGCTGTCCGGGTATCAGTTTCCGCTTGTTTTGAACGCTCTTCTTGTATTTATGATTTTGTACGGAATCGTGCTCTGGATGAGCAGGTTGTTTCTTTATGCGCTGGAAAAGGGGGCTAAACGATGAACCGATGGAATGTAACAGGCTTGATCATTGTGGGATTCATCACGGTCATTGCGATCTTTGGTCCTCTGCTGGCGCCGTTTGACCTTGAACACCATGTGACGCCGGGGTTTGTTACCGACGGTGCGGGAGAACAGCAGTACGTGGCGCCGCCGTTGCCGCCCGATCGGACTTATTGGTTCGGTACCGATGTGTTCGGATACGACATCCTTACCCTGATGATGCACGGCGCCAAATATACCTTGGCAGCCGCCTTCATCGTGGCTTTGTTCCGAGTGGTTGTGGGCGCGGGTTTGGGCATGATATGGGGCTATTATCGTAAAGGAAAGCAGCGTGCCCGTACGGAAGGTAATCTGCTAAGCGGAATCCCGATGTTTGTGGTCGTCCTCTTCATGATGTACGGCTTGAGCATCAATTCAACCTTATCTCCGTTGACCCTGACGGTTCTGCTGGGGGTTGTTCTGGTTCTGCTCGGTTTGCCCGCGATTATTTCGAGTACCGCGAACAAGACGCGCCAGATTCAAGAGCAACAGTACGTATTGGCTTCGGTAGCTTTGGGAGCGGGGGATATGCGTACGCTAAGATATCATATTTTGCCCCAAATGAAAGAAAGTTTGCTGATTCTGTTTCTCCATGAACTCATATTGACTTTAACGGTGTTTGGACAATTAGGGATCTTCCACATTTTTGTTGGAGGCACGCTGATGCAGCGGGATCCGGTTCTGTTCACCTCCCTCACCCATGAATGGGCCGGCATGGTCGGCAACGCCAAAGGCGCCATCGGACCGCGGGACTGGATCTTCTTATACCCGATGCTGGGATACGTCACGCTGATTTTCGGATTTTTCTGTGTTTCCAAGGGGATGGAGCAGTCGTTCCGCAACAGATATCATAAGGTGAGCCAGTTGTAGTGGATGTTGACCTATGGTAAAAATAATTTAAAACGTTCTTTCCCTTGTGACCGCTCAGCAGATATGTTGTAATGAACTTAGCCGGCCGGCTGAATCTCGAGGAAAGGAGTGATCGAGTTGATTACAAAGCATGAGGTGATTTTCGCCTAACCCGCGAAAATCGTTCTGCGGAGGGGATGTTCTGGTCCCCTCCCTATATTTTGAAAAAAAGGGTTGCCACAGCCCACACCCATCAGATATTATTGGAATAGATTTGAAATACATAACAGGCGAAAGGAGAGATGATGATCATGACTTTTACAATGATAACAACTGTTGATACCGCTGTAGCCATTACTGAGGTGCTTGACAACTGAATATCTCTCTAAATAGCCGTCTTCCGTTTTAAACCAACTGAAGTTTTACCCAAGGGCGCGCGATATGTATATCGTGTTTTTTTATACCCTTTTTCAGTTCCTCCTGGACGGTATGTCAGGGGGAATTTGTATTTTTAGGCCCTAATGATGAACATGAAAACGAAATCCAAGAAACAAAACCCATTCTACGAAAGAGAGGTAATGAAATATGAATACAATTAAATTTACGGGAAATGCAGCAGGCAAGGCGCGGATGACAGGTAGAGAAGCAGGTACAGGAGTAAAGATGACAGGTGAATTAGGACAAATGAACCCACATAACAGGGAGGAAATATACAATGAGTTACAAGAACGGGAAGCAGATTCTTCCGGCTAGATTGCTGAAGGAATTACAAGAATACATTCAAGGCGAATTAATATACATTCCGAAGAAGGAACAGAAACGCGCAGGCTGGGGCGAGAATAACGGCACTCGGATGGTGATCCAGGAACGTAATTACGAGATTTACAGTCTGTATAAAGACGGCATGCCCGTGCGGGAATTGATCGTGAAATACCATCTGTCGCAGGACAGTATTCGCAAAATCATTATGAAGACACGCGATCTGATCGGTAATCGCGAAGGTTCCGGCGGCGGGAAATCCGCCGAGGGACGGACCAAAGCGGAACAAGCCTCAGTTTCATCCCGGGGGGTGGAACTATGCAGATCTTAATGCTGTTATTTGTTCCGATGAGTGAACACGCCTCGATATGGAACAGGGATGGACTGCGCTATGCGGTTCAATCGGGAATGGGCAAGCGCTTCGGCGTTGATGAGGAATACGAAGAGAACAAATGGCGTTCACGGGCTGTTGATGCGGGGGTGCTGCTATGCAGGTAACTTCTCTTCAGACTTTGGGCTGGCATGAACGTTGGCAAGAGCCGTTCGCACCCTATGCGGAACGTTACACGCTCGGCCGCGTGTCTCTTGAACACAAGCATATGTATAGGGTCATGACGGAGGAAGGCGATTTGCTGGGAGAGGTGTCCGGCAAGCTCCGTCATGAAGCATCGGGGCGCGAGGATTACCCGGCCGTCGGGGACTTCGTGTTGCTTGAAGCACGGGCGTCTGAAGGCAAAGCGACCATCCACGGCATCCTGCCGCGGTTCAGCAAATTCTCGCGCAAGGCGGCCGGCAATACGACCGAGGAACAGATCGTGGCGTCCAACGTGGACACCGTGTTCCTGGTGAACGCGCTCAATAACGATTTTAACCTCCGGCGGATTGAACGGTACCTGATCCTTGCGTGGGAAAGCGGCGCGAGCCCGGTCATCGTGCTCAGCAAAGCCGATCTATGCGAAGAGGCCACCGAGCGGGCCGCGGAAGTGGAAGCCGTGGCGATCGGCGTGCCGGTGCACGTGGTCAGCGCGTGGAACCAGGAGGGGATCGAGGCGTTAACGCCTTATGTGAGCCCCGGCCGGACGGTTGCGCTGCTGGGTTCATCGGGCGCCGGGAAATCGACGCTGATCAATCTGCTATTAGGCGAGCCGGTGCAGGAAGTGCAAGGCATCCGCGAAGGCGACGACCGCGGCCGTCACACGACGACGTACCGCGAGCTGTTCGTTATGCCGGGCGGCGGCCTTCTCGTCGATACGCCGGGCATGCGCGAACTGCAGCTCTGGCATGCGGATGAAGGTCTCGGCGACACGTTCGCCGAGATTGAGGAGCTTGCCGCGGGCTGCAAGTTCGCGGACTGCCGCCACGAGCGCGAGCCGGGCTGCGCGGTGCGCGAGGGGTTGCTTGGCGGCGCGCTGCGCGCCGAGCGGTACGAGAGCTACAAGAAGACGCAGCGCGAGCTGGCGTTTCTTGCGGCCAAGGACGACGTCAAGCTGCGTCTGCAGCAGAAGGAGCGGTGGAAGAAGTTGACTTCCTCCAACAGGAACCGTGTTAACCGCAAATAAAGAACACCGCATCTTCGGAACGCGGACGCCTGGGGGGCGCCGTGCCGGGGATCGGTGTTTTTTTGCGTTGGGGCTTGCTCTCCGGGCCGAATACCGAGAGGTTTGATAACTTCTAGGCAATACCTGTATTTGTGATAAATAAACATGTATTTAAGGTATTCAGTTTAGGATAGAAACGTATACAATTGAAAAGTAAGCGCAACAACGATTCAAATTCCTTGGGAATGAAGCAAATTCCACCAAAGTTTAATAAGGTAATTCACAGCTGTATTAATGATGCTTGACACGAACAAGGGTACCGGAAGAGGGAGGTTCTATGGAGGATATTCGTGTGGGCATTATCGGGACGGGATTTTCGGCAACCTTTCATCTGGAAGCCCTTCGAAGGCTGAATTATGTAAAGGTGATCGCCATTGCAGGCACCTCGCTGGTTAAAGCCCGCCAATGCGCTGATCAATACGGCATCCCCAAAGCTTACGGAGACGCCATGGAGCTCATTCGGGATCCGGAGGTCGAGGTCATTCATAATTGTACTTCGAACGAGGTTCATTTCAAATACAACAAAGAAGTGCTCTTAGCGGGCAAGCATCTATTATCCGAGAAGCCGTTGGCCATGCGTTCATCAGAAACCGCCGAGCTTGCGGACTTGGCGAATCGGAGTCCGGGTATAAGCGGAGTATGCTTTATTTACCGGCATTTCCCTATGGTGACTCAAGCCCGCCAGATGTTAGCGAACGGTGAGTACGGTAAAGTACATCTGATGTGCGGCGGTTACATGCAAGATTGGCTGCTGCACAAGACCGATTACAACTGGAGACTGCATCCGGATAAATCAGGTGTTACGAGAGCGATTGCCGATATCGGTTCCCACTGGTGTGATCTAACTCAATATATTCTGTGCCGAAAAATAACCGAGGTGTTCGCGGACTTACAGATTGTGCACCCTGTGAGGTATGGCCCTGATCAGGCTCCGATAACGGTCTCTACCGAAGATTGCGGAAGTGTGCTTGTCCATTTTGAAGACGGGATTAAAGGTGTTTTCACTGTGTCGCAAGTCAGCGCCGGCAGCAAGAACAAGTTAACGTTTGACCTGTCTGCGGAACATGGGTCTCTGCGTTGGGATCAAGAGAGTCCGAATCAACTATGGGTTGGCCGTAGAGATGTTCCTAACTTCCATATGGACAGGGATCCGCTGATCTTGGGAGCCGACGCCTTATCCTATATTCATTATCCCGGGGGTCATCAGGAAGGCTGGCCCGATGGAGTTAAGAATTTATTCCTAAGCTTCTACAATCGAATTCAGGATAGGAAGCAAGGGGAGGAGAAAGCCCAGTACGGGTTCGCGACCATTTCGGAAGGTCATGGGATTATGAAGATTATCGATGCCATTGTTGAAAGTCATCGGACCCGATCATGGGTAACGGTCAGTGAATGATGATGGAGAAGGGATGGAGGACCCCATGGATGGAAAGCTGGAAGCGATACTGAAGATTGCGGAGCTCAATGTAGTGCAATTCGATATACACCGGCGCAAGGAACTGAGCAATCTTAATCGTACCCTCCCGTGTTACATTATTTCCTATCATAAGAAGGGCAGTGCAAAGCTTCGAGTCGGCAATCAACTACATACCATATCGCCCGGCACGGTCGTATGTATTCCCCCGAATGTAGAGCATGACCACTTTAAGGATTCTGAAGAGGAGACCGAATTTCTATGGTGGCATTTCAACTATGAGATTGCGGGCGTGATGGATGTGATGAAGCTGTTTCAAATTCCTGTTGCTTTCCGTCTTCAGAACGCGGAATACTTCGAGCAGGTGTTTATGCAATTTATCACTTCGACTTCAAGGAGCACCTCCTTGCCCTTAACCATTCTGAAGCAGGCGAAAGCGCTGGAGCTGCTATATATCATCTTGGACAGTTCGTTGGGACAACAGATGAACAGCTCCTTTCTTAATCAATCTCAAAGCTTTGTGAATCTGCTTACCAGAATTGTACAACAACCCGAAGAGCAGATCTCGTTACAGAGTTTGTCGAAAGAGCTGCATATGCATCCAACTTATATCTGCAACCGGTTTAAAGAATTGTTCGGCAAGTCGCCGATGCAGGTACAACGCGAAATGAAAGTTCAAAAAGCTAAGGCGCTGCTGGAAACCAGCGACATGACGATCACGGAGCTTTCCCGGAGCCTCGGTTTCAGTGAAATTCAGAACTTTACGCGTTTGTTCAAGTCCAATGTCGGCGTCTCGCCTTCGCATTATCGAAGCTTGAATATGAAATGGAGGGATATCAGGTGAAGCTGGCTACTCAAGATCGAGTTTTTTTTGGAGATACATATGAGCAAAAGCTGACGAAAATTAAAGCCGTCGGGTTCGACGGACTTGAAATCGACGGGCGCTTGTTGATGGATCGATTCGCCGAAATTCGCAAAGCAGTTCAAGCGACAGGTGTTGAAATCAGTTCGGTATGCGGCGGATACAGGGGCTGGATCGGTGACTTCGATGCCGAGCAACGCGCGCTTGCCATCCGGGATATCGGCGAGATTCTGAAGTATACCGCGGAGATCGGCGCAGCTGGTGTTATCGCTCCGGCCGCCTTCGGCATCTTCTCCAGGAAGCTGCCTCCGTTCTCGCCGCCGCGAAATTCGGACGAAGACCGGGAGATCTTGATGGATTCGCTTCGGCAATTGAATGAACTGGCGAAATCCGCCGGCAGTATGCTGCTTGTGGAGCCGCTGAACCGATACGAGGATCATATGATCAATTGTCTGGACGATGCTGCAAGGCTAATCCGTAAAGGGGGCTTCAACGCGGTGAAGGTCATGCCGGATTTCTTCCATATGCAGATAGAAGAACCAGACATTTCTTTGAGCTTAAAGGGAGCCGCGGATTTGATTACCCATGTTCACCTTGCCGACAGCAATCGGCTGCCGCCGGGGCAGGGGCACTGCGACTTCCGTAAGGCGTTCCTAACATTGAAGGAAATCGGTTTTACGGGATATATGGCCGTGGAGTGCGAGCTGCTACCGGGGAATGAAGAAGCGGCTTATATCGAGATGGCGGATTATCTGCGTACTTGTATGTTATAGGATGAAGGGAGCATGAAACGATGATGAGAAGACTTAATTTCAATGGCCCCAGAGAGGTTGCCTTTGAAGATGTTGCAGAGGCGGAACTGAAATCCGGCGAAGTGCGCCTGCAAACGTTATATTCCGGAATCAGCGCGGGTACGCAGTTGACGGCTTATCGAGGAACGAACCCATTTGTAGGAAAGACGTACGATCCGGACCTTCGACTATTCACACCGAGGGAAGACAACACTTCTCTGTATCCCGTTTCTGGAGGTTGGGCCTATGAAGAGGTAGGTGTGGTTGAAGAAATAGGTCCGGATGTCCATACGATTCAGGTTGGTGACATTGTGTATGGGGCTTGGGGTCATAGCTCCGCAGCGGTTGTAACCGAACAATTCGCTTTGGATCATAAGCTGCCGAGCGACATGGATCCTTTATGCGGCATCTATTCGCAAATGGGGGCAATTGCTTTAAATGCGATTCTCGATGCGGATATCCATGTAGGTGAAACGGTCGCTGTCTTCGGTCAAGGCGTGCCGGGTCAACTGGTTTCACAACTAGCCAGACTTAATGGAGGGACGGTCATTGCGATCGATCTCGATCCATATCGCTTGGAGAAATCGACTGCCTTCGGGGCTCACCATACGCTGAACTCTTCTGAAGGAGATATCTCGGCTGCCATTAGACAGCTTACGGGTGGAAGGGGAGCCGATGTCGCCATTGAAATTTCTGGCGCTTCCCCTGCCTTGCATGAAGCTATACGAAGCGTTGCTTACAACGGCAAAGTCGTCACAGCGGGCTTCTATCAAGGCGGAGCCAAGGATGTCTATCTGGGTGAAGAGTTTCATCACAATCGGGTCCAACTGATCTGTTCCCAGATCGGCGGGGTAGCGCCGTGGCTCAACCGGCGTTGGGACCGAATCCGAATGGAACAAACCATCATGCAATTGGCGAAATCGGGAGCTTTGAAGCTGGCTGAACTGGTCACGCATCAGTTTAACTTTGAGCAGGCAGCCGATGCTTACCGGATGCTTGATGAGAATAAGGAGCCTGTGTTGCAAAGTGTCTTGAAGTTCAATCATTGATAACGCAATAATCATCCGAAATAGTGGTAATTACAGACCCAACAGCCCTTTCTTCCAATGGAGAGGGCTGTTTCTTGCTACGCTTGCAGGATCAGCTGACTAATGCTGCTGGCTTATCCGCCGATCTTCGGCCTCAATACGTGCTTGCACGCCGCCGGACACCTCGGTTCCGATCGCCATCGGTTCATATAGGCTGCCGGAAGTTGGTGCGGTTTCGGGCGCATCATGAATCATCTTTAGCACCAGCTTGCCGCTCATCTGATCTGTGAACGACGGGAACAGATGGCTGGAAACGGCCGTTCCTTTGGCATAGGCGCCGACTTCCACTTCCTCCTGCGGGTTGCGAATCAAGTCGATTACCGCATCCACGACATGTTCCGGTCGATCCAACGGCTGCATGCGCGCCGTATGTCCGGAGTAATTGCCGGTATGATCGAACCAAGGTGTATCCGTTGCCCAAGGATACACGCCGCAAACATGGATATGCTCATAGCCTTCGGATTTCACCTCCAGATGAAGCCCTTTGGTGAGTCCGGTAACGGCGAATTTAGTAGCGCTGTAAGCGGAATAAAAAGGGAAAGCGATTTTGCCGGAGATCGAGGAGATGTTAATGAGCGTTCCGGCCCCCTTAGCCTTGAAGTGCCGCAATGCGATATGGCTCCCGTACATCGTGCCTAACAGATTCGTCTCGGTCACCCGAGTCAAATCCGCTAAGGGCACATCGGTGTACGAACCAAGAATACCTATGCCGGCGTTGTTAATCCACACGTCGATCCGGCCAAACTTATCGATCGCTTCCCCCGCTAAGCGCTCGACCTCCTCGGGCTTGCCGACGTCGGCCGTGACCGCGAGCGCCTGGTCGCCGCAGCTTGACGCCAATGCCTTGATAAGCTCCGTTCGCCTCGCCGCCAGAACCACATTAGCGCCTTCCTCCGCCAGCTTAATCGCGATGCCCTTGCCGAAGCCGCTGGAGGCGCCGGTAATCACCACAGTGACTCCTTGCAATTGTTCTTTTACGCTCATAGGATTCCCTCCCAGTCTTAAGTACACTTTACCTTCCCACATTTCGCCATAAAATAATCGCCATCTCCTCGCAAAATACATGCGTAAGAAATGGCGATCGGCGGTTCCGTCGTCCCGATTAGTTGTCCAGTCCCGCTCGGCATGCGGGCAAGTCTGCGTGCGCGTTCTTGGTATACGAGATTAGCGTAATTTCTTCGCCGAGTTCTTCCCGCATCTGAGACTCCAGCTGCTGAATTTTATCTATCAGCTTCTCATGACGGTTCAAGTTGGTTACGGCATAAGGCTCGTGCGGACCGATTTCGTGTTCCATGGATAAGTTAGCTCCTTACAGCAGACTGTATTGTAACGTTCTCCATTTTATTGTATCCAACCGGGTACTGTTCAAATCGGTTTACAGTTCGTCCCAGTTTAAATTCGTGGATTTGCTGTAATTCGTCACCTTTTGCTCAAAAAAGTCCGTCTTCATCCCGTTCATGTTACTGAAGCTCTCAACCCATTTCAACGGATGCTCCACCACGTCAGGGTAGAGGATAGCCAGATTAATTTTGCGAAGACGTTCGTTGGACAGGAATTGAATATAGTTTTCCACGATTTCATTCGTCAGCCCCGGTATCCGGTTCGCTGTAATATATTGACCCCAGCTGATCTCATGTTCAACGGCTGTACGCATCATGTCGCGAAGCTCCTCAATCAAGGCTAAATCCAGGATCTCCGGATTTTCTCTGTGTATTTCCCGAAAAATTCCCTGAAACAACGCAAGATGGGTCAGCTCATCCCGTTGAATATATTTAATCTCCGAGACGGTGCCCAGCATTTTGCCTTGACGACCCAGGGCATAGAAGAAGCTGAACCCGCTGTAAAAGTAGATTCCTTCCAAAATATAGTTCGCCATAATCGTCTTCAGCAGATTGCGATCCGTAGGTTCCGCGATAAATTGCTCATACAAGTCTGTAATAAACCGGTTCCGTTTCAACAAATGCTCATCCTCGCGCCATTCATTATATATGCGATCCCGAACCTCCGCCGGACAGACGCTGTCCAAAATATAAGAGTAACTCTGACTGTGTACCGCTTCCTGAAACGTCTGTACGGTCAGACACAGGTTAACTTCCGGCGCGGTAATATACTCGTTGATATTCGGCAAATTGGCCGTTTGTAAAGAGTCCAGGAAAATCAAGAAGGAAATGATTTTGTCATAGCTCTGTCTTTCTTCATTAGACAGATTCTTATAGTCCTTGGCGTCCTGAGCAAGAGAAATTTCTTCCGGAATCCAGAAATTGTTCATCATCGTGCGGTACATTTTGGTGGCCCACTCATATTTCACATTGTTGAGCTCAATCAGATTCGTTGTATTCCCGCCGATCATTCGGCGTTTGCCCCAGTCGCGGTCGCCGCGCTCGTTAAACAACTTCTTCTTGGTAAGTTCCATGATGTTCTGACCTCCGATATCGTTTGTGTATGCGAACTTCTTCTAACCGCCGTTATGCCGAGCAGCTGACACAATCCTCCACCTCGAGGCTTTGGTTACGGCAGTAATATACCGTCTTCAAGCCTTGCTCCCACGCGGCGATGTACAGCTCCATAAATTCCTTCGCGCCGATCTCCGGCGTGATGTACAGATTGAACGACTGCGCCTGATCGATATGGCGCTGCCGGCGGCCCGCCGCAAGGATGCTCCACATCTGGTCGATGCGGTGCGCCTCCTTGTAGTACCAGAACGTCGCCTCATTCAGATTCGGCGCCGTCTGGGGAATGACCGCGTTCTTCTTCTCTTCGACGAAGAACTTGTTAAAGATCGGGTCGATGCCCGCCGTGGAACCGGCGATCAACGACGTGGAGGCCGTCGGCGCGACGGCGAACATCCAGGCGTTGCGCACACCGTGCGCAGCCACCTGTTCGCGCAGCGCCGACCAAGCCTCGCTCGTATACCCCCTGCGGGTATAATACTCGCCGGTTTGCCATTCGCTGCCCTCGAAGGCGGGGTAGGCGCCTTTCTCGCGCGCGATTTCCATCGACGCTTTCACCGCGTAATAGTTGATGCGCTCATACAAGCGGTCCGCTTCTTCCACATGGTCATCGCTTTCCCAATTTATCGCCCGTTCGGCCAGCCATTGATGGTATCCGCTGGTGCCGAGGCCGACGGCCCGATATTTCTTATTCGTAATCTCCGCTTGAGGTACGGGATAGTGGTTCAGATCAATCACGTTGTCCATCATCCGCATTTGGCAGGAGACCACTTGCTCGAGCTCCTCCTCGGAGCGCACCCGTCCCAGATTCAAGGAGCTTAAGTTGCAGACGACGAAATCGCCGGCTTTCACACGGGTGGATATGATCCCGTCCTCATAAGTGACGGATTCAAACTCTGTTGCGCTCATGTTCTGGCAAATTTCCGTGCACAGGTTAGAGCAATAGATCATGCCCTTATGTTTATTCGGATTGGCGCGGTTCACCGTGTCGCGGAAGAAGAGGAACGGCGTGCCTGTTTCGAATGCGCTGGACAGGATCTTCTTCATGATATCCATGACCGGCACTTCTTCCTTGGACAGGCGGGGATCCGCCACACATTCTTCATAGCGCGATTCCCATACCTCGCCCCAACAATCTTCGATGGCATATCCCATGACGGATCGTACTTCATGCGGGTCGAAGAGATGCCATACCCCGCGTTCCTTGACGCGCCGCATGAACAAATCCGGTATGCAGATGCCGGGGAAGATGTCATGGGCTTTCATGCGGTCATCCCCGTTGTTCGTCTTCACGTTCAGGAAATCAAAAATATCCTTATGCCACACATCAAGGTATACGGCAACCGCACCCGAACGTACACCCAGCTGATCAACGGCAACGGCTGTGTTGTTGAAGTTCTTCACCCATGGAATGACGCCGCCCGCCACACCTTTGAACCCGCGGATGTCGGAGCCTTTGCTGCGCACCTTGCCCACATAAATGCCCATGCCTCCGCCGTGCTTGGATACTTGAGCGAAGCTCTGGTCTGAATTATAGATTCCCCAGAGGTTATCAGGCACCGTATCGATAAAGCAGCTGGAAAGCTGATGGAACGGCTTACGGGCATTCGCGAGCGTAGGCGTCGCCACCGTCATCTGGAGCTGGCTTAACGCGTCATAGAACTGTTTGGCCCAAGCGAGCTTGTCCGTTTCCTTCATGGCCAAATGCATGGCCACACCCATAAACAATTCTTGCGGCAGCTCCAGCACATCACCTGAGAAGCTCTTGATCATGTAACGGTCCGCCAGCGTTTTCAAGCCGATATAGTTGAATAAATAATCCCGTTCCGGCACGATATAGGATCCCAGCTCACGGATTTCATCACGGGAATAATGCTCCAGCATATACCCCCCGTATAAGCCTTTCTCGCCCAGATAAGTCAGCAGAGAGTAGAAATCGCCATATCCAAAATACCCGTATTTCCGGTGCACCGCCGCTTCTTTGTACAGATCATAAATCAGAAGCTTCGCCGCGACGTACTGCCAGTCGGGTTGTTCAACAGATGTTTTTTCGACGGAAACCTGAATCAACGTCCCCTGAATTTCCTTCGTGGAGATCCCGTTCCGAAAGTGGGGCAGCAAAGCCGTCTCCAGCTCTAACGAATCACAATTCTTATAATCTTCACAGGCAAAATCAATCACTTTTTTCAACTTCGAAAATATAAGTTCTTCGCGTTGTCCGTTACGCTTCACAATATCCATGGATGACACACTCCCGATCAAATTTATCTGGCAAAAAAATAAAAAAAGCAGAATCCCCGAGGAATTCCGCTTGTCATGAATAGAGGTCGATACAGGCCGTAAATGCGCCCGGAGCAGTCATATGTGACATGTCTGCCGATCCTGATTCAAGCACCGCCCTATCTCCCGTAGGTTTATTATCGTGCTGTCAGAACAGGCAGGTCTCCTGGCTCCAGCTTCATCATTCTTTACGCGCCTTCCAGGTTGCTTTAACACCCCGTGGCTTTCTGCGCAGAACTCCGCTGTTACAGTGGCGGGACCGCATCGGCATTGAACCGATTTCCCTATTAAACTCCAAACTTTCGTCTTGGAGTACCTATTCCCACAATATGTAGTTGTGTATACCTTAAATTACATCAACATATAGTGACTGTCAAGACTCAGATCCGCATTGGTAAATTTACAGAGGATAGAGTACACTGTAAGTATCGATCAACCGTCTTTATGAAATCATCATTTTTTAAGTGCAGGTATGGAGGTGGCTTTAGTGGCCAAGAGGTATTTCCAGCTGGAGGAAGCGAACGCTCTGTTGCCCTTGCTCGAGCGGGAATTGATTCATTTACAGAACATTAAACGAGATTTCGAAGATAAATATGAAGAGTTGGAACTATATAAGAAAGTATTTCACGCCAAACAAGTTTCGGATGATTCGGATGCTTTATTTACGCTGGAATGCGAGATTGAATTTCTGCAAATTGAAGCTAGTGCCCATCTGAAAAATTTTGAGTTGCAGGGTGTGGAAGTGAAAGACATCGACTCGGGTCTTATTGATTTTCCTTCTTATCTTCATGGTGAAGAAGTATTGTTGTGCTGGAAGCAAGGCGAACAAGGAATCTCGCATTATCATGGAATTAACGAAGGCTTTGCGGGCCGGAAGAAGCTGACATAGGTTTGAAGGAGGAACGAATCGTTGCACAAGACATTATATGATCTAATGAGCCGTTCATTGCGAACGGCCGCAGGGGTGCTGGCGCTAGTCGCAGTGCTCTTTACGGCGTTAGGCGTCTTTATGCCCGGTACGGCAGATGCTCATGCTCAAATGGTACAAGCGGTACCCGCGGCGGACAGCAGGCTGGAAACCGGACCGAGCAGCGTAACGCTGAAGTTTAATGAAGCCATTGAGGAGCAACTGTACAATATCAATGTGTTAAACGCCAAAGGAGCTAAGCTTGGAAGCGCGGGTGCGAGGGTTACTGAGAACGGAACTGTGCTGCGATTGGAGCTGAAACAAAAGCCCGGCGAAGGGGTTTACACCGTTTCATACAGCGTCATTTCCGCGGACGGTCACCCCGTCGAGGGAGCGTATGTATTCACGGTCGGTGACCCTCCGGCTACGGAGGACGTGCCTAAATTTCCGATTGAGGGGCATGAGCTGCATGAGGGAGATCATGCGGGCCATGTCAATCAACAAGTTTCATGGGATATGGACTTGCAGCAATACGTTCAGTTTGCCGTGCGTATTGCTTATTATATCGCGTTGCTGATTTTGAGCGGCTGGGTGCTTTGGAATGCTGTTTTGCCCATAGGGTCACAGGATCTGCAAACCTCCTTGAAGGATGGTATGTTGCTGGCACAGCGGGCACAATTGCTGCTGTTATTGCTTTATATCTTTGTTCACGCATGGAATTTAGTCGGTCAGCAAGGATTGAATCAATGGTCAAGGCTGTTCACACAGACCGATGTGGGACTGTCATGGATGGTGTCGCTGGTATGGTCCTTTGTCGGATTCGTCATCCTTGGCCGAAACCGGATGATGGATATCGTTTGGGTGATGGTCTTATTGAGTGCCAAGGCGATGACCGGGCATGCTGCGGGATTTGACCCCCAATGGCTCACCGTTTCGTTAAATTATGCGCATTTGTTGGCTTCAGCCGTTTGGGTAGGCGGAGTGACGTTGTTGCTAGTACAGTGGCGTAAGCTTGGAGAAGTGAAAGAGGCTTACGTGAGCGCCGTTTCGCGTGGCGCATTGTGGTCTATCGTCGCCTTGATCGCAACCGGCATCCTGTCCACGTTCGTGTTCTTACCGCGAATCGACTATCTGTTATATACACAATGGGGCGAATTTCTGATCCTCAAGACGGTACTGGTGTTGACTGTGCTGGTGGTAGGCGCTTATTTAAGAAACCGCATCAAGAAGGGTAAGGCTTTATCGGAGCTATTGAAGCTGGACGCGGGATTGATGGCGGCCATCTTGGTGATTGTGGGGATTTTCACTTATATTTCCCCGTTGCCCGCCAACGAGCCTTTATACTTTCATGAAATGGGCGAAACGCAGCATGGAACGGTACGTATTTCGCCGAATGTGCCGGGGGTTAATACATTTACAGTGAAGGTGTTTTTGCCGGAGAATAGGGGTGAACCCAAACAGGTATTGCTGCGAATGCATCCGCTGGACCGTCCGGAAACCGGAGCCATCACGGTGCCTGTCAAGGCGTTTAAAGATGAGGATTTCGATGCTTTCACCGGGTTTGAGAAGTACGCGTACAAAGTCGAGGGACCGTATCTGCCTTTTGCGGGGAAATGGCTGGTGGAGCTGCGGGTATTGGATCCGGAGGATAATGAGAAAGTGTACAAAACGGAGATGCGAATCTACTAGAGGCGGATGAATGATGTCTTATAATCAAATCAAATGGCTGATTCTGCTCATTCCGACACTGACAATCGGATTATGGGAATATGCGCGTCACAGTGTGCTGGAATCATACATTTCCATGAATCTGGGGAATTGGATCGCGCCCCTGCTCGTGTTTCTGGTGACCGTGACCTTTCTCCTGAAGCTGTTCGATATGCTCGAGGATATGCAGGAACAATTGAAGGCGGAGCGCGGACAGAAGGCATCCTTGGAAGAACGGGAACGTCTGGCGCGGGAGCTGCATGACGGCATATCGCAATCCCTGTTCCTGATGTCGGTGAAGATGGATCAGCTCGAACGGAATCATCCCACTGTGGCTGAACAGGATTCGTACGGGCCCATGCGGCGTACGATTCGCAAGGTGTATGAAGATGTGCGGCAATCGATCGCCAATCTGAAGGTGCCGGCGACCCCGGAGGAGCCGCCGTGGAGGCAAGCAATGCAACAGCTTGCCTCGGATTTCGGCGATGAGACCGGCATCGCCGTGCAATTATCCTGGGACTTGCCGGAGGATCGGCTGACGGCCAAGGACAAGGTCGAGCTCCTCGCGTGCCTGCGCGAGGCGCTCGTGAACGTGCAGAAGCACGCGCGGGCTTCCCGCGTGCGGATGGATAGCCGCGAGGTTGGCCGCGGCTGGAGCTGCTCCGTCGCGGACGACGGGCAGGGGTTTGCGCCCGCGGCGGCGGCAACGCTAGAGCCAGGAGCAACGCCCGGCGTTGCGGGTGCGGCCGGTGCCACTGCGGTTGCAGCCGCCTCGGCCGTAGTCGGCACAGCTGTCCGCACACCTGGCTCGACGGCAGCCGGAAGGCAGCCCGTTGATCAACCGCCGTCGGGCGAGCCGGGCGCAAGGGCTGTGCTGTCCCTACCCGAGACGGGGACAGGCAAGTACGGCCTGCGCATCATGCAGGAACGATGCGCTTCCATGGGCTGGTTGTGCTTTGTGCACCGTGAACAGGGTTGGACGAAAGTGGAGATTGTGAAGGAGGCGACGGATCATGACTGAACCTTTCCGCGTCATTATCGTGGACGATCATGAGCACGCGAGAGAAGGCATGCGGGATATCGTCGGCATGGATCCGTCCTTTCACATTGTCGCTGAAGGGCGGAACGGGGTGGAAGCGTTGGAGCTTACCGAGCGCTGGATGCCGGATCTGTTGCTGATGGATATTCAAATGCCGGATATGGACGGGCTGGAAGCGACTAAACGCATCAAGGAACGCTTTCCCTATGTGAAAATTGTGCTGGTCACCGTGTCCGACGATGTTACCCATCTGTTTGAGGCGCTGCGCAAAGGGGCGCAAGGATACTTGCTGAAAAATCTGCAACCTTCGGCTTGGCATGAATATTTGCGAGCGATCGCGATTGATGAGGCTCCGATGTCTAAAGAGGTGGCCGGTAAGCTCCTGCGTGAATTTTCACCGGCAACATCCAAATCGGCGGAAGTTCCCGCTGTTCAGGAAGGAATAACGCGTTTAACGGGAAGAGAACGCGAGATTCTGGAGTGTGTGGCCAGCGGTCAATCCAATCGCGATGTAGCCGCGGCCTTGTCAATATCGGAACATACGGTGAAAAACCATTTAAAGAATATTTTGCAAAAACTCCATTTAGACAACCGCGTGCAGCTGACCAGGTATGCATTTGAACAAGGCTGGATAAACCGATAGCATAGACCGGAGCCACAATTCTTTCACAGGTATAGCCCTTTCGAGTCATGCCCCGTCCATGGCCTTGGGATATAGTTGCTTTAGGTTGATCGATAATTTAATGGAATAAGGGTGGGTTTTTGTTGATGAAAAAGTTTAGTTCCATGTTCATGCTCTGTATGACAGCTATGTTGGTTCTTGTGTCCGCGGCCAGCGCGCACGTTACGGTTATGCCTAAAGAGACATCTCAAAATGCATATGAAGTGTTCACGGTGCGCGTACCGAACGAAGCGGAAACGGCCACGGTGAAGGTGGAAGTGAAATTTCCGGTAGGTGTGGATGTATCTCGTTTCGAGAGTAAACCAGGCTGGACTTATGAATCGAAGAAGGAAGGCGAGAAGCTGACCAGTGTCATGTGGACGGCCAAAGAAGGCGGTGTGAAGCCCGGCGAATTCGCGGAATTCCGCATGCAGGGTAAAGTAGGGGCGGACACTACGGAGCTGGCATGGAAAGCATACCAGACGTATGAGGATGGTACGCTGGTGGAGTGGGTTGGCGCGCCGGATGCGGATAAGCCTGCTTCCGTAACAACGGTTAAAGCCGCCGCGGCGGGCGAAGAGCACCATGGCGCGGCGGCTCCGGCGGCTGAAACCGATGCAGCAGCAGGACATGAAGCCGCTGAAGCGGGTGAAGCGTCCAACGTGCCGTTGATCTTGTCGATCGCGTCCCTTGTAGTCGCGCTGGCGGCTCTGGGCTTGGCGCTGCGTAAACGCGCATAAGCATATAAGCATAAGCATGCATTAATTGCATCAGAAGAACGCATTCCCTCGGGGTGTGTTCTTTTTGTATGAGATGCGCTGGTTCCCCGCAGAACTTGCTTAGAATAGCGTAAGAAATCTTCACTAAACTAATCTCGTCCGAAAATAGCGTAGAATATCTTCACTATATTGAGCCAATATTGCTGAAACGACCCTTCTGCGCCATATATAACAAAAAATAACGTAATTTTCTCACGCTAATTCAGATGACGCATCGAATAGCGTAAGAAAATTACGTTAATCCATTCCTGTCTATACTCCTCGCAATTAAGCCCGAATCTCCAGCAATTCAAACTTGATCTCACCCACCGGCGCATTGACCGTAACGACGGCTCCGACAGATTTGCCCATGAGCGCGCTGCCGAGCGGACTTTCGTACGAAATCTTGTTGTTCGCCGCATCCGCTTCCGATGCCCCGACGATCCGATATTCGATCTTCTCCGCGAATTCAATATCGTTCAGAATCACGAGCGAGCCGACGTTGACCTTCGATGTATCTACGGTATCGACCACTTTGGCCCGCTTCAGCATCTTCTCAATCTGCTTAATTCGTGTTTCCATATGAGATTGATCGTCTTTAGCGGAATGATATTCGCTGTTCTCCTTCAAGTCCCCGTAAGCAATCGCCGTCTTCAACCGAGCGGACAGTTCCTTCCTTTTCACCGTCTTCAATTCATCCAGCTCATCTTCCAACTGTTGCAAGCCTTGCGGCGTGATGATAATTTCTTCTGCCATGTTTACATCTCCTATATGAAGCTGTGCTTCGTTCGTGTTTATTTATCCCACTATTCTACACTAAAAAGAGCTGTCATGCGAAATTCACAAACAATTCCATCGTAGATGCCAGCTCTCTATGGCCCGTTACTTGTCCAAATTATGCAGAAACATCATACCGTTCACATATCGTCGGGAAAGAACTTGAAAGCAGGAGGTGTGCACGGAAATCAGAGCTACATGCAACGCATTTTGCAAAATTTCATTAGAATTCACATCGCGTTCAGGCAGGGAAGCCACATATTCTTCGGCCAACTCACTCAACATTCGATCCCATTTGTATACCAGATCGGTTTGGGAACCCTTATAGTTTCGGTAACGATCATCCAACTTTTCAAATAAATCCGCATAAGCATTATAGAAATTAAGCGGAGAAACACATGTTTTTTCTTGCTCCGACATCGGTTGAAACAGAAACTGAAACAGTTTACGAATTTCATCATAGTGAAGGGTCGAACGTAAATCCTCAATAATGAAAAATAAAGAAACTTGTTGCAGAGAATATTTCTTGCCTGCTTCGGGAGGACCAATGAATGATTTAAAGTCTCGCTTCACCCAATTTTGCACGGATGTAACGGAGAACTGTGTATATTCAATCTGCGCACCCAATGCAACAATTTCATGTAAAGAAAAGGCCGGCGCGGTTTGAGATTTAATCATTTTTTCAATAACGGGAGGGAGTGAAGTAGAGATAAATGCAGACATGGAATTGCCTTGAGCCATGTCCTGAAGATGACGGGACCGCCAAATTTCCTGGATTACGGACAAGGGTGAGATCTTGCTATCCTGACCTAAAGTGCTCAACAGTCTGGACATTTCCTTACGGGTGAAAGTTAAAGTCTCCATATGTCACCTCAGTATGAATAGTTCTTATGAACTTATATTAAAATGAGGATGCGGATGTGTCAAAAGGAAATAATTAATGGAAAGGAGTTGTTTTGTGGAACGAATGGTCTTATTTAAGCGGATTTACTCTTATTAGGACGAATAGGGACGTTGTTTATTATAGCAAAAGGTTTTAGAATAAGTTCTTAAGAACTACTAATTAGAACAATTCAAATGAGAAGGAAGGTTTCAATGGTCTTAAATCTGTTTTTGGTTGCACTGCTGATTCTTCTTACCGCATTCTTCGTTGCCACGGAATTTGCCATCATTAAGCTGCGCCCCAGTCGTGTAGATCAAATGGTGATGGAAGGAAAGAAAAACGCACTTTCGATTCAGAGAGTTACAAGTAATCTAGATGGATATTTATCAGCATGTCAGCTGGGTATTACCATAACGGCATTAGGACTAGGTTGGCTGGGTGAGCCGACGGTTGAGAAAATACTTACTCCATTGTTTGAACAACTGGCGATCGGGGAAAGTATGGCTCATTTTCTTTCCTTCATCATTGCCTTTGTCTCCATTACTTTTCTTCATGTGGTGCTTGGTGAGCTTGCGCCAAAAACGTTAGCGATTCAAAAAGCGGAACTCATTTCTACGTTTACGGCACCGCTTATTATTTTGTTCTACAAGATTATGTATCCTTTTATCTGGTTACTGAACGGTTCTGCCAATGCATTCATACGTTTGTTCGGCATGAAACCCGCAAGCGAGCATGAGGAAGCCCATTCGGAGGAAGAGATCCGCATTATTTTGTCCGAAAGCTATGAGAGCGGCAAAATTAACAAAGCGGAGTTTGGCTATGTAAGCCGTATATTTACCTTTGATGAGTTGTTGGCAAGGGAGATTATGGTCCCGCGAACCGATATGATTTGTTTATATGCGAATCATTCTCTCGAGGAAAATTTAGCTATTATCAAAAAAGAACAATACACTCGTTTTCCTGTCGCTTTGGAAAGTAAGGATCATATTATTGCAACAATAAACACCAAGCAGTTTTTCTTAAATTACGATAATAATCCTGATTTTAAATTCGAGTCGTTGCTCCAACCTGTGATGGCGATTGCTGATGTGATGCCTGTAAAGACATTGCTTAAGAAGATGCAGCTAGAACATGTTCACATTGCGATTCTGTTAGATGAATATGGCGGAACGTCGGGTATGATCACGATTGAAGATATATTGGAAGAAATTGTCGGCGAGATTCGGGATGAATTCGACGCGGATGAGAAGAAGGAAATCGAGCAAGTTTCGGACAACCGGTTTGTTGTTGAGGGAATCGCTCTGATTGACGAAGTGAACAAAGCTTTAGGTGTAGATCTGGAGCATGAAGAGGTGGACTCAATTGGAGGATGGCTGTACAGTCTTCAACCGGAGCTCTCTAAGGGCGAAGAGTGGACATACGGGACATTGACCTTTATGATTCTGGAGAAAGAAAACCATCGCGTACGTCGTATTGAAATTACTAAAAATCATAGTGAACGAGAAGAAGACAGCACATCTTTAGGAAACTAAACATTATCATTATGGCCAAAATAGTGCGCAAAGCGCAAGCAGACATTTCAATAATGTCTGTCTTGCGTTTTTTTATTTTCCAGTACTTGACACCTTTAGTGTACTTCATGCATAATACACTTATTGAGTGTATGAACCAAGTAGTACACACACTGAAGAAGAATGAGAGGTAGCCTTATGACGATAAGCGAAGGCTGGACGGACGTAACCTTTAACAACCGGGATCCGGTCTATTTACAAGTGGTACGGCATTTTAAAGAGCAGATCGTTACAGGTCGTTTGCAGGCGGGCGAAGTCATTCCGTCACGTCGGGAATTAGGGTCGCTAATGAAGATTAATCCCAATACGGCACAGAAAGCTTATAAAGAGATGGAGGATCAGATGTTGATTGTCACGGAGGGAAATTCACCGAGCCGGATTACACTTCAGGAAGAAGTGTTGAAAACCATAAGAACCGAGTTGCTGGCTGAAGCCGTGAAAGAATTCGTGGCCTCTGTCCGAAAGATTAATGTACCCGTGGAAGAGCTGCTGGACTTAGTTGAGCAAAATTATGCGGAGAGCGGTAAGCTCCGGAAGGATCAGCTTGCGAGTGGAGGTACGGAACATGATTGAAATGATTGACGTACATAAGCGTTTTGGGCGCCGAAAGGTGTTGAACGGCATATCCTTTACCGCATCCAAAGGAGAAATTACTTGCTTGATTGGCATTAACGGCGCGGGGAAATCAACTATACTCAAAGCTATCATGGGGCTGACTCCTGTGCACAAGGGTGCCATCCGGATTGGTGGACAGGCAGTGGGCAGTGACCTTTATAAAAGAGCGGCCTTCATTCCCGATCACTTAACGATGCCGGGGGCGATGAGAGCGTGGGAAGCTCTGCGTTTCATGGCCGATTTCTATCCGAATTGGGACGCGGCGAGAGCGGCAGAGTTAATGTCCTTCTTCAAGCTGAACAGCGAGGATCGAATCGGCAACATGTCCAAAGGAACGGCGGCTAAGCTGAACTGGGTGCTGGGATTAGCTTTAGACACGGACTTTGTGTTGATGGATGAACCTTTTGCAGGGATTGATATGTTTAGTCGGGAGGCCATTACCGAAGTGTTCTCCAGTCACTTGATCGAGGACCGGGGTGTCTTGCTGACGACGCATGAAATCAGCGAGATGGAGCATCTTTTGGACAAAGCGGTCATCATGAACAACGGAGCGATAACCAGGGAGTTTCACTGTGATGATTTGCGCCGGGAAGAGGGCAAGTCCGTCATTGACGTGATGAGGGAGGTGTACCGCGCGTGAGCCAGTATTTGAAGTTGTTACATATGGAGATTCACAGGTTTCGTTATATGTTGGCGGGATTGGTTGGTTTGATTATCGTGTGCCAGTTCGGGGCGTTAATCATATGGATCACGAGTCAATTAAATGACATTAAACTTGATGGGTTTATTAGCGAAAACAGACCACGCAACACGGGTTATTTCCCGGATGAAAGATTATCGTTTACAGAAGCGGTACACAGCAGTTACAACATCTATTTCTTACCGATTATGATCTGTGCAGCCGTACTGATCCTTTATGTTTTCGTGATTTGGTATCGAGACTGGTCGGGTAAAAGCACCTTTATTTATCAATTATTAATGTTACCTCAGTCCAGACATACTCTATATTGGAGCAAGCTGACAGCGATTCTTGTATTTGTATTCGGATTGCTCGCGGTGCAGTTGCTACTGTTAGTAGCCCAAGAGTGGTTATTTAACTGGATGGTGCCTTCGGATCTAAGAATTCCCTCCTTTTTTGCGGACATTATAGCAGCTGATCCGGTATTCAGCATTTTTCTGCCTAGTGAAATAGAACAGTTCTTTATTAGTTACGGGCTGGGCATTTTATTAATCATCATTATCTTTACCGTCATCTTAATAGAAAGAAGCTACCGAAAGATAGGTGTTCTCTACGGACTGGTTTACTTGGTCGTGGTTGCAGTCATTCTCTTATATCCTCTATTCAGATTGGGCCTCACAGCTTACTTGTATCCTCATGAAATTATCTATATGGAGCTGACCCTGCTTGTGCTTGTGTGTATAGGTTCATTGTGGTTCAGTTTTAGACTATTAAACAATAAAATAACAGTGTAAGGAGCACACCGATGAAACGATACTGGTTGTCCTTATTAATAGGCGTTTTAATTATTACAGGTTTAGGAATGTATTATACGGCCAACGCCATAAACACGCTTCCCGACTTTGTGCTGGAAAAAGTGACAGGTAAGGAGGAGGAAGGAAAATCGATTCTTCTTGGTGGAAGGTATGAGGGGCGTTTAAAATCCATTGAAATGTCTGTGGATCAAGCCGGAAGTACTTATGTTGGAAGTCATCCTCTTTTTGACGATATTCTTAATCGTGAGTTTTATAATTATTACAAAGTGGAAACAGACGCCTTGATTAATAACTACAAAGGGTTCATGAGAGGCAAAGGAGATATTACTGCATTATTAAATCATAATGATTATTTGATCTACGCTGATGTTAGCTCCTATCGTGAGAAAAATGCATATATCCAAATCACCACCCTAGAAAAACAATCTGGAGTAGGGAAGAAATTTAAAGTTGATATTCCTGATGGTGAATCCATTCGCTGGATTAGTGTACATGATGTGCAGTTAACGGATAGCGAAATTCATATTTTGGCTAATCCATCCAGAATGGGTCCTAATAATGGGAAACAAGTTATTCGTTATTATGATTATGTTGTAAATCTAGAAAGTGGTGCACTGGTACGAACAGTACAACTTGAGGTTCCTGTAAAGTTAGGATCAAATGAAAGGCTTGAATACAGCTTCTACCACCCGAATGATAATGTAACTCAACAAGAACAATATTTTATGCTTCAGGTAAGGCATTCAAGAGGAACAGACAATAACAACGGTCGGAGTTCTACTCTACTCTCAAGACAACTCTGGTATTATTCATATCAATCACAAAAGATTTTGCCCATTAAAGAGAGCTTAGTCCATTGGAATAATGAAAACCGTGCTACTGATCCTGAGCAATTAGATGATTATTCGACGCTCACATTAGAAGATAACAAGGTCTCAGGCGCCAACGTTGAGGAGTCATCCTTATCATTATGGGCTTTCAATTTAGATACAGGCCAAGCATTGAAACGAACGGGTACAATATACGCCAAAGATTACGATGCGGTAAAATTCCACTCTGCTCGCACACGCGGAGATAAGGTGTATGTACTTGCTTACAAATGGAAGGATCCATGGGTGGATCCTATAGTATTGGTCTTCGATATCCATAATGGAACATTATTATATAAGGGTGAGGTCACAGAGAAGGGCTCAAACTCCAAGGATAAGAATGATTTGAATATATACGCTTTGCACTTGAAAAGTTGAGGAAGCGATCCATGGAATCTTGCAACATCCAACCCCTTAAAGAACTCGAAACCTATGGATACCAAATTGCCTATTACCTGTTGCAAAATGAAGCGATGGCCACCGCTGCGATGCAGAACAGCTTAAAGATCTTATTTCAAGACCAGACGTTTCATACGCAATCGTTAACGGGCAGGCAACAGCAGATGAAGAAGGTCGTGATGAAACAATCACTCCAGCAGCTGGCTTCCAAGATTACTTGCTAGGCCCTTGACTCTCCCCCAGGGGCAATCCTGTAAGCTGAGCTCAGAACCATTGAAAGGACCACCACACATGCTGACGATCGGCCAACTTGCACGAATGTTCAACATCACGCCTAAGACGTTGAGGCATTACGATGCCATCGAATTGTTCATGCCCTCCCAGATCGGAGAAGAGAACGGATACCGCTA
The DNA here is from genome assembly GCF_001644605.1 of Paenibacillus swuensis. Lineage (NCBI taxonomy): Bacteria > Bacillati > Bacillota > Bacilli > Caryophanales > Paenibacillaceae > Paenibacillus > Paenibacillus swuensis. Next base: position 1,777,425 of record NZ_CP011388.1, on the reverse strand, counting down.
TTATGCTCTGGACCAGTTGCCGGAGTTACGGTATATCGTATATCTTCGGTCTTTGGGCATCGGCATTGATACAATCTCGAACTTGAAACAGAGCGGAGCTCTGGACAAACCGGAGCGGATCCGGGCTCTGCTCGAACAACAGGCAATGAGCATTCAGAATGAAATCATGCAACGGCAGGAGCAACTTCGGGTGGTGGTACAGATGGTCGACTACATTAACGGTACAGGAGGCATTCCAATGGAGTACATGGAGATTGTAAAACCGGCATTTCGAGTGGTTGGTTTGGAGTGGAAGGGGCCAAAATCGGACGAGAGCATTCCGCAAACTTGGCAGACATTTAACGAGAGAGCGCATGAAATTCCGAACATTGTTGAATCTGAGATCGCCTACGGGGTCTGCATTTCGATTCCCGGTGACGATTGTGGAGGATTCCGTTACATTGCCGCCTATGAAGTTAGCGAGGGCGAAGTGCCTGCAGGCATGACCGCATTCGAAGTCCCAACCCAGAAATATGCCGTATTCACACACGTCGGCTCGGTGGATCGGCTAAAGGAAACCTACGATGCCATTTACAGCAAATGGTTACCCCAAAACGGCCTGAACCCAGTTCCCGGTGTAGATATGGAAGTGTACGGCGCCAAGTTCATGGGTCCCCATCACGAGTCGTCGGAAACGCAAATCTATATTCCGGTTGCTGGCTAGGCTTAAGACAACAGGAGGAATTGGTACAACATGAAGAAACGCATCATGGGCTTACTGGCAGGAATTGTGGTTGTCGCTTTCGTTTATTATTTGTATGACGGGCAAAAGGCAGAATATAAAGTTATTACGATCGATGAAGCGCCGACGGACATCCGTACAGCATTAAAGTCCTACGACACTACTAAGTTCAGTGTTTTTGAAGATGAGAAGAATTCGTACATTTACTACGATCCAGAAATTGCACGAGAAAATGACTATATTTCGGTAAGCTTGAAAGTTCATAACAAATTTGGCCAAATGGTCATCTCAGCTCATACCGATCATGCTGTGAATGATGGGGAAGTTAACAATGACGTGCTCATCCAGATGGACAAAATCGATCCAAAGACGATGGTGCTTAAAGAAATTGATAAGAGATGAGAAAATCCCCTCTTCCGAGTTGGAAGAGGGGATTTTATTGGGGGATTGCCCATCACTGGCGCTATCTCTAGGGAGCGAATCCGACCCGAGCGGTATAGCAATAGTTCTAACGAATGCAGGTAACGCTTAAACGTCTTGATTATTCACTTTGTAATTTTAACGAACCGTAGGCAATCTTAGAAGCCAACATTACCATATATTGTTTCGAAAATGCTCGCTAAGCGTCTACCCGATTCGTTAGAAATTTTAACAGAAGCAATAGGGCTTCTAAGCGCTCTGAGAATTCGTTAGGAGGTTAAAACCTTCCACCTTTAACTCTTCCAAGATTGCGGATGGTCATCCGAAACCAGTTCCGCCGCGCTGGCGTTCGCATCCACTTGCGCTTCGTCTTTACAGCCGGGGATGACGGTGGTCACTGCCGGATGACGCAAGCACCAAGCCAAGGCCCATTGCGCCATATTCGTACCCTCCGGCACTTCGGTGCGGGCAATTACCTCGACTAGCGTAAGCTTGTCCCGCAGATCGTCAGCGCCGACCCGCTTGCGAACGTCGCCTTCCCCAAACGATGCACCCGGCTTGTACTTCCCGCTCAGAAAGCCGCTGGCCAGCGGCACTCGCGCCAGTACGCCAAGATCCTGCGCTTCGCATGTTGGAAATACCCGCTCTTCCGGCTTGCGATCCAGCCGGTTATAAACCACTTGAATGGCGGAGGCGCCGACCTCAGTGGCTTTCTCCGTTTGATGCAGGTTATCATTGCTGCCGATGGAGATGCCGAGATGACGAATTTTGCCCGCCTGCACCTGCTTGTCCAATGCGGTCCATAAGGAATCGTTATCAAATGCGGAATCGGGTCCCGAATGGAACTGATACAAATCAATGTAATCCGTCTGCAATGCCTGTAAGGACCGATCTAATTGCAGCAGCATATCTTCCGTACCCATCTTGTCTGTACGGTCAAGGTGCCCATGAAATTGGTGGCCGAATTTCGTGGCCAGCACCCAGTCCTCACGGCGGTCATTTTTGAGAAATTGACCTATTAAGGATTCAGACAGATGATCGCCGTAACACTCAGCAGTATCAATCAGGTTAATGCCCCGTTCTTTGGCCCGCCGAAGGACCGCCCCGGCCTCCTCCGCTGTGTAGGATCGACCCCACTCGCCTCCAAACTGCCATGTGCCTACGCCTACGACCGACACTTTAAGTCCGGTGTTGCCTAATCTGCGGTATTTCATTGATTTTGCACCTCCATGGGATGGTTGATGAACGTAATGACATCATTATAAACTTTTGGAAGGAAGGACACCAACATAAGCACTTCTAATAAGAAAAGCCACACCCCGGTTACACCGCCTAAGCGGGATTGCCGGTGTGTGACTCTTTAAACTCTTAAGTTACTTGACTCTCCACAAAGCCGCGACATTAGCCGGTTCCCAGCCTTGAATCGAAGTGTGAGCTTGCAGACAAACATAAACTTTGCCGCTGTAAGAGACCTCGTCACTTACTTTATAGCTGACGCCTGTTGCCCAAGCCGTCCCGCCTGTGCCGCCCCCTGTTGAGGCATCCGTCGTAACGGAAAGGGCCGTACTGGAAGCGGAGCTGTTGCCTGCCGCGTCTTTCGCTTTCACGGTGAAGGAATAAGCCGTGTTGGCTGTCAGTCCCGTAATGGAAGCGGAGTTGCCGGTTACGTTCACATTCGTGCTTCCGTACGTAACTGTATAGCCTGTTACGCCTACGTTATCGGTGGAAGCCGACCAGCTTAAGTTCACGCTTGTCGAAGATTTGCCTGTTGCCGTCAACCCAGCCGGTGCATAAGGTGCAACAGTATCGCCGCCACCGCCGCCGGTTCCGCCGCAAGTGCCGACTGATTTCCAAGGACCGTCCGCACCGCTCAGGTCAGGGCGGTCGCCTTGTGTCCACCACTTGGCTTCATATAAGACGCCATTGTAAGAAACACGTTGTGTTCCTGTATAAGCTGTTGTGGATACCCACGCCGCAACCGTGCAAGTGTTGGCGCTATCTGTAGTTACTGATAGCGGCGCGCTTGCCGCTGAGATGTTACCTGCAGCATCCTTCGCCTTAACGGTAAAGCTATACGCTGTACCTGCCGTCAAGCCCGTTATCGATGCTGTTGTGCCGGTTACGTTCACAGATGCGGTTCCGTAGCTCACGGTATAACCTGTAACACCGACGTTGTCCGTGGAAGCCGTCCAGCTTAAGTTTACCGAAGTGGAAGTCTTCGCTGTGGACGTTAAGCCAGCAGGAGCGGAAGGCGCAACGGCATCCGGTGCGGGTGCATTGGTTGTCACGTTTACCGCATTGCTTGCTCCTGACAAGTTGCCTGCCGCGTCTTTCGCTTTCACCGTAAACGTATACGCAGTGGAACCTGTCAGTCCGCTAATTGTAGTTGAAGTGCCTGTTACATTCACATTCGTGCCGCCGTAAGAAACCACATAACCTGTAACACCCACATTATCCGTGGAAGCGTTCCAGCTTAAGGATACCGTGTTGGAGGTTTTTCCTGTTGAAGTCAGCGCGCCAGGCACGGTTGGTGCCGCAGTATCCCCAGGCTGTACCGGTCCTGTTAAATCACTGCTCAGTTTGTTCAACAACGTCTTGTTGCGGTCGCCGCTGAACTCCCAGAACATCGCGCCGGCAAGACCTTTGGATTTAATATAAGCCGTCTTATGGCCAAAAGATTCAACATCGTCGTAGGAGATAAAATTACCGTTAGAAGGATTAAACAAGTAAGGCACTTTAGCTGTATTGTTCCAGTGCCGGGTGTAACCGTTCTTGTTAATGTAATTCGCTTCCAGATCATAAAAGTCAAATGATCCTTTCTCCCATGTGCCTACATTTGCCCCGCCAGCGCAGGACTGATATTGTCCGTTGCCTGCTGAAGAACAACCGGACCAACCTCTGCCATAGAAAGGGGTGCCCATGATCAGTTTATTGGAAGGTACGCCAGCAGCCAGATGAGCTTGAACCGCCGCATCCACGTTAAACGCCGCGGCTTGAGGTAATCCTGCATTGACTGCAGCCTGATCCAGATATAATGGAGCATTATGACCGCTGGTTGTCTGCCAACCGCCGTTCATGTCGTACGTCATAATATTAATCCAGTCCGTGACTGCCGCGATTTTATCAAGCTCCGTATTCGCAACGAATGTTGGTCCTGCACCGGAAGCGATCGTCAACAGGTAATCCTTACCGTCCGTTGCTTCCGCCGCGTTCAATTTCTCACGAATCTTTTGCAACAATAATGTATAGTTCTGCTTATCCGCAGGACGCACGCTGTTGCCGGGCAGGCCGCCGCCTACCGGATACTCCCAGTCGAGATCTACGCCGTCGAACTGATACTTACGCAGGAAATCTACTGCAGAATTAGCGAATACTTCGCGTGTAACAGCGCTTGCCGCCACATCGGAGAATTTATTGGACCAAGTCCAGCCGCCTACCGAAATGATCGTTTTCAGATTGGGATTGGCTTGCTTCAGCTTAATCAGCTGTTTGAAGTTCCCCTTAAGCGGGTCGCTCCAGATGTCGCCCGGGTTGCTTTTGCCCGCATCAATCCAAGGATCGCCCATGACAATCGTACCGTTCGGCACATTGATGGTGCCTACCTCATCCTGACAAGACCAGGTCTGCGGATTAGGCCCCGTCGGATCCGGATTGCCGTGAATGCCGTTCCAGCAAATGTCCGCGAAAGCGTAATTGATATGCGTAACTTTAGAGGCGTCTATATCGTAAACCTGATAATTGCGTCCATAGGCTCCCCATGACGGGTAGTAGCCAACAATCTTGTAATCCGAAGCGGCTTCCGCTTTAGGTGTGCTCAAACCGATATAAGGAAGAAGGGATAAGATCAGAGCGGCCAACAGGGTATAAATGAGGGTAACACGGTAAGACTTAGACTTAGCCTGAATGGACATGTATATAAATACCTCCTAAAAATAATTGGATTTACGAGCTTCCAAAAACTTAGAATCAGTTACAGAACTTGATGCAGCTGTCGAATTCACCGTCAATCGAAACCAACCTTTCTTATCACCTCCTAATAAAAATGCCTGCTCTATATCATTTTTTATCAAATAATAGAGTAGGCTTAGCATAGAATGAGAGAGCCGCAGCCAGTGCGGTGGTGCATGGTACGTAAATTAATTGTGAAGGAAATTGTTTCCTGGCGTAAGGGATAACTTTATCCGAAAGAGGGACACAATTCTATAAAGGCGACAAAATAGCCTTGTAACAAGCGGGTTTTATCGAAGCAGGCATTTGCAAAATAAGGAGTTAAGTCGCATGGCGTTACCTTGGAAGGAGCATGGTCGGACTTGAGAACTAACAAAAAGTGTTGTTGGCTTCTACTTGCGAAAGATATACAATAAATAACATAGGTAGGTTCATAAACACGGCGTCCAGTACTTAGGGTCGTGAGGTGAAAATATAGGTGAACCGGAAGGAGCAGGAATGAATACAACACAAGCAGTAAACGCGGGGAGTTCGGAGTTTTCCATCCGCAAAATCATCGGACCGATGATGGCGATCATACTGGGGATGATCATGGTTATATTGGACAGTACCGTGGTGAACGTAGCTTTGCCTGGCTTGGTTAAGGACTTTAAATCGGATGTAGCCACCCTGTCCTGGACAATCACAGGGTATACACTTGCTTTATCTGCTGTTATTCCGCTTGCGGGATGGATGACAGATCGGTTCGGAGGAAAGAGAGTGTTTATGATTACGGTCGCTTTCTTTACCCTGGGCTCGGTACTTTGTTCCATTGCGCAAACGCCTGAACAATTGATTATCTACCGAATCATACAAGGATTGGGCGGAGGCATGGTGGCCCCGATCGGGATGGCGATGGTATTTCGTCTGGCGCCTCCGGAGAAGATGGGCTCTGTGATGGGATTATTGGGAGTTCCCATGTTGCTGGCGCCGGCCCTAGGTCCCGTACTTGCGGGATATTTCATTGAGTACGTCAGCTGGCACTGGATATTCCTAATTAATTTGCCAATCGGGATTATTGCTTTATTGGTTGCGATGAAATTTCTGCCGAAGACCGAGAAGAAGGCTGTGCCTTCCCTGGATATCAAGGGGATGATTCTGGCACCGATCGCGTTCGCGACGCTTGCGTATGCGGTTAGCGAAGGAGGCACAAGCTGGACTTCAACGAACACCATTACAGCGCTGATTGTCGGCGGTATCGCGTTGATTGCCTTTATATTCGTGGAATTGCGTCAGAAACAACCCTTACTGGAGCTTCGCGTGTTTGCTTCGAAGGACTTTTCCAGAGGAATTGTTATCGCTTGGTTATCCCAGATTGCTCTGTTCGGTTCCTTCATGTTAGTGCCGCTCTATCTGCAAGGAGTTAAGAATTACAATGCTTTTGATACAGGATTGATCTTGCTGCCTCAGGCGCTTGCTTCAGGAATTTTCATGCCGCTGGGAGGACGTTTGTTTGACAAAATCGGTGCGAGGCCGCTGGCGATTACCGGTCTGACCGCGGTGACATTGGCTTTGATCATGCTTTCGCAGATTACGATCGATACCAGCTTACCTTATATTATGGGGGCATTAATCTTGATGGGTGGCGGAATGGGTTGTTCCATGATGCCGCTTAACACGCATATTTTGCAGGCGGCTCCGCGCAGTCTGGTGCATCGGGTAACCCCGCTTACAACCGCTGCGCAACAGGTCATGGTATCTTTCGCCGTTGCGGGATTATCCGGCTTCCTGGTTTCCCGGATCTCCACCTATATGACTGAGAAGGGAAATCCCCTCGACGCAAGTATATCTGCCTACGGCGACACCTTTATCTTCGCGGCTTGCGTAGCCGCATCCGGAGCCGTATTGGCGCTGCTTCTGCGCAAGCCGAAGCCTCAGGCGTCTGAAACGAAGACAGACGACAAAGGCAATGCGGCCATGATGATGAACCACTAATTATTCTCTTACTAAACCCTTTCGGCATTAGCCGGAAGGGCTTTTTTTTTACACATAGTAGCGAGTCTATCTTTTATCAACGTTGTGCTCTGCCTTCGGCTCCATGAGACGAATCAGTTTCCGCTCGGTAGCGGTGTCTGTTGCAGGTGTATAGATACTGCATCGCAAATCCGCATTTCCCTGAACCTGGAGTGAAGTTAGATCGAACAGCATTTTGCCGGCTCTGGAATGTCTGAATTCAATCAATACGTCCGGAGCGCTGCTGACACTGCTTTGTTTCCAAAGGGTATGAAAATCAGCATATCTCTCCATCATGTCATCCAAAAACAAGTTATACCATTCATCATCGACATATTGACCATAATAAGCTCGAAAAATAGCCAGGAATCCACTGACAAAATCCTCCCAATTGACGGCCAGTCTCCGAAATTCTTTTCGTTCAAACAACAAGCTGATCATGTTTCGCTGTTCAGCAGGAATCTGTTCAAAGTCCATAAACACATACCGGGCAGCATCATTCCAGCCAACAATGTGGCAGTGTCGGTCGGAGATGATTGTGGGACAATTACGAAGTTCCCGCAATATTTTCTGCAGCGAAGGATGAATCTGAAGTGGTGTTTCATCCAGAATGTGAATTTCCGAATGATATTCCAAAGCAAGGGAAAACAGATACTTACGTTCATCCGAAGTGAGCCTGAGAGCTGAAGCAATATGGTCCAGTACGGAATGAGATACCTGAATGTTCCGGCCTTGTTCAAGCCAGGTGTACCATGTTGTGCTTACCCCTGCCAATTGGGATACTTCTTCTCTTCTTAAACCAGGTGTTCTTCGACGGGAGCCCGCTGGTAATCCAACGGATTCCGGAGAAATTTTGGAACGTTGTTTTTTTAGAAAAGCGGACAAGGCCTTTAACCTGACATCGTGGTTCAATGAATCACCTTCCTCAATCGCTTATCATGGTATTTATTATACTATTATATTTGACAACTTGTAACAGGATAATGGGAATGGCAATATAAGTGTACAACTCAATTAAATGAGGATTCGAAGAGCACATAAGGGGGATGCGTTATGGAGCGTGTTGTGATTACTGGAATGGGGATTATCTCTCCTTTGGGGAACAATGTGCATACATTTTGGAATGGTTTGGTGGAAGGGAAATCGGGGATTTCGCCCATTGAATCATTCGATACAACGTCCTATAAGACGAAAATCGCGGGTTCTGTCCGTGATTTTGATGGAGACGAACGGTTTGGACGTAAGGAAGCACGGCGAATGGACCGATTCGTGCAATTTGCTGTTGCAGCGGCAGATCAGGCTCTATCTGACTCCGGTCTCGTAATGGATTATATGAATAGGGAGCGGGTCGGCGTGTATATCGGTTCCGGCATTGGCGGTATTCAGACCCTGATGGAACAAGGCAAACTCCTGTCTGAACGCGGACCTTCAAGAGTCAGTCCGACATTGGTGCCCATGATGATATCCAATATGGCAGCGGCTATGGTTAGTATGAGGTTTGGCTGTTGGGGACCTACTCTCTCGCCCATTACAGCCTGCTCGATCGGCAACACAGCGATTGGTGAGGCTTTCAGGCTTATCCGGTATGGAGGAGCAGATGTGATATTTGCTGGAGGGACGGAGGCGGCTGTCACCGAAATGTCACTGGCAAGCTTCAGTAACGCGACGGCGCTATCTGAACGAAACGAAGCCTACGGAGGGGCAAGTCGACCCTTTGATGCACGCAGAGATGGTTTTGTCATGGCCGAGGGGGCAGGGGTCTTGGTTGTGGAGTCCTTGTCCCACGCCCTTAAGAGAGATGCAAACATCCTTGCAGAGGTCGTTGGGTACGGCGCCAGTTCAGACGCGTATCATATGGTGGCCACCCATCCGGAAGGACGAGGGGCATACTTGGCCATGAAAGCCGCTCTGGCGGATGCGCAGCTTCAACCTCATGAGATTGATGTTATTAATGCTCATGCTACAAGTACGGAAGCAGGTGATCTTTCCGAAACCAGAGCAATCAAGCAACTGTTTGGCGCACAAGCCTATCATATTCCGGTAACGGCAAACAAATCGATGACCGGACATATGTTGGGCGCTGCAGGGGGAGCGGAAGCTATATCGCTCATTCAAAGTATACGGAACGGCATCATTCCGCCAACATTGAATCAAGAGCATAGCGACCCGGATTGTGATCTAGATAATGTGCCCAATGTTGCGCGAGAAGTTGAGTTGCAGTGTGGCATGTCCAATTCATTCGGTTTCGGTGGTCATAATGCGGTTATTATTTTGAGGAAATATTCATCGCAGACATAAAATAGAACAGGTGTGGCCAAAAGATTCTATTCTATTTCTAGCCCGGTAAAATATGAGGTTTTGTTTATGTCAAAGGTCCTGAGGTTAAAGTTTCATATGGTGAAACTAACATAAAGGCGGTGCACGGCATGAGCAAACAGGTAATTGTAGTCGGGTCCGGTCTGGCGGGTCTGACATGCGCAATGGATTTATTGGATGAGGGGTTTGAAGTGACGGTGTTGGAGGCCGGCGCGATCCCCGGAGGCAGAACATCGAATTGGGACGAGAACGGGATGGAAGTGGAATCCGGTTTTCATAAATATATAGGCTTCTATTCGGAGCTCCCGAAGTTACTGGAGCGCGCAGGAATTAATCTGGGTGAGATGCTCACTTGGGAAACAACGTTGGAAATACGTTTACCCGATCAGGAAGAGGAGGAAGGCGCGGTATTCGGCCTGGCTCCTGGCAGATCTCCGTTTAAGGCGATTGCGGGGGTACTTGGGAACAATGATTTTCTCTCTCCTTCAGACAAAATGTCTCTGATCCCCTTCATGTCGGCGGGACTCAAAGATTATACGGACAACCCTGAGGAACTGGACCGGTATACGGTGGCAGAATATGCGCAGAAGCACGGTGTGAATCCCGAGGCGATTCGGCATATTCTCGAGCCGTTGACCGCCGGGGTCCTGTTTCTCCCGCCGGAGCGTTACTCGGCTCTGGTGTTCTTCGGCATCTTCGCCCCGGGGGTACCCGGATTCTACAAGATGAAGATCGGCGCTTTTAACGGCGGCATGTACGACGTCATGATCCATCCGATTATACATGCAATCACAGCTCGCGGCGGCAAGCTTAGGACGCTCAGTCGGGTGAGCGAGCTGATTTCAGATGGAAATCAGGTGATCGGCGTACGAATCGGCGAGGAGGAGCTCCTCGCGGACCATGTCGTTGTAGCCACTAATATGCATGGCGCCAAGCTGCTGCTTGCTCAGCAATTTTCAGGTCATAACTGGTTCGAAGATTTCCTTGAAATGCCGATGATGTCCGACATCACCGTACAGGTCGAAACCAGCAAAAGGCTGATGGAACTGGATCGGACGACCTTCGCTCCGGGTACCTGTATCGGCAGCTTCACGGAACAATCTCAAACTACGTTCAAACATGTGCCCGGACGACTGTCCTTCATTCTGACCCCGCCGGAACGATTCATCGATTTAAGCGATGAAGAAGTTTTCTCTATCTTCTTGCAGGATGCCAAGCGAATCGGTTTGAACATAGAGGATGTGTTACTTGATTATCGGGTGATCCGAATGAAGGATCATTTCCACACGGTTGAACCTGGACATGCTTGGAGGCGCCCGGCTCAGAAAACACCGATTCCGGGGCTTACTTTGGCCGGTGACTATACTTATCAGGCGATGTTCACAACGATGGAAGGGGCCGTCATTTCAGGGCATTGGGCCGCCGAGGCGATTACCGGGAAAGGGAAGGAACGCAAACCGAGAGCGGAGAATCCGAATCCCGATGCGCTGACAGATCATGTCGTTCGGGCACCTGATATGCTAGGCCGTGCTGCAGCTGAATCGGCCCCGCTGGATACGCCGGAACGTTTCATCGGTCGCAAAGATGGTTAATATATAACATGCACAGTTAAGTACTGCACCACATTTCATAAAACTTTCGAAGGAGTTGACGCATCATGGATAACAACGTATTCAAAGGGAAATGGAATCAGCTTAAAGGTGAAGCCAAGAAGCAATGGGGTAAGCTGACCGATGATGATATGGATGTCATCGGAGGCGAGAAGGACAAACTCGTCGGCAAACTCCAAGAACGTTACGGGCATTCCAAGGATGCAGCGGAACGCGAATATGACAACTGGTCCCAAAATTACCGCGATCCGGTAAATAAATAAACAAACCAATTGAAACGCCTCTCCCGCCGGAGAGGCGTTTTTTCTAAACCTATTCCCATTCTCTGTAATACTGAAAATGCTTCCTGACCAAATCCAACATGAATAAGCCAAGTGTAACCAGAACGCCGGCACTGAATAAATAGAACAGAAGTTCCATCGGTTGCTTCGTGATGAGAGAGCTGTCGTCGAAAGCATATTTTTTGACTAATAAAATCATAAACGTTAATATAGCCGCTCCTTGCAACCCTGCTACGACGCTGTAAACCGTTTTTCCTTTCATGACTGATTCCTCCTTCAAAGTGATCCACTGTGCTTCCTATTCTATCGTTACACCGAAATCCACTTTTTGACACTTTTCTCCCGCCTGCCATACGTTGCTCAACTTGCATTCGCGCTTTTTTCCACATATAATGAAACATAATTGTTTATACCGCTTAAATGCTTTGACGGAGAAGAGTAAGCAGTGCCTCTTTACAGGGAGGAGATGCCGTTTGATTGAGAGCGTCTCTAGAGATCCAGGCTGCCGAAGTTCACTCCTGAGCAGACTCTTGAAACCGGGCAACATTCGGCAAGTAGAGAGCACCGGCACGGACCGTTAACCGTCAGAGTGAGAAAGGCGTTCTTGGCTGCAATAACCATAGCGTCTGTTCTAATTAGGGTGGTACCACGGCTGCTTCGTCCCTTGTGCGGGATGCGGGGCTTTTTTTATTTTACGGAGAATAATGAATTAGGGGGCTTTATCATGAAAGAACGGTTGGAAGGACTGAAACTGGAAGCGCTGCAGGAATTGAAACAAGTAGCGAGCCAGGGCGAATTGAACGATCTGCGGATCAAGTATTTGGGCAAAAAAGGCGCGCTCACCGAAATTCTGCGAGGCATGGGCGGATTAAGCGCGGAAGAAAGACCGATCATCGGGCAGGTGGCGAATGATGTTCGCGCAGCGATTGAAGAAGTGATCGCAGAGAAGCAGGATGCGTATGAGCGTGCGGAAACGGAAGGCAGACTGCGTGCGGAAACGATCGATGTCACACTGCCGGGACGTCCTTTCCAGCAAGGCTCCATTCATCCTTTGAACAAAGTCATCCAGGATATTGAAGATATTTTCATCGGGATGGGCTACACAGTCGCGGAAGGTCCTGAAGTGGAATCGGATTACTACAATTTCGAAGCGCTGAATTTGCCTAAAGACCATCCGGCACGCGATATGCAGGATTCTTTCTATATTACGGAAGAGTTCCTGATGCGCACGCAGACGTCTCCTGTGCAGATTCGTACGATGGAAGCCCGCAAAGGCGAGGCGCCGGTCAAAATCATTTGCCCCGGACGCGTATACCGCCGGGATGACGACGATGCGACTCACAGCTTCCAGTTTCATCAAATCGAGGGTTTGGTTGTGGACCGTAACATTCGCATGAGTGACTTGAACGGTACTTTGAAGCAGTTTGTGCAAGAGATGTTCGGTAAGCAAACACAAATTCGTCTTCGTCCGAGCTTCTTTCCGTTCACGGAGCCCAGCGCTGAAGTGGATGTAACTTGTGTACAGTGCGGAGGCAACGGCTGCCGGGTGTGTAAACAAACCGGATGGCTTGAAATTCTCGGCGCCGGTATGGTGCATCCGAATGTGTTGATAGCGGGCGGTTTTGACCCTGAAGAATATAGCGGTTTCGCGTTCGGTATGGGTGTGGAGCGGATTGCCATGCTGAAATACGGTGTGGATGATATTCGCCATTTCTACACGAATGATCTGCGGTTTCTGAAACAATTCTCCTCTAAATAATCGGTTAACATAGAAGAAGGAAGTGACCATATGAAAGTATCGTATCAATGGCTGTCCCAATATGTGGATGTGAGCGAGTTCACCGCGTCGGAATTAGCCGAGAAACTGACCCGCAACGGGATTGAAGTGGATTTTGTCGAGAAACGCAATAAAGGTGTGACCGGCGTAGTGACGGGGTATGTGAAAACACGCGACAAGCATCCCGATGCGGATAAGCTGAGCGTAGTTACCGTGGATGTGGGCGGAGCGGAAGATTTGCAGATCGTGTGCGGGGCGAAGAATATCGATGCCGGTCAAAAAGTGCCCGTAGCCGTAGTAGGCGCGGTACTACCTGATGATTTCAAAATCAAAAAAGCGAAGCTTCGCGGTGTGGAATCCCAAGGGATGATCTGTTCGGCGAAGGAGCTGGGTCTGAACGACAAGCTTCTGCCTAAGGAAATTCAGGAAGGCATCTTGGTGCTGCCGGAAAATACGCCTGTCGGCGAAGATATTTTGAAAGTGCTGGGCATTAACGATGAAGTGATGGAGCTGGATTTGACGCCAAACCGTTCAGATGCGCTAAGCATGATCGGCACAGCTTATGAAATTGCGGCGATTATTGGCCGGGAAATAAAGTTGCCTCAAGAGGAACAGGGTATGCTGCATTCCGGCGTGAAAGCGGAGGAGCGAATCTCTGTTGAAATCACTGCGACAGAGCAATGTACGCATTACGCGGCTCGTCTGATTGAGAACATTCAGGTGGGACCTTCCCCGCTGTGGATGCAAAATCGTTTGATGGCCGCAGGCGTACGACCTATCAATAATGTGGTTGATGTTACGAACTATGTAATGTTAGAGTACGGGCAGCCTCTTCACGCATTCGACGCGGACACTTTGAATAACGGACATATTGATGTGAGATTGGCCAATGCCGGTGAGAAGCTTACGACGTTGGACGGAACAGAGCGGACGTTGGAGCCGCATATGCTGCTCATCACAGACGGTGTGAAGCCTGTTGCTTTGGCGGGCGTTATGGGCGGACTGGAAACGGAAGTGACAGCCGGAACTACCCGTATTCTGTTAGAATCCGCGAAATTCGCGGGCAACTCGGTTCGGAAAACGTCCCGTCAACTGGGATTGCGTTCGGAAGCAAGCTTGCGATTCGAGAAAGAAGTGAACCCTGAAGCGGTAATCCCGGCACTGAATCGCGCGGCCTCCTTATTGGCGGCTCATGCGTCCGGTGTTGTTGCGGAAGGCATCGTGGAGAAGAAGACAGCGGAAAGTCAGCCTGTCACCCTGACCATAGGACTCGACCGACTTAACGCGTACTTGGGTACGGAGCTGTCCTCTTTGGAAGTAAAAGCGATTCTTACACGTCTTCACTTCACATATGAAGAAAACAATCATGAATATACAGTACATGTACCGAGCCGCCGAGGGGATATCACCCGTGAAGTGGATCTCATTGAAGAGTTTGCCCGCCTGCACGGGTATACGAATATACCTACCACATTAATGAACGGTGTGACGACACCGGGTTCCCTTACTCACGCCCAGAAGGTTCGCAGAGCGTTACGTGAAGGCTTGACAGGCTCCGGTCTGCATGAAGTGATGACCTACTCGTTCGGACACCCGTCCGCAGGCGAGCGTTTCCCTGGTCTGTACGGCGCTTCCCGCAACATCACATTGGCTATGCCGATGAACGAAGAGCGCAGCACGCTGCGCACGAGTCTCATGCCTCATTTGCTGGATGTGGCTACCTATAACCGGAACCGGAAGACGGATGATGTCGCTATTTTTGAAATTGGCAATGTCTATGTCACCGAAGAAGAGCGCCTGACACGGCACCCGCAAGAAAAGCCGATGCTGGCTATGCTATGGACCGGTAAACGCCGCGCTTCGCAATGGAACAGCAAAGCGGAAGCTGTGGATTTCTACGATCTGAAGGGTGTATTCGAGAAAGCTTGCGAATCTCTGGGCGTTGAAGGCCTTACGTTTGCCGCAGCTCAACCCGCGGGCTTCCACCCGGGCCGTACGGCGGAAATTCACGTGGAGGGTGTTAACGGAGATACCCTGCTGGGGTATATTGGCCAACTGCATCCCGAATTGCAGAAGGAACAGGATTTGGCAGACACCTATGTGCTTGAGATTGGTTTGGAGTCCTTATACGAAGCTTCGAAAGGGAAGATTGAGTACAAAGGCTTGCCGCGCTATCCTTCCATGGGGCGGGACATCGCGGTGGTAGTGAACACGGAAGTACAAGTAGGAAACCTGTTAACCAAGGTACGCGATACCGCAGGAGAACTGTTGGAGTCTGTTCAGGTGTTCGACATCTTCACCGGCGAGCGTCTGGGGGAAGGCAAGAAGAGTGTTGCGCTTGCACTCGTTTACCGTCACGCGGAACGTACGTTGACAGATGACGAAGTCAGCGAGCTGCACGCTAAGGTTGTTGCTTCCTTGGAACAAGAATTCGGCGCTGAATTGCGGAAGTAGCAGGAGAACGGCTGAATCGCATCGAACTATCTGAATGAAGGATTGCAGGTGCGATTCAAACTATATTTTGTAAGAGATGGCAAGGGTCCCCATGGTTAGCTGGGGTATTATGAATCGAAAGGTGGCTGCGCTATGAAACCAGAAGAACGGGCAAGTGTGACGGTAGACATATACGGGACCCAGTACAAGCTGAAAGGTATTTCCAGCTCAGGTTATATGAAACTGGTGGCGGCACACGTCGACGACCATATGCACAAAATCGCCAAGGGTTTTCCGAGGCTGGATACCCCGAAGATCGCGGTGTTGGCCGCGGTCAACATGGCGGATGAATATATAAAGATCAAGGAAGAGAATCAGAAGATGATTCAGCTTCTGGAGCAGGAAGCGGCGTTGCATGAAGATTACGGCCGACTTCAGGAGGATCACGGGAAGCTCGCGGCCGAGTTCGAAGAAATGACGGCTGAAGCCGTCGCGGAGCGGGAGCGTTTGGAAGCCGGGCTTGCCGCTGAGCGGGAACGTTGGCAAGCCGAGCTTGCAACCGAGCGGGGACAGTTGAAGGCAAAGCTGGAAGAGCAGCAGGCTCAGGCGAAGTCGAAGTTGGACGAATTGCAGGCTAAGACTAAGGCAACGCAAGAAGAGCAACAGGTTCAGTTGAAAGCTAGACTGGACGAGCAGCAAACTCAACTGAAGGCGAAATTCGAAGAAGAACGGCGTCAGGCCGAAGCGAAGCTACAGAGGCAGCAGGCGCTCATGAACATGAAGCAGGAAGAGTATCAGGCTCAACTGAAGATGAAGCAAGAGGAGCATGAGGCTCAGCAGAAGGCGAAGTTGGACGAGCAAGAGGTTCAACTGAAGGCGAAGCTGGAAGAGCAGCAAGCAGATCTGAATGCGAAGCAGGATGCCGAACGGGCGCAGTGGAAGGCTGAAGCTCAGAAGGAGCAGCAGCGCCTACAAGCGGAACTTCAGGCGGAGCGCTCCAAGATGCAAGCGGAACGCGAGAAGCTGTCGAGCGAGTTGAAGCAGGCATTAGCGGCGAAGACCGATCAGGCATCCGGACGCGAAATGCTGGCCCGCGAACTGGAAAAGCTGCGTAAATCGCAAGCGGATCTATTGGCTGAGCGCGACAGGTTGAAGACGTCGGAAACCGGCTGGCAAGAAGAGCAGCGCAAGCGGCAGAGCGAGCAAGACCGCTTGGCGGCGGAGCTGCGGAAGCAGCAAGCGGAGCAAGAGCGGCTCAGCGCGGAATTGGCGCGCGAGCGCGAGGCGCAAGCGGCACGGACAGCTGAGCTAGAGGAGCTGCGCGGCGAGCAGGAGCGGTTGGCGGCGGTGCTTTCGGCGAAGAGCGCCGAGCTGGAAGCGGCTCAGTCCGCGTCCGGACAGGAGCGCGGTCAGCTGGAAGCAGCGTCCGCGGCGCTGGAAGGCGAGCTCAAGAAGCAGAGCCAGCTGCTGGAGCAGCAGCGCGAGCAGTTCGCGGCGCTGGAAGCGGAGCACGGGAAGCTGCTCGCGGCGCGCGGCGCTGCCGACAGCGAGCTGGCGCGCGAGCGCGAAGCGCAGGAGCAGCTGCAGAGCGAGCTGGCGCGTGAGCGCGAAGCGCAAGAGCAGCTGCGGAGCGAGCTGGCGCGCGAGCGCGAAGCGCAAGAGCAGCTGCGGAGCGAGCTGGCGCGCGAGCGCGAAGCACAGGAGCAGCTGCATAGCGAAGCTGGCCAGCTGAGCGAGGCGCACGAGCGCTTGGGCCGCGAGCAAGCGCAGCTGGAGGCGCGCCTGGAGCAGCTGCAAGCGGCCCGCGACGCGGCAATCGCCGAGCGCGACAAGCTGCGCGGCGAGCATGCGGACGCGACCGGCTTGCAAGAGCTTCAAGAGCGTGAGAACGCGGAGCTGGAAGCGCGTTTTGCCAAGCTGCAGGCAATGCTGGACGCTTCTGTAGCCGAGCGGGACAAGCTGCGGTCCGAGCAAGCCGAAGCTGGCCGTCTGCAAGAACGCGGACAGCTTGCATACGCGGAGCTGGAAGAGCAGTACTTGCAACAACAAGTGGCGTTCGAAAGCCTGGCTTCGGAAGTGAACGCGTTGCGCGGACAATACGAAGCGCTTGAGCGGCATAACCAAGCAAGCCATGCCGAACACAACCGCGTGGAAGCGGAGCGCGTGAAGCATCAAGAGGCATTAGCTCTACTTGAAGCAGAGCACCTCAAGCAGATGACAGCGTACCTTGAGCTGGAAAGCGAGCTGTCACAATTGCGTGAAGCCCGTTTGCAGGCAAGCGCCGCGTTTGAACATATCGAGCATGAACGCGACCTGCTGCTTACGGAGAAGAACAGAATCAGCAGTGATCTCGAAGACCTGTTGAACCGTCAGAATGACTGGGAGCATGCTTTACGCGAGATGGAACGGCAGAAAGCCGAGTATGCCGCCGCCCTGGAGAACGCGCTTCAAGAGCCTCATCAACTCAGCTTTGAGAATGAGGAGAAGGATTCGGCTCTGCAATCATCCCTGGATAAATTACAGGCTGAATTTTCGGATTTGAACGGCGAACACGCCAAGCTGCAAGAAGAGTATGCGAAGCTCAGAACCGAATACAATGAATGGATTCAATTGGTCGAAATTATGGAGAGCGGCAATTAGCCGTCAGCCATGAATACACTGGACTATATACTCATCAGCATCGGCCTCATCGGAAGCTTTATCGGTTACCGGAGAGGCCTTCTCATCCAACTTGTTTCCATCCTTGGATTTTTTGCGGCCTACGTGGCCGCATTTGTTTTCTACGATGATGTATCGCCATGGCTGCAAAACGTGTTTCCGGTGGAAGCCTTGCCTTCCTATCAGAATATGGAGTTCGCTTTGAAAGGCTTAAAGTTGGAAAGGTACCTGTACAATACGGTCGCCTTTGCTTTGCTCTTCTTTACGGTCAAAATAGCGCTAACCTTCGCAGGCCGCACCCTTAACCTGATCACAAAGGTGCCTGGTTTGAACGCGGTGAATCAATGGAGCGGAGCAATGCTGGCAATTCTGGAGGTCATTCTTCTTGCGATCATCGCGGTGAACGTCATGAAGATGTTGCCTTCGGAAAGCGTGAACCGATTGTTGGAACAATCCCGAACGGCGCAATGGCTATTCGACACTACACCGATTTTGGCGGACAAGCTCAGACAACTCTGGATCACCGTTTAATAAAAAATCCCGATCTCCGATAAGGAGTTCGGGATTTTTATGTACTCACACCGACACCAATTGACCGCTCATGCCGCCTTTGGCAAGCGAGGCCAGCTTCACGATCTCGGGCGCCACCGCGGAAGGATCTTGTCCGGTTGCATGCATATTGGAACGGACCGTTCCGGGGTTGAACAGGTTGGCAAGAATGTCGTTTCCCGACTCCTCATCCGCAACCGTCCGGGTGAGAGATTCCAAGCCCGCCTTCGAGGCGCTGTAGGCCGCGAAGCCGCCTGCACCGTTATAAGCCAAGCCTGAGGTAATGTTGACGATTCGGCCATAGTTCTGTTTACGCATCCAGGGAAGGATCGCCTGCATGAGAAGAAACGGACCCGTTAAATTCACCGCAAGCTGGTCGTTCCAGTTCTGGAGATCGGTGTCCGTGACACCGCCGGGTTCAAACACGGCTGCATTATTAATAAGGATGTCGATTCGACCGAATTCAGCCACGGCTTCTGCAGTAAGGTGTGTAACATCTTCCGCTGAGGAAACATCGGCCGCGATCGCCACCCCATCACCGTTAGCTTCAGATATCAGCTTCAACGTTTCTTTGAGGGGATCCAGCCTGCGGCCGCAAAGGACCAACTGTGCGCCCTCACGGGCAAGCGCAATGGCCGTCGCCCGGCCCAGACCGCTTCCTGCTCCTGTAACCAACGCGATTTTGCCATGTAAAAGTCCCATCGGCTCGCCTCCTGATTGATGTAAACGATATGTATTCAGCTTATCAAAAATCCTGACAAATGCCCAATATTTATTTCCGAATCCGCCGGTCATTTGTGTTACAATAATGGGTACCAGATTTGAAAGCGCGGTGTTAAACGAATGCGGATTACCAACTTGCACTATTTTACCGAAAACCATCGATATTACATATTTCGCGATTTCTCGCTAAGTCCGGTAGATGCCAAGATGCTCTCTTTGGTCTATCAACCGGTGGTGGGGGCTTATGCGGTTTCACTCTATCATCTGCTCTATCAACAGCTCGCGGGAGACAAGCTGGGGTTCTCCAAGGCGGAGCAGTTGCGCCGGTTATTTCTGTTGATGAACGTGGAGCCCAACGAGCAAGGCCGCAAGCTGATGATTGAGCAGACCTCAAAGCTGGAAGCGATGGGCTTACTGATAACGAAGCATCGTTACGTGGTGGAGACGGATGAATATGTTTATGAGTTCGAATTGGTGAGACCGCTATCGCCCGGAGAGTATTTCAAGGTTCCGCACCTGATGATGCTGCTTCGCGATAAAGTCGGTAAATTCGCTGTCATTTCGTTGAAAGAGGAATTTTTTGCTCCGGAGCCGGATGAATTTATGGGCAGAACCGTGAATACCGAGGATTTGTCGCTGGCCTTTTATGATTTTGAACCTTTTCGTCTGAACGCGTCCATGATTGATGCCGAGTTGGAGCAAGCTTTGTCCGAGGTGTCGCCCGCAAGGGAAACGCCCGCTCCTGCAGGTCTCGCGGAACAACGGATTGAGTATTCGGATATTATTTTTCATTTTCCGCGTGCGTCCTCGGGCAATACCCGGTTTGTGGAGAATTTAAAGTATGATCACGGGCAGATGGAGACGATTAATTATATTTTTAACAAATACAGGTTGATGAAAGCGGACATTCGCGATCTGTTGGATACGGACGGGGTGTTCTCGGCTGACGGGGATTTAATGGGTGACTTATTACAAAAGAAAGCCAACGAAATTTATCGCCAGCGTAAGCGTCAGGGCGAATATACAGAGCGTTCGCTGCGTCGTATGGACGCGGCTTCGGATCAGGTTGACGGTGACGGGGACGAGCATGGTGTTCCGGAGGAGCATTTTGTCGCCAAAGAATTTTATCTGCCCGTTCCTCAGATGCTTCGGAGTCAATGTGACAATCCCGACCAATATAACATGTTTGTGCGGAATCTGCCTTATACGAATTTTCTTGAGAAATTTTTCCCGGGCGCGGTGCCTAAATATATTGAAGATACCTTTGAGAAGCTGAATGTGAATTACAAGATGCCGGATGAAGTGGTGAACGTGTTGATCCACTATATTTCCTACAACAAGAAGTCCTGGACACGCAGTTACATTGATTCCATCGCGGCAAGTTTGCTCGGCAAGCAGGTGGAGACATTCGAGGATGCGGTGCAGCATCTGCGCAAAGGGGCCGAGGACGGCCAGCTCAAAGGCAAGAAGCGCGCAACGAAAGCGCAGAAGCCAAACTTGAAAGTGGTGCAAAGCGATCCTGCAGGCGATGCGTTGAGCGATGAAGAGATGGAGAAAATGCTGCTGCTGGCGGAACGACTGGACCGTAAGTAGTTTACATTTTATAATAGATGATAAAGGAGGCGGTCGACTTGGAATCCCTGTCCGATTTGCTGAAAGATCCTTCGAACCGCAACCTGTTGCGGCAAGCGGAGATGAATTCGCTTGGTGTTATGAGCGATCCCGCGGTCATCAAGTTTCGAGCTAAGCATCCGGAGCTGGATGAGAAGACGTTGAAGCTGAACATGAACCGCTTATACCAATATGCCCAAGAATATAACCATTGCACCCACTGCCCCGGACTGGATCAGTGTCCCAATGATATGCAGGGACATTACACGAAGCTTTCCGTGGAAGGGGTGAACGGTTCCCAATATGTAAATGATCACAAAGTTCCCTGCAAAAAGCTAACGGCACGGGAAGCGGAATTGAAGATTCGCAAGCGAATTCGCTGCATGTATATTGATGAGAAGGTGCTGGAAGAGGGCTTCTCGGCTAAGGAAATCTTAACGATGGATGCCAAACGGGCGGAGTCCGCTCACCGCGTCTTAAGTTATGTGGAGAAGACGAAGTTGAAAGGCCTGCAGAGTCAAGGATTATATCTGGCAGGTAATTTCGGAACAGGAAAGACTTATCTGATGTCTTATCTCCTCAATGAATTAGCCAAGGAAGGCTTTACCGGCGCGATCGTGTTTATGCCTGATTTCGTGGAGGACATCAAGCGGATGTTCCAAGACGACAAGAAGATGTTCGAGACGATTGAATTGTTGAAAGAGACGGACTTGCTCATATTGGATGACTTGGGTTCCGAGAACTTAAACGCTTGGTTCCGGGATCATGTGCTGGCATCGATTCTGAATTATAGGATGGGGCGCAAGCCCACGTTCTATACATCCAATCATGATTTCGAATGGCTTCAGAAGCATTTAAGCTACACGAAGGACGGAAATGAAGAGAATAAGGGAGCCCGTTTGATGGAGCGGATTAAACCTTACGTTGAATATATTAAATTAGAAGGCGAGAATAAGCGTTTTCGCAACAAATGAGAGAAGCGGACCCTGAACTGTAACCCGAAAGATAGACACTTTAAACACAGTGTCCCTCTTTCGGGTTTTGTGTTCTAAGGAAAAAAAACGCACCGAAGTTAAAATTAATCTATTGGAAATGAAGGTGGAGGATGCGGATTAACCAATCGATGTCCCGTAAAGGCAACTGTTGGGGCATAAAATTAATGAGTATATCTTGTAGTACAACTCTTCCCGACGGGTGTGGATTAAAAAAGATGACTCCTTATGAATACAGGAGCCATCTATCTACTTTGAGCATAGTGTCTTTTTATTCCGTGTCACCATAGATGTTTACAGTTCAGGGTTACAGTTATGGGCTTTTCTCATATCAGTTTTTAGTTCTTATTTAATTCGAATCTCTGTTCAGATGCGTCTTTTTGACAATAATCACATGTGTTGCATTGTTCTGCGCGCCGTCCACGTCGGTAACAGTTAGTGTGACAGTGTACTTACCCGGGCGCTTGAAACTTTTGTTGACATTAACGAGGGAAGAGGTGGAACCGTCGCCGAAGTTCCAAGCATATTTCAGAGCAGTCCCGTCAGGATCACTGGACCCTGAAGCGCTGAATGCATTATTCTTAAGCGAAACCGTCGCGGCTGGCGCTTGGATGACGGCTAAGGGAGCAAGGTTTTTGACGTATAATTTCCCTTGGGCTGCGGTTTCTGTGCGATTGCGGGCCTGATCTACAGCGGATACGGTTATGGGTGCTCCCTCTACTAGCAGATGGCTCGGAATAAGGAAGGATCCTTCGTAATGTCCCGGCGTCTTCTCTGTTAATTTCCATGTACTAGTCATGCCTGGAATAAGGAGACCTGGGGGGATAGCGACTGAGAACGAGGCTGCAACACCAGGCTCACTGTCGAACGCTACGATAAGTGTTTGCCCACGAGTAAGATGCACATCTGCAGCAGGTATTATATTCGTAATATCGGGCTTTGTCGTATCTAGCGTTACGGCGCGGATAAGGGAGGTCACATTCCCCGCCTTATCGCTGGCTTGAACGGTAACGCGGTTTTCCCCGTCATTCAAATGGACCTTTGTGCTGAATTTCCCACCATCGGTTGCCGAGATTGGTTCTCCGTTAATCTTTAGTTCACCTGGATGTTCGTCATATGTGGTCCCTGTAACGGTGATCGTATTTTGGTTGGTTCGGGTACCTTCAACAGGTGAAACTAAGTTTAGTATGGGAGGTGCATTGTCTAGACTAATCGCAATCGAAGCAGAACGCTCACTAATCAGGTCCCCGTAGGACAACTCGGCACTGATTTGGTTCAGTCCCGGATGAAGGGTTACTGGTACGGTCAGTTTTCCATTCATTAAAGCACCTGTAGCCGCAAGTTTTGAACCATTGTAAACATTAGCTGTGACACCTTCGACCGGCGAGGTCAACGTAACATTCACGCTCGACTGATTCGTGACTCGAGGGGATGCAGGCTCAGTGATAACAGGCGCATCCAGTGGATTGAGAACGTTTGAGCGTATCTTGAATTCACTATTAGCAAACAATCCCGATATAAGTCCCCACGAATTGTTAAACCTAACCCAACTTCTTCGTTCTGAAATTTTAGGATACGAACCACTTAGATAGGGTGCGTCATCCGAATCCCCAACTTGAATATATACAATGTAAAACTCATTTACCATGGAGACGGGTTCAGGGAAATCAACCTTAGTCCACTTTCCATTTGAGAGCCCCGTCCCGGTATATGGCCCCGAAATCATTTTACCTGGTGAGCCATTCGGACCGCTTGCATCCATGAGTGCATACTTGAATTCATATTGTCGAGGCTCTGAACCCATTTCCCCAACTCCAAACACGAAAGAAGCACCAGTTACGAGCGTACCTGTTGGTGGCGGTGTCATTCGGAGAGCACAAGCGTTAC
This sequence comes from Paenibacillus swuensis, assembly GCF_001644605.1. Taxonomy (NCBI): domain Bacteria; kingdom Bacillati; phylum Bacillota; class Bacilli; order Caryophanales; family Paenibacillaceae; genus Paenibacillus; species Paenibacillus swuensis. The sequence goes on along the minus strand of NZ_CP011388.1, from coordinate 1,753,507 downwards.
CTCCTATTCCGAATCGGATACCACCTCCATCTGGGTTTCCCTCATCATATTTAATCTCGCCGGGAATACCAGCATAGGAACCCAATGAAATATCTACTGCAACTTCTTTATCAGGAAGCACGGTTGCCGGTACATTCTTGAGCATATAGTTATCAGCAAAAACAGCCAAGGTATAGTTGCCCTCTAGAGCTTTTAGGGTATATCGTCCGGAATCATCTGTAGTTACCGGAGTCACCCGTGCATCTTCCCTAACCATGACGGTTGCTCCGGCAAGGGCCTTACCGGTAAGCTTATCGGACACTGTTCCGCTAATCGCGCCGTAAGGTTTGGCCTCTAACTGGAAATCCAAGTTCGAAGTAACACCGTTACCCCCAATGGTAACTTGTTTCATCTGCGGATAGTAACCATAAGATTCTGCAGTTACTTCGTAGACACCCGCGCTATGATTGAATGAAAAAGTGCCTGTTATCGGGTCTGACCCGGTTGCTAATCCGGTTTCTTTCACAGTTATGACAGCGTCTACCGGTAAAAGTTGAGGCGGATCATTTGCTGTTTCATCCCCAGTTGAGGATGCGACTGATTCCGCAGGCTGTTGACTTGTATAGGCATCAGCTTGAACCGTGTCATCTTCAAGGGAGGACACTTCTGCCGATTCGGGCCTATAGCTGCTGATTTCTGCAGTTTCTACAAAAGGAAGCTTCTGGCTCGGAACAACGTGCGAGCTAAAAACTTTGAAGTTATCTAGATACCAACCTGCATAATTACCTCCATCATCAGAAGTTAGACGATAACGGACCTGCACCTTCTGTCCGGCATACTTTGACAGATTATAAGTTATACTGTTCCATCTATCTCCATTTACGTTGTTGTTGTATTTAGCAAGTTGGGTCCAAGTATTTCCTCCATTATTAGTTATTTCAACTATACCGAAATCACGGTAGCTCTCAATTACGTACCATTGGTCAAACGTCATGGCAACTTCTTTCCTGCCTGTCAGATCCAGTATGGGTGAGATAAGAGATGCATCAGCATTGTTAGAATAATGACTATTTATTGGATTAGATGCCCAAGCGTAAGGCGCTGAGACTGCAGTGTTAGGGCCGGGGTAGGCAGGGCTTACACGCTGCCATTGATCCTCTTTACCGCTATGTGTCCAACCATTATCGTCCGGCCCGTCGAACGAATCTTCAAATAGAACGTCCGGTCCGTACACTGTCATGGTTACGCCGTCGGACTTTGAGCTTTCATTCCCGCTGTAATCTACAGAACTTACAGAATATATATAAATATTATTGATGAGCGCTGAAGTGTCCGTATAAGCTTTTGTCTCCACGGTTGCTAATCGTTCAGGTTCTGATCCGCCATAGGTTGTACGATACACGGAGTAGGCATAAACATCATTATTTTCGGCGGCACCCCAGGTAAGTTGTGCATTTCCGTAAAGATTGGAAGCTCCTTTTAAACCGCCAGGAGCCGAAGGCACCGTTTGATCCCGAGTCCGTAAAGCTAGGTCGTCAATAAACCAGCCTGATTTATTATGAGTAAAATCGGATATAAACGTAAATTTAAGGAATATGCGTTGGCCGGCGTATTTCTTAAGGTCTAAGAATTTTGTATTCCAGGCTTTCCCTGTACCGGTTAGGGTTAATTGTTGAACATATTCGTAATTACTTTCTTCACTTGCAATCCATACGCTTCCGGCATCTTTTGTCTCTATGTCATACCATTGCTTAAAGGATATGAATCCACCTTCGTCCGATTTGGTTAGATCAATAGGAGGCATGATAATTTCAGCCTCTGTCTCAAGCTCATACAACTTGTTCAGAGAGGTGGACAGCACTTTCTTGCCGGAATAGGCTGCCCGCGGACCAGCTGTCGGGATACCCCAAGCCCAAGGCATACCGGATTTGGTCTGAATGGTGAATCCGTTCAGGTCGGTTTCAAAATCCTGAACATAACCTGGTGTGATCCCGTTTGATACATCCACCCGATATACCGGTGTTTCAATAACATTTTTGCCATAGTTGGTTATCTGAATATAATATTCCAATCCTGCAAGCTGTACCATGGATTCTGGAACTATAGCGGTATAGTTTCCGTCTCTTGCGTCACCGTAAGTACGTTTCATCGGAAAGGAAATATAGGACTCCGTACCGGATACACGTCCGAATACCTGCACAGAAGAGACACTGATGTTATCTTTAACATTTGCGGTAAGCACGGCTTCTACGTCCTTAAATATAGAAACAAGCGGTGTATGAGTGATTACCGGCACTTGCGTATCTGATCCCTTCACCATTACGGTTCCGGAAACCTTCCCAGCGCCTTCGATTACGGAATTCACAGCTTGAAGCGCATTTACGATCCCGTAGCCATACCCCTGGTTAGGAGAACTGGGATACTCGGTATCCGTCCGAGGCGTTGCTCCGTTCTGTATCACTTCTTCGAGTTGATCCACAGTCAGTGACCGATTGGCTTGGAGCAGCAGCGCAGCGATAGCTGAAGTATGAGGTGCGGCCATGGAAGTACCGCTCCAGCTTTCATAAAACCCTTTTGGAACTGACGAACCTATATTGACCCCGGGAGCTGACACTTCCGGCTTTAGCTCTCCATAGGGAGATGGCCCACGCAAGGAGAAATTTGTAAGTTGTCCGTTACTGTCCACCGCTCCTGTTGCGAACGACTCTGGATAGTTTGCAGGATTAGCGATGGAACCAGCTTCCCCGGTATCCCAATCATATTGCGTATTTCCTGCGGAGAATACGGGAAAGATTCCGGCAGCCCGCCAAGCCTCGACAATCGGACGGTACCACTCATCTTTACCGGATCCGCTTTTCCATGAGTTGTTTACCACGTCAGGTGCCATCTCCGGATGGAGTCTCCCTTGTTTATCCATTGGAGCAAGCAGCCACTGTCCTCCGGCAAGCATGTAGGTATCGTATGTATAATTCGAAGTGAAAGCCCGCACCGCTATCCATTTCGCACCGGGAGCTACCCCGATCTGATAATCCCCGTCTTCTTCAGAACCGACCATGGTCCCCATTGTGTGGGTGCCGTGCCCGTTTGCATCGAAAGGCATGCTGATTTGATCGTTCGGGTCATACCAGCTCAATTCGGGGTTCTCAATTTCTCCCTGAGCGTTGTATCCCCGCCATTTACGCTTCAAGGCAGGATGTGTATAGTCTACCCCGGTATCCATGTTAGCCACGACAATGCCGGTCCCGTCAATTCCCTTGCTCCATACCTCCGGAGCCTGAACACGTTCGACGTTCCATCTAATTTCCGAGGAAGACGTTCCAATAGAATCTAGATGTATACTAGACGGTTCCGTTTTGATTACTTTGTCTAAATATAGTTTGCGGTCAGGAACGATGGTGAGAATATCAGGACGCGCGGCCAGCTCCTCCATAACCTCCTTCGTTGAAGTTACAGACATGGCATTGACAATGAAGTAACTTTTGAAATCTTTTACGCCTTTATGGCCCAATTTCAGTTTTGTCAGATGGTTGTGAATCGGGCTCTGTGTGCGGGAGGCCGTTTCTCGGAGTGAGGTGATGACTGCATTACGGGCAGATAACTTCGTTGCCGCAGGTGTTCCGCGGATTGCTTTTGCTTTACGTTGGGATTGCAGAGAAACCGACTGGGGATCTGCCTGTTCTTTCATTTTGATCAAATACCTTACATAGACCTCATTCTCGAATTGCTTCTTCAATTCCTTGTCTATTTTAGGAACGGGAGGAAGGGAACTTTTAGGGGCCTGGTACTGATTGGCGGGGGGTTCTAAAACTTGGACCCCTGATGGGGGATCAGCGGCATTTACAGGAAGGGCGAGTGTGAGAGCCAATAAAGTAACGATACCTTTGGACAGCAACTTGCGCATATTGTATTTGTTCACCACTTTACAACTCCTAATTATGTAATATAATACCTGATACAAATTGTATCACTGGAAGGATTTTACGGAAAGAAGAATTTATTGTCCCGGATACAAAAAAAGAACCCAGCGCAAGAAGCTATCACCGTGAGAAGAGCAAGGCTTGGCAAAAAGACATTAGTAAATACCTGTGCAACTGCTGACAAACTAAATTTTGTGTCTCATAAAGTCATCAGAATGCTATCCGAAGTGTTATCCAGCGTTAGATTTTCAAGGCTCGCTCAAGCTATACTCTTGTCGAGATAAATGATAAGGCTTACATTTTAGTCCGCCTAAGTTTCATATCCTTTGTCTTGCGCAGTTGCCAATGTCGAAACCGGAAGGAGGTCCCTGATTTAAAGCATTATATTCCATTCTATGTCAGGAGGAAAACAATAGTGATCAAACAAACGGTATCGGTTCTGTTAATGCTTGCTCTAATCCTCACCGGTCTAAATCTCGCACCGAACAAAGGCTATGCGGCTTCCTCGTATTATGTTTCAACTACGGGCAGCAATAGTAACCCGGGTACGCTTGCGCAGCCTTTTGCCACAATCAATAAGTTTATGGAGGTTGCCGAGCCTGGAGATACGGTCTATGTCAGAGGAGGAACGTATGCCATGGGCGAAACGTATCTGTCCAAATCCGGGTCAGCCGGAAATTACATCACGATCCGCAATTATCCGGGAGAATTGCCGGTGCTGGATGGCGGCGGAACCGCAGGAGTAGCATTCTATTACGGGGAGAATGAACAGGGTGCTGGCAAGGGACAATACGTTATTATTGACGGCTTTGTCATTCAGAATTACTGGAGATCGGCGATCAACATCGGATGGACTACTCCCGCGCGCAGACCAAGTGACAACAGGGAGATTTCACCTTATAAAACGGTCTCAAATGTAATTATCCGTAATAATGTTGTGGATCGTCACGGACAGAATGGAATTACCGTCATGAACGCAAGCGACATAACCATTGAACGAAATATCGTGGGGCGTACGGGATATAATCCGGACACCGGTTCCTGGTCGAGCGGTATTAATCTATGGGGGATGTACGGGAACAACAACCTGGTCAAAAATAATGTCACTTACCATAATATTGACGTATCCGCAGCACACACGGACGGGAACGGCATCATTGTTGACCTCTCCTTCTATAATGGCGGAGTGCGCATTGAGAATAATATCGCCTTTGAGAACGGAGGCGCGGGAATTATTATGACGGAGAGCAGCTATGGCACAATTATAAACAATACTCTATATGATAACGGCAAAGAACCGAATTATGTAAACGGCGGCACAGGACTTGGATTTTACGGACATGATGCCGTGGACAACGCCGTAGTAAAGAACAATCTGGTGTATCAATCGTTCGGCAGTGGATTATATCATTCGAATCCGTTTACGAACAGCACGTTCCAGAACAACAACATTAGCGGGCAATCCGGCTCATCCAACCCGTTATTTGTCGATGGAGATAACGCTAATTTTAGATTGCAATCCTCTTCTCCTTCCTTGGATACGGGAACATCATCAGGCGCACCGTCTGACAGTATTGGATTTGATTCAGGCGCATTGTTGAAGACGACCTCGAATCAGCCTGTATCCTGGTACCGGTACGCCCCTAACTTAAGCTATATCAGCGGAAAAGGCGAGGTTGCCTCCTTGTTTAGTCCGGTTTCCCGTCCGCAAGGGAACGGATTTGATCAGGGAGCCTATGAAGCGGCCGGATCCGGGACGCCTTCCGGAGGGTCCAACTTACTTGCCAACGGCGAATTGGATAACGGCACATCCGCGTGGTGGTCCTGGACGGACTCCACGGCATCCGGCTCTGTCTCCGTTACAGGGAATGCGGGTCTTAGCGGTAATAACGCGTTATTGCTTGATGTGACGAACGGCAGTGACGCGGATTGGAAGCTGCAAGCCGGACAGAACGGATTAACAGTGCAAGCGGGAACAACCTATACTCTTTCCTTTAAAGCAAAGTCTTCATCCAACCGTTCAATTGCCGTTCAATTACAACAGGGAAATTCGCCGTATACGAATTATCTGAATGAAACCGTCAACTTGACCACGAGCGCTCAAACGTTCAATTATACTTTCGTACCTTCAACTAGTGACAGCGCTACGAATTTGAAATTCCTATTCGGCGGCAATTCGAATGACGTATATGTGGATGCATTGTCTTTAACAGCGGGTTCGGGAGCAGTGAATCTGATAACGAACGGGGATTTCGAAAGCGGAAATACGAACGGATGGACGTCTTGGGGAGGAACGCAGCAAGCAAGCGCCTCTTCAAAGTACGAAGGGAATTACGGATTGTACTCCGCTGGCAACGGGATTGCGCAGACCGTGACGGGCTTATCGCCAAATACAACATACACCCTGAGCGCGCACGCTTTGGCTTCCAGCGGTTACATTAACATTGGCGCCAAGGATTATGGAGGCACGGAAATTGTAAGACAAATCACTTCTTCAACCTGGGGAGCCATCCCTGTCATCACGTTTACAACAGGATCCTCCAATACAAGCGTGTTAATCTATGTATGGGCACCGTCCGCGAACTCTGGAAGTATCGATAATGTGAAGCTGATCCGACAATAGCAGTAAACGAAATAACCCCCGCTTGCTTTTAAAAGGAGCGGGGGTTATTTGAGTTTTAATCTCTGTTCAAGAAACCTTTGCGATACTCCTGGGGCGTTTGTCCGATAATACGTTTGAACATTTTGGCAAAGTGGGAGAAGTGGGTGTACCCTACGGCTGAAGCGGCCTGGCTGATCTTGATATGCGGTTCCCTTAGAAGTAGTTTGGCTTTCTCCATCCTAAGATTCATAATGTAATCACTTAAGGATAGCCCTGTTTCCTTCTTGAACAGTCTCGATAAATAAGCGGAATTCAGATGCACTTCATCCGCAATCTGTTCTCTGGACAGCTCTTCTTCCAAATGGCTTTCAATGAATGCAATAGCCTCGGCCACACAGACGGAATATGAGGAAACCGCATGAATGCGAATCCAGGCCAAATATTCACCAGCCAGTTGCGATGACCACTGGTGAAGGGAGTGAACGGATCGGAGCACAGTGACACCCGCATCGGTGTCATTGCTCAGTGTGGGAATTTCCTGATGCCGAATCCCTCTTACGGCCAAGACCTGATAGATCATGTGTATAAAGCTGCTATAGAACGCCTTTAGCGTCTTAGCATTGAGCTTTTCTTCCGGGGTTTGTTCAAACCAAGTCTGCATGATTTGCTTGAATTCCGCTTCCATGCCGGTCTCCAGAAGATTTCCCCAAAGCTTAAAATCGGGCAGATGCAAAGCTGCTGTTTCATTGGATTCTTCCTTGGTGTCGGTGTGAAACAAGACAGATTGGGTGCGGACCACATTGTCTTTCTCTGTTTCAACCAGCTTGCGGAACATGAGGGACAAATCTTGGAGGGGACTCGGCACACCAAGATAACAAGACAAACTGCAATGAAAATAAGCGGCGCATTGTTTCACATACTCCTTGCATTGCTCGTAGATCAGTTGTGAGTGCGGAGATTCATAATCATCGTCACTTTCGAAGAAGAATAATACAAGATTAGAACCGCTGCGCTCCTGGAGAACCTGACCGCTATAGGAACCGAGAATGATCTCTGATGCCGCATTCCGCAAGGCGTATTCCATAATTTCTTCATCTCGGGTAGTTAACTCCTTGTACCATTGCTCTACACTGATCAGCACCGGAAGTACCCGGGTTTGCGCCGAAACGGGAATTTCATAAAGGGTTGCCGCGGCTTCGATTCGATCAGGGGTAAGCAGGATCCGCTGATTTACAAGATCTTGCCAGAATCGTTCTCTTAACAGCGGCAGCTGCTGGTCCCGCTGTTTCTGATATTGGTCATAAGCGACGTAAAATTGCTCGATGTTTCTGTGTTCGGATATTTTGGTCACAGCCGAGGTAATCAGTGCTTTCAGTTCATTATAGTCAAGCGGCTTAAGTAAATAATGCATACTGCCGTATTGAATGGCCCGATGGGCGTAGTCGAAATTGGCGTGTCCCGTCGTAATGATGCTTACTAAATGCGGATGTACGGAATTAGCGTAATCTAACAGCTCCAATCCGTCTTTACCGGGCATCTCGATATCCGTGATCAACAAGTCAATGGGCTGAGTTCGCAGCACTTCGGCAGCCTCGTCATAATCATAAGCTTCGTGAATAGAAGCAATCGGAAGTCCGGACCAATCCAGCCCCTTGGCTATGGCTTTCACCGCAATAATTTCATCATCCACGATCAGCAGGTTGTACATAACAGGCCTCCGTACGTCAACATTGATGTTCTCTTTCCTTATAGTACCACGCCTAAAGGTTGAGTATAGCAACATTATGACATCTGAAGACACTCTCATGACTTCTCCTTAAGGCAGGGGCCGAAACGCTTGACTTCACTTGCTTAATAATCCTAAACTGGCTACAAAGTGATCACGTTTATTAAGGGAGAACGCGGATGAATATCGGTATGATTGGTTATAAATTCATGGGCAAAGCGCATACGCATGCATACCATGACGTAAAACTTTTCTTCCCGGAGACGCTGGCTCCGCGCAGGCTTATCATTTGCGGCAGAGATGAACGAGGCGTATCGCGGGCGGCAACGCAGCTGGGTTGGGAGCAATGGTCCACCGACTGGAATGAAGTCGTAACCCATCCTGCCATCGATCTCGTAGACATCAACACGCCGAGTAACGCGCATAAGGAGATTGCCTTAGCGGCTTTGAAGAACGGCAAGCATGTCATATGCGAAAAGCCGCTTGCGATTACGCTGGAGGATGCCCGGGAAATGGCCGAGGCGGCGGAGCAATCGGGCGCGAAGCATATGGTGTGCTTTAATTATCGGTTTGTGCCGGCCATACGTCTGGCAAAGAAATTATTGGATGAGGGACGCATAGGTCAAGTTCGTCAATACCGCGGTTGGTTTCTCCAAGATTGGCTTACGGATAAGGATGCTCCTTACGTCTGGCGACTAGATCGCAGCGTTGCCGGCTCCGGCGCGCATGGCGACTTGAACGCGCATGCCGTGGACTTGGCCCGATTCTTGGTAGGTGAGTTTCAGGAGGTTTCGGGCATGAGCCGAACCTTTGTCACGCATCGTCAACCATCCGCGGAAGAAATGGATGAGGCCGCCTTCAGGGAGGTAACGGTAGACGATGCCACTTCGTTTCTTGCCTGCTTTGAGAACGGCGCGATGGGCACTTTTGAGGCATCGCGGGTTGCCGGAGGCAGACGTTGCGCGAACGGATTTGAGATTTACGGCAGTGAAGGAAGCATCCGATTCAATTTCGAACGAATGAACGAGTTAGAGGTGTACGATACCGGCGACGATGCGGGATCGCAAGGGTTTAAAACCATTCTGGCCACAGAATCTTGCCATCCTTATATGCATGCTTGGTGGCCCGCCGGCCATGGCATTGGATTCGAACACACGTTCATCCATGCTGTGCTGGAATTGCTGGAAGCCATTAAAACCGACAGACCGTGCTCCCCCAATTTCACGGACGGGTTGCGATGCCAACAGGTGTTGGACGCGGTAGAGAAGTCCATAGCGTCACGGCAGTGGGTTCGGGTCGAGAGTAACTTATGAATATAAATCGTTTAGAAGGAGAGATGAGGATGTCGCGCGTTGTTAAATTAGGCATGATCGGTCTAGGAGAGGTCGCCCAAATTATTCACTTACCCATTCTGCAAGGCATGGCAGACCGGTATGAAATTACCGCGATCTGCGATGTTTCGGCTGGATTATTATCGGCAATCGGTGATCGCTATAACGTTAGCCGACGTTATTTAAATCCTTCGGAATTAATTGCCGATGAACAAGTTGAGGCAGTATTTGTCTTGAACAGCGATGAATACCATACGGAATGTATTGTTGAGGCTGCACGGCAGGGGAAACATGTATTTGTCGAGAAACCCATGAGTTTAACCATTGCGGACGCGCAGAAAGTGATTGAGGCGAAGAATGAGAATGGTGTAAAAGTGATGGTAGGATATATGCGCCGTTACGCACCTGCATTCCAGATGGCGATGGAAGAGGTTCACCGCATGGGCCGAATCAACTTTGTCAGGGTTCGCGACATCATCGGGCCTAACGCTTATTTCATCGGGCAAACGACACCTGTCTACCGGTTTAACGACATTCCGGAGGAAATGGGCAAGGAAAAGTCGGAACGCGGGAACCAACTGCTACAGGAAGCGATCGGAGACCTTGCCGCAGATTACGGCTCTACCTATCGTCTTCTTTGCGGACTCAGCAGCCATGATCTGTCAGCCATGCGTGATTTGATCGGGATGCCGAACAGGGTGTTGGCCGCTTCCAGATGGAATCAGGGGATGTTTCTGTCGGCTGTATTGGAATATGATGGATTTCATGTGCATTTTGAGACGGGTTTAGACAACCAAGGAAGATTTGATGCGGGGATTGAAGTTTTTGGAGACACCAAGACCGTTCGTGTGGAGTACGATACTCCTTATATTCGTCATTTGCCTGTAAAGTTGATTTTGCAGGAAACAGAAGGTGACATGTATAAAGAAACGGTATTGCGGCCGACATACACGGATCCGTATACAGTAGAATTAAATCACTTTTGGGAAGCGCTGGTACGGGGAGCAGAAATCAGAACAACGCCGGAAGATTCTCTGGATGATCTGAAGCTGTTCCACATGTTAATTGAAGCTATGAACCACAGCCATCTGGAGAAAACACAGCCGGTGGCGCGTTAAGGAGATTGCCGGGTTCCGTGAACCCGGTTTTTTTATTGCTCATTTTTCGCCGAAGTGGAGGCCTGCCGCCTAACAGGTCATCATTCTGCTACAGATGGTACCGCCAGAGATAGAAGTGTTGATGACCAAATGCCTATACTTGACAGCAACAAGAGCTAATGGTTTGACTGATTTCGGTTCTTGTAAGCGGTAACATCATTTGAGGAGAGGGAGGATTACATGATATTTAAAAATGGAAGGAAATCATGGTTATTTATAGTTAGAGCAACTTTAATCTTGGGATTGGCACTGAGCGGGTTTCCTGTTTATCCGACAACAACACTTTCAGCGGCTTCGGAAGAACTGATCAAGAACGGTGAATTCGATCAAGGGGATACAGACTGGTTTACTTGGCATGATTCGGGAACAACCGTTTCGACTCGTGTAAGTAATGATGCGGGTTTAAGCGGGGCGAATAGCTATGAAGTAATGATTACGGACGGAGGGGACGCCGAATGGAAAGTTCAAACGTCCCAAGCGATGCCTGCAGAAGCAGGTGTAACATACACGTTGAGCTTTCGGGCGAAAGCTTCAGCGCCTAGAGTGATCAAGGCTGTGGTTCAGCAATCGGCGGATCCATACACCGGATATATGGAACAAACCTTTCAGCTGTCGACGGATGTCCAGTCGTTTACGCATACCTATGTGCTGGGTGTAAATGATCCGACCTCCAATTTAGTGTTCTATATGGGTGGAGATGACAACAGTGTCTGGCTGGACCAGGTGTCTATTCAGCCATCCTCCGCAACGGCTTTACTTGACACGGGCTTTGAGGATGGTGAGACTGGCGGCTGGACGGCTCTTGGCGATTGGGAAGGGGTGACGGTTTCATCCGTCACTTACCAAGCTTATTCGGGGAGCCGGAGCTTGGAAGTGGCGGGACGCAAAGCCAACTGGCAAGGCGCGCAATATACGCTGTTGGGCAAGACTGAAGCCGGTCAAACGTACGAAGCGGAAGCTTGGGTGAAATTAGCCGATGAAGTGACGGAAGCCCAGAACTTAAAGTTCACATTAAAGCGCGCTTTGGGCGGTAGCGATACCTACGAAACACTGAACTCCCGGCAGATCCAGCCTCAGACATGGACTTTACTGAAAGGGAGTTTTTCTATACCCGCAGGTGTAACTTACACGGACTTTAGTCTTAAAGTGGACTCAGAATCTTCACCGGGACTGTTTACGTATTATATGGATGATGTAAGGATTGCGAAGAAAACATCCTTGATCGAGGAAGACGTTCCTTCGCTTAAGGATATTCTGGCACCTTACTTTCCCATCGGCGCTGCTGTCGAACCTTCTGCGTTGACGGCGGAAGGGGATCGGGCGCTGCTTGAGAAGCATTTTGCCAGTATGACCCCGGAGAATGCCATGAAAGCTTATGTGATCCATACCGAAGAAGATACTTATGAATGGGAAGGCGCGGATGCCATTGTGGATTATGCCCAATCCCACGGGATGAAAGTACGAGGTCACGCGCTGGTTTATGGACTCTCCACACCAGAATGGTTTTTCAAAGACGGAGCGAGAAGTTTAAATCCTGCGGATCCTGCTGATGTTCAAAAGGTAGACGACCGTATGAAGAATCATATTGAGGATCTGGTTAAGAGATATGAGGGAATGAATCACAGCATTTATGCTTGGGATGTCGTAAATGAAGCATTGGACGAAAAGCAGGAAGACGGTATTCGCCGCAATTTGTTCTACGATTTTCTAGGTGCCGCTTATATTGAGAAGGCCTTTAAATACGCTTATGATGCGGATCTGGCTGACGGCACGAAAGACATCAAGCTCTTCTATAATGACTTTATGGAAACCGATCCGGCCAGAAAAGCCGTTATTCTTCGAATGATTAAGGATTTTAAGCAACGTGGAATTCCAATCGACGGGTTTGGGATGCAAGCGCATATAGGTATGGACACACCAACAGCGGACTTGATTTCAAAAGCGATTGATGAGTATGCCGGCGCGGGCGTTGAAGTCCAGCTTACCGAACTGGACCTGGATTTGTATGACCGGTATCAGAGCGCACAGTATACGCTCCCGCGGGAAGCCGATGTTGCGCAAGGTTACCGCATGAAGGCATTGTTCGAGGTGTTAAAAAAGAAAGCCGAGGAGGGGGAACTGACCGGTGTAACCCTATGGGGCGTGCAGGACGGAAAGTCATGGTTGAATATGCCGGAGTACGGGCACGGTTATGTTAATGCCGGCCATCCCCTGTTGTTTGACCGTCAATATCATGCGAAGTATGCCTTCTGGGGCGTGGCAAATTCATCGATGTTGCCGGTCCTGACGCAAGAGATTACTGCGGCCAAGGGGACGCCGGTCGCAGACGGTATAAAGGAAGCGGAATGGAAGTATCTTCGTCCGATTCCGGTTGGGGGATCAGGGACAACGTTTCAAGTCCTTTGGGATGAGAATCATGTTTACGTATATGCAGATGTAAAGGATGAGTCGGCGGATTTCACGGATGGCGTGCAAATCTTCCTGGACCCGGATCATTCCAAGAGTGCGGCTTTGGATTCAAACGACCGAATAATTAAGGTGCTTCGAAACGGTAATGTGGAAGGAGAAGCTGAAGCTGTTGTACGGAATAAGGAGAACGGTTACGATATCGAATTGAAAATCCCTATGCAGCAGGATAAGCCTGATTTGAAAGGCGTAACCGGATTCGATATCCGAATCACGGACGGAGACACCATGGTAAGCTGGAATGACCCTTTGCATTCGCAACATACGGGGACATCCAATTACGGAGCGATAAGGTATGAACAGATCCCTGTGACGCAAGCTGTTCAAGTTCATACACCTCCCATAATCGACGGAGAGACCGATGAGGTGTGGAGCCGTGCCGCACAGATTGAAACTTCCTTGCAATCCAGAATAACTTCGGGCTATACCGACCCCGCCACAGGCTCGTTTAAAGCTCTGTGGGATCAAGATTATCTGTACGTATTGAGCGAAGTGAAAGACAAGGGACTGAATGACGGGTCTGCCAATGCCTATGAACAAGACAGTATTGAAGTGTTCCTGGATGAAAATAACGGAAAGACAGCGGACTATGAGGAAACAGGAGATGCGCAATACCGTGTCAATTACAATAATCAGTATACGTATAACGGCAGGAATCCCGACCATGAAGTTGTCTCTTCCGTAAAGAGGACGGCTGACGGCTATATTGTGGAAATGCGAATCAAATTTCAGTCACTTCAGGGTAAAGTCGATGATATGGTAGGCTATGATGTGCAGGTAAACGATGCCGATGAAACGGCTGTGCGGCAAAGTATCCGCACATGGTCCGGTGACAACGACACAGGTTATCGAAGCACAGCGGATTATGGCGTACTCCTGCTGAAAGCGGCACCTCAGGAACCCGTGACACCGGAAGAACCTGTGACACCGGAGGTTCCTCCGTTGCCAGAATTGCCGGTACCGGGCAATCCGGTTCCGGGATCGCCGTTACCGCAACCTTCACCTGTGGAAAATTTAACTACAATTACGCCTAAACGTTTAGTAGACGTAACGATAACCAAACAGCAGGACGGGGTGGAGAAGACCGTTGCCATCGTAGACCGAGATCAATTCCTGAACGAACTCGAGAAAGAAACGGAGGTCTTAAGGCTGCAAGCGATTGAGGAGCGGGGGACACCATTGTTGGAGTGGGTTCTACCAAGTGATGTGTTTGCACAGGCGACTCGGCTCGGAAAGATGTTGTCCTTTGAATTTCAGGGCGCAACGATACGAATCGCACCAGGAACCGTCACGGAGAACATCCCGGCCAATCAACCTGTCATACTTACATTTCTCCGCTCACAAGCAGATCTTAAGCCTGTTCAAGTTGAAGGACAGCCGCAACAGATCTTAGCTGTTTCGGATATGTTGAATTTTACGCTTACTGCAGGTAACATCCCGATAGACCGTTTGGCCAAACCGGTTAACATCCGTTTGAAATACGAGCCATCAGTCGTTTCACATTTGGAAAGATTGGGTGTGTACCGCTACAATGACCCTGTGCAGAAGTGGGAGTATGCAGGCGGCACAAGAACCGAAGCTGGGTATGTGAATTTCAATACGATGCATTTCTCCAATTTTACAGTATTGGAATATACCAAGACCTTTTCAGACCTGGTCGGTTCCTATGCCCGGGAAGCTGTTGAAACTTTGGCGGCTAAGCATCTGGTTAAGGGCGTCTCAGCGGAACAGTATAATCCAGGGGCGAAGGTGACGAGAGCGGAATACATCGCGTTAATGGTGAGGGCGGCGGAAATCAAGTCAAGCGGCGTCAAACCGCTGCCTTTTGTGGATATACCGGGTTCCGCCTGGTACAAGGATGATATAGCAGCAGCCGCCGAAGCGGGTTGGACCTCTGGCAAGGGAAATCAGCGGTTTAACCCGGAAGCGTTCGTTACAAACGAAGAAATGGCGGTTATCGCTCACAAAGCTTACGCATACATGACCAATGATTCTATGACTGCGGAGCAAATAAATATTATCTCCTTCACTGATGTGGAATCCGTTAGTTCGTGGGCATTGGAAAGTGTTACATTCGCACTACGAGCGGGCTTGATTCGAGGGAAGCCGGGCAATCTGCTCACGCCGAAGGAACATATCACGAGGGCGCAATCCGCCGTAATCGTGAAGGCGGTGCTCCAAGCTGCAAACAAGCTTTAAAAACATACGAAAGTTAAAAAAACCTAGGCTGAAAGCTGGCGCTGATACTCCATCGGTGTCAGCTTGTTTATTTTTTCTGCTGTAGAGGTAGGCCTTTTTTCCTGTATTTTTGTCTGTAGGAAGATTTTGGTACTAATACGTTATATCTATATACTAAGGTTGACTTTAATGGTAATTTTAGTTTGATACAATTTGTATCAATAAAGAAAATTCACTAAGTAATAAGGAGGCTTTCTATGAGCTTGTTTAATAAGAAAATTTCTTCATTATTGGTTTTTATTATATTATTCGTCTCTATCCCTCTTTCTTCACAGGCGGCCGGGGCTACCCCCGAAATAACAAACATAGTCACTTATGTAGCGGCGAATGCTTCTAATGTAACGGTCAGGGTAAAGCTGAACTTTAAGGCAACAGAGGTAATTGCTGCAATAGGGAATAAAAAAGTAAATCTAACAGATAGATATTATTATTGGGAAGGAACCCTCGACATTCAGGATTTACCGCATATGCTGACAAAATTGTCTGTAACAGCCAGCAATCATGAGAGACTCTTTTATGCTTCAAAAGACACTGTGTTTCTTATCGATACCGCCCCTTATATTGGTATACGGTCCCCATTTCCCTACAAATTCCTATCTAAATCCGTGCTTGCTAATGTTTATACAATAGATGATCTGACACCCGCCAGTATGAAGATTTATTTAAGAAGCTATTATTTTGGTGAACCGGACATATTAGCCTCCAGTCCGGACGGTACGATAAAACGTGAAGTTTCCCTTGGAGGGGCAATCAAAAATCAAGAGCTCGTATTTGAGAGTACAGATGGTAAGAAAGTGACCAAAACCTACTTTCCCGTTTATATTGATCCAAGTCATCGCTTAGTCAGAGAGCATTCCGTGCCCGGCAGGGTGCTGGATTTCGATGAAACACGCATTCTGTTTGTAAACAAAAACAAAGTATACGTAAAGTACATAAAAACAGGGGTAACGAAACCAATTACAGTCGACGCGGTGATTAAAGATGGGAAGCTTACACCCAAAGGCTGTTTGCTGGAGGATCAGAATGGAGTTGTTTATGACCATGTAAATGGAAACAATGATCCACTGAGTAATATCCCTTTCTCATCGATTGTGACCAAAGGCAATTTCGCTTTATTCTATCAGCCGGTATGGAGTAATCGGTTGTACACCCTCAGAAATTTGTTGACCCAGCAGAATCAAACTTTTAAGTTAAGTACGAATGTCATCGATTTTGGTACGGTTGGTGATGTAGTTTATAAAAATGGAAACTATAATGTTCCGGATAATGTTTACAAAGTTCAGGATGGAATGACAACGGTTTTTGGCTCTCCGGAACGGAAGATCATGCCATTTGACATGATTTACGACGGTAAATCTATTGCATATTACACACATGATTTTAAAGAAGACATGAATTATCTCTATTTATATAGCGGGAGCGGAGAACCGGAATTGGTTTTTTCCCAGATTGATCACTTTAAAATGGAAGCCCACCGAACTTTTGAATATAACAACGGTTGGCTTGCTTATTTTGTAGGTGGTTGGGAGATAGCAATAAGGAATCCTCAAGGGGAAGTGAAAATAATGTATCTTAGTCCAGATCATAATTATTCTGGCGCTGAGATTATTTCTCTAAGCGAGGACGGCCAAGTCCTATTTGTTGTAAATGGAAAGTTATACACGGCAAGCTTTGATCAACCAGTATCATCCGCTGTTTCGTATCACTTGAATAAACCAAAGTTTTTTGGAAGTGAACTGTATGGAGCTTTGGGGGATGCAGTTGTGAAGGTATTACCGGGAAGTTCCAGTGTCTACCGTACTGTATATCGTGATCGAGGGGGCATCCAGGGGACGGATCAATTGATTGTAAAGTATAGCGGGGATATTAAGCCCGGACCGGGTTATGAACAAATTCAGCTTAGTTCTGAATACGGTGACGATGAATCGGTACAATTTTCTAAGGAGATTAGAGGAAATGAACTTTTTATTCAGCTTAAGAACAAGATGCAAGACGCATCAAAATATAAACTTATCTTACCGGGAGATGCTCTGACCGATCCGAACAACCGGATACTCGAGGCGTATGATCGAACGTGGGAGGATATAACAGGAATTGTAAAGCCGTTCTATACTCCTTTAGAAGTATCTGTAACCAACAGCCAGTCTTTCCCGATCGACCAAGCAAACGTATCTTTAACAGAACTAAGAAGCCAAACCGGACTGATTTACAATTTCTCAACGGATGCGAAAGGTAAGTTCAGCACTAAAATTTTAAAACCTGGAATTTATTTGTTAACGGTCAGCGCGCCGGGATATCTCCCCCAGACCAAACAAATTAAATTTGACGGCAGTTTATTGAAAATAAAATACGATCTAAACCCCGAGGAAGTTCCGAATGCTGCTCCATACTGGGACAGCAAAGCGAAGCTTGCGGTTAGCAATATTGGATATGAACAAGCTCAGATTGCATGGCCGACGGCAATAGATGAGAAGCCTGTAACGTCGTACCGGATCAAATACAGCGGTCAGGCCTCGGCAGTAACGGTAGCGGGTGATGTGTACAGCCTGATGTTGAAAAATTTGAAGGAAGGCACTTCCTATTCAGTTCAGGTTGAAGCCTTAGACGAACGGGGACAATGGAGCGCTCCGCTTTATACCGAGTTCGTCACACCGCAAAGAGGGGTTCAACTAAACCTTGCAGAGAATGGCATCTATGAGAAGTCTGAAGGCATAAAAGTACAACTCTCTGCAGTCGGCGCCCCGGCGAGGGTTGCTTCGTATGAGGCTGTTCTTCAATGGAATCCGGAAGAGCTCTCTTTGAAGTTAGAGACGATTCGGTCCATGCCTGGTTTTGGTGACGTTATAGTAGAACAGATTGAGTCGGGTAAGGTAAAGCTGAGAGCCACTGGTTCAGGACTTGGAGACAAAGTGCAATTGGCAGAATTATCATTCTCCGCTAAGCGCGCAGGACAATATATCCTATCCTTGATGGAATCCAGCGGTTACTCTGAACCGTCAGATATTACCTACTCCAGCAGTTCCTCAATGTCTACTTCGGTTCGGGTAGTTGATGCAGATTTCGATCGCAGCGGTGTTGTGGATATAATGGATGTGGCCTTGCTTTCTTCTGCACTTCGAGGATTCTCAACAACACTGGAAATGTTTGACATGAATGTAGACGGCCTTATTACCATCGAAGATATGGATTATGTTGTAGAGCATATGAACGAGCAGGAGGCTGGCCAATGATCGTTAGGATGATAAACATGAAATTCGTAATTACGCTGGTGATTTGTATCACATTATCTATCGTTCTTACTCAAATGGTTTCCGCTGCATCGCTTGTACCCAATAGTCCTCCGGAAATTGTAGTAAGGACGCCATCGGAGCCGTATCAGTTTCAATCTTCCTTCTATTTAGACGCATCGGTGAAGGATGACTATAACAATGCGGATCTGAAGGCCGATATCGGTGGTTTTCTCATTGCATCCAGCCCAAACGGGCAAATACAACGTGAAATCAAGAGTGAGTACTATGCGCGACGGGATACATTGACCCTTGAATCTTCGGATGGATATAATCGGGTAGTCAAAACTTTGCCAATCTATGTGGATCCCAGTTCCCGCTTGAAACTGCTTCATAAAGTAGAGGGACGTGCTTTGGATTACGATGGCCAGCGTATCTTATATCAGACTCCGCAAGGAGCGGTATTTATCAAAACAATCTCTTCAGAAGCTGTTCAATTCGTATTTAACGCTAATTATATCAAGGAGGGCTACTTAACATCCCGAGGTGCCCTGCTCTTAGATACAAGTAAAGTGCTTTACGAAGCCGCGGAAGGAAAACAGGAAATACTGAAAAGCGACAGCACCCAGCCAATACAAGTAGAAGGCAACTACGTTCTATTTGAATTCGGTGCAGACACACACTTAAGAAATCTAGCAACAGGCACAACAGAGAAGGTATTTAAGGGCACTTCCCACAAATCGGCGAAGCTCATGCCAGGCGGTGTTGTAGTATATAACTACGGAAATTACATCAACAGATACTTTGGTGGGACGTCGAAACTCTGGAAGTATGAGCCTGATTTGCTGACTTATCAATCAGATGGAAAACAGCTGGTAACCGAACAGTGTTCGATGGAAGCCAATAGGAAGTACTGCTCATTAGCTTTAATTGATGACAAGGGTACGATGAGCTATCTTATCCACAAAGAAGTGCGTTCTTATCCTTACAATTATAAGTTCAATAATGGTTGGATTGTCTTTCAGCATAGTCTGTCTCTGAGCAATTATGATTACAAACTCATTACTCCAACGGGCGAAACAAAACAGCTCCTATCTAATGTTTACTTAGGGTTGGATTATGTCACCAGTAACGGTACCGTAGTGTTTCACAATGACAATAAAATGTTGCTGCAGGCTAGTTTCGAGCAGCCTTACATTAGAGAGTTTTCCGGTAAGAGCGGCAAAATAAAGTGGATGCAGGATCATCACTATCGCATAGCCGGAGACAGTATACTGCTTTATACACCGGAAGCCGATAGCGCCATTAAGCAGATTAATAGTCGTTATGTAGGATACTATGGTCCAATCACAATATATTACACAAAGCCTATCAAGCCTGGACTCGGCAGAGAGAAGTTTGTTCTTGAATCTGAGGTGGCAAGTGAGAATGTGGAGTTAACGGTAGAATATCAAGAACAAGCAGTTGTAATTCAGCCTAAGAAGGATTTTCCATTCGGAGGTAAGTGTACACTCACGATCCCTTACAATGCTGTCACTGACAGCACCGGTCTCCCTGTGGAAGCTTATGACCGAACTCATAAAATGGATTGCAGTGGGTATTTGGCTCAGTCGAATGTAGAGGTTAAAGTATCGGATGAAGAGGGCCACAGATTGGAAGGAGCAAAGGTATCATTCTTCTTACCTGGAGAAGAACTAAGTTTTTTTGAAGATTATTCAAACCCTGAAGGAATGATTAGCAAGAAGATAGGTAAAATAGGCCCATTGAGAATAAAGGCTGAATTAGCGGGCTACGAGTTCATGGAGCAGGAGGTTATCCTTGACTATTCAGGTAAGATCGTTGAGTTTAAACTAAAAAGGCTGCCAGATCCTAATATGAACTATGGTCCCGTGTGGCAAACGAAATACGTTACATTGGATAAAGTAGACGATACGAATGTTACCATTCATTGGGATCCGGCAAAAGATGATCAAGGTGTCGCCAATTATAAAGTTTATTACGATGCTGCAAAGCCTCCTGTAACGATACCCGGAAATAAAACTGCTGCTGAAGTGACAGGGCTAACACCTGATAAGGAGTATGTACTGTATCTTCAAGCTGAAGATATTACTGGGATAAAAAGCACACCGATTACGATTTCTCTCAGAACGAAAGAGACACCGTTTCGATTTGGAATTAACCAGCCCAAGGCAAGCTATAAAATGGGAGAAAAGTTGAATTTCAGCATTTCGCAATTTGTTAAAGATAACATCGGTCCGCAGGCATACAAATTGAACTTATCGTGGGATCCAAATTACCTAAAACTCGATGATCAAGCTATCCAGACTTCTGAGCAACAGAAGCCGTTTAAGCTTTATTTTAAACAACGGCAGGAGGGATTTGTTCAAATCGTCGGTGGAAAGACAGGAGATACATCACTTCCGCTCAATCCGAATCCTAATACAAATCCGACTACCTATACAACACCGTTAGTCTACTTACCGTTCACAGCTTTAAAAGCAGGCACAACTAAGGTAATCTTGCGTCAAGGCAGTCAATGGGCCCACAGCAGTGATGAGACTAGAACCATGGGCAAAGATATCGTGATCAACGTTACCATTGTGGAAAATTAGGTACTTTATGTGCGGGTTGATACGATATGTATCGACGAGTGTAGGATCAACTTATGAGATGGGGTATTGGTATGAATACAATAAGAAAGCTGTTTTTTATCTGTTTAGCTGTCTTTATACTAGGAGCGAGTGCAAGTCCTGCGTTGGCCGAAACAAAAGCTAATTCGTCGTCTTCAACAAGAAACGAACGTTTAATGCGATATGGACTGCAACTGCTTGAATATCAGAAGAGGGTGCACGATGGACTTTATAAATTTAAAGGGACCCCTTACTGGGATGAAATCCAACAGCAGGATGTTGAATCCGTGCACAAATTCCGTGAGCAATTAGCTTCCCTGGATGGCAGCAACCCGGAGGATGTAGCCTTGCTTGATCCCATTTGGAATCGGATGAAGGATCAGTTTAAGCCGCAGGAGCAGGCCAAAGTGAAAGAAGGGATCTTTTGGCTGTTCAAGAGCCTGGCAACATTGCATTATGGGGATACTTCACAATTGATTCAGATTTATAAGGATAGTCATAAACATCAGGCTACTTTGGGTTTACTAGCAAGAAAAGCGGGTGTGAAGGAACCTGTGACCATCGAGGATATGGCCGAATTTCTTGTAGGTAATGAGAAGTTCAAAGGGCTCAGGGGAATTACAAAAGAGGATGCTCAAGTTATTATAGGTCGTGGGTTCTATTATAACCTTTTGGATTGTCTAGAGGAAATGTTGAATCAGCCCAATGTAAATGAAAATCCGATTGCAAAAATATGCAATTACTTTCAATTAGCCTCAATGGATACACAACAGGTGTTAGTAGAAACCATTGAAAATTTTATAAGTAAAAGGCTTACGGAACTGGAAGATGCCGAAATGGCCATTGGATTAGCCTATGTCCGTGAGGCCGGCGCGAAGCTAGTCGTAAAGCCCGTTAACGACAGTGAGGCATGGGCAAGTGTATATTTTGATGTCTGGGAGCATTTTTATGTTGATAAGGAAGTCTTCAACCGGGACACTGCTTCAAACTTAGAATACGATCGTTTCTATAGAATTACTCCAGGTAAGGAGACAGGTACCGGAACGATAAAAGCATATATCTACGGGCGGTTCATAGCCGAGGAAAGACTTACATTGAAACGTAAACTAACACCGGATTATTACAAACCTACTAATGGCGATTGGGAGCATACTTTTTATTTTAATTTAAAGGCAACTTGGGAGGACGGTCCGGCAGGGCCTGCAGACAAATATTTATTTTCTTATTACGGCAGAGGGGCTACGGTAGCTGGACGAGAAGAAGTTCAATATCTGCCCTATCAATATCATTCCTTTGAATTTCCGAAGGCCGATTTCAGATTTATAGAAGTCCGTTCTGTATACGGCGATTTTGTAAGCGAGCCAATGATTATTAGAGGTAACCTTCCGTAACCTACACAACAGATGATATCATACGTTCAAATTTAAATACGATGTCTCCATTTCGAGTCTTCCTTAGCTGAATTATGGGCTTTTCACACCGGAATGGTTACATGAAGAAGCCCCGGCATTTGCCGGGGCTTCTTCGTGCATTCAGCCGAGATTGCCGGGGAGGCGCAGCATGACTTTCAAGCCTCCTTCTTCCCGGTTCTCAAACTCAACGCTCACCTTATCTTCACCGTAATAAAGCTTTAAGCGGCGCTGAACGTTCCAAATGCCCAGGTGATTGCTTTCGGTGCTGGGCAATTGTGCCGAGCTTTGTAAAGCATCCAGTTTCTCCGCAGGCACGCCCACGCCGTTATCTTCAATTACTAACCTGAAGCTGCCCTCAGCTTGTTCATCCGGTTCGGCGTAAAGGGAGATCACGAAGGGATTCACTTTCTTCTTAAATCCATGAATAATGGCGTTCTCTACGAACGGTTGAATGGACAAAGGCGGCAGCATTACGGATTTCAACGCTTCAGAGATCCTCACATCGAACACGAGGCTGGTCGGATACCGGTATTTTTGAATATGCAGATAGTTTGTAATATGTTCAATTTCTTCGCGGAGCGGAATTAACTCCTTGTTGCTGGTTGTTACATATCTGAAATAAGCGGCCAATAGGCGTGTCATGTTCTGCACCGAGCTGTAATCACCAAGTTGCGCCATTCCGTTGATGATATTCAGGCTGTTTGCGTAAAAGTGAGGATTAATTTGCATCTGCAGCTGTTTCATCTCCGCCTGCTGAACTCGGAGCTTCTCTTCATAGATAAAAAATTTCAAACTCTTGATCTCGGATACCATCGAATTAAAGGTCATTGTCATGTAATTAAACTCCGTTGAAGCCTTTTCGTGCAGCTGTATATCCAGGTTCCCCTGGGATAATCGGCGCATCCCGTTTACAATATTCTGAATCGGGCGAATGATATGATGCTGCATGAAGGCGATATAAAACAGGATAATGATCAGAATGGCGGCGGGAATGACAAGAATAACCTTTTGGAAGAAGGATAGATTGAGCAGGATGGCTTTGGACGGTAGCATGATGACATAGCGCAGCTCTTGGGAAGAGGATGTCTTGATAAACAGAAGATGCTCGCTGTCATGCAACTTCACAATCGTCTCCAGATCCGGAGGTTGTCCGTCTTCGCGTTCCACGTAATCTTTGATCCAACCAGTCTGCTCCGTTGTTAATCCCCGGTTGGCAAGCAGCGTCCCATCCCTGGCCAATACAGCCGAGTTGTCGATATTCAGCGTTTCAATCAGCCCGTCGAGATTAACCCATGCCCCCAAAATTAGCGTGGAACTGGCGTTGTATAGTCGTATCATATATTGTTTCCCGTCCACATCGACAAAGGCCGTTTCCAACAATCCTCGTCTGGGAATCGGTTGCTTCTGGCTGCGTTCGTTCATTAACTTTGTAGCCGCTTGGAGCTTCTGCTCATAATCGAACGCATTCGTTGACAGCACGGCTTCATTATTCTTGACAGAGTAGAGCATGAACGAATCAATGCCTTTCATATAGCTCAGATTCATGTTGAACTTATTGTTTACACGTACTTTGGTCATTGTATATTCGGTATTGTCAGTAAAGCTTAAATCCATGGCATTCACGTCAAGTTCCTGCTGCTGTACGTTGATCAAATACTTCTCCGTCGCTTCCATCGCCTCATCCACTTGCTTGACGAAGTTAGAGAGCGTAGTTTCATAGCCAAGCGTGACTTGGGTTTCAATAACGTTCCTAGCGTAATAGTTGTTGTAATAGAGAAAGAAAACCAGAGGTGTCAACACGGCGAGAAAGATCACGATAAATTTGGTGCGGACGGATTTAAACATATTCCCGAACTGAGACATTTGGTAGCGCCCTCCTGTGGAACAGCTTTGTGCTATTCCCATTATGGGTGACGCTTTCATTCCGTGTCCAGCCTAATCCTCGGTCTTTTCACAAACATGTCATGATAGTGCTACACCATGTCTTCTCAGCGTTAGATTAGGGGCAAGGGCATTCGGTATACTTGGTTCAAAAGATAGAGAGAACAGGTGAGAACCGATGCAAACGGCGAGAAGTTATTTCAAATATTGGCCTCTATACCTCATGCTGCTGCCTACCACAATCATTCTGATCGTAAACAATTACATTCCCATGTTCGGTCTGTTAATAGCCTTCAAGAATGTGAATTACACTGACGGCATTTTCGGAAGTCCTTGGGCAGGGTTTAAGAACTTTGAATTCCTGTTCCGCACCAATGACGCATGGATCATTACGCGAAATACGCTTCTTTACAATATCGTGTTTATTACGATGAACATTGTCATTGGCGTCTCGTTGGCTATGCTTCTGAATGAGCTCAGGGGGAAGGTTCTTCACAAAATCTATCAAAGCGCCATGTTCTTTCCTTTCTTTCTCTCCATGGTCGTGGTGAGTTATCTCGTCTATGCTTTTTTGAACAGTGAGAACGGTTATATGAATGCCTCCGTCTTCCGCTGGTTCGGTTGGGAGCCCGCCGACTGGTACGCGGATCCAAAGTATTGGCCGTTTATTCTGCCTCTCGTAAATATCTGGAAAAGTATAGGGTATTACATGGTGTATTTCGTGGCTGCGATGGTGACGTTTAACAGTGAATATTACGAAGCGGCAGTAATCGACGGGGCAAGCAAATGGCAGCAAGCGATCCGAATCACCTTACCGCAATTGACTCCGTTGATTGTCATCCTGACGCTGTTGCAGATCGGCCGAATCTTCTACGCGGACTTTGGGCTGTTCTACCAGGTTCCGTTAAATGCCGGCGCAATCTATGAAACAACGAATGTAATCGACACCTACGTCTATCGAACGTTCATAACGATGGGGGATGTGGGCATGTCTTCGGCCGCAGGCTTCTATCAGTCCTTTGTGGGCTTCGTGCTGGTGTTTCTGTCCAACTATATCGTACGCAAAATCAATAAGGATAACGCGCTTTTCTAAGGAGGCTGGCATCATGTTTCAATTCAAGCGGGGCATAAATTCGGTAAGTCCTTTAACCGGAGCCTTCATCCATTTGTTGTTCATTGTCATAACATGCTTATGTTTGATACCCGTATTTCTGGTTATTTCCGTCTCTTTATCCGATGAGAAAACCGTTCTGAGTAACGGCTACAAATTTTTCCCGGAGAAATTCAGTACTTACGCCTATGAGTTCCTGTTCCGGGATTCCAGCCAAATTCTCACCTCCTACGGAGTTACGTTGTTGGTAACGATTACGGGAACCGTGCTTGGCGTTTTAATCATGGCTTTGTACGCTTACCCGATCGCAAGGAATGACTTTCCGCATCGTAAATTGTTTTCGTTTCTGGTATTCTTCACCATGCTCTTTAACGGCGGGTTGGTTTCCTGGTACATGGTGTACGTTAAGATGCTTGATCTGAAGGACAGCTTGTGGGCTTTAATTATCCCTCTCATGGTGGGTCCTTTCTTTGTACTGATATTAAGAACTTTCTTCAAAGGACTCCCTGGGGAGTTAATAGAATCCGCAAAGATCGACGGTGCGGGAGAATTCCGTATTTTCCTGCGGATTGTGCTGCCGTTGTCTACACCCGCATTGGCAACAGTGGGATTATTCACTACCTTGAATTATTGGAATGACTGGTTCATGAGCTTGCTGTACATTACGGACAGCTCCAAAGTTTCTCTGCAATATCTCATGTACAAAACGATGCTGAACATCCAATACCTCACCTCCAACGCACAAGCAGCCCAGGGTGCTTCCCAAGGCGGATCTTTACTGGAAACGCCTTCGGAAACCGTCAGAATGGCGATGTGCATCATAGGCATTGGTCCGATTGTGTTAGCCTATCCGTTCTTTCAGCGTTATTTTGTCAAAGGATTAATGGTAGGGGCTATCAAGGGGTAATAGAGTCGCCCGGCAAGAATCAACAATCAGCTATTCCCAGCTGCGCTGGATAGCATATATGATGGAATAAGAAAAGGGAGGCTCTACCATGAAACAAAGAATGAATGTATTGTTAGGCGCTGTTCTAAGCGTTTCCCTGATGCTGACCGCATGCGGCGGCAACAATGCGAACAACGTTAACGGCACGGGTACGGAAACTAAAGAACCTTCATCGGAAACAACGAAGGAAGAGGGAAAGACAGATGATCTGAAGCCTTATACCATCTCATTCATTTACCCGGGCACGGAGCAGCCGGATGAGAAAGCCGTGGAAGCGAAGATGAATGAAATTTTAACGGAAAAGATTAATGCTAAAGTGGATTTGCAGGCGATCGACTGGGGAGCCTGGAACGATAAGATGAATTTGATGTTCGCTACGGGCGAACCGGCGGATGTTGTGTTTACGGCCAGCTGGAACGGACATTCTCAGAACGTAAAGAAGGGCGCCTTCCTGGAACTTGACGGCTTGCTGGAGAAATACGGCCAAGACATCATAAAGACGGAAAACCCTGATTTCCTGAAAGGAGCGGCTATCAACGGCAAATTGTATGCGATTCCAACCAATAAGGAGATTGCGGCTTCCCGGGGCGTAATTGTCCGGAAAGACCTTGCCGAGAAGTATAAAATGGATTTCACCAGCGTGAAAACATTGACCGATCTGGAGCCTTTCCTGAAGACAATCAAGGACAATGAGCCGGGGGTGACACCTCTGTTTCAATCATCAACCCAAACCATTCCTACTTATATTACCGAATGGGACTCATTAGGAGATGCTTCCATTCCAGGCGCCATCCGTTCCGCCAATACCGAGACGAAGATCGTGAACCGTCTGGAGGACCCGTCCTACCTGGATACGTTAAAGTTAATGCGTTCATGGTATACGAAAGGCTATATTAACAAAGACGCTGCCACGTCTAAGTTGCTGGCGAATGAAACCGCCAAGACCGGTAAGGTGTTTATGTGGCCGGAAAGTTTGAAGCCCGGCAAAGATAAAGAAATGGAAGGATCCGTAGGCTTCCCGCTGACTCAAATTGAAATCACGCCCCCTTACATTACAACCGGGGATACGACGAACTCGATGTTAGGGATCTCCAAAACCTCCGGCAATCCGGAACGCGCCATGATGCTGATCAACCTGTTGCATGTCGACAAAGAGTTGCTGAATCTGTTGGATTGGGGTATTGAAGGAACGCATTATGTGAAGGTATCGGATAATGTCATCAAACTTCCGGAAGGTGCGGATCCGGCGAACCGTCCGTATAATCATGGTTCCGCTTGGATGTTCGGCGATCAGTTCCTTAGCTTTCTGTGGGATAATGAAGATCCTGCCAAGTGGGATAACTTCCGCAAGTTTAATGACAGCGCCAAAGCTTCGCCGGGTCTTGGTTTCACATTCGATCCGGAGCCCGTCAAGTCGGAAATGGCCGTATTGACAAACATCGGGGCGGAATTTACAGCCAGTCTTGAAACCGGTGCGGTTGATCCAGAAGAAGTGTTGCCAAAGTATATCAGCAAGCAAAAAGCGGCGGGATTGGAGAAAGTGATCGCCGAGAAGCAGAAGCAGTTTGATGCGTTCCTAGGTACAAAATAAGCATATGTTGTAGCGTCTTGACCTTTAGGTCAGGGCGTTTTTTATTAAAAAATTCACAGAAATGGTTTTATTCTTCGCAGGGCGGTTAATAGAGAACAGTTCAACTTACCAGAAAATATGAAACTACGAAAACGGAGGATGATGAACATGACGAACAATATTGTAGGCGTATTTAACACAGAACAAGAAGCGGTTAAGGCGATTGAGGATTTGAAAAGTCTAGGATATTCCTCGAATGATATTTCGGTAATCAGCCGCAACAAAGATGACATGAATTATGTAGGTGACATGACAGGCACGAAAGCGCCTGAAGGTGTAGCAACGGGCGCGGCAACGGGCGGTGTGCTTGGCGGTTTGACAGGTTTGCTGGCAGGGATTGGCGCATTAGCGATTCCGGGTATCGGCCCCATCATAGCGGCTGGACCGATTGCGGCTGCGTTAACAGGAGCGGCCGTTGGCGCCGGAGCAGGCGGGATTGTAGGCGGTCTGATCGGCCTGGGTATTCCGGAGGATGAGGCGGAGCGTTATGATGCCTTTGTTAAAGAGGATAAGCTCCTGGTCATGGTGGATGCGGACGGAGATCGCAGAGGTCGCGTATATGACATCTTCCGCAAATACGGCACCCTGAACGCGGATTCATATAACCTGTCTACGGATGGTCGTAGTCTGGATACGAATCAACTTACAGGCGACGAGATCCTAACAGGCCGCAACAATCGTATATAAAATAAAGGACACCTTATAATCACCTAACCAAAGAAGCCCTCTCTCGCGAGAGGGCTTCTTATATGTAGCGTGGAATTTACTTTACAAACAAGGCAACAATCGTTGCGATCGTAGCAACACCGAACATACCGATGAACATCGCGCCGAAACCGAACATCAGGTCGAACAGATCGTCACGCGGTTCCTCATTCGGATGCGATCTCGGATCATTCACGTCATAAACCACTTTATTCATCTGTAACTCCTCCTAGCATTGGGGTGGAATCCTAAGCAGTAATCTATGTAGAAGTTCAAGTTTCACTTTCTGCACAGATCGGGTATTTTATATATAACCAGTATACCCAACCTATGATTGGGTGTAAAGGCTATAACCGTGAACAAAGTGAGGCGGGTTTCGCATAATTTGTTCGGTTATGGTATACTTTACATGTTGAAGTAACTTGTGTTTAATCAGGATAAGGAGGCTTTTCCCATGGCAATTGTGAATGTAACTGACAACTCCTTCAGCACCGAAGTGGAGAGTCAAGGTACGGTATTAGTGGATTTCTGGGCACCATGGTGCGGCCCTTGCAAGATGATCGCTCCGGTTCTTGAAGAATTGGATCAAGAGCTTGGCGAACAAGTAAAGATCGCGAAAGTTAACGTGGATGACAACCCGGAATCGGCTTCCCGTTTCGGCGTTATGAGTATCCCGACGCTAATCGTCTTTAAAGACGGTCAGCCGGTCGATAAAGTAGTAGGTTTCAACTCCAAGGACGGATTGAAGAACGTCCTGAACAAACACATCTAATTGGTAATAGCGAATCATACATGATGGAATCAGGGGGACGGCAGCAACCGTCCCCTTTTGTGTGTCCATTGTCGCAAAATTATAGTAAAGACGACACATAAATGCATTCATTTCAGGGATATATGTATGATATTTTTAATCTATGTCGTATATTTAAAGTTAACTGAGGAGTGATTTTCTTGATTCGCATCGGAATGATTAGCTATTGGCACGTACACGCGGAAGATTATACACGTGAAGTATTAAACCATCCTGACACCGAAATCGTCGCCATTTGGGATGAGATCCCTGAACGCGGAAAAGCCATGTCTGAGAAATACGATGCTCCGTTTATAGAGTCATTGGATGAACTGCTGGGCCGTGATGACATTGACGCTGTTGTCATTGACACACCGACAAACGTACACCGTGATGTTATGGTGAAAGCAGCCCAAGCGGGTAAACACATCTTCACTGAGAAAGTGGTAGCCCCTACACTGAAAGAAGTGAATGAAATTTATGAAGCGGTGAAGAAAGCGGGAGTTACCCTCTCCGTATCCTTACCGCGCCTTTATGATAACTATACACAGCCTATTCGGAAGCTGGTTGAAGAAGGTTCATTGGGCCGCTTAACACAAGCCCGCGTTAGATTATCCCATAACGGAGCTACAGCCGACTGGCTGCCTGCACACTTTTATTCCAAGGAACAATGTGCCGGCGGAGCGCTTATCGATTTGGGCTGCCACCCGATGTATCTGGTAAGGCTGTTCCTGGGTCTGCCGCAAAGCGTATTTGCCTCTTATGGCTACGTGACAGGCAAAGAAGTGGAAGACAACGCGGTGTCCATTCTTTCTTATGAGAACGGCGCGATCGGCATCGTGGAAGCGGGTTTCGTAAACAGTCATTCCCCGTTCTCTATTGAAATTCACGGCACGGAAGGAACTCTGTTCTACGGGTTCCAGAACGGTACGCTGAAGGTGCGCAGTAATCAGCTAAGCGGCGAGTGGGAAGAGATCGCCATCGGAGACCGGTTGCCTACCGCATACCAACAGTGGGTAAGCCACATTCAGAACGGTACGAAACCGGACGAGAATGTAGCTCTGGCGGCAGATCTCACCCGCTTGATGGAAGCTTCCAATCGTTCGGTTACGGAAGGCAGATCGATTCGTTTAAGCGAACTTCAGGCATAAGAAAGATAGGATTGGGAAGAGAGGGGGAGAGGTATGCCCAACAGTTCATTTTCTTTTGCCCGTATGGAAGGAAAGTGGGATGCCTTGGATCGGTTGGATCTGCAATTCCGTTGGGGCGGGTTTGGGATTCGTGTACTGCACTGTCACCTGACCCAGTTTCCGCCGGGCAACCTCATCCCCTTTCATCAACATTCGGAGTTTGAATTGCATTTCATTCCCAAGGGCAAAGGTACGGTAAATCTGGCAGGCGTAGAATATGAACTGCACGAAGGCATGTTCTACATTACGGCTCCCGGCGTGCTGCACCAACAGTGGTCCGATGAGCAGGATCCGATGTATGAGCTGTGTCTCCATTGTGATATTACGCCGTTACCGCAGTCCGTGCATGATGCTGAAGATTGGGGCTTCGGTATCGAACATCGGGAGGCGGAACAATGCATTGAGATGCTGCGGACACTCCCCTCGGTTCCGGTGGCGGATCGGTTTCATGCGATGGGGTGCTTCCTGGACGCCTACAAGGTGTGGGAGGAGCAGAAGATCGGCTTCTATACTTCGCTCAAAGCCGCTATTACGCAAATCCTGCTGCGATCGGTACGCGTGTTTTCAGCGGATGAATATGCCGCCGGGGGAATTCCCGAACGTAACATGTCGGTTCACCGTTTCGAACGCGCGAAGCAGTATATTGATGACAACGCA
This sequence comes from Paenibacillus swuensis, assembly GCF_001644605.1. Classification (NCBI taxonomy): domain Bacteria; kingdom Bacillati; phylum Bacillota; class Bacilli; order Caryophanales; family Paenibacillaceae; genus Paenibacillus; species Paenibacillus swuensis. Next base: position 1,721,912 of record NZ_CP011388.1, on the reverse strand, counting down.
TCCCGGCCCGTGTCATTGGACGAGGTTGCGACTGTGGTGGGCATCAGCCCGAGGCAATTGCAGCGAATCTTTCGCGACGAAGGCAAGATCACCTTTCGGGGCTTGCTGGAGCAAGTGCGGTTGACGCGAATCTGCTCGGATTTATTGACAGGGGATCGGAACGTTGAGGAAATCGCGTTAGCCAACGGATATAATTCGACCAACTATTTATTTCCTGTGTTTAAACAGAAATATGGGATGACGCCCACGGAATATCGCCGGTTGAATCAACAAGCGTGACCCCATCCTGACCCAATAAAATGGAATAAGCTATCGCTCGGAAGAACGTATGATCTGTGTTACAATAGCAGATATACGTTTTTTTGCTCATTGGAAGAGAGGTAGACATGGATGACAGACGACAGCTATCGCATAGCTTTGGCCGAACGCGCCGCCATTATGGAGAAGATTCGTCAGAAACTGGCGTTGTTACCGGATAAACCGGGCTGCTACCTGATGAAGAATGCCGAGAATACTGTAATCTATGTGGGTAAGGCCAAAGTATTGAAGAACCGGGTGCGTTCTTACTTCACAGGAAGTCATGACGGCAAGACGGCGAAGCTCGTTTCGGAAATATGCGACTTGGAATATATCGTAACTTCCTCCAATATGGAGGCGCTGATTTTAGAATGTAACTTAATTAAGAAGTATAATCCACGGTACAATGTGTTGCTGAAGGATGATAAGTCTTTCCCTTATATCAAAATAACGAACGAAGCCCATCCTCGACTGGAAGTTACCCGCAGGGTTGTTAAGGATAAGGCGAAGTACTTTGGCCCTTACCCGAACGCCTACGCGGCTCAGGAGACGAAGAAGCTGCTGGACCGGCTCTATCCTTTACGGAAATGCAAGACATTGCCCGACAAGGTGTGCTTGTATTATCATATCGGTCAGTGCGTGGCTCCGTGCATTATTGAAGTGGAGCCGTCCGAATATGAAGTCATGGTGCAGGAAATATTCAAGTTTCTGAACGGCGGACATCAGCAGATTAAACAGGATCTGACGGTGAAAATGCAAGAGGCCGCGGAAGAATTGAATTTTGAGCGAGCGAAGGAATTGCGGGATCAGATTCAGAATATCAATGCCGTGATGGAGAAGCAGAAGATTACGATGAACGACGCGGTGGATCGCGATGTGTTCGGGTACGCGGTGGATAAAGGCTGGATGTGCGTACAGATTCTGTATATGCGTCAGGGCAAAATGATCGAGCGTCACGCCTCCACCTTCCCCTTCTACGGGGATGAGTATGATGATTTCACTTCGTTTGTGACGCAATACTACAGCAACAACCCGGCATTACCGCGTGAAATTTTTCTGCCGGCGCGGCCGACAGAAGAAGGCGCGGAGCCGGCAGCCGAGCTGCCGGCGGACGGTACGAAGCCGCCATCCGCGTGGGTGCTGGCCGCGGCGTTGGATGCGGCAGCAAGCGAGGAACCGGAAGCGGGGGCACAGCCCGAAGCTATAGACACTGCCGAGACGGACACCGAAGAAGGCAAGTCGGATGTGAAAGAAGCGCTGGAGAGCTGGCTGAAGGTGAGGGTACATGTACCGCAACGGGGCCTGAAGAAGCAAGCCGTGTCCATGGCGATCGACAATGCGCGAGTCGCATTGGAGGAGAAGTTCCGTCTGATTGAACGGGATGAGCAGCGCACCGTGAAGGCGGTGGAGAACTTGGGCGATTGGCTGGGCTTAGGCCCGATTCGCCGCATCGAGGCGTTCGATAACTCGAATATCCAGGGTTCGGACCCCGTCTCGGCGATGGTCGTTTTCATTGACGGCAAGCCGGACAAGAAGGAATATCGTAAATATAAGGTCAAGACCGTTCAAGGCCCCGATGATTACGAAACGATGCGTGAAGTCATCCGGCGCCGGTATGAGAGGGTGCTGAAGGAAAACCTGCCAAGACCCGATCTGATCGTTGTGGATGGCGGCAAAGGGCAGATCTCGTCAGCGATTGATGTTCTCGAGAATGAGCTGGGCTTCTACGTGCCGGTCTGCGGACTCGTGAAGGATACGAAGCATAAGACTTCGCAGCTGATGATCGGCGATCCTGCCGAGATTGTGCCTTTGCAGCGCGACAGCCAGGAATTCTACCTGTTGCAGCGCATACAGGATGAAGTGCATCGCTTCGCCATCTCGTTCCACCGGGAAACGCGGGCGAAGTCGATGGTCGTCTCGCAGCTGGACGCGATTCCGGGCATCGGCGAGAAGCGCCGAAAAGCGATGCTGAAGCATTTCGGCTCGCTGAAGAAAATTAAAGAGGCCGGAATTGAAGATTTCCGGCCTCTGGGTATCGGGGAAAAGTTAGCGAATCAGATTCTGACTTCGTTGAACGGTGTTTCCGAAACAGAGCCGGATAGCGAGGCCGAGGTGACCTCAGCAAACACGGACCCTACACCGGATCAAGCGTTGGCGGTGACGCCGGAGGAACGGGAGACTTCCTGAACCTGCGGTGCAGCACGTATATCACATAGGCAACGATAGCGGGCATTGCGATATGAGCGATGCCCGCTATCGCGTTTACGCCGCCAAAACTCAGGATGGATAAACCCATTAACAAGGAATCCATCACGGCGTGAGCAAACAATGCGGTGATAAAGCCGTACTTCAGGAATACATAACTGAACACTAAACCTATAATCACGAGCTCAATCACACGCGTGTATGTTGGATAGATTGGATATTGCGTATGCCCGAAAGCCCAGAATAAACTTGGGATTACCGCGGCGATCATCGGATTGCGGAAAATTTTCATAAACAGGGCAATGCCGAATAACCGGTACACGGCTTCCTCTTCAATGGCCGCTCCCCAGGCAACGAACGGGAAAACCCACAGCCATATCATGTTATAGGGGGAGGAGGAAGGATCAGTCGTGTTCCATACATGGAAGATCTGGCCTTCCGCGAGAAACAACACCTGTTGCAAACCCAAGATAGCTAAAGCAATGAGGTAACCGTTCTTCATAGCGGTCATGACATGGTCACCGTAATCCGCTTCCTTCCACCTTGCCCATGGCGTGTACCCTTGAGCGCGCCATAATTGATCGCCGGAAATGAAAGAGAAGTAGAGCATGACGGACATGGCCGCGAACAAAACATTCTGAAATATCATAACAGCGCCAATGGCTTGCTCTGTAGCGTTATCCCCCAGCATGACCTTGTAGGCGGGAACCATATTGGCATTGTTCGCCGCGTTGACTATGAAGAAAACAGCGGTGAGAAAAATTCCGCGGGTGAAGGAAACTTGTTTACGGTTCAGGATTACGAATACAATGGCCGCGATCGCCATTAGAAATCCGGTTAGCAGGTTGCCTGCGTACGTCATCCAGGCTGCAGCCCGATCCTGTTTCTCCACCCAGGCTGTATGAGCTTCCGGTATTGAGAAAGACGGTAGGAAGGACGTCACTTGATTGTTGTCGGTACCGATACTTAAAGAAAGTCTAGCGTCTCCAATCTGTACTTTCGGCACGTCAAATCGGTACGTGCCTTCCTCGGATTGCGACTTGTCCAGCTGAACCTCGGAGGGTTGGAAGCCTTGCTCACGTAATAACCGTTGTGCCGCTTGAAGTCCGTTACCACTGTCGACGTGCGGCAATGAGGTCGTCCATGAGGATACCTTGCCGCTGGTTAAGTGCACATGAATATGGTATCGGCGATTGCTGGCAGAAGATACTTCCACTTGAAAGTATTCTACAGGGTACTTCTGTACCAGTTGCTTTGAGTATGTATCAAACAGATCTTCGCGTTGCAGGTATCCTATGAAGTCTTTCTGCGCCTGGTAAGAAACCACGCTTTTTAAAGCTTCATTCTCCTTGTATTGTTTAATTACAAACCGCTTTGCCGCGATTGCCGCTTTAGCCTTGGAAATAGGGGGCTTCAAATCCTGTTCCGATAACTGTCCTGTAAACAGAGGCCACCAATTCGTCGCCACAAAGATCATGACACCGACTATTGCCAACCATTTCAGTATGGAAGGACCTTCGCGTTTAGTCTGAGATAAGTTCATGGATGTCTCCTTAGGAATAATGATATTTTTAAAAGTAACATACAACTACGGGATAAGAAAGTTAGTGATTGTATTGTTCCCGGATCTGGCATTATAATCTGAGTGGATTGACTATGATTCAATCCTGTCGGGCTAGGTTAGTAAACTAGAAATGATTGTGCAAAGCAACACAACGAAGAGGTGAAAGATCATTGATGAAACATATGGACCTGTTGAAGCTGAGTCCTCCGCGAATTCTGGTTACGGGCTTTGCTTTAATTATTTTGTTAGGCGGGATTCTGTTATCTCTTCCTGTCTCCGCGGCCCCGGGAAAAGCACCGCTGCCTTTTATTGATGCTTTATTTACTTCCACGTCCGCAACCTGTGTTACGGGGCTGGTCGTGGCCGATACGGGAAGGGATTTCTCCACCTTTGGACAAGTCGTGATTATGCTGCTGATCCAGGTCGGGGGATTAGGATTTATGACCATGGCTACATTGGTGGCTTTGGCGTTAAAGAAGAGGATATCTCTTCGTGAACGTCTTATTCTGCAAGAGGCCCTCAATCAGAGTTCCATGGAAGGGATCGTAAGATTAATTCGTAAAGTAATCATTTATTCCCTTACGATTGAAGCTGTTGCTGCTATTATCTTTACAATTCGGTGGTCGTTTGATATGTCATTCGGACGCGCCGCTTATTTCGGAATGTGGCATGCCGTCTCGATGTTCAACAATGCCGGGTTCGATTTATTCGGCGAGTACAAGAGCTTGACCGGTTACGTTGATGATTTCGTCATTAACGCGGTTGCCATGGCCTTAATTATTCTGGGAGGCATCGGCTTTATCGTCATGTCCGACGTCATGGATTATCGGAATCGCCGTAAATTATCATTGCATACGAAAGTGGTTCTGAGTTGTACGGCGTTCCTGATTTTATTCGGCGCTTTAGTTATTTTCATCTTTGAGTATTCCAATCCGAAGACGTTGGCGACGCTTGGCTTTGGCGGTAAAATACTCGGATCGTTCTTCCAATCGGTTACCCCCCGGACGGCGGGAGCGAACACGTTGGATATTGCCGGTTTACGGCAGGCGACGCAATTCTTCATCATTATCTTAATGTTTATCGGCGCTTCCCCTGGTTCGACAGGGGGCGGGATTAAGACCACAACGTTTACTACCTTGATCGCCGGGATTATTGCCATGATTCGCGGGAAAGAAGATATCGTTCTCTTTCGCAACAGGCTTGCGAAGGATCGGGTGCTTAAAGCGCTGACCATTACAATGCTTGCTTTAATATTAGTCATCTTTGTTTCCATGCTTCTGTCCACGACGGAGGATTACAACTTTCTGATGATTCTGTTTGAAGTTACTTCCGCGTTCGGTACGGTGGGGCTGTCCATGGGATTAACCATTCATTTAACCGTATTCGGCAAAATCATGATTATGCTAATGATGTTTGCAGGCCGGTTGGGGCCGCTCACACTCGCCTATGCGATTCAACCAAACAAAGAGAAAGAGCTTTACAGGTATCCTGAAGGAAAAATCATTATTGGATAAGGAGTCGTATTTATGAAAATGAAGTCTTTTGTCATTATCGGATTGGGACGCTTTGGTACATCGCTTGCTAAAGAACTGGTGATTCAAGGCTATGAAGTGTTGGGGATCGATCGGGATGAACATATCATAGACTCGCTGAGCGAATATCTCACACACTCCGTTGTGGCGGATTCCACAGATGAAGAAGTTCTCCGGTCTTTAGGTGTCCGTAATTTCGATTGCGGCGTGGTGGCCATCGGTAACGATATTCAGGCAAGTATTATGACGGCCATCCTGTTGAAGGATCTGGGTGTGAAGAAAGTAGTAGCGAAGGCGCTTACGGAGCTTCATGGGCGGGTGTTGGAGAAAATCGGAGTGGACCGTGTTATTTATCCGGAGCGGGATATGGGGGTACGGGTGGCTCATCAACTCGTTTCGCCCAATTTGTTGGATTTCATCGAACTCTCCAAGGATTATACGATCGCCGAGCTGGAGGTGCCGTCCAAGCTTCACGGGGTCACGTTAGCGGAACTGAACCTTCGCGCGAAGTACGGTTGCAGCATCGTGGCGCTTCGCAAGTCTGACGGTGTCAACATCGCACCTACGGCCAGCGACGTGCTTCATGAGAAAGACCTGATGGTCATTATCGGCACGAATGCGGAAATCGAACGTTTTGAGCGAGAAGAATTGTTCTAATGAATTAGGAGTATACAGGAAGCGGAAGGTGAAGCTATGGTATCGGAAACGACGGAGCTCATACATCATGTATTGTTATTGCTTGTATTTATTCTGGTTCTGGGGATGATTTCCGGTAAACTGGCATCGCTTCTAAGGGTCCCGGATGTTGTGTTATTTATTGCGGCAGGCATACTGGTCGGCCCCGGGTTGAACATAGTTCATGAATCCAGCAATTCCTTTACGAATCAATTTATCTTAATGCTTGGCTCAGCCTTGATCTTATTTGACGGGGGGCGTAATATACGCCTTCTGAATCTGCGCAAAGTATGGATCACGATCAGTTTACTGAGTGTGACCGGTGTATTTATTACCGTGGCAGTGGTAGGTACGGCAGCGCATTATTTATTCGGCATGGAATGGCTTTACGCGCTTCTCTTGGCTTCGATTATCTGTTCCACGGATCCCGCGTCCATTATTCCGGTCTTCAAACAGGTACGGATCCGCGAGAAGGTGCGCGAAACGGTCGAAAGCGAATCCGCTTTTAACGACGCGACAGGCTCGATATTCACATTTACGATTCTGGCGATCATCTTAGGCGGCGGGGGTGACTTCTCGTGGGGGGCTTCCGTCTGGAATTTTGTGAAAACGGCTGTTGGCGGTATCCTGGTCGGGTGTGTCATTGCTTACGTGATCGCACTGCTGACAGCCCATACTCGCTTAAGTTGGTTCCGGAATTACACGACCATTGCGATGCTGACTGTCGCGATCGGTGCCTATATTCTTGGCGATACATTCAAGGTAAGCGGGTTTATGGCGACATTTTCCGCAGGCTTAATCTGGGGGAATGCTCATCTGTTTGGGTTGCGAATGGAAGAGAAACAGGCGGAAATGGGCCACTTTTCGGAAAATTTGACGGTCATTATGCGAATGCTGATTTTCGTTCTGTTGGGCAGTCAGGTCAACTTCGACCTCATTGCCAAGTTTCTTTGGCCGAGTCTTGGAGTAATTCTGGTATTAATGTTTATCGCTCGTCCTTTGACGGTGTATAGCTCAACGCTCCCGGATCGTATCGCCAAATGGACCTCGCAAGAGATGCTGTTTATGGTGTGGGTGCGTGAGACGGGGGTAATTCCGGCGGCTCTTGCGGGAATTGTCGCTGGGTTGGGCATCAAATATGCGGATGTAATCGCTTCGGTTACTTTTATGGCAATCTTGCTGACCATTTTGATCCAAGCCAGCACGACCGCTTATGTGGCCCGCAAACTTGGACTCGAAGTAAAGAGCGAGAAGGATACGATTGGACTCTAGTTGCCAGTTGCTGAGGTTACCTTTATCAGGTTTGATAATACTCTCTTGCTTTTGCGATTAATTGGCGCGCTGTTTCGTTCAGCGAAGCGTAGTCGCCATATATAATGGATGTCGTGCGGGCCGTCTGCTCCAGTTCTTCTATCTGGCGCATGACGAGCCCGTTATTTGTAAGCACGTCCTGCCGGACATAGGATTGAGGAAGCAAGGTTGCGGTGTGACAGGTAGATACAAGTCGGGTGATCGCCTCGAACGAGTCAATTTCCATATGGACATCAGGTGTAATTCGATAGCGCAAGAAGAGCTCGTCCGTCAAGATGCGGTACCAGGTTCCTTTGGAGAACAAAATGAGGGGCAGGCCGTTCAAATCGGTGAGAGAAAGCTCTTTGCGCCTGACATAATCATGGGTGCGGGGCAGAACCAGGCACAGATGATCGTCAAAAAGCGGCTCGCACACCAAATCCGACTGGTTAATGACCGCGGCAATGAGACCCACATCCACTTTCTTTTCTTTGACCAAGGATACGATTTCATGTGTTTTTCCGGTAACGGCCTTAATTTCGGTTTCAGGGTAATGGTCACGAAAGAGGGTAATCAGCTCCGGCAGCGTGGATTGCAGCGTCGTCAGGCTGGCACCGATCGTTATTTTGCCTGTGCCTGCGGCTTTATAGGTTTGAATTTCAAGTTGCATACGTTGTTGCAGCTCCCGAATCTGAACCGCGTAATCGTAACAGATCCGTCCTAACCGCGTCAGCTCCAACCTCCTGCCGATTCGCTCAAACAGCTCGATGCCAAGCTGGTCTTCCAGTTTGCTGATTTTGCGCGAGAGGGCAGGTTGGGATAAATTCAGCAGTTGTGAAGCTTTGTTTAACGAGCTTTGCTCCACGACCGTTGCGAAAACTAATAATTCATCCATGCGTGAAAACCCTCCATATAACAAGAATGCATAACGGCTAATACGTAATTAACAATTTCATTATAAGGCAAAATAGAGTAACATGGGAAGTAAGCATGATATACCAATGTTCGTCCGGCATGAAGCATTTCGACAGCGGATTGTGACAAATCATTGACGATCGGGACGAGTCGAAGTACAATAAATTTTGGTTTTGAAAACGCTTCGGCACTAGAATGAAACGGCATTTAGAATGAAAGGGGAAAGCTACTCATGAAAGGAAATTCTTATTATTCCCGTAAATTGCACTCCTTGCTCGGCGTTATTCCGCTAGGTTTCTTTATTGTGGAGCATATGCTGACCAATTTCGCGGCTGTGGAGGGCGGCAAAGAGGGGTTCATAGAAGCGGTTGCGTTTCTGAACGGACTTCCGTTGGTGCTGGTGCTTGAAATCTTCGGCATCTGGCTGCCGTTGCTGTATCACGGCGTATACGGCTTGTATGTGGCTTACCAGTCGCGTAACAATGTAACAAACTATGGCTACGCCCGTAACTTGATGTTTACGTTGCAGCGTATAACCGGCGTGGTTACGTTTGTTTTCGTTGTTTGGCATCTGTTTGAAACGAGATTCCAAGTAGCGATCGGTAAAGTGACACATGAAGGCTTGGGCGACCATATGCATGAAATGTTGTCCAATCCGGTTATTTTTATTCTTTACGTAATCGGGATTTTGGCGGCATCGTTCCATTTCTGTAACGGCATGTGGTCATTCCTGGTATCTTGGGGCATTACAGTCGGCCCTCGCGCACAGAAAGCATCCACCTATGTATGGATGGGCGTATTCGTCATTTTGTCCGTCATGTTCATTATGTCTCTAGCTGCGTTTGCGAGTGATTCATTCGTTGAAACGGCAGCGAAAGGGATTCAATTTATAGCTTAAGAGGGAGGAACTGCAATCAATGGCTAATTCTAAAGTAATCGTAGTAGGTGGAGGTCTGGCAGGTTTAATGGCCACCATAAAAGCGGCTGAAGCCGGCGTTCATGTCGACCTCTTCTCGTTAGTGCCGGTTAAACGTTCTCACTCCGTATGCGCGCAGGGCGGGATTAACGGCGCGGTAAATACGAAGGGTGAGGGCGACTCCACATGGAATCACTTTGATGACACCGTATACGGCGGCGACTTCCTGGCGAATCAACCGCCGGTGAAGGCGATGTGTGACGCGGCGCCGGGCATCATTCACCTGATGGACCGGATGGGCGTTATGTTCAACCGTACGCCTGAGGGGTTGCTGGATTTCCGCCGTTTCGGCGGCACGTTGTTCCACCGCACGGCGTTCGCGGGTGCGACAACGGGTCAACAATTGCTGTACGCGCTGGATGAGCAAGTGCGCCGTTATGAAACCGCGGGCTTGGTTAATAAATTTGAAGGCTGGGAGTTCTTAGGCGCGGTATTGGACGATGACGGTGTCTGCCGAGGTATTACCGCTCAAGATTTACGTTCTATGCAAGTTACATCCTTCTCCGGCGACGCCGTTATTCTCGCGACAGGCGGTCCTGGAATTATCTTTGGTAAATCCACCAACTCGGTTATCAACACAGGTACGGCTGCAGGTGCGGTCTATCAGCAAGGTGTTTATTACGCCAACGGCGAATTTATTCAGATTCACCCGACGGCCATTCCTGGCGATGACAAGCTTCGTCTGATGTCGGAATCCGCACGGGGCGAAGGCGGCCGGATCTGGACTTATAAAGACGGCAAGCCTTGGTACTTCCTTGAGGAGAAATATCCGGCGTACGGTAACCTGGTACCGCGGGATATCGCGACTCGCGAAATTTTCGATGTATGCGTTGAACAGAAGCTGGGTGTCAACGGCGAGAACATGGTTTATTTGGATCTTTCCCACAAAGACCCTAAAGAATTAGATATTAAACTGGGCGGTATTATCGAGATCTATGAGAAATTTATGGGTGACGATCCGCGCAAAATCCCGATGAAAATCTTCCCGGCCGTGCATTATTCCATGGGCGGTATATGGGTCGATTATAATCAGATGACCAACATTCCTGGATTGTTCGCTGCCGGTGAGTGCGATTACTCTCAACACGGTGCCAATCGTCTCGGCGCGAACTCGCTTGTATCCGCGATCTTCGGCGGTATGGTGGCCGGACCGAAGGCCATTGAATATATTCGCGGCTTGAAGAAATCGGCGGAAGATATCTCTTCCACGGTATTCGAGAGAGAAGTGAAGAAGCAGACCGAGAAGTATGAGGGCTTGCTTAAGATGGACGGCAAAGAGAACGCGTACGTTCTTCACAAGGAGCTTGGCGAGTGGATGACGAACAACGTGACCGTCGTTCGCTACAACAAGAAGCTTCAGGAAACGGACAACAAAATTCAGGAATTGCTTGAGCGTTACAAAAATATCAACATGACGGACACCGCCAAATGGAACAATCAAGGCGTGGCGTTCACGCGTCAGTTGAAGAATATGATGGAGTTGGCCCGCGTCATGACTATCGGTGCTCTAAACCGGAATGAAAGCCGCGGCGCGCATTATAAACCGGATTTCCCGGAGCGTGATGACGAGAACTTCCTGAAAACGACGAAAGCCCAATTCACCGACAACGGTCCGGTGTTTGAATACGAAGAAGTGGATGTATCGTTAATCGCTCCGCGTAAACGCGATTATTCCAAGAAGGGGGACTAAGCGACATGGCTGAAACGACTACTATGGAAACACAGAAGACTGTGAAGTTCGTCGTAACCCGTCAGGATCAACCGGACTCACCTTCCTACCAGGAAGAATTCGAAATCCCGTACCGTCCGAATATGAACGTCATTTCCGCATTCATGGAAATTCAGAGGAATCCCGTGAAAGCGGGCGGCGGCGAAACGACTCCGGTCTGTTGGGAATCCAACTGCCTCGAAGAGGTTTGCGGCGCTTGCTCCATGGTCATTAACGGTAAACCGCGCCAAGCATGTACGGCGCTGGTTGACAAGCTGGAGCAGCCGATTCGGGTACAACCGATGAAGACGTTCCCGGTTGTTCGTGACCTGGTCATCGATCGTTCCCGGATGTTTAACGCGCTGAAGCGTGTTAAAGCGTGGATTCCGATCGATGGCACCTATGACCTTGGACCGGGTCCGCGGATGGCGGAAACGAAGCGTCAGTGGGCTTACGAGCTGTCCAAGTGCATGACTTGCGGCGTTTGCCTGGAGTCTTGCCCTAACGTGAACGACCGCAGTTCGTTCATCGGCCCCGCGGCTGTTTCCCAAGTGCGCCTGTTCAACGCTCACCCAACGGGTGAGATGAACAAGTCGGAGCGCCTGGAAACCTTGATGGAGGACGGCGGCATCGAGGGTTGCGGCAACTCGCAAAACTGCGTGCGCTCTTGTCCGAAAGGCATCCCGTTAACAACGTCCATTGCCGCGATTAACGCGGATACGACGAAGCATATGTTCAAGAAATGGCTGGGCATGTAAGCCGCCATGTTTGGAGCCGTTCTCCCTGTGGGAGGGCGGTTTTTTTGTGTTGATATTCTGGTAACGCCGCCGCTCGACCGCAACTGCAATCGCAACCGCAACCGCAACCGCAACCGCAACCGCAACTGTAAACTGCAACCGCAACTGCAACTGCAACTGCAACTGCAACTGCAACTGCAATCGCAACTATAACCGTAATGGTTTTACCAGCCACGGTATTTCAATGTTCGCTAACACTAACAAAGGGATGGTGAGAAACAGGTCGAATTATGTAGATTAAGTAAATCGTGATTTTGCTTAAAGGCGAATTGTTTTGGAGGGAGAAGAGTGTTTGAAAAGAGTTATAGTGATTGGTTAGGGCAACAAACGGAAGAAGCAACAGGGGAACGCAGAAGAAAACTAAAGGAACATGGTCACGCGGAGATGATGTTTCTGGAGAGAGTATGGTGGCCGGCTTTAGGTAACTTTGATTATTTGCAGCCCGAGTATGAGGTAAATGATTTCAGAGACGGGGTTAGGTTTCTGGATTTTGCTTATCTACGTCCGCCGCACAAAGTATGTATCGAAGTCGATTCCTTCGGTCATCATCATCGGAATCTAGACAGATACACATTTGCCGATCGTCTGTTACGCCAGAACCACTTGGTGATGGATGATTGGAAAGTGCTGCGATTTTCTTATGACATCATTAAGGACGCGCCAAGACAATATCAACAGTTGGTGCAGCAATGGATAGGGAAGTTTTACGGGGTGGATCGTAAAATAGAACAGGGTCTAACGATACAACAATCTGCTGTACTTCGCTTTACTTTAAAGGAGCAGAAAGCTGTAAAACCAGAAGATGTTGCCAAAGAGCTTAATGTATGTACTCATACGGCAAGAATAATTCTTAAAGACTTGGTAGAACTCAAGTTGCTAGAACCTGCTTCAGGTGTTGTACGTGTACGAGCTTATAAGATTGCAAATATTTATAAAAATTAAGTTAACGTAATTATTCTACGCTATTTAAAATTACAAGTAATATAACGTAATTATTCTTTGCTATTTTGCAATAAATATTGAGGTTTAAGCCAATATTAACAAATTCTCCAATATTAACGTAATAAAACTACGCTATTTAATGTTTTTTTAAAATAACGTAATTTTATTACGTTAATTTTATTAGTTTATTAATTTCACCCACCCAACACAGTACCACCGCCGCAATCCAGTTTACCTAGACGAATGTTGCACCACACAACTCTGATTACTCCACCCACCCAACACAATAACCACCGCTGCACTCCAGTTTACCTAGACGAATGCTGCACCACACAACTCTGATTACTCCACCCACCCAACACAATAACCACCGCCGCACTCCAGTTTACCTAGACGAATGCTGCACCACACAACTCTGATTACTCCACCCACCCAACACAATAACTACCGCCGCACACACCCGTGCATTTAACTAATCCTGCCCCAAAGTCCCGGTTATCCCACACATCTGCCACCTCGCACACTACTACACTTAAACTCTCCCCGCGCACCTTCATGTTTCCAACCCCCATACCCACACACAGGGGGCTTTTCTTTCCTCACAGGTTCGGATACAATAACACAATCAACTGAAGACAAAGGCGGTACACACATCATGACAGCAGAGAAATTCTTCACCCATCCCTTAGGGATTATCGGGTCGGCCACTGCCGCGACCTTCTTATGGGGAACAGCGTTCCCCTTTATTAAATTAAGCTATGCCGAGCTGCAAATCGGAGGCTCAGACACATTCGGCCAGATGTTGTTTGCGGGATACCGTTTTGTGCTGGCGGGCTTGCTGATTTTCGCGTTTATGGCGCTGATGAAGCAGCCGGTCAAGTATGTCCGAGGCACTTGGAAAGGCCTGAGCAAGCTGGCGCTTTTTCAAACCTTTTTGCAATATGTGTTTCTATATATCGGCATCAGCATGTCCACAGGCATTCAAGGTTCCATTATCGCGGGAGCGACTTCGTTTTTCCAAATTCTGATTGCCCATTTTATGTACAAAAATGACGCCATGACCCTCCGTAAAGTGCTCGGTATCATCCTGGGTTTCCTGGGCATCCTTTCCGTAGGATTGACGGAGGAAGGATTTAACCTGCAATTCGGTTTCGGTGAAATACTTCTGCTTGCCGCTATGTTTTTCGGCGGGTTAGGGAACGTGGTAGCCAAGAATGAAGCCAAGGACATGAACATTCTATACATGACCTCCTGGCAAATGCTCATTGGCGGCTTGGCGCTGATCGTGGTTGGAGCGACAGTCGCTGGACTGACACCTTTCGTTTTCACCTTGAAAGCCGCATGGATGCTGCTTTATCTAGCTTTCTTGTCCGCTGGAGGATTCGTACTTTGGAATAACGTCATGAAATTCAATAAAGTAGGATCCGTTTCCATGTATTTATTCCTGATTCCGGTGTTCGGGGTGTTTCTGGCCGCTGTGATGTTGGGTGAACCCGTTCATATGATTATTCTTTTATCCTTAGCACTGGTAGTAGCCGGTATCATTATTGTAAACAGACAGCCTGCAATCAAGGAATCTAACGCTTAAACAACACAATATCTCCCATTGGTCCAAAAATCAAACGCCCAAACCACAAGGTTTGGGCGTTTCTCATAATCTTATCGTGATTAATCCGGCCAGTAACAACATCAGGGCTATTTTTTGCTTACCGGTTAACCGTTCCTTATAGATCCAAGTCGATCCAAGCACCATAATCAATCCGTTGGCGGAGAAGATAGGTGCGACGATACTTGCTTTCCAATTCTGCAAGGCAAGCGAATATAACTGAAGTCCGCCGTATGAGAATAGGCCGGTTAACAACCCCCAGATCCAGCCGGTCTTACGGGTAATAGCAGTTGTCTCACCGCGCAGTCTCAACCTGCGTGCAGCAAAGGCGAACCAGAACACCGATAAGAAGTAACTGATGAACAGAATCGGGGTATTCTCAAGACCCAGCGCAGCGGTTACTTTCAGCCCGCCGTTTCGTATGGCGAACAGCAACACAGCGAGCATTACCAGCACAAACCATAAAGGACTTACAGACGAATCACTTCCGCCTCTGCGCATAGAAAGCAATACAGCCCCCCCTAACAACAAGACGACACCAATGGATTCGAACAAACCTACGGGCTCATGATACACCACAGTGGACAGCAGGACGACAACTAGTATATTCAAGTTCATCAGCGGAGAGGTCAGGCTGGCAGGTCCGTGATCCAGCGCTTTCATAAAGACGACGTTGCCAAAAGCGGAGCCGACTCCAATGATGAGCCCTGCGAGCCAATATTCGCCGTTCCCCCAGTCCAGGCTGCCTTCAACCCATGCGTTGACAAGGAATCCGACTGACCCCGCGGTATACAAGCCGAGAAGCATGTGAGGCATGGAACCTTGCTTCATCTGACTTACTTTCATAAAAAAACCGGCGGTGCCGAATAGGACGGCACTGCCGATCGCAGCTATAAACCATATCATTTGTTAGTTTCATTAGCCTCCAACTGTTTCTGTTTGAGGAATTCCTTCCCGTATTCTCCGTGAGGATGGATATTGGCTTCTTCCATCTGAATGGTGGAATGTGTAATACCGTATTTACTTTGCAATGTTTCATTAATGGCCAGGATGATACAGAACGGTTGAATTTTATTATCAATAAATACATGAGCCGTTAGTGAGTAGTGATCCGAAGAAATGGCCCAAAGATGCATTTCATGAACATCTTCGACACCCTCAACCTGGGAGATGGCTGCCCGAATTTCATCCAAATCAAAATGCTCCGGAACGGATTCCATCAGAATCAGTGTGGCCTCCCGTAGAATTTTGTATCCGCCGGTAAAGATGATGACGCCGATAACCATCGAGATCAACGGATCAAAAAATTTCAATCCCGTAAAATAGATGATAATTGCCGAGACGATAACACCGAGCGAGCTTAACAAATCTCCGATAAAGTGCCACAGGGCGCTTTGAACGTTGAGGTTTTCTTCTTCCTTCATACTGCGGCTCAGTACTATGGTCAGTACCAGATTAACGATAAACCCGATGACGGCAATCGTTAACATTAACCGCAAATCAATTTCCTCGGGATTAAAAAATCGGCGAATCCCCTCGATAAATATCCCGATCGCTATGATCGCCAATGCCAAACCGTTCAAGAATGAAGCGATAATTTCGAAGCGCAAGTACCCGAACGTAAACCGCGCATTAGGCGGGCGGGTGGCCATATAGATGGCTGTCATACTAAGTCCCAGCGCAATGACATCCGAGATCATATGGGCGGAATCGGACAACAAGGCAAGGGAGTTGGATAAGAGTCCTCCGATAATTTCAACAATCGTAAAGAAGAGGGTCAGAATCAAGGTGATCCACAATGTCCGCTTGGACCGGGATTGCGTCTTCACATGGCTCTGGTGGTGAAAATCATACATCTTATCAGCTCCACGTTCAGGATCAAATCTAACAAAATTATACGCAATATTGGTCATTCCCGCAATCAATCACCCGATTTCCTGTTTTGTTACAGAACTGAAATATACCTGTGATGTTCTCATAATGTTAAGAGGTTATAGTAATCACAAGACCCCCTTTTAATATATGACTCGGCGACCTCCGTTAGGTTGCCCGCTGCCCTTGTGGCAGCTTTTTTTTGTCCCCAAAAAGTTACTTACCATTATTTAGTCCCTCCCCTCTCCCAGTATCTGTGTTAATATAACAAAATATTTAAAAGCTAAGGAGGGAATGACCATTCGAAAATTACCCATGTTGATGCTGTTGGTTGTAATTTTGGCTACTGTACCTTTTCAGGCCACGGCTGAAATGCCTAAGCTGAATACAGTGAAAAGTCCTGAATTGCAGCTTGAAGAAGGCGCCTATATGGAAAATAATCGACTGTACGTTCCGATCCGTTACGTTGTTGAACATGGCGAAGCGAAGGCGCAGTGGGACAAGACTAAGGGTAAATTAACCTTACGCACCGCTGCCGGAGATGTTTACTCGCAAACTTTAAATAAATACAGTATGGCGTTTAACAACAAAGTTTATATGACGGATACCCGACTGGTAATGAAGGAAGGCAGAACCTATCTGCCGGTCCGGGACGCAGCCGAACTCATGCACAAGTCAGCCGAGTGGAGCGTTGAGGAAGGAACGGTTTCTTTCGAGGACGTACCCTTATATGTTGTGCAAGCAGGCGATACCTTGAAATCCATCAGTCAAGAATTAAACATTCCGGCAAAATGGCTGAAAGAACGTAATAGCTTAAATAGTGACGCGCTTTACACGGGACAGGAGCTCAAAATCGTGATACCCCGATTGATGGAACACCAGAAACATATGAAAGAATTTTTGTTGCTGGCCAAATTAATCGAGTCCGAAGCCGGTGGTGAGCCCATGAAGGGGAAAGTTGCCGTAGGTAATGTGGTCATGAACCGGGTTGAAGATCCGCGTTTCCCGGATTCGATTCGAGACGTGATCTACGCTCATAATCAATTCGAAGTCGTGGCCAATGGCGCCATTGATCGTAAAGTACCGAGCGCCGACTCACTGTCCGCGGCACAGCAAGCGCTTGGTGGCGTGAATTATGTTCCCCAAGCCGTATTCTTCTATAACCCGTCCGCGGTCCGCAGCCCATTTCTTGAAAGTCTGGATTTCGTAACCGATATCGGCGGACACCGCTTCTTATCCTAAAGAAAAACCGTTAACCTCCGGAATCCATATCGGAGAGTTGACGGTTTTTTTTGATTTACATATTTACAGAGCAACGCTCACCATTTTCTTTTGACGGAAAAACACCCATTCCTTATAACCGATCTCTTTAAGCTTCGCGCGAACTTCCTCCCAGTCATCGCCAACGCGTCCAGGAATATGGGAGTCGGAGCCGAAGGTTACGTGCACGCCGTAATGTAAACAGAGCTCTAGCATGGTATCAGACGGATACCAGCCGCCGACATCTTTTGTTTTACCTGAGGTGTTAATTTCAATGGCAAGATCATGCTCCCCAATGATTTGAATGGTTTTCTCCACCGCTTCTGTTTGAATGTCCGTGAATGCAGGGTAGTAGCCTTTCATCGCATCAATATGGCCGAGAATCTGAAAAGCGCCGCTTCGAGCGGACTGGGCAATCAGATCATAATATTCTTCTTTATGTAGAATTTGATCCTGATCGGTCAATCCTTTCCAACGTTTTTTGTTGAATATGCTGACGCCGCCGGACAGATGAACGGATCCGATAATATAATCGAACGGATATTGATCATATACTTTACGATAGCTCTCCAAATGTTCAGGAAAAAAGTCGGATTCCATGCCAAGCAGAACTTCAATTTTCCCTTGGTACTCCTCTTTAAGCCTGAGAACTTCCTTAACATAGTTGGGAAATTCACTCTTTGCCATGGCGATGCCCGGCTGTGGTCGATCGGTGCTGCTTCCGAAATAAGGAGAGTGATCCGAGATGCCGATGACTTGCAAACCGTTGCGAATGCCTGCTTCGATATAATCGCGGATTTCGCCTTGCGCGTGCCCGCAGCGATCGTGATGAGTATGAAGATCAAATTTCATGCCGCTTCCTCCGATTCTAAGGTCATATGGATTTAGGATTTCCGGATTACCTGCAAAATAAGCCCATACCTATTCAGAGCCAATAAATTGCGTTTCAGGCATCCCTTTCAGATCGCTCAAAAATTGTTGCATGGCCGAGTTCAGATATCGTCCTGACTTATATATAATACCCACAGGATGACTCACTTGTAATTCATTTACCTGAATGGCTTTCAGTGTGCCCAAACGCAGTTCAGTGGCGATGGAGAGCTTGGATATGATGGCAGCGCCCAAGTTGAGTTCTACCATACGCTTGACTTCTTCACTGGATGACAGCTCCATTACGATATTGGGCACGATACTGAATTTCTTGAACATCTGATCCGCAAACTTTCTTCCCGCCGAATCTTGCGCCAACATAATGAAGGGGATATCCTTCAGGTTGTCCGCTGTGGTATGACGAAGATGGCTCATAGGGTGATCCGGAGAGACCACAAGTTCAAACGTATCATAATAAAGCACGGATGTTTCAAGTCCGGGAATCTTGTCATGCAGGTAGCCGATGCCCAAATCCACAACCCCGCTCTCGACATTGGCCATAATCTGGGAAGAGTTCAGGGAATGAATCGTCGTCTTGATTAACGGAAACTGATTCTGGAAATAGGAAAGGACTCTGGGAAGAATTTGAATCGCGATGGATGTGGTCGTACCCAGGTGAATGTGACCTTGCGGAATCTGGTCCAAATCCGATAACTTCTGCTTCAGCTCATCCACAACCTGCAGAATTTGGACAGCATGATCCAGGAACACCTGACCCCTGTCCGTTAACGTCACAGGTTGATTACGATCAACTAATACGGTCTTGAACTCATCTTCCAGACTTTTAATTTGCGCGGAAACAGCAGGCTGGGTCAAGTTAAGAATTTCACCTGCTTTGCGAAAGCTCATGGTTTTGGAAATCGTAATTAAAGTCTCCAGCTGGTTTATATTCAAAAGCGTCTCCCTCCAAAAACTTTATTTATCAAACGTCCATATATCTATAAATATAATTATAAGAATAACTTAACATTCGTGTCAAAAGGAAACGAGTCAATCCTGTCGAATGTTCATGACGTACCGTACGGGTGAGGGAGCCATTGAGAAAAAGGGAGATGCCGGAATGAATAATAAAGCGGTGCGAAGCTGGGTTATGTACGATTGGGCGAACTCTGCTTATGCCACGACGATGATTGCTGCAGTATTACCCATCTACTATAAAGATGTTGCAGGCGTCGCATTAGGATCCAAGGCGGAAGTTTATTGGGGTTATTCGCAATCCTTGGCGATGTTCCTTGTGGCCGTTCTCGCTCCTTTGTTGGGGGCAATCGCGGATTATACGGGACGCAAAGTGTGGTTCTTACGTTTATTTTCCATGATTGGAATCCTGGCAAGCTTCTGTTTCGCGTTTGTAGGTAAGGGAGATTATATACTGGCGTCGGTTCTGCTGATTATCGGCACCATCGGGTATACCGGTGGAAATACGTTCTATGACGCGCTGTTACCTGATGTTGCTCCTAAAGAAGAGCGCGATCGGGTTTCGTCCAGAGGGTATGCCTATGGTTATATCGGCGGAGGTATCTTGTTGGCCCTCAACTTGGCCATGATCCAGCAGCCGGGATGGTTCGGACTTACGAACAGCACAGCGGCGACTCAGTGGTCTTTCATAACCGTAGGCTTATGGTGGTTCGGATTCTCCTTGCCGATTTTCCGGCATATGAAGGATGTTCCGCTGGAATCAGGGAAGCGTTGGACGGAATATGCCACTGTGGGCTGGCGGAGACTCATTGTAACATTCAAACAAATAAAGCAATATCCTGAATTGCTTAAATATATGATCGCGTTCTGGTTTTTCAGCGATGGGATCTCTACCATTATTTCAATGGCTACCATTTATGGCAGAGGAATCGGTATTGATACGGGAGATCTGATCAAAGCATTGCTGATTACGCAATTCGTCGGTTTTCCTTTTGCAATCCTGTTCGGTAAGTTAGCGGAGCGTCTTGGCTCCAAGAAATCGTTGTATCTTTCATTAGGAGTATATATGTTAATTGTTATGCTGGGTTATTACATGACTTCAGCCGTTCACTTTTATTTGTTGGCGTTTATGGTAGGCACGGTGCAGGGAGGAAGTCAGGCCATCGCAAGATCCATCTTCAGCCGATTGGTGCCCGCGGGTCGGAATGCAGAATTTTTTGGTTTTCTGAGTGTTTCCAGTAAATTTTCAGCAATGGTCGGACCTTTCGTCTTTGCATTGGCGGCTCAACTTACCGGCTCTACCCGAATCGCCATACTTTCGTTGCTGCTGTTCTTTATTATAGGGATTGCTTTACTTTATCGTGTTAATTTGGAAAAAGGGGAGCAAGAGGCCGTTATGTCAGATCGGAAGGAGACAAATAAGTCTCAGGAATTATCGATGTAGATCTTTTACACCATTCGACAAGCGTAAACCGAACGAAAAAGAGAATATATGCGACTTTTGTTCTATACTTATTGGAAAAATTTAAGTATAATGAACTCAGTCATCCATACGGGTGGGTAGCGAATCTTGTCGAAAAGGGGCACCTTTTGTAATGAAAGCTGAATACATTAATCCGTTTTTGGAGTCTGCTAAGGTCGTAATCGAGCAAGTCGTGAATATTCGTCCTTCTACAGGGCAATTAGGAATTAAAGATGTTAAGTTTGTTGAGAAGTACGTGTGGATTCAGATCGGCATGACGGGACAGATGACCGGAGATATCGTATTCGGACTTCATGAGGAAGTAGCCTTGAAGCTCGTTTCCGCTATGATGGGCGGCTTTCAGATTACCGAGATGGACGAGCTGACACAAAGCGCCATCAGCGAATTGGGCAATATGATTAGCGGCAATGCGAGCACAATGCTGTTTAATCAGGGCGTGCGTGTTGATATTACTCCGCCGAAGATTGTGCAATCCGCAACGGCAGCAGGCTTCACACCGAAGAAAGCATTGACCATTCCCTTAATGATTGAAGGCATTGGCGAACTTGATATTCAAGTATTAATTACATAGAATAAACGCAATGACGTTGAAAAGCGGCAACCTGATAATACAGGCAGGCTGCTTTTTTCTTTGCCACGGGGGAATATAGGATGGATTTAACAGGAAAGATTGTAGTTATTACAGGAGCATCAGGAGGGATCGGGGCGGAAACGGCCGTTCTTGTGTCTGCCAGAGGAGCGATTCCTGTATTAACCGGGAGAAACATGGCTGGCATGAAGTCCGTCGCTGAGAGATTGAAAGGAAATCAATTCGGAATTTATAACATCGATGTCGCTTCTTATGAAGATATCGTAACGGTAACGAACCGGATTTTTCAACAATATGGAACGATAGACGTATGGGTGAACAATGCTGGATTCGGGATTTTTGAAAGTGTGACGGATTGCAGTATGGAATCATTTGAAGAAATGATGGATGTTAATTATATGGGGACGGTAAGGTGCACTAAGGCGGTATTGCCATTCATGGCAGCTCAAGGTAAGGGGCACATTGTGAATGTGGCATCCATGGCTGGTAAGATGGCAACCGCCAAAGCAGCGGGATATGCGGCAACGAAACATGCTGTATTGGGCTTTACGAACGGATTGCGTCATGAGTTGCGGAAATCGGGCATTCAGGTGTCCGCTGTGAACCCGGGTCCGGTAGCTACGGCTTTTCTGGATCAGGCAGACCCTTCCGGACGTTATCTTAAAAAGGTAGGTAAGATAGCTCTGCGTCCCGAGCAAGTGGCTGCGGCGATTGTGAAGACAATAGAGGGTGGCCGGGACGAGATTGATTTACCTTTGCTTGCGGGTTGGGGGTTCAGGTTGTATTCATTGTTTCCTAGATGGATTGACAGGGTGGGGGAACGTTTCCTAAATCGCAAATAAGGAATTGATTATAAATAGTCTGCGCATGGCGAGTTGATGTATTCCGATTGTCATAAAATACCTGTTGTATTCAGTTGGCAAACTTGATATATTATAAGTCCGGCCGCAGAGAACGCGAGTTGGACAACGAAGGAAGCAAACAACATTAAGAAAATTAATGCTTGCAAACTTCCCGAGAATGTGATAAATTAAGATTCTGTTGCCGAGGAGTTAATGCGGTGATGCAATAGAGAATGTTTGATCTTTGAAAACTGAACATTGAGCGAATAAGCAATTCACAAGTTTACTTGTGAAATCACGGACAGTGATTTAAATAAATGTCAGCTATGCTGAGTAATCAGCAAGAATGAGCAAGTCAGTCTTTCTATTATGGAGAGTTTGATCCTGGCTCAGGACGAACGCTGGCGGCGTGCCTAATACATGCAAGTCGAGCGGAGTTGATGAGAAGCTTGCTTCTCTGATGCTCAGCGGCGGACGGGTGAGTAACACGTAGGTAACCTGCCTGTAAGATCGGGATAACTACCGGAAACGGTAGCTAAGACCGGATACACGGTTCTTTTGCATGAGAGAACTGGGAAAAGCGGAGCAATCTGCTGCTTACAGATGGGCCTGCGGCGCATTAGCTAGTTGGTGAGGTAACGGCTCACCAAGGCGACGATGCGTAGCCGACCTGAGAGGGTGATCGGCCACACTGGGACTGAGACACGGCCCAGACTCCTACGGGAGGCAGCAGTAGGGAATCTTCCGCAATGGACGAAAGTCTGACGGAGCAACGCCGCGTGAGTGATGAAGGTTTTCGGATCGTAAAGCTCTGTTGCCAGGGAAGAACGCCGAGGAGAGTAACTGCTCTTCGGGTGACGGTACCTGAGAAGAAAGCCCCGGCTAACTACGTGCCAGCAGCCGCGGTAATACGTAGGGGGCAAGCGTTGTCCGGAATTATTGGGCGTAAAGCGCGCGCAGGCGGTTTTGTAAGTCTAGTGTTTAATTCCAGGGCTCAACCCTGGATCGCACCGGAAACTGCAAGACTTGAGTGTAGGAGAGGAAAGTGGAATTCCACGTGTAGCGGTGAAATGCGTAGAGATGTGGAGGAACACCAGTGGCGAAGGCGACTTTCTGGCCTATAACTGACGCTGAGGCGCGAAAGCGTGGGGAGCAAACAGGATTAGATACCCTGGTAGTCCACGCCGTAAACGATGAATGCTAGGTGTTAGGGGTTTCGATACCCTTGGTGCCGAAGTTAACACATTAAGCATTCCGCCTGGGGAGTACGCTCGCAAGAGTGAAACTCAAAGGAATTGACGGGGACCCGCACAAGCAGTGGAGTATGTGGTTTAATTCGAAGCAACGCGAAGAACCTTACCAGGTCTTGACATCCCTCTGAATACGTTGGAGACAGCGTAGGCCTTCGGGACAGAGGAGACAGGTGGTGCATGGTTGTCGTCAGCTCGTGTCGTGAGATGTTGGGTTAAGTCCCGCAACGAGCGCAACCCTTGATCTTAGTTGCCAGCATGTAATGATGGGCACTCTAGGATGACTGCCGGTGACAAACCGGAGGAAGGTGGGGATGACGTCAAATCATCATGCCCCTTATGACCTGGGCTACACACGTACTACAATGGCCGGTACAACGGGAAGCGAAGCCGCGAGGTGGAGCCAATCTTATAAAAGCCGGTCTCAGTTCGGATTGCAGGCTGCAACTCGCCTGCATGAAGTCGGAATTGCTAGTAATCGCGGATCAGCATGCCGCGGTGAATACGTTCCCGGGTCTTGTACACACCGCCCGTCACACCACGAGAGTTTACAACACCCGAAGTCGGTGGGGTAACCCGCAAGGGAGCCAGCCGCCGAAGGTGGGGTAGATGATTGGGGTGAAGTCGTAACAAGGTAGCCGTATCGGAAGGTGCGGCTGGATCACCTCCTTTCTATGGAGATCATGACGGCTGTAGGCCGTCGGATCATAAGCGAGCAGTGCTCGCACAACCGCTTATTCGCTCAAGTTCAGTTTTGAAAGGTTAAACCCTTTCAGTATGTTTTGTTTTGTTCCTTGAAAACTGGATAGTGAATGAATGTGTAAACAACGCAAGGATCGTAAGATCCGCTAGTTACATCTCTAATCTTAATGCTTAGAGGCGAAGGTTTCTTCGGAAACCGGAGCACAAGGATAAGCTACTAAGAGCACACGGAGGATGCCTAGGCGCTAGGAGCCGAAGAAGGACGTGGCGAACGACGAAATGCCTCGGGGAGCCGTAAGCAGGCTTTGATCCGGGGATGTCCGAATGGGGAAACCCGGCTGTAGTAATGTACAGTCACTCTTAACTGAATTCATAGGTTGAGAAGAGGCATACCAGGGGAACTGAAACATCTAAGTACCCTGAGGAAGAGAAAACAATAGTGATTCCGTCAGTAGCGGCGAGCGAACGCGGAGGAGCCTAAACCGGTAAGCTTGCTTACCGGGGTTGTGGGACGTCTCACATGGAGTTACAAAGGAATGGGTTAAGCGAAGAGGTCTGGAAAGGCCCGCCATAGCAGGTAACAGCCCTGTAGCCTAAAGTCCATTCTCTCCGAGACGGATCCCGAGTAGTGCGGGACACGTGAAACCCCGTATGAATCCGCCAGGACCATCTGGTAAGGCTAAATACTTCCTAGCGACCGATAGTGAAGCAGTACCGTGAGGGAAAGGTGAAAAGGACCGCGGGAGCGGAGTGAAATAGAACCTGAAACCGTGTGCTTACAAAAAGTCAGAGCCCGATCTATGGGTGATGGCGTGCCTTTTGTAGAATGAACCGGCGAGTTATGTTCACGTGCAAGGTTAAGGTGAGAAGCCGTAGCCGCAGCGAAAGCGAGTCTGAATAGGGCGACTAAGTACGTGGGTGTAGACCCGAAACCGAGTGATCTACCCCTGTCCAGGGTGAAGGTGAGGTAACACTCACTGGAGGCCCGAACCCACGCATGTTGAAAAATGCGGGGATGAGGTGGGGGTAGCGGAGAAATTCCAATCGAACTCGGAGATAGCTGGTTCTCCCCGAAATAGCTTTAGGGCTAGCCTTGGATTCTAGAGTCGTGGAGGTAGAGCACTGATTGGGTGCGGGGCCCGCCAAGGGTTACCAAGCTCAGTCAAACTCCGAATGCCATAGACTTATAGCCAGGAGTCAGACGGTGAGTGCTAAGATCCATCGTCAAGAGGGAAACAGCCCAGACCATCAGCTAAGGTCCCCAAGTGTGTGTTAAGTGGGAAAGGATGTGGAGTTGCACAGACAACCAGGATGTTGGCTTAGAAGCAGCCACCATTTAAAGAGTGCGTAATAGCTCACTGGTCGAGTGACTCTGCGCCGAAAATGTAACGGGGCTAAACACGCCACCGAAGCTATGGATTGATCGTAAGATCAGTGGTAGGGGAGCGTTGTATGTGGGTTGAAGGTGTACCGTAAGGAGCGCTGGACAGCATACAAGTGAGAATGCCGGTATAAGTAACGAAAAGACAAGTGAGAATCTTGTCCGCCGAAAGCCTAAGGATTCCTGAGGAAGGCTCGTCCGCTCAGGGTTAGTCGGGACCTAAGGCGAGGCCGAAAGGCGTAGTCGAAGGACAACAGGTTGATATTCCTGTACCACCGTAAGCCGTTATGAGCAATGGGGTGACGCAGAAGGGGAACGTTGCGGACTGATGGAAGTGTCCGTCCAAGCAGTGAGGCTGATGTGTAGGTAAATCCGCACATCGTAAGGCTGGGCTGTGATGGGGAGCGAAATATAAGTAGCGAAGAACATGTACTCTGGCTGCCGAGAAAAGCCTCTAGCCAGGTGATGGTGCCCGTACCGCAAACCGACACAGGTAGGCGAGAAGAGTATTCTAAGGCGCGCGGAAGAACTCTCGTTAAGGAACTCGGCAAAATGACCCCGTAACTTCGGGAGAAGGGGTGCCTCGGTAGGGTGAATAGCCCGAGGGGGCCGCAGTGAAAAGGCCCAAGCGACTGTTTAGCAAAAACACAGGTCTGTGCGAAGCCGTAAGGCGAAGTATACGGGCTGACGCCTGCCCGGTGCTGGAAGGTTAAGGGGAGCGGTTAGGACTAGTCCGAAGCTGTGAACCGAAGCCCCAGTAAACGGCGGCCGTAACTATAACGGTCCTAAGGTAGCGAAATTCCTTGTCAGGTAAATTCTGACCCGCACGAATGGCGTAACGACTTGGGCGCTGTCTCAACGAGAGATCCGGTGAAATTTTAATACCTGTGAAGATGCAGGTTACCCGCGACAAGACGGAAAGACCCCATGGAGCTTTACTGCAGCTTGATATTGGACTTTGGTACGATCTGTACAGGATAGGTGGGAGCCTGAGAAGGCGGAGCGCAAGCTTCGCCGGAGGCGCCGTTGGGATACCACCCTGATCGTATCGGAGTTCTAACCTGCGCCCGTGAAACCGGGTGAGGGACAGTGTCAGGTGGGCAGTTTGACTGGGGCGGTCGCCTCCTAAAGAGTAACGGAGGCGCCCCAAGGTTCCCTCAGAATGGTTGGAAATCATTCGAAGAGTGCAAAGGCATAAGGGAGCTTGACTGCGAGACATACAGGTCGAGCAGGGACGAAAGTCGGGCTTAGTGATCCGGTGGTACCGCATGGAAGGGCCATCGCTCAACGGATAAAAGCTACCCTGGGGATAACAGGCTTATCTCCCCCAAGAGTCCACATCGACGGGGAGGTTTGGCACCTCGATGTCGGCTCATCGCATCCTGGGGCTGAAGTAGGTCCCAAGGGTTGGGCTGTTCGCCCATTAAAGCGGTACGCGAGCTGGGTTCAGAACGTCGTGAGACAGTTCGGTCCCTATCTGTCGTGGGCGCAGGAAATTTGAGAGGAGCTGTCCTTAGTACGAGAGGACCGGGATGGACGTACCGCTGGTGTACCAGTTGTCTCGCCAGAGGCATCGCTGGGTAGCTATGTACGGACGGGATAAGCGCTGAAAGCATCTAAGCGCGAAGCCCCCCTCAAGATGAGATTTCCCAATTTAGTAAGACCCCTTGAAGACGACGAGGTTGATAGGTTCGGGGTGGAAGTGCAGCAATGCATGGAGCTGACGAATACTAATCGGTCGAGGGCTTATCCAAACTACCTGAATTAACAGGTGAACGCGTAGTTTTACATTCACTCCTATTCAGTTTTCAGGGAATAAAGCTTCAGCATTGAGCAGCTAGCCTGTCTCAAGGTTGGACTTTAGGTCTGAGACACTTGGCGGTGTCTTCATGCCTGATAGCCGGTTCATCCGGTGGTTTTAACACGGGGCCATAGCTCAGCTGGGAGAGCGCCTGCCTTGCAAGCAGGAGGTCAGCGGTTCGATCCCGCTTGGCTCCACCATGATGTTCCCTGATAGCTCAGTTGGTAGAGCACTCGACTGTTAATCGAGTTGTCACAGGTTCGAGTCCTGTTCGGGGAGTATCCTTTTATAAGCTTATACGGAGAGGTACCGAAGTGGTCATAACGGGGCGGTCTTGAAAACCGTTAGGGCGCAAGTCCACGTGGGTTCGAATCCCACCCTCTCCGTACAGAATTATGGCGGTGTAGCTCAGCTGGCTAGAGCGTACGGTTCATACCCGTAAGGTCGGGGGTTCGATCCCCTTCGCCGCTACCATACTTTTCATTATGGGGAGATACCCAAGTGGCTCAAGGGGACCCTCTGCTAAGGGGTTAGACTGCGCAAGCGGTGCGAGGGTTCGAATCCCTCTCTCTCCGTAGATTATACTTCACTACTAGGGATTTGAACCCTCAGGGTTCGATGAAGCATTAAGATTCAAGGCCCGTTGGTCAAGGGGTTAAGACACCTCCCTTTCACGGAGGTAACAGGGGTTCGAATCCCCTACGGGTCACCATTTAGATTAATAATGACGCGGGGTGGAGCAGCTCGGTAGCTCGTCGGGCTCATAACCCGAAGGCCGCAGGTTCAAATCCTGCCCCCGCAATTCAACCCCACAAAGTGAAGATAAGCTCTGAAGCTCATTCCGAATACTTTGTGGGGACCCCTTTAGGGGATGAAGATTTTATAGTGTGGAGCCGTGGTGTAGAGGCCTAACATGCCTGCCTGTCACGCAGGAGACCGCGGGTTCGAATCCCGTCGGCTCCGCCATTAACCTTTAACTCAAATAAATATGATATTATGGCGGTCGTGGCGAAGGGGTTAACGCACCAGTCTGTGGCTCTGGCATTCGTGGGTTCAAGTCCCATCGATCGCCCCATTTATATCACCTGTGCGCGTGTGGCGGAATTGGCAGACGCACTAGACTTAGGATCTAGCGCCTATGGCGTGGGGGTTCAAGTCCCTCCACGCGCACCATTCTTTATGCGGAAGTGGCTCAGCGGTAGAGCATCGCCTTGCCAAGGCGAGGGTCGCGGGTTCGATTCCCGTCTTCCGCTCCATTTGTTTGTCGGGATGTAGCTCAGCTTGGTAGAGCACCTGGTTTGGGACCAGGGGGTCGCATGTTCAAATCGTGTCATCCCGACCATCTTCATCATTAGTTACACTTACCGATTGGGAGAGGAATCCGATTTGGAAGGTGTATTTTTTATATATAAACCTGAGCTTTGATTGATTTTTAACATATATTATGTTACAATTATCACCAATCATTTGCGGGTGTAGTTCAATGGTAGAACTTTAGCCTTCCAAGCTAATAGCGTGGGTTCGATTCCCATCACCCGCTCCATACATAATATCCCGGGTCCCCAAGAAGTCAACGGAGTAAGCTTCAGAGCTTAACTTCACTTCTTGGGGACTATTTTGTTAGTCCAATTGTGGTTATATACATACATGCACCTATCCGCTTAAGAAAAGAGGTAGAATTTCATGTCATCTTATTATCAACGAGTACGTAGCGGTCAACCCTTGATACAACAAATGCTAAATACAGAGGTACCGCACGAAGGTGCCGCCTTCTGGCACTTGGGTCAGGAGAGTCTGGTTGTGAAACGGAACGGACTTACGATTTATTTTGACCCCTACTTAAGCAATTCCATCGATGAGAAATACGGCGGCGCGCCCCGTAACTTTCCCACGCCCCTCAAGCCTGAGGAAGTCACGAACGCCGACTATGTATTCCTGACCCACGAACATCCCGACCATCTGGATCCGGTCAGTGTGCAGGGGATCGCCAAAGCATCGCCGCAAGCCCGATTTGTTGTACCACAGCCATTACGCAACAATCTTGTTCAGTTGGATATCGCGGAAGAGCGCATCATTGGTGCCATTGCAGGAACTCCGCTAGAATTGGAAGGTATGACGGTTCATTCGGTAGCTTGCAAACATGAAGAGTATGAAACCGACGAGCAGGGAAATCATAAATTTCTAGGCTATATTTTGAACTGGGACGGATTTAATTTATACCACGCGGGGGATACGGTGATTTTCCCTGAGCTCCTGGAGAATTTAAAATCCATGCGAATTGAAGTCGCCTGTATGCCCATCAACGGACACGACTTTAAGCGCTTCGGCCAAA
Source organism: Paenibacillus swuensis (assembly GCF_001644605.1). NCBI lineage: Bacteria > Bacillati > Bacillota > Bacilli > Caryophanales > Paenibacillaceae > Paenibacillus > Paenibacillus swuensis. The sequence continues at coordinate 1,692,048 of NZ_CP011388.1, read as the reverse complement.
ACCTTATGGGTAATATGACCTTTAGGGAAGCAGCGGATTTAACGGATTTCATAGGCGCCGATCTGATTATTCCGATGCATTACGATTTATTTGCGGGAAATACCGAGAATCCGGCCTATTTTGTAGATTATATTCACCGCGCCTACCCCGGACAGCCCTTCAAGATGTTTGTGCCCGGCGAACGGATGTTATATTTGTCGAACCGGCTGTAAAGAATGATTTTGAACGTAAGAAATGAGGATTTTGGATGACAACAACAACAACTTTTGGCTCCTTGAACGTGAAAGACGACTATGTGCGGATTCTGGAGGAGCAGGACATCGTTCAACCCAGCTACATTCAAGAGCAAGCGATTCCGGCCGTAGCCGCCGGTAAAGACGTAGTAGCGCAATCCCAGACAGGGACAGGAAAAACGTTAGCTTATCTGCTGCCCCTTCTGCAACGCATAGACCCAAGCTTGAAACAGCTACAAGGGGTCATACTCGTGCCGACCCGGGAGTTAGGCATGCAAATCCTGCGCGAGATCGAAATGCTGCATCCGGATCAATCCATCCTGGGACAGGCGCTGATCGGCGGCGTTTCCTTGCAAAGGCAGATCGAGAAGCTTCGTCTGCACCCACAGCTTATTGTTGGGACTCCCGGTCGTGTGCTGGAACTGATCAAGACCCGTAAGCTGAAGATGCACGGAGTCAAGACCATCGTTGTGGACGAGGTCGATCAGGTCTTTGATCTGGGCAGTATGGAGGAAGTGGAGACGATTTTCCGTAGCGCGCTGCGAGACCGCCAAATTGTATTTTTCTCGGCGACCATCCCGGCGGCTATGGAGGAAGTCATCACCCGTTGGATGAGTGAACCGGAACGAATCAGCATCCAACCTGCCCAGAGAACGGCGGAGACGTTGGAACATCTGTATTTTGTATGTGACGAAAGGGAAAAAATTGATCATCTCCGGCGTATTGTGCGCATTTACAATCCGAAAGCCGCTATCGTCTTTGTGAATGAGATCAACAGTCTCGCTGAGATACTGAATAAGATCAGATATGTAGGATTGTCAATTGAGGCTCTTCATGGGGAAGCGGATAAACAGGAGAGAGCGCATGTGCTGCAAAGCTTCCGCGACGGCAAGTTTCAGCTGCTGCTCGCCACGGATGTAGCCGCGCGCGGACTGGACATCAAAGGGGTGACCCATGTCATTAATCTGGACCCTCCGATTGACAGCGATCATTATGTCCACCGCGTTGGACGTACGGGACGAATGGGTCGGGCAGGTACGGCGATATCGATCGTGACAGCTAAGGAACGATTCATCATCAACAAGTTTTCCAAGCAGCTGGCCATCGACATTTCGGAGAAGGACATGTATCAAGGAAACATTGTGGATGCCTCCCAAGCTCGCCCGCAGAAGAAGGAACGAGGGGCTCACGGCACTTCCAAGATGGACGGGAAAGCAGCTCCTGTTGCTGAACGTGGCCGTCAAGGAACCAGCGCTTCGCTTGAGGAAAAGCGACAAGGCGTGTTGAAGAGTAACGTTGCCCCAGCTTCAGCCAAATCTGGGCGTGGCGCATCCCCGGACACGCCTAAACGAAAAGCGGACCGGGAACGAGACCGCAAAAACAAAGGCGCGCCGAAATGGCTGAAAGCCAAAGGAAAACAGGAATAACCGTTCCTTAAGCGGAGGAGGGAACCCGGGATGAAGAAAGCGGGCATCGGGTTGTTGTCCTTGTTTATCGTAGTTGCATTGGCAGGTGCTTCGATGTTGTATTATATCCGGCCGGAAAAGGCGCTGGATTTAAGCTATGATCCATTATCGCTGGAATCGAAAGTAATGGGAATGGTACAACAAAGAAAGCTGGAAATGACAATTACCGAACCGGAATTGAATAACCTGTTGAAGGAATGGTTGTCCTTGCGTCCCTTACTTTCTGAATCCTGGGAGATTACAGGGGCGGAAGGGTCATTGGCAGGAACCATATATACCGTTAACGCCAACTTGTTGTATGCTAATCGTATACCGGTGAACGCAGTGGTTCGTTACCAATTGGTTTGGGCATCACCTGATCTTGTAGCGGAACCGCTGAGTATTCATCTCAAAGATCTAAAGCTGTCCGCGCAAGATTTGGGGTTAGATCCCATTGTAATCCCAGTAGGACAACAGCTGCCGCCTGGTCTCAACGTGAAGAAGGTTACATTCGGTGATAACAACGTTACCATAAGGTTCGGGATTCGGTTGTTTAACGCTTTCTGACTGCATAGTAAAGGCTTCGGATATGCATCCGAAGCCTTTTGTGGGTCCCAATATTAACCGATAAGCAAGGATTCCGCGCCGTCAATGAAAATCTGTGCGCCGGTAATATGCGAGGAAGGAGGGGAAGCCAGGAATAATACAAGCTCCGCAACCTGTTCGGCCGAGCCTGACTTCCCTTCCAGCGGTTGACTGCCTTCCGGGTATTCCACCGGAATGGCTGCCTCTTCCGCCTCTTCTGTCCGATTGGTGTTTTCGCCGATATTCGTTTCGATCGCGCCGGGGCATATGACATTTACGCGAATTTTATCCTGGGCCAGCTCGAGTGCCGCCATCTTGGCAAAAGCAACTTGCCCTGCTTTACTTGCGCTGTAAGCGCTGGCTCCGATATTGGAGAAGATTCGCGTTCCGTTCACGGAACTCGTTATGATGACACTGCCGCCTTGGCGCTTTAAATACGGCACAGCATATTTCACAGTCATAAAGGTTCCCTTCAAATTAATCTGATGGGTCTGATCCCAGTCTTCTGGCGAGAGATCTTCGATCGGGGTCCAAGTCCCGTTAATTCCTGCGTTCGCAAACACAATATCGATGCGACCCCATTGCTCCGCGATCTGTCGGACTCCAGCTTCCACCTGCTCGGCTAGAGATACGTCAGTGTCAACGACTATGCATTCTCCTCCGTCCCGCTCAATTTGTTCTTTAACTTTAGCCGCTTCATCTTCTGAACGGTCCAATAAGCCTATTTTGGCTCCTTGTTTACCAAGCAACAGAGCAGTGCTCCGTCCGATGCCGGATCCCCCGCCAGTGATAATCGCTACTTGTCCTTCAAGAATTCGATTTCTGTCCATGAATAACATCCTTTCTGTTATCAACTACCTTCTTCTAACTAATTGTCCCTTTCCGGCAAAAGCTAATCAGAATTGTCAAAATTAAATTATAATTTTTAAGAAATGTTTACCATCTACCCCCCGAAAGCCCCTTTTCATACCCGAAACCTATACACGTAAGCAAGAACTTCGCGAAGGTTCTTCCAACAAACTTAAGAAACGGGGTTTTTAGGAATGGTAAAGAAGAACAGATTCAAAGTATTAACGATGTCGACACTGGCATTGGCTCTTGCTGTAGGAGGTCCCGCTGCCGCATTTGCGGATAAGAAGGGACACGATGATGATCATGATAAGAAAGAATGGAACTCCAAGTCCAAACCTGCGGTACATAGCAATGTGAATTTACATCTTCATTTCAAGGATGTTAATGAAAAGCAAATGGCATGGGCTTTAAAATATATAACAGGACTAGCTTCGAAAGATGTATTTAGCGGTGACGGTAAAGGAAATTTCATGCCGAAGAAAATAGTAACCCGCGCGGAAGCGATCTCGGCGGCCGTCCGTCTGATGGGTTTAAAAGATCAAGCGGAATCGGCGGAAGAGAAAGCGACCAAGCTGAACTTTACAGACGCCAAAAAAATTGAAAAGGATTTCAAATGGGCTGTTGGCTATATTGCGGTAGCTGTGGAAAATGATCTGTTCAGCGAGACCGAAACGGCTGTTCATCCGGACAAGCCGGCGGATCGCCTATGGGCTACTACGCTGCTGGTCAAAGCTTTAAAATTGCAAACCGAAGCGAAAGCCAAGATGAACACAAAGCTTAACTTCAAGGATGCCGACAAGATCCCCGCCGGCTCAATCGGATATGTGGCGGTAGCGGTGGAAAAGAATTTGGTTTCCGGCTATACCGACGGCACGTTCCAACCGAATAAACCCGTAATTCGCGCTGAATTCGCCGCTTTAATGGGCCGTACGGATGAGCAAATGCCGAATCACGATAACAAAGCGATTAACGGAAAAGTTGTTTCGGTTACGAATAATGTAGTCAAAATACTGAAATCCGACGGTTCCCATTTGGATCTGGCTGTAGATCCGGGCGCTTACATTTTCCGCAAGGATGTTCGGGTAGCCGTATCTGCTCTGGTAGAAGGCGATCAAGTTGTGGCGCGCACTTTCAATAACATGGTCATCTTCCTGGAAGTAAAGAAGGAAGCAGTGCAAGCTGCAACGTTTAACGAAGTTGGCGTGGTAAGCAAAATCAACTATATCGGCAACCGTCTGGATAGCATTGACATCAAACACGGTCAGCCTGAAAGAGAAACAAATTTCCAAGTATCGAACGGGGTAAGATTCACGAACCCGGATAAAGCGCTGACGGTTGGCAGTGTGGTTATTATCAGCGGCAAGAACAACAATATCGAAACCATCAATGTTCAATAGCAAATTCCAGCGGGCCCTCCGATTCATGGGGGGCTTGTTTTTTTTGCTTCAGAAAAGGGGATTGGCTTCAAACTACGGTATTCGTTTATACTGAAGTTGAGGTGAAATGAACGAATGGAAGCTATTTTGAAAGTGCAGGATTTATCCGGAGGGTATAGCATCGGCAGGCCGGTGCTGCATGACATCGGTTTCGAGGTGCGGCCCGGGGAAATGGTGGGGCTGATTGGTCTTAACGGGGCAGGGAAGAGTACAACCATTAAACATATTTTGGGGCTGCTGCAGCCGCATCGGGGCGAGATCCGGGTGAAAGGGATACAGCTTGCCGAGGATTCGCATGTGTACCGTTCCGCGTTAGCTTACGTGCCGGAATCGCCGTTAATGTATGACGAGCTGACAGTAAAGGAACATCTCGAACTGACGGCCATGGCCTACGGTCTCGAGCAAGACGAATACATACGGCGTTCAGAGCGGCTTATTGCCGAGTTCCAGATGAAAGATAAGATGAACAGCTTCTCCGCCCATCTCTCCAAAGGGATGAAACAAAAGATGATGATCATGAACGCTTTTATGGTGGAGCCTGTTTTATATATTATTGATGAGCCCTTTCTGGGATTGGATCCGCTAGGCATCCGATCCTTGCTCGACTTAATGGTTTCCATGAAAGAACGGGGGGCTGCCATTCTGATGAGTTCCCATATCCTGTCCACCATCGAGCGCTATTGCGACAAGTATGTAGTGCTGCATAAGGGAAGAATGGCGGCGGCGGGAACGCTGGACGAAGTAAGAAACCAGGCGGGTTTGCCGGGACAACCGCTGGAGGATGTATTTTATGCGCTGGTGAAAGAAGGCAGCGTAAGATGAACAAGCTTATTGAGGAAGTGTCTGAGCTTCTGAGTAAACGAATCCGTTCCTACCGCAAGGAGATCCTTCCCTATTGGTCTTATGTGTTGCGAAGCGGGTTCCCGGGGTTTGTCATTCTGTTACTGGTGGTAGGCTCGATCCTTTATGCGCGAACGCTGGAGCAATTGACTCCGAATTTTCCAGTGTTGACGGTGATTCTTCTCCTGTTGGTGCCGGCACTGCATATTAGTCCAATTCGTACTTATCTGAAAGAAGCGGATACTGTTTTTATTTTGCCCCTGGAATGGAAGATGTCCGCGTACTTGCGTCGATGCCTGTTGCGCAGCGGTGTGATGCAGTCCGTTGTGATTACGCTTGTCTGGATCGTTGCCTATCCGCTTTATATGAAAGGTGCAGAAATCGTTCCTCAACCCTTCTGGGTCATATGCATCTTCTTGTTGGGAATCAAATGGGCTAACCTTTGGAGTTCATCTTTGGAAATCAACATGACAGAGCCAAGGACGAGAGGGTTTTATTGGGGCTTACGCTGGATCATTACCGGCATGACGGTCTATGTGTTAATTGCATACGAGGATTGGCTTACCAAAGGTTTCATTGTTCTTGTATGGGTCACTTTCATCACAGCTTTAAATTTCTCCAAGCATTATAAGGTTCACTGGACGGCACTCGTGGAGCGGGAGAAGCGTCATAGAGCGGGTCACTATATGTTCTTCGGCTGGTTTACGGATGTGCCCGAATTTCCTGCGCAAATCCGCAAACGGGCCTGGCTGACAAGCTGGTTTGGCAGAACGCTCTTTCGGCATGACAACACCTATCATTTCCTATACACGAGAACCCTGGCGCGAACAGAGCTGTTTGCGATGGCGTCCAAATTAACACTGGTGGGAATGTTGGCGATCTTCTTATTTGACGGGACATGGACGAGGTTATTCTTTTATACCGTCATTCTGTTATTTGTCGGTATTCAGTTATCCTCGCTGGACCAGCATCACCGATTTGTGTTTTGGAGCCACATATACCCGTTACAAGAAGAATACCGTGTCAAAGCCTTAAGAAATTCGATCTTAAAAATGCAGTGGCTGTCGGCTCTTATACTGTTATGCAGCTTAGGGGTGAGCGGAAGCTCTCTTGCAGAAATTGGAGTCGCACTAGCGGTTGGATTTACCTTACCTTGGATGTATGCCAAAAAATTGGAGAAGAAATGGGCACAAGATGACTTTTGGGAAAAATAAGCGTATAATCGAAAACCTGACCTTGAAAGGGGTTGGGTTTTTTGGTTTTTTGGAAGTATTTTTCTTGGTTTTCATTATTTTTGCTTCGTTTGGTAATTCTAAGGAAAAGCCAACAAGTCAGTCAGAGGAGGTTGCTATGTTTAAGAAGTTGTTCGGTGTATTGCAAAGAGTAGGTAAAGCGCTCATGCTTCCGGTCGCTATTCTGCCGGCGGCGGGAATTCTGCTTGCCTTGGGAAGTTTATTGCAGAATGCAGCGTTTATCGACCAAGTACCTTGGCTTGCCAATGAGGGTGTTCAGCTCGTCGGGGAGCTGTTAGAGCAAGCGGGCGGGATCGTATTCGCCAATCTGGCTTTACTGTTCGCCGTAGGTGTCGCTGTCGGTCTGGCGGACGGAGAAGGCGTGGCCGGAATCGCCGCCATTATCGGTTTCCTCGTCATGAATGTGGTGATGGGCGTCATCATGGGGGTAACGCCGGAGATGGTTGCCACAGATTTCTCCTATGCGACGGTGCTGGGCATTCATACCCTACAGACCGGTGTATTCGGCGGGATCATCGTAGGTATACTTGCAGCGTACTTATATCGAAGATTTTTTCGTATTGAATTACCGTCTTACCTCGGTTTTTTTGCGGGAAAGCGTTTTGTGCCGATTATTACAGCCGCTTCCGCTTTGTTGTTAGGTTTGTTGATGACGTTAATCTGGCCGCCGATTCAATCGGGATTGAATTATTTCTCCCACAGTATGATTGACGCCAACAGGACGCTGGCCGCATTCATATTCGGCGTCATTGAACGTTCCTTAATTCCGTTCGGGTTGCATCATATTTTCTATTCTCCGTTCTGGTTTGAATTCGGCGAATATAAGAATGCTGCGGGTCAACTGGTACGCGGAGATCAGAAGATTTTCTTCGAGCAGTTGAAGGACGGAGTACCTTTCACAGCAGGTACGTTCATGACCGGTAAATTCCCGTTCATGATGTTCGGATTGCCCGCGGCGGCGTTAGCGATGTACCATGAAGCTCGTCCGGAACATAAGAAAATGGTTGCCGGGATCATGGGTTCCGCCGCGTTGACATCGTTCCTTACCGGGATTACCGAACCGCTGGAATTTTCCTTCTTGTTCGTTGCTCCGGTATTGTTCGGGATTCACGCAATCTTCGCGGGTCTGTCCTTTATGACGATGCACATTCTGAATGTGAAAATCGGAATGACCTTCTCCGGAGGCGTAATCGACTTCTTATTGTTCGGCGTATTGCCTAACCGTTCGAATTGGTGGCTCGTTATTCCGGTAGGATTGGTGTTCGCGTTGATCTACTACTTCGGTTTCCGGTTCGCGATTCGGAAATGGAATTTGGCTACGCCGGGGCGTGAGGAAGTCAAGGACATACCGGCAGGTGAAACCGCGAGTGGGAATACCGAGGCGGGCGAGTTGCCGCGTAACATATTGACCGCGTTGGGCGGAGCGCCGAACATCACTAATCTGGATGCTTGTATTACACGCCTGCGCGTACAAGTGAAGGATAGCGGCCAAGTGGATAAAGATCGCTTGAAACAATTAGGCGCTTCCGGCGTTCTCCAGGTAGGCGACAACATTCAAGCGATTTTCGGAACACGTTCCGATAATCTGAAAACACAGATTGCTGACGTGATCGCGGGGCGTACGCCTTCGGTGAAGGCAGAACCAGCGAAAGCGAAAGCGGCGGCTGTGGCTTTGGAGAAACGTACAGAGCCTGTTAGCCCTGTGGCGCCTGTGAGTGGTGCAACACCTGTTGCAGAACCATCCGCTGTTGAACCTACAGGCGCAGCTGAGCTTGCGGAGGAAACATTCGTGTCTCCCGTAGACGGTGAGCTGGTGGATATTTCTAATGTTCCTGACCCTACTTTTGCTGATAAAATGATGGGTGAGGGGTTTGCGGTTATTCCGTCTTCGGGTGAAGTGGTTTCCCCTGTGAACGGAGTTATTGAAAATATTTTTCCGACGAAGCACGCGATCATTATCCGCTCGGAAGGCGGTAAGGAAGTGCTGATTCACGTGGGTGTTAATACGGTAAAATTAAAAGGACAAGGCTTTGATATTCACGTTGCTGACGGGGAAACGGTAACTCGTGGACAGAAACTCATGACTGTGGATCTGGAATTTGTAAGCAAAAATGCTACTTCCGTAATTACGCCGATTGTATTCACCGATCTGGATGAAGGCGTTAAGGTTGAATTGCTAAAAACCGGTACGGTCAAACGCGGCGAAGCCCCTATTATAAAGATCCGGTAAACGGACAAACACAATTTGTAAGGAGCGGATGAAAGTGGAGAAGACTTTTACAGTAACCAATGAAGATGGGTTTCATGCAAGACCGGCGACAGCGCTGGTAAATACAGCTAAGAAATTTAATGCCGACGTAAGTCTGGCCTACAACGGGAAAACCGTAAGCATGAAGTCGTTCTTGGGTGTAGTTAAGCTTGGTATTCAAAAAGGGGCGGTTATCACATTTATTGCCGAAGGCGAACAGGCAGCCGAAGCAATTGAAGGCCTTTCCGAAACGATGACTAAAGAAGGACTGGGCGAGTAATGTCGGCTGTGATTAAAGGTATTGCCGCATCTAACGGCATTGCCATTGCCAAAGCTTATCGTTTGGATCACCCCGACCTGACCGTGAAACAGACTACGATAACGGACCCGGCTGCGGAAATCAGCCGGTTTGATGCCGCGGTAGCTCAGTCCAAGCTGGAGCTCGAAGCGATTAAAGCCCGTACCGAGGCTGAACTTGGCGCGGACAAAGCCGAAATCTTCGCCTCGCATTTACTCGTTCTGGAAGACCCGGAATTTGTGGATGAAGCGAAGAATGCGATTGAGAATGATAAAGTTAACGCGGAATATGCGTTGCAGGAAGTAAGCAACATGACCGTGGACTTTTTCTTAAATATGGATTCTGATTATATGAAAGAACGCGCAGCGGATATACGGGATGTCACAAAGCGACTGTTGACTCACCTGATGGGCATCGGGACCATGGACTTAGGGTCCATCTCCGAAGAGGTGGTCTTGATCGCGGAGGATCTGACGCCTTCCGATACCGCGCAATTAAACCGCGATTTCGTCAAAGGCTTCGCCACCGACATCGGCGGGCGCACATCGCATTCGGCCATTATGGCCCGATCGATGGAAATTCCGGCTGTCGTCGGCGCGAAATCGGTCACCGCGAACATTGTGAGCGGTGTGATGGTGGTGGTCGATGGATTGACGGGCGAAATTGTCGTCGATCCGTCGGCGGATGAGCTTCGCGCGTATGAAGCGAAGCGGGATGGGTACGCCGCGCAGAAGGCGGAGTGGCTCAAGGTGAAGGATGAGCCATCGGTTTCCGCGGACGGCCATGCGGTCGAGCTGGCCGCCAATATCGGCACACCGCAGGACGTGGCGGGTGTTGTCGCGAACGGCGGCGAGGCCGTCGGTCTGTACAGAACGGAGTTTCTGTACATGGGCCGCGACTCTATGCCGACCGAGGAAGAGCAGTTCGATGCTTATCGAACGGTGCTCGAGAATATGGGCGGCAAGCCCGTCGTCGTGCGTACGCTGGACATCGGCGGCGACAAGGAGCTGCCGTACCTGGACTTGCCGAAGGAGATGAACCCGTTCCTTGGGTTCCGCGCCATTCGGTTGTGCCTCGAGAAGCAAGACATCTTCCGTACACAGCTTCGTGCGTTGCTGCGCGCAAGTTCATTCGGAAACTTGAAAATCATGTTTCCGATGATTGCCACGCTCGGGGAGTTCCGCGAGGCGAAAGCTATTCTTCTCGAAGAGAAGGAGAAGCTGGTTGCTTCAGGAACAACCGTTGCGGAGAAGATTGAGCTCGGCATCATGGTGGAGATTCCCTCTACAGCGATGCTGGCGGACCGCTTCGCGAAGGAAGCGGACTTCTTCTCCATCGGTACGAATGATCTCATTCAATACACGATGGCGGCGGACCGCATGAACGAGCAAGTATCTTATCTGTACCAGCCGTTTAACCCAGCCATACTGCGTATGGTAAAACGTGTTATTGACGCGGCGCATGCCGAAGGCAAATGGGCAGGCATGTGCGGTGAGATGGCCGGCGATCTTACGGCGATCCCGCTGTTGCTAGGTTTGGGCTTGGATGAGTTCAGCATGAGCGCAACATCGATTTTGCCGGCACGAACCCTGATTCGCAAGCTGTCCAAAGCCGATTGTGAAGCTGTCGCTAACGAAGCGCTTGATATGGATACGGCGGAGGATGTTGTTGCTTTAATCCAGTCCCGTATTGTAACTAAATAATTATACAAGAACACCCGCTAGCGAGCATCGTTGGCGGGTGTTTTGCGCTATTTTATGTGGATGTATCGTTGAATGCTGGGTTATCCCTTTTGCTCAGGTGTCTGGTTTATGTGGATGTATCGTTGGATGCGGGGTTATCCCTTTTGCTCAGATGTCTGGTTTATGTGGATGTAGCGTTGAATGCTGGGTTATCCCTTTTGCTCAGATGTCTGGTTTATGTGGATGTTTCGTTGAATGCGGGGTTATCCCTTTTGCTCAGATTTCTGGTTTGTGTGGATGTATCGTTGAATGCTGGGTTATCCCTTTTGCTCAGGTGTCTGGTTTATGTGGATATATTGTGGAATGCGGGCTTATCCCTTTTGCTCAGATGTCTGGTTTATGAGGATGTAGCGTTGAATGCGGAGTTATCCCTTTTGCTCAGGTGCGTGGTTTATGTGGATGTAGCGTTTAATGCTGGGTTATCCCTTTTGCTGAGATGTCTGGTTTGTGTGGATTTATCGTTGAATGCGGGGTTATCCCTTTTGCTCAGGTGTTCGGCTGAGACATAGGGATAACCCGGCATTTGGTGCGTGTTGAGAATATTATGTTTGGATTGGCTGAGTCTTGGGGATAAGCCAGCATATGAGGCAGGGAGATTAGTATGTTCCGGTTGACTGAGACATAGGGATAACCCGGCATTTGGCGCGTGTTGAGAATATTATGTTTGGATTGGCTGAGTCTTGGGGATAAGCCAGCATATGACGCAGGGAGATTAGTATGTTCCGGTTGACTGAGACATAGGGATAACCCGGCATTTGGGACGAGTTGAGAATATTATGTTTGGATTGGCTGAGTCTTGGGGATAAGCCAGCATATGAGGCAGGGAGATTAGTATGTTCCGGTTGACTGAGACATAGGGATAACCCGGCATTTGGCGAGTGTGAGATTATAATACATAGGTTGGCTTGAACATAAAATGTCAGGGAGAGTGACGCCTATTTTGAGAAAGTATAAAAAAAGTGTTGCAAAAACTAATGTTATTAGTTAATATCAAATCAACAAAACTAATATCATTAGTTAATGTGGAAAGGGTGGATAAACTTTGAAATGGACTCGTTACGGCACGGTATCCCAATTGACTTTTTTACCACGGATTTTCCCCGTGAACTGTTATCTGGTGGAGGAAGAGGATGGTCTGACCCTGGTCGACTGCGCGCTTCCTTACAGCGCGAAGGGCATTCTCGCCACCGCGGAGCGAATCGGTAAGCCGATTACGCGTATCGTGATCACACACGCCCACGACGACCACGTGGGCGCGCTGGATAAGCTGAAACAGGCGCTGCCGCAGGCGCCTGTTTACATCGCGGCGCGCGAGGCGCGCATCCTGTCCGGCGACACATCGCTGGACAGGAACGAGCCGGCTGCGCCGCTGCGCGGCGGCTTGCCGCGCGGGCTCGCCACGCGAGCCGACGTGCTGCTGCACGACGGCGATCGCGTAGGCTCGCTCTTAACGGTGGCCGCACCGGGCCACTCGCCGGGCATGACCGCGTTTCTCGATACGAGAAACGCGGTGTTGCTCGCGGGCGACGCGTACGTGACGCGCGGCGGCATCGCCGTGTCCGGGACGCTCAAGCTGGGGTTCCCTTTCCCCGCTTGGGCGACCTGGCATAAGCCGACGGCGCTTGCGAGCGCGCGCCGGCTGCTGGCATTAAGCCCGTCGCTGCTCGCTTGCGGGCACGGGCCGATGCTTTCCGCGCCGGGCGCCGCCATGGAGCGGGCCATCATGGAAGCGGAGCGGCGATTGGCGCCCGCCGACGCGGAAGAAAGCGTGCGCTGATGTCGCCGCGCGCAGGATTGGACGCCAAGGCAGTGATTGCGGCCGCTGGGGCGCTGGCGGATGAACATGGCCTGGAGGCGGTCACCTTGGCCATGCTTGCCGCAAAGCTGTCGGTGCGTTCCCCGTCACTCTATAATCATATCCAGGGTCTGACCGATCTGCGGATCCAGCTGGCGGTTTATGGCTTGGAAATGTTGCATGGCGCACTTGCATCTGCCGTAACGGAACTTACCGGAGACGAGGCCGTCCACGCGCTGGCCCAGGCTTATGTGGATTTTGCAAGAGCTTACCCTGGTATATATGAAGCCTCACAGCGGTATCACGATCAGAAAAATGAGGCAATCCGGGAGGGAGCGACTCTGACGTTCATACTGGTTTCGAACCTGCTATCCGCATCTTACGCTTTGGAAGGCGATGCCGCTGTACACGCCATGCGCGGTTTCCGCAGCGTTCTGCATGGCTTTTCGGATCTGGAGCGGGGAGGCGGCTTCGGAATCGCGATTGATATGAACGCCAGTTTAAGGGTTATTGTGGACGCTTTTATAGTGGGGATGAAGACACTGCTGAAGGAGGCGAAGTAATGTTTGCAGGTCACTTCGGATTGGCAGCTATTGTGAAGGCAAGGCATCCGGAAATCCCGTTATGGGCGCTTATGGTTAGCACGCAATGGCTGGATATCGCGTTTATTCCTCTGTTTATTTCCGGTGTTGAAACGATTGAAATTCTGGACGGGGGCGGATACGGCGAGCAAATCATACATGCGGAATGGACGCATTCCCTGGTGGGCACAACTTTGTTGTCCTTCCTGGCAGGCTGGATCGCCTCACGGATTTGGAGCGTCAAAGCCGGTATCATCATCGGGTTGCTGAGCGGAAGTCACTGGCTGTTGGACTTAATCGTACACAACCAAGATATGCCTTTGCTGCCGGGTCATGCGGATGGCTTAGCGCTATGGGGACTGAGCTTATGGAGTTATCCTGTATATAGTATTGTACTAGAAGCCTTAATCGTCGCCACAGGAATTCTGATGTATTCCCGATGGAGGCTGACCCAAGGCTCTGTCAAGCGGCGTCGTGTTCAAGCCATTATAACTTCAGTCTTTGTAAGCTCATTATTGATATTTTCCATGATTTCCGATTTCCTATAGGCTAAAGCTGAGTCGGACATAAGATTTATCGGATCCTAGGGCCTTAGGAATAAGTTCCGAGCATAGCTTCAATATGCGATTTCATACGGCTCCTTACCTCGACCGGCTCCATAATCTCCGCCTTATTCCCGAAGCTTAGCAAAATGGAGTATAGCCATTCGGCTTCCAGTGACCTGGGAATATTCAATGTGATTCGTAAAGCGCCCTCTTCATCATAAGCAATCGTATCCAAGTGGCCAAAATAGTCCATCGCCCTCGCCAACAAATCCGTAAACCGGACGACAACCTGCACCTTTTCGGAGGCATCTGCCAAGGGTCGGGCAGAGGCTTGCCGCGGATTAGCTTCCGTAATCGCATGAGGACCGAACAGGGTTGTCGTGACGTTCAGCTCAGCTATACGGGACAACCGAAATTCACGGTAATCTTTACGTTCCCTGCAGTAACCGTACAGATACCAGGTTCCATGCTTGAACATGAGCCGAATCCCTTCCACGGCGCGCTTTGTCCTTTCATTCTTAGTATTCATATATTGGAATTGAAGCACGTTACGGTCATGAATGGCGTCCCGAAGCCGCTTTAACTGGTCCTGATGCGTCTGCCGGCTGCCCATATCCATGGTTAACGTGGTCGGCGCATGATCAGGCTGAATCGTTTGCAGCCGTTGCATCGTTTCCATAGCCTTGTCGTCTTCAAAGACGGTAGACATACTGTGGAGAAGCGTAACCAGGGAACCGACGTCGTACGAACCCAGCAAACTTCGATCCATCTTATACTCTTCCATAATTCCATAACCGCCATGAACGCCTTGATAGGACACAACAGGTATGCCGGCCGCACAAATCGCGTCGATATCCCGGTAGATTGTTCTTTGGGAGACCCCATATTTCTCGGCAAGTACCGAAGCGGATAACACCTCATTGTTCAAAAGCATATAAATCATAGAGATCAAGCGCTCCAGTTTCATAATAACACCCCGATGCTTTATATTCGTCTACTGTACCACTTCAACCTGTGACGATGTGTGATGATGCTAGAGGTATATAGTCAAAAAAAACCCGGAACCTAAAAAAGTCCGGGGTTTGTTGTAGTTATACTGAAGTTGTTTTCTGCAAATCCAAGACGCTTTGGAATATGATGTCGAACAGTTCATCTAAATCTTCCGTTTCGATGCAGGAGAACGCAACACGTAGATCGGTTTCACCCAGGGCGATCGTTCCAACGCCATATTCATTCAGCAACCGCCCGCGAAGTGATTCCGCATCGGTTGATTTCAGTTTCAGGCACATGAAATAGCCGGAGTTGAAAGGATAATAATCCCAGACATCGCCGTATTTACCGCTGTCGAGTAATTCCTTAACTTTATTGGCGCGGGCTTTCATAATTTCGAATTTTTCTTCCTTCTGCTTTTCGAAATCCGGTGATTGCAGGGCGTGCAGAACAAAGGTTTGCGAAGGGTGAGGGCCGCTGGAAATCGTCGCGCGAATGATGCCCATCGTCTTTTGCTCCAAAGCGCTTAACAACGGTTCACTGCCTGACGCATAGGTGATGAATCCGACGCGGAAACCCCAGACATATTCTTCCTTTGTTGCGCCGTCCACTTTAACGGCCAGCACGCGAGGATGAAGATCCGCCAATTGCCCGAACAGGGATTCCTTCAGCGAGTTTTCAAAAAAGAGACCGAAGTAGGCATCATCCGTTACCGCCACGATATTAATGCCGGCATCGGCACCCGCGCGAATAGCCTCAATGATTTCGCGGCCTTCTTCAGCGTTAGGTGTATAACCGGTAGGGTTGTTCGGGAAGTTAAGGGCGACAATCGCCTTGCCTTTCTCCTTCTGAGCAAGGATGGCTTCGCGCAAGGCGTCGGCATTAAACTTGCCGCTCTCATTATATAACGGGAAATTGACGATCGTTGCACCTCGGCGGATGCCGAAGGTGAGCTCGTAATTCTCCCAATTTTTGTCCGGAAAGATCACAGCATCATCGACATCAGCAAACAAATCGGCTACGATGCTCAGCCCGTGTGTAAGCGCGTTGGTGACGATCGGGTTGCCAAAGCCTTTACCCGCAAGGGAAGGGTTTTCCTTAAGCATCTTGTCGCGCCATACCTTGCGAAGCTCCGGTTTCCCGGCCGGGGGAGCATATTCGTAAAGATCCTTGGGCTGGTAAGCGGAAAGCGTATCCTGAATGACCGCCAGATGCATCGGTTCCCCGTTCTCGAGGGCGATCCCTATGGTGGCGTTAAACTTCTTGGCCTTCGACTTGGCTTCGGCGGATTGACTTAAAATGCCTTCCTTCGGGAAATAAATCTGCCTGCCGAGTTTGGAAAGCATTGCGTAGACGTACGAATTCTCACGTTCCATGGTTTCATTCAATTGCTGTGCTAAAGCGTTCATCCTGTCCATCCTTCCGGAAATTTATGATTTGGATTGTCAGCTATTATATCTTGAAAACCTCTTATTTTCAAGGAAAACCCGAATGTTGGAACTTCGGAGCGGGGCATTTGTTCTGACGAAAAAGGGAAGTAAAGATGAAGAAACCGACCACTCGCGGGGTCGGTTTTTAGAATTAGCCCTGCCCTTGGTGATGCGGGCAATATTTCTTCATCATCTCAACGGTCTCCTGATCGTCAGGCAATCCCCGTTCAGCAAGTCCGTTCATGACGGCTTGGAGCTCGTCTGCGGATTTATTTTGACCAAACTTAAATTTGGCCGTACATTCAACCGGGATCAGCTTCATTAATGCGACAGCCTTCAACTGACCTGCGTAACCGGGATCTTCCGCGTCAAAAGGCATGTACCCGCCTTCGGGCTGCAGTTTCCTCATAAACCGTTCAAACACGTTCGCTTTCTCATACAGATCTTCAACCAACTCCACATGCCCCCGGATTTGAACCGATTTGAAAAAAGAAGTGGCCGGACATGCGTATACATCGTCCGTAAAGTAGGAAGGGATTAAAGCGAATTCTCTGGCTGTTGTAAAGACGGCCTTCGAATCCCGTTTCAAGTCGCGCATTTTCTCCCCCGAACGGCTGCCGTGGAAATAAACGTGTCCGTTCTGATAGACGAAGTTGAGGGGCTTTACATGCGGCCAACCTTCATCCCCCGCTGTTGATAAATACCCGAAGGTTTGTTGCTCCAGAAACGTCTCGATTTCCGTTTGTTCCTCTATTGAAAATTCTTTTCTGCGCATAATGTTCTTCATCTCCTTTAGTTGTTACAATAAGGGATAAAGTGTCAGGGATTAAGATCCACTTTCTGAATAATTATTTGTACCGCTTTATGGGGGACGGGAGCGTATCATCATGGACATTCAACTGGTTTTGTATCCATATGAACAGGAGCATCGGTTTAAATATTTGGCTTTATATCATGCTTTAAGAGATGCAATCCTAGGCGGTACGGTGATCTACGGAGACAAGCTGCCATCCACCCGTCAGCTGGCCGAACAATATGGAGTCTCCAGGGGAAGTGTGAATGAAGCGTACGGTATGTTGATCGCGGAAGGATATTTGGACGCGGTGGAGGGGAGCGGAACCTATGTCGCATTCAAGACGGATCGCGGAGATCGTATACCGCAGGATGATCGCGGCCGAGTGCGCTTGTCCGCATGGGGCGAGCGGGTGGAAGGCATCGGCATGCGTCGCGCAAACCGGGTTAAGCAGGCTGCGCCGCTTAGCTTCGCCATGGGTGTGCCTGACCTAAGTCTGTTTCCGCTGGCGGAATGGACGCGGCTAATCAGCGCCGAGACGCGCAAGCTGGCGCGGGTGCCCCGCGGCGACGCCTGGGAGGCGCAGGGTCATCGCCCGCTCCGCGAGGCGATTGCCCTGTACCTGCGCCGCGCGCGCGGCATCGCCGCCGATCCCGACGACATCGTCGTCTTCGGCGGCTCCATGCAGGCGCTCGCGCTGCTGGCACAGCTGCTGCTCGACTCCGGCGAGCCCGCTGTGCTGGAATCCCCGGGCTACCCCGGGGCAGACCTGGCCGTGCGCAGCGCCGGCGGGGTTCCCGTCTACGCCCGGGTGGACGAGCAGGGCCTCGTCCCGGAAGACTGGCCGGCGCGCATGCTGATCGCGACGCCGAGCCGCCAGTTCCCGACGGGCCGGGTGTTGTCCCTTGAGCGACGGCAGTCGCTCCTCGCCTGGGCGGAACGGCACGGCAGCGTCATCGTCGAGGACGATTACGACAGCGAGTTCCGCTGGGGCGGGCGGCCGATCGAGCCGCTCAAGGCGCTGGACCGTGCCGGACGGGTCGTCTACGTCGGCACGTTCACGAAGACGATGCTGCCGGACCTGCGCATCGGCTACGCATTGCTGCCGCGGCGGTTGACGGGCGCCGCCGCGGCAGCAAAGGCACTGTACGAACCGCATCCGACGGCGGTTCTGGAGCAGCGCGCGCTGGCCGCGTTTATGCGCAGCGGCGCGTATGAGCGGCATCTGCGCCGGATGACGCGGCTTTACGGCCGCAAGGCGAAGGCGCTGGCGGCGTTGCTGCAGTCGCATCTGGCGGACGCGTTCGAGATCATTCCTTCGGATGCGGGGATGCATATTTTTGGCTGGTGGAGAGGGAGTGCCAGCTTGTATAATGAGTACAGGTACACATGCTTCGCGTCGGGTGTGAGTTGGACGGACGGAACGGGTTATGATTTGGCGGACCGGCGTCCCTCGGCGTGTTTCGGGTTCTCTCATTTATCCGAAGAAGAATGGGTGCGTGGTGTGCGCATCATGCATGAAGTATGGTTGAACTTAGATTAATATAGCCGGTGTAGTCACCGGATCTCATTACAAGGAGCGATGTACTTGTTGCACGCCTTACCGTCCGCTTTCGACCTGAAGCCGGCTTTTGCCAAAATTGTCTGCGAGCCTTCGTGGAAATGGTTGAAGCGGGAGAAGCCTTTTGACAATTATGACTTATTCTATGTTTGGAGCGGGGAAGGGGAAGTGGTGCTGAATGATATCCCCTATGCTGTCGGGAAAGGCAGTTGCTTCCTGTTCCGACCGGGCGATTATACGAGTGCGACGCATAATCCGCAGAAGCCGCTGGTGTTAACTTACATTCACTTTGGCGTGGACGGGCCGCTGAGCGATGTCCCGGAGAGGTATCGTGTGCTTGCGGAAACGCTGGATTTTGAACACTTGCTGGCTCGATATGTACGGTTGTTTCTGGTGGAAACGTTCGCGGCGGAGGAAGAGGCGAAGCTGATTCTTAAGCAGATGATGATTCACTTGTTGCGGGAGGACCGCGAGGAGAGGCAGGAGTTGAAGAAGCACAGCAACCAGCTCACGGAGGCGATTCATGAGGTGGCGAATTATGTGCGGCAGAACCCGGGCATCTCCCATCGGGTTGACGAATTGGCGCAGCGGGCCGGTCTGTCTCCGCGGTATTTCTCCATCAAGTTCAAGCAAATCATCGGGCATTCCGTCCAAAATTATATGATCAAAACCCGGATCGAACGCGCGGAGCACCTGCTCCATGATGCGGGCATGAACGTAACCGAAGTTGCGGATGCGCTTGGGTATCGGGATATTTTCTTCTTCAGCCGGCAATTCAAGCAGTATACGGGAAAGAGCCCTTCGGAGATCCGGTAGGGCTTTTTTGTTTAATTCGAATTCACTATGAACTCTTTCGAGATGTTGTAGTTGGACTCGAACTGGACACTTGTGCGCAATTCGTTGTACTGTAACGCAAAGTTAAAATGAATTTCTCCGTTCGACCAATTCGTCTTGTATTTGAGCGATTCAATTGCATCTTTTAATAATGAACGCTGCTGTATTTCCGTAAGTCCTTGCATCTTTACCTCGACTTGGTTATCTGTCTCCTCTGAATGTAGGTTTCTAATGCCGAACTTACAGATTTCATTGTTCCTAATCTGCAGAAAAATGGTCCCGGAAACCAACTGGGACATCTCCTGCTGTAATTTATTGAACACCAATTCGAGTTGGCGTTCCAATTGTAATCGATTTTTTGTAGGAGAATACGTAATCTCTTCTCTGAAATTAAGAGTCTTCTTTTCCTCCTCGTAGGCACGCTCAATCAGGAACTCTTTTATCAGTGTCTGATAACCCTTATTTCTCTGCTTAGCTAGAACACGGATGCGCTGGAGCAAATCTCCGTCGAGACGAATGGAAATCGTTGCGGATTTTCTCTTTGGCAAGTCGTGTTCATCTTCTTCAATAATGGAAGCTTCCAATAGTTCATCGCTCAAAGTGTGGTCTGACCAGAATTCCGCTGCTTCCGCATCACTCATATGTTCCGGAATGTGGTCTCTTGACGTGATTATTTTCATTGTTAACGATTCCTCCTTTTGTAAATTCTGGTCTCAGATTCGGTTGTATCTCGGGCGGTTATAACTCTTATTTTCCCCATTATTTTCTTTACATAAATTACGACCAATCGTCTTCCGTCTTCAGTTGAACCAATAACACCCATGTTGCCACTATGTGCTGAAAACTTTATATGCTGTGGGTCCATTAAAGCATCTTCCGCTTCAAACGGTTCAACATGATGACGAGCAATGTGTTGTATGTTTTCTTCATCCCATATGAATAATGACACTTAGTTTCTCCTATTGTATATTCTTTTGTATATACAATTGTAACACACTTTAACATGGATATAAATACCATAAAATAAAACGCAATTTACAATTTTTTAGAACCTACAGTGTATTAAGTCAACAAGACAAACGCACCACAAGCTGAGGAGACAGCGAAATGCGCTCGCGCGGCCGGTCCGGATGTGAGATTCGCTTCTCCAGCGCTTCGATTGCCCGGATCCCCAGCTCTTCTTTACCCAAGTCCACGGTGGTTAGTGGCGGGCTGGCGGAACCGGCGGAGCGGATATTATCGAATCCGGCGACTTTGCATTGCGCAGGGATGTCGATCCCTTTTGCAACCAATAGGGCTTGAAGCTCCATCGCAATATGATCGTTCGCGCCAATGAATCCGTGAGGCCAATCCTGCGGTTCTAACCGGTCCAACATGCTGGAGAGAACCTGTAACCAATCTGTCTCACTATAGGGTATAGACCATTTCCGCAGTGATATTTTGGCGCCACTCGTGCCTGTCAACGCTTCAATCCCCATTTTGCAACCCCACCAACGTTCCCGAAAACTTACCGAAAAATGGTCCTGACCTACAAAAATTAATTTCTCACAACCCGACTCGGCCATATGGGTCAGAAGCAGGTGAGCCGCTTCCAGATTGTTATTCACGACCGCGTCCAGATCAGCAAATCGTTCATCATGATCAATTAAAACAACCGGCAGCTTCGTTTGCACATAAGCATGGATGGTGGTCAGGGGGAATGAACCGATGGACAAGCCGCCGAGGCATGTAGACGTGTCCAGGTAAGGGGGCAGCACGACCAGGCGTCCTTGATAATCATAAGGTGACAAGATAATGTGCTCCCAGTTTCGCTCGTCACATCCTGCAACAATGCCTGACAGTACCCTCTGCCAAAATTCGGTTTCACCGCGCTCACGATAAGGAATCCAGATGATGACATAAGGACTGGTTGCGGCGTCGGATGCTATACCGGTCTGAGGCGCCTCTCGGTCATAAACCTGCCGACGTTGCTTATACCCCATGGATTTGGCGGTCTCCAACACCTGCCGGCGGGTGGCTTCGCTAATGCCTTCTTTGCCGCTCAACGCTTGAGAGACGGTGTATTTGGACACGCCCAGTCGGTCGGCGATCTGTTGGATCGTTATTTTGTGCGCAGACATATCTGAATCCCCTTTAAATTTCAAAAATATTTCTTGACACCGCCGCATCCAACGGTTAAATTTCGTTTGTTCATAACCTAACTTTAACCTAATAAACCTAACAAAATCAATAGTATGAGGTGAATGCATTGTCCACAGCAGCTGTAATTGTATTCTATGATGATTCTTTTCCATTCGAAGGCGTGCGCCCATCCGCTCAAACCTGGTCCCATGCGAATCAAGTGCAAGTTGTCGACGCACACGGACTTTCCAAAGCATTATCAGCACTAAACGGCAACGGCACTTGCATCAACCTGCACGGACCCTATTTCCCAAAAGAAGCCTGGTCCGCCATCATCGGACATCTGCGCCTAGGAGGCGGATTGGTGCATACCGGCGGGGCGCCGTTCCAAATTCCTGTGGTTCATAGAGACGGAGTCTGGTTGGCTGAACAGCCTCAAACGGCTTACCATCAGGAGATCGGCATTCACGAAGCGCTGAAAGTGAAGGCGCCAAGCGATGTTACACTGCGTTCATCAGCGGAAATTGCCGTACTAGCAGGCAGCGAAGCGTTGTTCGAAGTGAAAGACACCTACGGATTTGCGCTTCATGTAACCCATGCATCGGATATGCCGCATGAGAACGGCTCCGGGGGGCCGATGGATGCGAGAATCTATCCGTTATTGACGGCAGTCACAGAGAGCGGACGCGAGCTTGCGGCGCCGGTCGTCTTATTGGAATATGTGAAAGGCATATATGCCGGAGCGAGATGGATTTTCATTAATCAAACGTTGAGTCAGGCGTTCTGGCAGGGCGACGGAGCGGATGTATTATTGAAATTGGCCGCATTCACGACCGCAGGTGTGACGGAGTTCTGGCTTAAACCGAATTACGCATGCTACGAAGTGGGTGAAACGCCTGTCCTTACCCTTCAATACCAAGGGTTGAACCAAGCCAATACGAATACCGAATGGCATGTGGATCTGTCTGTGTATCTGGAAACCGCAACGGATGAAGCGCGTCAGACGCTTTTCACCGAATCCTTCGACATCAAGAGCGCGGCGGTAACCGGATATACGCGCAAGACGTTGCCGTTCCAAGCACAAGCGGGATATTACACCGTGGAAGCCAGTCTGGAATCCTCGGATGGGGAACAACGTCTGTTGAAGCAAGGCTTCTGGGGCCGGGATGAGGCTCTGTTGACCGAAGGCGCGATGCTGACGGCCGGCCGGGATTATTTCTATAAAGACGGCAAGCCGATGCCGGTGGTGGGCATGACCTACATGACATCGGATGTGGCAAGGAAGTTTTTCCACCTGCCTAACGTATCCGTTTGGGACAGAGATATGGCTCAGATGGCGGGCGCCGGCATCAATCTGATCCGAACCGGAATCTGGACGGCGCTGCGTACAATGGGATTTGTGGACGGGCATGTCAGCGAAGATATTTTGCGGGCGATCGACGCTTTCGTGCTGAGCTCGAAGCGGCATGGTCTTGAACTGACCTTCAATTTCTTCGCGTTCACCCCGGAGCTGTGGGAAGGTGTGAATCCTTATCTGGATCCGCGCAGTGTGGAGGCGCAGAAGCGCTTTATCTCCGCCATCGTATCGCGTCATCAGCATACCGCTAACCTGCATTGGGATCTGATCAACGAACCGACGATGTTCGATCCGAAGCGTCTGTGGTCGCCGCGTCCGCTCCGCGACGCCTTCGAAGTGAGAGCATTCCGCGAATGGCTGAAGGAACGCCATGAATCCATTACTGCTCTGCAAGCCAAGTGGAATATGACGCCGGAGCAGCTGCCTTCATTCGATGCCATTATTCCGCCTATGCCTGAGGAAATTCCTTTCGGCACGACGGAAATACTGGTGAAGCGCGGAGGGCCGTGGCTGGATTTCGTGCTGTTCTCGATGGACATGCACAATCGCTGGGCTTCCGAATTGCGTGAAGCGATTCATGCCATACAACCGAAGCAGATGGTTACGGTCGGACAGGATGAAGGGCTCGGCGCGCATCGTCCGTCGCCGTTATTCTATGAAGAAGCGGTCGACTATACAACGGTGCATTCCTGGTGGTTGATGGACCAGTTGGTATGGGACGGCATCTTCTCCAAGGCGCCGAACAAACCTTCGCTCATTCAGGAGACAGGGATTATGTACGTGGAAACGCCGGACGGGCGCGCGAAGCGTTCCGAAGAAGAGCTGCGCAACATTCTGGAGCGGAAATACGCTTACGCATTCTCTACGGGCGGTGCCGGCGCGGTGCAGTGGATCTGGAATATCAATTACTATATGGATAATATCAATGAATCTCATATCGGGGCTTTGAGAGCGGACGGGACGGAGAAACCGGAAGCGGATGTATCGTATGACTTTGGATCGTTCATGGGCGAGATCGGGTATTTATTCGAAGATCGTCAGTTGGAGGAAACCGTTGTAGTTTTCCCTTACAGCAACGATTTCTCTAACCGGGCGTTCGCCGGGGATGCCACGGCCAAGCTTACGCGCGCATTGGCTCACCGGATGAATGTTCCGTTACGCGCTCTGAGCGAGTATCACTTGGAGGCGTTGGCTGAGCAGGATCATCCGAAGCTGATCATTCTGCCTTCCGCGCATAACTTATCCGGCGAAGCTCTTAACACTTTGATCTCGCATGTAAGCTCCCACGGAGGAGTTCTGTTGATCACAGGGCCTATTTCAATGGATGAGTACTGGCACTCTAGCGATCGAGTGGAGAATTGGGTTGGCGCAACCCGTCTGGCCAATGTTCGGCGTGAAGAGGCGCTGCAAGCGGCAGGGAAGCTGCTTCCGGTATCATTCGGAGGCGATGGGATCGCGAAGTTGACTACAGAATGGCCGGTGGATGCTGTTACGGGTGAAGCCAAGTACGGCGCCGCTGTTCTGCAGGAACGGGTAATCGGCAAGGGGAAACTCATGTGGTGTCCGTTACCGCTGGAATTAAACGAAAGTTATGAAACGCTCGAAACCGTCTATCGCCATGCCTTGAAGGAGGCGAATGTCGCTCAGGAGCTGGAATGGATCTCCGGCGGCGACCTGCCTGGGGTTTACGGCAGGAAGCTGGCGTTCAGAGAAGGATCCCTCTATATCTTCGTCTCCGAGTATGGCATGGATTGCCGCGTGAACGTGAAAGATCCGGTGACCGGAAGAAGCTACGGCTTCGAGCTCGAAGCGGAGCGGACGGTCATGTTCGCGGCGGACGCGGCAGGGGAACTGGTGGCGGTGTACCGGCCGCAACAGGTAGAAATTCTGACGGATACGAAGGAGCTTGCTTAACGGGGGCTGCCCAAAATCTAATGTAACTATGTTCGGTACCGTGCATATCAGTTGATTTATTCCATTGTAACTTGGATGCTGGGGAGATTGGTGAGTGAGCTCTATGTGCTGGGTAATTAAATAATATGATTTTTAAGTTTTCTCTAACGCACTCCAGTAACCTTATGGATCCGATTTAGGGCACTTTTCCACACTAACGAACTCCAGACACGCTATTTAACTAAAAGCACCCTTGCAATCATCTATTTTGACACTTTAGCGTTGCTGGAGTTCCTTAGAATCGAGAATGTGTTCTTATTTAACCTTTAGCGTCTCTGGAGTTCCTTAGATCAAATGAAACAACAAAAAGCCGACTTGCAATAAGCAAGCCGGCTTTTTGTGAGTGCGCCCAGCATGGGCGCTATCTCTAGGGTTCAAGTCCCGAATGGTGAAGGCAGTAGTAGCCATAGCTTAAGGCAAGGGTGTCGACCGTGAGGTCGAATCTGAAGGAAGCCGGCGGCAAATCTCCGGTCTGAGGAACACGAACTTCATATAAGGCTAGCGTGCGTTGGATGAGACTGCTTAACAAGTCAAAGCCCATACTGCCGAAGGCGCATGAAAGTAAATGAAGCAGATAAATGGAGAGGAAGATAGCGTTCTTACCTGGGGAGGTCTGAACGGTACGCGGAGCAACCTCCGTAACCTTGTTTGTGAAAGCAAGCTGAACGTACAGAAGTCAGCAGAAGCCATAGTACGTTACGTGTTGCAACACGAGCGGAAGGGCTGAACATGAAATAGGATTTGTACATCAAGGCGTTCTACGAAAGCGATGAAAGCAGAAAATCCATAAGGACCTGACTGAGGAAGGAAGCGGTGAATCCCGTGTGGGGCCTCGGCAGGGCAGAGTTTATCCCGGGCACAAGAGGAAGGTACCAATCACGCAAGGAGTTGTAGAAATGCTGAAGCAATTGCTGTCACGAGAAAATCTTCTTGGCGCTTTAAAGCGTGTGGAAGCAAATAAAGGAAGCCACGGCGTGGATGGAATGAGCGTAAGAACCTTACGCGAACACATGAAACAAAACTGGCAGAAGATACGCGAAGCTATAGAAGAAGGTACCTATGAACCGAGCCCCGTGCGACGGGTCGAAATCCCGAAACCGTATGGCGGAGGCTTTCGGAAGCTAGGCATACCTACCGTGACAGACCGAGTAATCCAGCAAGCCATCGCCCAAGTACTAAACCCCGTTTTCGATCCACAGTTCTCCGAACATAGTCATGGCTTCCGTCCCGGACGGAGAGGCCATGACGCAGTAAGGAAAGCGAAAACATTCATGAAAGAAGGATATCGCTTCGTTGTCGATTTGGATTTAGAGAAGTTCTTTGACCGAGTCAACCATGACAGGCTCATGATGAAGATTGCGGAGAAAGTAAGGGACAAGAAAGTGCTTTTACTCATCCGTAAATACTTGCAGTCGGGCGTAATGGAGAACGGGTTAGTTAAGCCGACTTCGGAGGGAGCCCCGCAAGGGGGTCCCCTAAGTCCATTGCTATCTAACATCGTACTGGACGAATTAGACAAGGAACTTGAAAAACGTGGACTTAGGTTCGTTCGCTACGCGGATGACTGTAACATCTACGTGAAAACCAAGAGAGCAGGCGAACGAGTCAAGGCATCTGTCACCAAATTCATCGAGACAAAACTAAAGCTAAAGGTAAACCAAGCCAAGAGCGCGGTAGACCGGCCATGGAAGCGAAAGTTTCTTGGATTTAGCTTCAGCTTGAATCAAGACCCAAAGGTGAGGGTTGCGAAGCAATCCTTGCAGAAAGCGGAGACTAAGATTCGAGCGATCACGTCCCGAAAGAAGTCGATGAAAATGGAAGAGCGAATTAAGGAACTAAACCAATACCTCATAGGATGGTGTGGGTACTTCTCGCTTGCGGATACACCAAGTATCTTTCAAAAGATGGATTCATGGATTAGAAGAAGGTTACGAATGTGCCTTTGGAAACAATGGAAGAATCCAAAAACCAAAGTGAAAAGGCTTATATCCTTGGGTATGCCCAGAGATAAAGCCTATGAATGGGGGAATACCCGTAAAGGGTATTGGCGTATTGCAAAGAGTCCAATCTTACACCGCGCACTGGGTAACCAATATTGGGAATCCTGCGGCTTAAAGAGTCTAACGGACAGATACAACTCACTGCGGAATATGTCATGAACCGCCGTATACCGAACGGTATGTACGGTGGTGTGAGAGGTCGGGAGTTAATCACTCCCTCCTACTCGATTGATCATCGGAAAGTATATGTTTACGTCCCGAGAGTCCTCGTCATATGCCATCCTATCCTACCCAAATATTAAACTGCGCTCCCGCTGCGTCAACGGTCGTCCGGTGACGTCGACGACGATTTTGCCCCCGGCTAAACCGAGAATGCGTGTTGCATAGCGTTGCGCCACTTCGGCGTTATGCATCGTGCAGATGACCGTGGCTTTATCCCGCTTGCAGACATAACGGAAATCTTGCATGACGCGCTCCGCGCCTGAAGGATCGATCCCCGAGATGGGCTCATCCGCGTAGATCACTTTGGCCCGTTGCACAAAACCCCTCGCTAACGCGATCCGCTGCCGTTCGCCGCCGCTCAGCTTCTCCGCGGGCGATGCCGCTTTGTCAAGCAAACCGACGTTCTCCAAATAATCCATCGCGTTCGCATATTCTTCTGTGGAAACACGACCTGTGATCAGCCTCCAGAACGGCGTGTAGAATAATCGGCCTCTTAACACGTTCTTTAACGCGCTTTTTCTGGGCTGAATATCCGCCTTTTCCTCCAGATACGCCCAATGTTTGGACAGCTTAAGCCGCTCCAGCCAACTCGAATTTGTTATATCATTGCCTTCATATATGTATTGACCGTCATCCCAGCGTTCACGCAGGGCCAGGCATTTCAGGAACGTTGTCTTTCCGCTGCCGCTGGCGCCGAGAACGGCCACCAATTCACCTTCGTTAATCTCCATACTGATCCTATTTAAAATAAGTTGGCTATCAATCGACTTCGTCAAATTACGGATAATCATAATAAGTAGCTCCCTTTCCGCTGCAGAATACGCTTACTTTGATTATAACACGGGAAAGGACAAGCTTCACACCGGTTTCCTCCCGCAAAAAAAAGCGGCCGAAGCCGCTTCATCACAATTTAATCTATTCACTGCTTTTCATGCAAAAGTCCCAGCGCCTCGCCCATCTTAACCTTATCTCCGACTTGCAGGTCCGTTCGCGGGTCAAAGGTTCCGTCTTCTGTAAGAAGCACGACGGTGGAGCCGAATTGAAAGTAAGCCAGCTCTTGACCGCGTTCGAATTCTTGAAGTCCGGGATCGGCGTATTTGATGCTGCTGACATTCATGGCGCCGACTTTCACGACAGCGACTTCACCGCGGTTATGACGAATATAGGAGATTAAGCGTTCGTTCCGGCTAAGCACACGTTTCATATGCCTTAATCCGAACTCGTTAACAGGGTATACTTTACCGGGAATATGCTCGGTTTCCACCATTTCCCCGGCTACCGGCGTGTGTATGCGATGATAATCCGTCGGGCTCAGGTACAGGACATAATAGAATCCGTGCTTGTAACTTTCCGAGCGGGGAGAGAAATGCAATAGTTCTTCAAGGGTGTAATCCTGTCCTTTAACATTCAGCAGGGACCCGTTGTCTATAACGCCCATACCTGTAATGCGGGCATCGACAGGACTGATCAGCGCCGCTGTATCTTCGGCCAACGGACGAAGTCCGGGCTTGAGGCGGCGGGTGAAGAAATCGTTCAGTGAAGCATATTCATAAAGGGCCTTCTCCGCGTCTTCGATACGGATGCCGTACATTTGGGCGAACTTCGGAATAAGCTTGCGGCTGGCGCGGGACTGCGCGAAACCGCCGGTCAGCTTAGAAATAAATTTGCGTGATGATAGTTCGGTTAACAGACGCATTGCGGATTTCATCATGTTTATCGTTCACCTGTTCCTTGTCCTACTCAGTGTATCTGTGTATCAGACTATATTGACATAATTCATAGGACAAATCAATGACCAGGTAACTTACAACAGGAAACACGGACCGCCATTCCGAGCAAAATAGGTGTTGAAAACGGACAAGATTGCGTGTATTGTTGTTAACAACTGAATAGGAAATACGGGAGCTTGATGAAGTCAGGCTGAGAGTGCGTCCTCGTGACGCAGACCGTTAATCTGAACTGGATAATGCCAGCGGAGAGAATTTCACGATGCGCCTGTAGTTGCGCATATTCTTAGAGCCGACTGTGTTTATCCGCGGGTCTTTTTTTTATTTCCTGATTTTGGTTAGTAGAGAAGGGGAGATGGATGCGTTGGGTATGAGAAAAATAGGGATTTTGCTGCTGACGGGAACGATACTTTTGGCAGGTTGCGGAGCGGGCACGGACGGAAACAAGGCTGAGAATGCCAAGGGGGAGAAACAGACTAAGCCGGCGGAGCTGAAGGAAGTGAAGGTTGTCCTGGATTGGACGCCTAACACGAATCATACGGGTCTCTACGTCGCAAGGGATCAAGGATACTACAAGGCACAGGGCCTTGATGTGGAGATCATTCAACCCGGTCAAAGCGGAGCGGACCAGATGGTGGCTACCGGCAGCGCGGATTTCGGCGTTTCCTATCAGGAGGGCGTTACCCTGGCGCGCTTGCAGAATGTGCCGCTCGTATCCTTGGCGGCTGTTATTCAACATAATACGTCCGGCTTTGCTGCGCCGGTTGCCAAGGGTGTGAAATCCCCGAAGGATTTCGAAGGGAAGACCTACGGCGGCTTTGGATCCCCGGCGGAAGAGGCGATGCTGGATTCCCTGATGCAGGCGGACGGCGCCGATGTGAAGAAGGTGAAGATCGTTCAGGCGGGGGACGCGGACTTCTTTACGATGACGAAGCGGGATGTGGATTTTGCCTGGATCTACTACGCTTGGACCGGGGTTGAGGCGGAACTTCGCAAGGAACCGATTGATATGGTTTATTTGAATGAATTTTCAGAGAAACTGGATTACTATACGCCGGTCATCGTGACGAATGAAGAACATGTCAATAACAATGCTGAGTTAGTGAAGAAATTTATGGCGGCCACGGCC
Organism: Paenibacillus swuensis; assembly: GCF_001644605.1. Lineage (NCBI taxonomy): Bacteria > Bacillati > Bacillota > Bacilli > Caryophanales > Paenibacillaceae > Paenibacillus > Paenibacillus swuensis. The sequence continues at coordinate 1,662,078 of NZ_CP011388.1, read as the reverse complement.
AAAGGGTATCAGTATGCGATTGATGAGCCGGAACAAGCGGCCGAGCTGTTGATTAAAGCGGAGCCTGATCTGGATCCGGAGCTCGTTCGCGCTTCGCAGAAATGGCTGAGTCCGAAGTATCAGGACGACGCCAAGCGTTGGGGCGAGCAGAAGCTGAGCGTGTGGGAAGGCTACGCGGCATGGATGCAGGAATACAAACTGATTGACAAGCCGTTGGAAGCGGAGAAGGCGTTTACGAACGACTTTTTGCCGGAATAAGGATGAAGGGAGAGGGCAGCACATGGCAACTACATTATTAAGTGTACAAATTATACCGTCCGTTAAAGGAAATGAAGATGTGATTCCATACGTGGACCGGGCCATTGAAGTTATACAAAAGTCCGGCGTCAAGCATCAGGTGAATGCGCTAAACACCACGTTGGAAGGGGAATTGCCGCACCTTCTGGAGATCGTAAAGGACATGAACGATGCGATGATTCAGGCCGGATGTCCGCGGGTCATGACCCAAATGACGTTATACCATAACCCGGAAGGCGCGTCGATGGATCAACTGACCGAAAAGTACAGATAAATGAAACGTGTTCGGATTCACGCTGTGGGCATGGCCGCGGCCGGGATCCTCGGACTGCTGGCGCTGTGGCAAGCCGCGACGGTCGTGTTCGGGATCGAAGCCTGGCTGCTGCCAAGTCCGTGGCAGATCGGTACGGAAGCATGGGCGTCCCGGGAGCGGGTAGGAGAACATGCCGCGGCGACTGCTGTGCTTGCTGTAGGCGGATTCGCATTGAGTGCGGCGCTGGGCGTACTGTTCGCATTCGTCTTACATCTGTTGCCATGGTTACGGCGGTTGGCTGAACCTTTGCTGATTCTCTCGCAGAGTGTGCCGACGATTGCGCTGGCGCCGCTGCTTATTCTGTGGCTGGGCTTCGGGGTTATGCCAAAGCTGGTGTTGATCGTGCTTGTGTGCTTCTTTCCGGTGTTGATCGCCGCGTTGGGAGGCTTTCGGCACGCGGACCGCGACATGGTGCGCTATATGCGGATGATCGGCGCCTCCCGGCGGCAGATCTTCATGAAGCTGGAGCTGCCGGGCGCCTTGCCGCACCTGTTCTCGGGCTTGAAGATCGGCGCGACCTACAGCGTCATGGGAGCGGTCATCGCGGAATGGCTGGGCGCCGAGAAGGGGATCGGCGTCTACATGACGCTCGCGTCGGCCTCCTTCCGGGCCGACCGTGTGTTTGTGGCGATCGGCGTTATCGCCGCGCTTAGTTTGGTGTTGTTCGCGGCCATGGGCGCGCTGGAACGTTGGGTCACCCCGTGGAACGCGGGGGCCGGAGAGGAGGAAGAGAAATGAGCAGCAAGCTTGCGTTGTGCGATATTTCTCTGACGTTCGCCGGCGGCGGTGCGGGACCGCGGGAGCGGCGGGGTGTGCAGGCAGGTGTCCCCGTGTTGGACGGGGTCAACCTGCGGGTTGGTGACGGAGAGTTCGTCTCCGTCATCGGGCCTTCGGGCAGCGGCAAGAGCACGCTGTTCCAAGTCATCGGCGGCGTGCTGACGCCGTCGGGCGGCCGGGTGCTGCTGGACGGCGCGGACGTCACCGGGCAGACGGGCCGCATCAGCTACATGCCGCAGAGCAACACGCTGCTGCCATGGCGCACGGTGCTTGGCAACCTCCTGCTGATAAGGGAGGTTGAAGGGACCGCGGACGCCGAGGCGCGCGCTGAGGCGATGGCGTGGCTGCGCCGCATCGGCTTGGACGGCTATGCGGACAGCTATCCGCATGTGTTGTCCGGCGGCATGCAGCAGCGGGTGGCGTTCTTGCGGGCGTTGCTTAGCCCCAAGGAACTGCTGTGCCTGGACGAACCGTTCGGGGCACTGGATGCGCTCACCCGGCAAGAGATGCAAGAGTGGCTCCTATCGGTGTGGGAAGAGGACCGGCGCTCGGTGCTGTTCGTCACCCATTCCATTGAAGAAGCTTTGCTGCTGTCGGACCGAATTTACATCTTATCGCCTAGGCCGGCAACGGTAATTCGCGAGATACAAGTGCCGTTCGGGAGACCGCGTAAAGAAGAAATTCGCCATGACGCGGCTTTCATCCAGTTGCGGCGTGAAATTTATGAGGGGCTGCGAAGCTAGTTGTTATTATGAAAATCAAGAAGGACGCCAATAGGCGTCTTTTTTCATGATAGAAAGTATATAAAATAGGAGTGATAACTAGGGTTTGTACTTCTTTAGGGGGGTATTGATACTTATTTGAACTTGAATGCTGGGTTATCCCGAACGCTCAGTGATGTGACCGAAGACTGAAATGCTGGGTTATCCCGAAGGCTCAGTGGTGTGATCAAAGACTAAAATGCTGGGTTATCCCGAAGGCTCAGTGGTGTGATCGAAGATTGAAATGCTGGGTTATCCCGAAGGCTCAGTGGTGTGATCGAAGAAGGCAATGGAGTGATATTTGGAAAATTAGTATTAATGTGTTTAGAGAAGGAAATATGTAATTGTAAAAAATGGTTGTCCGTGAGTCAGGCAATCTGTTCATGTAAGCACATCGGTTTGCGTGAAATGAGTTGTTTATAAGTAACAGCAGGTGTAACAATGAACAGCCGAAATAACCTCGATACGGCGCGGTTCGGTTTAAACGAATGATTGATACGATAGGAGACTTCATCCAGATACGATTGTAAATGCTTGTCACTTACTCCGTAGTAACGCTCGTTTATTCGAACAGGAACAGAATCACAGATTATATTTAACGTGTCACAAGCGTTCTCCTTTCTGAAACCATAATGAATAAAAGGAACTCGGACCGAAGGACTAACATGAGTCTGAATAAAGTTGGAATAATCCCAATAACTAAGTTCTTTGTTAGGATGATGTTTCGGTATAAAAACATGCTTCAGCTTGACATAGGAAACTTCACCATAGTTAAGAGAGGCCCCTCCAACAAATGGCTGCTCATTGCGCATCGTCTTAAAGCCTTTAATATGGAAATTGCACGGATTGTACGTAGCTGAAATTACTTCGACAAGTCCTGTGAGCAGCTGCTCTGCATCTCCTTGCTGAATGGCATGGCGAAGTTTGTGAAGGATTAACCAAGCCGTCTTATAAGTGACTCCAATGATGGTAGATAGTTGCACCGCGTTAATTGTAGCCAGTGGGTTAGCAATAAGAAATAAAGCTTGAAACCACTTATGAAGTAAAGTGCGGCTTCCTTGCATAATGGTCCCTACGAGAAGAGAAGCTTGATACTTGCAGTTGCGGCATTCATATAGAGGTAGCCGACGTGTGATAATGACATTGGCCTTAACGCACTCATCGGTATCCGTTGGGCCACTTGGCTGAGATCAGGATTGGCATACATGAAGCCTCATCATGATACTTACGTCTGAATTGATCGAAAGTTACTTCATGAATAGACATAATCCTCACTCTCTTTACGCAATGAAGGAACAAATGTTCTGTATATGTCATATAATACCAAACAAATGTTCTGATTACAAGAGTTTTTTGAAACTTTTTACCTGATTCTTAGGGATAACCCAGCATTGGAACTAATATAATGTTCACCTGATTCTTAGGGATAACCCAGCATCGGCGCTGAGATGCATTTAATACGTGGCAGTTGACCAAGCAACATGATCCAGCCTCGCGCGTAAACTCTTTAGACTCCAACAGAGCCAAACACGGTCGCCATCTATAGAGGCCTCGATAGAGTTTTTTTTTAAAGGCTATGTTAAAACTTACGTTTATGATAGGGGATACCCTCGCCATCTTCACAGTAGGATTTGAGACTATAAAGGAAAATTGCCCAGTTATAGTTACAGGAGCGATAAAATGGCGTTACTTCTTTCCAGTTCATATGACGCAAAGTAATATAAGACTTCCCGTTTTTCTCTTGAATATCAAAGGATATCATCGTACCAATCCATTCTGGATCTGAATCTATACAATGCCAGACGACTTTTTTATTAGGGATCAATTCCTCTATTCTCATCTTAGTTATGTCATTGCTGCCGAATCGAAATTCATTAATAAAGCCAATCTGATTACCAGTGATGAGTTCATTGGTCCATATTTCCGCCAGCCCCTCAGCGGTGGTTAACGTTTCATACACCTTCAATGCTGGGACATGTACGGTTTGCAAGTGCTCGATATTTGCCATGACTAACTCCTCTCGAACTGCAATAGTTTGTTTAATAAAAGTGATATTACCCCTATAATAGAACATTTGTTCTTTATTGTCAAATATTAACAATATCGTTTAACACTGCCTGATTATAAGATCATCGGTGGATATCCCATCGGCTCATCGAACATTTTTCCCTATACCATTGCCGCGGAGTGCATTATGATTATCTTATTGAAATTACTCTAATTACTGTAATTAGCTAAATAAACCGTTATATGGATGGAGGTTTTACAGATGAAGGTTGGATTAAGCTCATACAGTGTGGTCAGGTTGTTGGAAGAAGGGACCCTATCAATACTCGACTTGCCGCAATGGATTAAGGAACACGGCGGAGAACACCTGGAATTGGCGCCCCTCGGTTACTCGCTCTTGGATGATCCGCAGCTTGCCGATCAACTGCGCATCCGCGCCGATGAAGCCGGAATCGAGCTTTCTAACTATTGTATTTCGGCCAACTTCGTACAATCGACTAGAGCGGCTTTTGAGGAAGAAGTTGAACGCGTAAAGAAGCATGTGGATCTTGCGGCTCGGCTGAGAATACCCTATGTACGGCATGATGTAACGGGATTCAGTAAGGAGCCGGGGGAAATTTCGATCGGTTATTTTGAACGTGTGCTGCCTGAGCTCGTGGAAGGAAGCAGATGCATTGCCGATTACGCGGCGACGTTCGGCATTACGACAAGTATTGAAAATCACGGATTCTGTGTGCAGGCGAGCGACAGGGTCCGGCGGGTGGTTGAAGAGGTGGATCGCGCGAATTTCAGAACCACGCTGGATGTAGGCAACTTCCTGTGCGTGGATGAGCAACCCTGGGTGGGCGTGATGAACAACATTTCTCTGGCTTCCGTGGTTCATTTCAAAGATTTCTATATCCGTCCTTATGACCAACCGCCCGGCGAGGGACCTTGGTTTCAAAGCACTCATGGAAATTACTTGCGGGGCGCTATACTGGGACAAGGGGATCTGAACATCCCCCGTCTCGTGAAAATTGTAAAAGACGCGGGCTATGACGGATACGTTACCGTGGAGTTTGAAGGAATTGAAGATTCTTTCACGGGTTCGCGTATCGGCATGGATAACTTAAAGAGAATGTGGAACGAAGCCTGAACAAGGTTTAGGCCGTTTCTTTCTCTCAATGATAAAATATTTCTCTGCTTATGGATTTAGCTTGGTGTGAGATAATGAAAATTTTGTCGATTTTCGTGTCATATTTTGTAACATTTTCATTGCCGAAAACCCTGTTTCTACCTTAATATAAATGTAAACAAATAGTGAATGCAAAAGGTGGAAATTACATGATGCGCAATCCGTCCCAATTTAAAGAAACTTCGCTTAAAGTTTTTGAGCCCTCTGTCCGACTGATGAACAAAATGCGTTACGCGCGCAAGTTTATCCTCATCTCTCTGGTATTCCTCATCCCGATCGCGTACATGTTATTCCTGTTCTCCACTGAAATCGGCAACACGCTTCAGTTCACCAAGAAGGAGAGGGAGGGACTACGCTACTCCACAGGTTTGCTGGAATTGCTGGCAGATCTTCGCACCCATCGCGAATTAACCGGTCCCGCGCTTGAAGGAGACGCTAAAGCAAGACAAGATATGCTGAAGGTGGAAGAATCCGTTTCCAAACGAATGAAGGATCAGGCCAAGTTGGACGAGCGTTACGGCGCTTCTTTCGGAACAACGGAGGCTTGGAAGAAAGTTCCCGTGGAATGGAATGTCGTTCTGCAGAATACCGGAAAAGTGAATGTGGATCAAGTGGCACTGCAGGAAATGGATACGCGTCATACAAGCTTATCCCAGAAATTATTGGCGCTGTTATCGATTGCTCAGAACGCTTCAGGATTAAATCGTGATCCGGATGCGGATTCTTTTTCATTAATGCAACTAACCATAGGTCAATTGCCGCCGTTTATGGAACATCTGGAGCAAGTAAAGATTCACGGTAAAGAAGCGGTGGCTGCAGGCGGCCAACTCAGTGTCAGAGACAGGACCGAGCTCATGCTGCTAAGGACCCAAATCGAAGACATGAATCATGAAATTCGATTGTACCTGCAACAGAGCTACGAGGCTAATCCGGAGCTGAATAAAGTCTTAAGCGCAAGCGGTCAAAAGTACATACAATCCATTAAAGTTTTCCTGGATACGTTGGATTTCAAAATCCTGGCCATGGGCGGCGTGAAAATCAGCCCCGAGCAATTCGAGGGCATTGCCGCTTCCGCGATTACCGCTTCTTCTGAATTATCCAATGCCAGCCTTACGGAGTTCGAGAAACTGTTGAATGATCGAAACGCCGGTCTTGTAATGAAGCGTAATGGTCTGATCGCTTCGGTTATTGTTATTTTACTGGTGGCGTTCTACCTGTTTACGGCATTCTACATCTCGGTTATGCGTGTGGTGCGGGCTCTCTCCGGTACCGCATCCGCGTTGGCGGTCGGCAATCTTCAGGTTCGGATGCCTGTTGTTACGAAGGATGAATTCGCCGATGTGAGCGAAGGCTTTAACCGGATGATCGACTCGTTCGGCGAGATGATCCGCATGAATAAAGATACGGCCGAGCATGTAGCCGCATCCTCCCAGCAGCTGACGGCTACCTGCCAGGCTGCCGCCGCGACAACAGAGCAGATTACCGGAGCGATCCGAGAGGCGGCGGCGGGAGCCCATGCCCAGATGGAAGCTTCGCGTGAAAATGCCATCGCCCTCTCCGAGATGGCAACAGGCATTCAGCGTATTGCTGAAACGTCTGCAACGGTGTCTGAAGCGGCGGCTGAGGGGTCGCAGGAAGCGCAGAAAGGCTATCATGCCGTGCAAAGTGCTGTGCAGCAAATGACCTCGATTCAGGATACTGTAGGTAAATCAGCGGAGCTCGTGTTGGATTTGGGTAAGAGATCCAAGGAAGTAAGTAAAATCGTTCATATCATTACCGATATCTCCAAGCAGACACAGCTTCTCGCGCTGAATGCTTCCATTGAGGCGGCGCGCGCGGGCGAACATGGCCGCGGGTTTGCCGTCGTAGCCGGCGAAGTAAGCAAACTGGCCGATCAATCCAAACGTTCCGCCAGTCAAATCCATGCGCTCATGGATCATATGGTGAAAGCTACAGACGAGGCGGTCGGTTCCATGCAGCTGGGCATGAAGGATGTGCGACGGGGGATGGATCTGATTACGGAAACGGGCGAGGTGTTCGACCGGATCCAAATCAAGGTCGACCATGTGGCGGATCAAATTACCGATGTTTCAGCCGCTACGGAAGAACTGTCTGCGGGAACTCAACAAGTGACGGCCACAATGGACGGGATCGTCGATATCTGCAGACAGACGGACCAGCAATTCCGCCAGGTTTCCGCGGGTGCGGAAGATCAAACCGCCTCCCTGGAGGAAATCGCCGCATCGGCTGAATCGCTCAGTGACTCGGCCGGTCAGATGCAGCAAGCGGTACAACAGTTTAAACTATAGTTCATTCCTAAGTATGTAATGAATACAGGATGTCCAAGCTTTCTATTATGAGGTGATGGATATGTTATGGATGAAGGCAGCTATTATTACAGGCGCATTCCTGGCACCCTTGGGGATGTTGTGGCTAAGCTTACGAAGCCGTATGTGGCGAACGGCGTTTCATGGTTTCGCGGCGGTATCCGCTTATGTCTTCGGCGTTCTTGCCGCACTAATGCTGCAAGAGGTCATTAGCAGTCATACCGTCTTTATGACAACGGTGCATGACATTCTGGATAACCCGCTATTCCTGAGCTCCGGCGCGTATCTCGGCGTTTACGCCATGCATTTGATGTTGCGCGCCGCCGTACAAAGCGCGCAAAAAACCTGATCTGACAACAGATCAGGTTTTTTCGGCATTCGTTTCCTTACTTGGAGATGACACCGCATAATGCGCGATCCCCGGAATTGCCTGCGGGATTCGTCACATAATCATCTTCGCCGGTATGAATGATGATCGAAGTTCCGCCTTCTTTAAGCAAGCTGTTGGGTTTGCCTTCCGCAAGCGTTACATAATCCACGAAGATTTCGGCTGTCGCTTGTCCTTTGGCATCTGCCACAAGATTCGGAAGATCCCCGCCGTGGAAGCCCTTCGGATTATTGAAGCCATGTTCTTTCTGCGTCGGGTTGAAATGTTCGCCCGCACTCTTAAAAGTAGGCGCTTCACATTTCCCCGCCTCGTGGAAGTGAAATCCATGCTTGCCTTTCGTTAGTCCCGTTGCCTGGATATGGACCAGGACGCCATTGGCCTGTTGCTTTAACATAGCTGTTCCTGCCGGTTTGCCCGTGGTATCGATCAGCTTGACTTCAACGGGGGAGGCCGCGGGAATTTCGGAACTGACGGAAGCTGATTTCAATCCGCAAGCGGATAACAAGATGATGCTTACGACGCATACGACTGATAATGCTGTTGCTTGTGTTCTGCTCATGGGTACAATCTCTCCATTCATGAAATTCATATTGGTTGACCTGTTTAGGTATACGCTATAAGTTATGTACATTCCCATGAGGTTCCAAACGTTGCGGTCCAAAAACACATAGAAAAACCGCCATCCCCATAAGGGATGACGGCTGCTTGAGTCCGCAATTAGTACAAGAACGTGCGGGAGATAATTACAAGCAGTATGAAAAGAACAAGGACTACGCCAGCAGAAGAGTAACCACCAACTCCAGTTCCACCCATGATCGCCTGCCTCCTTTCGTTGCAACTACACTATTCTATGTGAGGAGCAAAATAGTTGTCTGTGCTCTTGCCGGTGCCATTTAAAGATAGGCATCCACTATGCTTCATTTGGTTCAGCAAGAATCGCCCATACGCCATCGGATTGATATAAGTCCTCTTCCAGGTTTCCGTCATCCGGCCCTCGCCGAAGCTGTAACGCTGATCGCGGCCGTTGCATTCAATGAACATCGGAAATCCGTCCGCGGTTATACCGATATCCAAACCAATATCGGCCAGATGCGGGAGATGCGCGCTTAATTTCTCAGCAACACGCAGTCCGAGGGCGTGGACGGCCGCACTCACTTGCTCAGGACGCAGCATGGGATAGCCTGACAATAAGGTGTCCAACGTCTCCACACTTCCGCCCCGCGCCACATTCGTTACGAACCGGCGCTTTGCCGCCACTTTCCCGACGATCCCTGTGACCTGCCATATACCCGTGCCGTCTCGTTGAACCGAAACCCGGAGATCGAAGGGTCTTCCCTGATAGAGCGCCAACGGGATACATTGCTGTACCAGATAAGCTTCCTGCCGGATCCGGGTGCGCAATACTTGCGGGAGCGCGCGCCGGAAGCGGACGGTCCGGGTGCCGTTTCGCTGACGGATGGACGGATAAGTCAGCACCCAGTCTTTGGATGAACGCGCCAGCTTCATCACACCGCGGCCAACGCTGGCGCTGACGGGCTTTATGATGAGCGTATCATTAGCCGCCATCATGGTTCTCAGATGGGCCACGGTAGCCGTCATGCTAACCGGGAGATGGGGACGCAGCTGATCATCGGTCAGGAGCAGCTCGTGAATCACCATTTTGCCATAACGATTGCAAGCATTGTATACGGTTGTGCCCTGAGCAGCCAAAGCCGCCATACGTTGTTGATAGCCCCGCCGGAAATACATCGCGCGATTATGAATGACTTTCGGAAGAGGCACCCTGGTCTTCACATAACGATCCCCGCATCTTACATAGCCGTTCCAAACCCCGTCAGAACCGATACCCCGGTTATACTCCAAGCACAGAAATACCGGTGTCAAGCCGGCTTGCTTCCCCCCCTCTTCATAGAAGGAAAGAATTTCATGCCCGGTTCGGCCGCGGGGGATGCCCTTATACAAGGAAGCATTCACCAATATGCCGATCATCTCTTGTTCCAAAATGAAATTCCACCCCCAACGTTTCAGATTTGCTTTCTACGCTCTTGTTCACTGTATGAAAGCGGAATGGAAACGGAATGGACGAGAGTGGTATGTGTTCGTCTATTTTTCTCAACAACGGGAAGCAGTTCCATATGCTATTACTAAATAGCAACATTGACAGGAGGGCGTCTCATGGGGATCGCGGAAGGATGCATACCGAAGGTAGCCGTAGTGACGCCGGGAACGTTCCCGGTGCCTTCGCCCCGCAGCAGCTCCGTGGAACGTGTGGTGGAGAACGTGACTCACTACTTAACCGGTCAGGCGGCGCTCTGGATATTCGGTAAAGCGGAGCCAGGTTTGCCTGTGGCCGAAATGCGAGAGGGAATGATGTATTTTCGGTATCCCGGCGGGGATAAACACCGATACTTGCATCTGGTAAGCCGTAAAATTTCAGAATTGGCCCCCAACCTGATTCAAATTGAAAATCGACCGAGATCGGTTACTTTTTTTAAGAAGAGGCATCCTTCGATTCCGGTATGGTTATCTCTTCATTCTATTACTTACTTAACGAAACCGCATATTGGCGCATCCGAGCTCCGGAAGCATTTGATGAAAGCGGACCGGATTATCGTGAACAGTTATTTTTTGAGAAATTATGTCGTTCGGCGTTACCCGATTCTCAATTCCAAGGTGGAAGTGAACCATCTGGGAGTGGATGAGACTCAGTTTATATGCCGGTGGACACCCGAAGGAGAAGCATTGCGACAGCAGAGACTTGAGGAGTTGGGGTTAACCGGCAGGAAAATTATTTTGTACGCGGGACGTTTAATTCCGATTAAAGGTGTTCACCATCTGTTGCCTATTCTGTCAACTTTAAGAGGTAGAGAGCCCGATACACTGCTGATCATTGTAGGAAGCGCTTTTTACGGAAGTCATCGCACTACCGCCTACGTCAGAAAATTGTTTAAAGCGGCGGCCCGTCTCTCCCGTCACGTGAAATTTATTCCTTTTGTCCCCTATGATCAAATGCAGGCCTGGTTTCAAATCGCGGATGTCGTAGTCGTCCCTTCATCCAGGAATGAAGCATTCGGTTTGGTCAATGTTGAAGCCATGGCGGCGGGTGTACCGGTAGTGGCTACGCGATCCGGAGGCATGGGTGAGATTGTGGAGGAAGGCATGACCGGTTACTTGGTGCGACCGGACCGGATACAGGCGGATATGCTCGACCGGTTGTTGCGGCTGTTAGGGGATCCGGAGCTGCGCAGGCAGTTGGGTGAAGCCAGTAAGGTGCGTGCGGAAAGGCACTTTACGTGGAGAGGAACAGCGGAGAGGCTGCTTCGGATGTACAGAGCTTACTTATAAGTTGTGCTTGCGGAGAAATGAGTCGGCAGCCTATTTTTTGGGTGTATAACCTGTTTCTCGTGACTCTTGCCCGGATTCCTGCATATGTTGATACCAACAAGGAGTCTGGGAAGGAGTTTCAACATGAATAAAAAGCGTCCTAATAAATCGAAAAAGGTTAAACAGCCTTTTGTAGTAGATGAACTAAAAATGATTGATGAAGTCATGCAGAATAAAGCTAAAGTGAAGAAGATCGAGCGGTCACCCAAAAATGAAGTGGGCATCCGCTCTATTTCTGTTGCGGAGGGACCGAAGAATGAAGTTGCGCAGAGTCTGGACGAAATACGTCCCGACCTGCTGGCACAGCTGTTGCAGCAATCCATGTTGCATGGGGATCTAAGGGAACGGCTGCAGTTGGGAGTGGAGACCATCCTCGCCTACGAGCCTACCACCGACGATGCCGAAACAGCGGCTTCCGGTGCCGTCAGGCAATGGATAGAAAATTTGGAGGCCGGTATGGAAACGGTGTGGGATGCACACGGTCCATCTTCATCGGACACCTTTGAGGAACTGTTTAGGGATTCGGATCAAGTTACGGATGTGGAAGCCTACGTCATGGAGGAAGCTGGAGAGTTCACAGATGAAAGGGAATCGGATGAGGCAGCAGCGGTCTCCGAAGGGACGGTATTGCTCCAGCGGAAAGATGAGCGCAATGTCCCGTTTATTTACGGTGATGATGTCGCGGATGGAACGATCACGGGCAGCAAATTAGCGGAGCACACCATCAGCGGCGATAAGCTTCGTTCGGACAGTGTGGGTACCGGCGCTCTGATTGATTACGCCGTTACGGGCGGGAAATTGGCGGACGGTTCGGTGACAGGACAGAAGCTGGCTTCATCCTCTGTGGATGAACACCATCTGGCCATGGGTTCAATTTCCGGGAATAAGCTTAAGGATCGTTCCATCTCCGGCGACAAGTTGCAGGAAAACTCCATAACCTCCGAGAAGTTGGCGGACCGGACAATCGACGCGATGAAAATTGCGGAGGGTTCCATTGAAGCCAAGCATTTATCCGATTTAATCATTACTTCCGAGTTAATCCAAAATGGCGCGGTAACCGCGGAGAAGCTTGTCGCGGGAACGATTCAAGCGGTCCATCTTGTGAATGAAGCGGTGGAAGCCGCTAAAATCGCGGACGGAGCCATCCTTACAGATAAATTGCGCGACAGTGCGGTGACCGCGGATAAGCTGGCACCCGGCAGCATTCGCCCCCATCATCTCATCGGCGGGCTGATTGAAAGTGAACATGTGGCGGAGGGCACCGTTCAGGACCGGCACATCGGAACGGAGCAAGTGGGAGCTCGCCACCTGACCCGTGGTGCTGTTGAAACTGCGCATATCGCAGCTTATGCCGTTACCGCGGAGCAATTAGCCGATGGAGCGGTTACGTCATTGAAGCTTGCGGACGAAGTGATCGGTACTTCTCAGCTTGCGGACGGCGCGGTGACAGGACAGAAGCTGGCAACGGGTTCCGTACTTGGCGAGCATCTCGTAGCTGGTTCTCTTGCAGGCCCGCATCTTGCGGACAGTACGGTGGAATCGCGGCACTTGGGTGAACATATCGTAGCTACGCCGCATATCCGGCCGGAGTCGATCACGAACGCCTTGCTAAAAGAATCAAGCGTAACTTCCGATAAAATTGCGCCTGCGGCCATTGAAGGAATTCATTTAAACGCTTCATCCATATTGACGCATCATGTCTCGGATCATAGCATTACAACTTCCAAATTAGCTCAGGAATGCGTATCCACCGACAAGCTTACAGAACGGTCCGTAACGGCAGCTAAGCTGGCGGACGGCTCAGTGACGACGGAGAAGCTGACCAAGGGGTTAATTCAGTCCGAACATCTGGGGACCGGAGCGGTTACCGCGGAATCGATCGCCTTAGGTGCGGTAGGTTCACTTCATCTTACGGAAGGAGCCGTAGCTTCCACCAATCTGCAGCTTGGCGCAGTCGGTGAGGCGCAGCTCTCGGACGGAGCCGTGAAAGCATCAAAGCTGGCGAACGGGGCGGTAACAGCGGAAGCGCTGGCGAACAGTTCGGTTACCGGAGAGAAGATCGGACATTCCGCCATCACCGGCGGCCATGTACAGGCGGGCGCGATTACATCGGCTCACCTGTCCGCAGGCGCGATTACGACAGAAACGCTGGCAAACGGAGCGATTAACGGGGAGAAAATCGCCGCTTCCGCCGTTCAAAGCGCGCATGTGCAGCCCGGCGCCATCGGTTCGGTGCAATTGGCCGGAGGCAGTGTGACCAATTGGGTAATAGCGGACGGGGCGGTGGGCACTTCAAAGATTGCCCAGGATGCGGTTCTAGGGAAACATATTCAGCCCGGAACCATCACTTCGGGACATCTGATCGAAGACAGCGTGTTACCGAGTCATTTGGCCGAAGGGGCGGTCACGGAGCGCGCGGTTGCGGGCGGATCCATCTATGCTAAACACATGGCTGAGGGCACAGTGGGAGAGAAGCAACTGGCGAATGCGGCCGTCACGTCGGATAAATTGGCCCCTCGAGCCGTAGGCAGCAATCAGATTGTTGATTACGCGGTGGACACCCGCCATCTCAACAATGAAGCTGTGACATCCGCCAAAATCGCGAATTATGCCATAACGGAGCAGCAGCTGGCCAGTGACGCGGTAAATTCGCGCATCATCGCTCAAGGGAGCATAGAACACCGCCATATTGCCCTGGCAGCCGTAGGTTCAGAGCAATTGCAGGCAGAGGCTGTCACGGAGCAAACTTTGGCCGGAGGCGCTGTGACAGGGGATAAGATCGCAAAAGAAACGCTGGAAAGCCGTCACTTGAAGCCGGAGGCCGTCAAAGGGTTCCATATCCAACAGGGAACGATTAAATCGTTCCATATCGAAACCGGAGCCGTCAGATCGCAGCACTTGGCGGAAGGAAGCATTACCGGCGCTTTGTTGCAGGATACCGTCATTCAAGGCCGTCATCTTACCGACGGTGTGGTGACCGCTCGATATTTGGCTGAGGAAGCGATTGGCAGCGCGGCCTTGCAAGCGGGATCCGTGAGCGCCGTCAAGATAGCGCCGAATGCCGTGCAGTCCGCGCACATCGCCGACGAAGCGGTGTCCGCGCGGCACGTGTCGGCGGACGCGGTGAGCGAGGCGGCGCTGCAAGCGGGCGCGGTCAGCGGCGCGAAGCTGGCGGACGGAGCCGTGACGGCGGCGCACCTCGCGGACGGCGCGGTGAAGGCGCGGCACGTGGCGGCGGACGCGGTGAGCGAGGCGGCGCTGCAAACGGGCGCGGTCAGCGGCGCGAAGCTGGCGGACGGAGCCGTGACGGCGGCGCACCTCGCGGACGGCGCGGTGGAGGCGCGGCACGTGGCGGCGGACGCGGTGAGCGAGGCGGCGCTGCAAGCGGGCGCGGTCAGCGGCGCGAAGCTGGCGGACGGAGCCGTGTCGGCGGCGCACCTCGCGGACGGCGCGGTGGAGGCGCGGCACGTGGCGGCGGACGCGGTGAGCGAGGCGGCGCTGCAAGCGGGTTCGGTCAGCGGCGCGAAGCTGGCGGGCGGAGCCGTAGCGGCGGCGCACCTCGCGGACGGCGCGGTGGAGGCGCGGCACGTGGCGGCGGACGCGGTGAGCGAGGCGGCGCTGCAGGCGGGCGCGGTCAGCGGCGCGAAGCTGGCGGACGGAGCCGTGACGGCGGCGCACCTCGCGGACGGCGCGGTGAAGGCGCGGCACGTGGCGGCGGACGCGGTGAGCGAAGCGGCGCTGCAAGCGGGCGCGGTCAGCGGCGCGAAGCTGGCGGACGGAGCCGTAGCGGCGGCGCACCTCGCGGACGGCGCGGTGAAGGCGCGGCACGTGGCGGCGGACGCGGTGAGCGAGGCGGCGCTGCAAGCGGGCGCGGTCAGCGGCGCGAAGCTGGCGGACGGAGCCGTAGCGGCGGCGCACCTCGCGGACGGCGCGGTGGAGGCGCGGCACGTGGCGGCGGACGCGGTGAGCGAAGCGGCGCTGCAAGCGGGCGCGGTCAGCGGCGCGAAGCTGGCTGGCAGAGCCGTAGCGGCGGCGCACCTCGCGGACGGCGCGGTGGAGGCGCGGCACGTGGCGTCGGACGCGGTGAGCGAAGCGGCGCTGCAAGCGGGCGCGGTCAGCGGTGAGAAGCTGGCGGACGGAGCCGTGACCGGTGATAAGATCGCTCTGGAGGCGCTGGGCTCAAAGCATCTTCAAGCAGAGCTGATTCAGGGGTTTCACTTGCGCAAAGGAGCGGTCTTCGCTTATCACTTGACTCCGGAGGCGGTTCAAACCGAGCATATTGGGGAAGCTGCGATCAGCGGATCCAAACTGCAGACTGGAACGATTGAAGCAGGTCATTTGACCCGTGAAAGTATTCAAAGTGATCATATTGCGAGCGGAAGCATCGAAGCAAGACACTTTGCGGAAGGCGCCATCGAGTTTCCCGAGCTTGGAGCGAATTCGGTTGGTTCGGTTCAAATACAATCGGAATCTGTACAGAGCGGGCACCTTGGATCCGGGTGTGTGACTAACGATAAAATCGCGGCGGGCAGTGTTCAATTCGGGCATATTGCCAATAAAGCGGTGGGTACGTTGCAACTGCAGGAACGGGCCGTTCATGTTCAACACTTATCCGCTGGCTCGGTGACGGCTGAGAAACTTGCCTTTGGCAGTGTGCATGCGGGACATCTCGCGCAAGAAATCATCGGAAACACGCACTTGCAAGAAGGAGCCGTGGAGGGACAGCACTTGGCTTTCGGAGCTGTTACGGCTGAGAAAATCGCTTTTGAAAGTATCCAGAGCAGCCATATTGCGGAAGAAGCCGTTGGTTCCGCACAGATTACAGAGGCGGCTGTCGGTTCCGAGCACTTGCAAAACGAATGCATCGAGGAATCCCATCTGGCGGACCAGGCTGTAACGGAAGGTAAGCTGGCTAACCGGGCGGTGACCGCTGATAAGCTGTCGTTCTCGACAGTACGCTTACCAGTTAACAAGCGCTCCTCATTGCAGCAATACGGTTTGGCCAGTTTCCTGTTTGCCGGCCATGAGGAAAGTGTGGACATTATGGTGACCTTCGATGAAGCTTATACAAATAACAGCTATGTGCTCGTTGCTAACAGCAATGCGGCGGCTTATCAGGTTTGCGTCATAAACAAAACGTCCACAACCGCTACATTACAAGTCGTTCGCACCAAGTTCACACCGGAAACTTCAGGGGTGCTAAACTGGATCGCGATGGGCGACGGACTATAAGACCATTATGAATGAAGGGCACTGCCAGCCATGGCGGTGCCCTTATTCATGATCGTTATTCCCAAACTGTACCATAGCCGTTTCGGTCCCTGACGGGTGTACATACAATGGGGGGATAAGCGGCTTGCCAAAATCCGGCCGCGGGCATGCGCATCATCATTATATGACACGGGAGGAATCGGAATTGAAGGGAATTATACTGGCGGGCGGTACCGGGACACGGCTTCGTCCATTGACGAATATGATCAACAAACACCTGCTACCCGTAGGCCGATATCCGATGATATATTACGCCGTCGACAAATTGAAAGAAGCGGGTATCACCGAAATTATGTTGATTACAGGGAAGTTCAGCGCCGGACTTTATGTGGACTTTCTGGGTTCAGGCGAAGCGTACGGAGTCAATCTGACTTATCGGATTCAGGAGAAAGCAGGCGGCATCGCCGAAGCTTTATCACTGGCTCAGGGATTCATTGACGAACACGAGAAGTTCGTTGTTATTCTGGGCGATAACCTGTTTGAAGACTCCCTTGGATCCTATGTAGAGCAGTTTAAGGCTCAGGAAAGCGGCGCCATGGTGTTGTTAAAGAAAGTACATGATCCTAAGCGATATGGTGTGCCTGTCTTTAATGCCGAGGGCCATATTACAGCTATTGAGGAAAAGCCTTCCGAGCCCAAGTCAGATTATTCCGTGACGGGCATCTATATGTACGACAGCCGAGTTTTTGCCATCATCGGAGATATTGAACCTTCGGCTCGCGGGGAATTGGAGATTACGGATGTAAACAATGTGTATACCCGTGAGGGCAAACTTGCGTGGAATATTCTGCAAGGTTGGTGGACTGATGCCGGCACGTTTGAATCCTTGGATGAGGCCGCCAAGCTTATTCGCGCAGAACAGGAGAAATAAATAACGTCACGTGACTGCGATTGAACTGCCGAGGAGGTTAGAAATAGTCATGACGAAAACCATCCATGCCGCTGCGGGCACCAAAACAACACGCAAGCGTGGCTTGTCTCGGGTCACGGGAGGAGGGTTGGCGAGGGCATACGCGTCTAAGGGGAATAAGAGCAAACAACGTACATTCCTCTATCGCAGCGCAAAAAATAATCGAAAACCGTTACGTCGTAAAGGGTCAGGCCGACGGCAGCGCAAAGTCTTGACTCCGGCTGTGACATTGCCTTCCGTTCAAGAACGAACAACGGAGAAGGCCTATGCGCAGGGGCTGTATGACGGGGGTGACCGGATTGCGGAACAACATTTGCCGCCGTTTCATATTTTGGGGGACATCAGTATCGAACAGATTGTTACGGCAGGAGTGCAAACTTTCTATCCCCATATGCATAAAGTTGCCGAACCGGCTCAGATTGCCGAGGAGCTTCGGGCGGCAATGGATGAACACAGACCTTACGCCATCGTAAGGTTGGGAGACGGAGAATTATTGACGATGGCGCAGGATGTACTCATGCCGGCTCATGATGTGCTAAAAGCAGGTCCGTTTCTCGCCTACGCCGGTGTTGCCATTCCCGATTCATCTGCTCGTGAGCTGTTGGTTCAAGCGGTGTCTCAGGCCGACAGAGTCGGTATTCCGCAATCCAGACACCCGCATTTTCAAAAGCTGATGTTCCCCGTATTCCGTGCCCATCACCTGGATTTTCGGTCTATGCCCCTGACGCTGTCGACGATAAATTATCAACTGTACGAAATGGGGCTGCTTCTTCCCTTACTGACGGGTCGCCGGGTGTTATTGGTGGGTGATGCCGCGCCTGATCTTGCGGTTAAGCTCGTTGAACACCATGGAATCGCTGTTACCGGGACCGTCTCTCCGGTAAATGGAATGAGAGATATGGACCGGGTCATGGGAGAAATCGCAGGATTCCAATATGACATCGCTTTGGTATCCGCAGGCGTGCCCGCGGTAGTTATTGTCAGCAGAATTGCCCGTGAACTGGGTAAAGTAGCGCTGGATTTCGGACATATGGCGGATTACATCGCCTATGGGAAGCAACCGGATCGCGGGGAGGGTACCCTGTGAAAACAAGAGTATCAGGCGCGGTGAAGATTCGGGCAACCGCTCGGCGTCCTGCTTCAGGAAGCGGCACTGGTAAACGTCGCAGAAGCAGAAATAAGAACAAGCGTTCTTCCGGAACAAGGGACCAACGGGGTTCTCTCCTGTATCAGAACGGCTATGAAGCGGGCTTCAGCACCGGCGCCGCAGAAGGGACCGCGGCCGGTCAGGCGGGCTACGAAACTGCATGGGAAGGAACAAGCATTATCATTCCTACCTATAACAAGTATGGATATCTGAAAGAATGTGTAAACAGTATTCGCGAATATACCCCCCTGCCCTATGAGATTATTGTAGTGGATAACGGTTCAACGGACGGAACAGAAGCTTTTCTTCGGTCCGTAGCAGAAACAGGCCGCGTCCGTTATAAACGATTGGGGTATAACGCGGGTTTTGCCGGTGCGGTGAATCAAGGGTTGATGATGGCCAGGGGGAGCACGGTTCTCCTGTTAAATAATGATACCGTCGTAACACGCAACTGGCTGGGCAATATGCTCCAATGTCTGCACAGCGATCCGCGTATCGGGATCGTCGGTCCGGTCACCAATTTCATCAGCGGAGATCAGTTGGTGGAGAAGAAGTATCGTAACCTTAATGAAATGCAGAGGTATGCTGCACAGAACAATCAGTCGGATTCATCGCGATGGGAAACGGCCGAAAGGGTGACGGGCTTCTGCATGCTGTTTCGCCGGGATTTATTGGACCGGGTCGGGTACTTAGATGAAGGATATCAATTTGGGAACTATGAGGATGATGACTACTGTCTCAGGGTAGGCATGTCGGGAATGCGGCTTGTCATTGCTAGAGATACGTTCATACATCATTACGGTAACCGGAGCATACGGGATTTCGGACCTGCTTATCAGGAAGTAAACGAGCGGAATGCGGACTTTTTCAGTGAAAAATGGCCCTCCCGGGACGCCCTGTTGACCTTTGCCCGCGGGAACCCCGAACTTCATGCCAAAGCTGCCGATTTCTATCCTTCACATCATATGGTTCATGGGTGGAACGGACAACAGTATTGGTTGCAGAGCGGTTTGAAGCACCCGCTTATTGTCCAGGCAGGTGAACGATGGGCTGGGCCCTCCACACTATTGTCCTTGCGGGATTTAAGGAGTTGTGTTACCGGTAATCCCATGACTTTGAATGAGGTGGAAACCGCCTATGCGGCTGTATGTGGTCAGCAAGGGGAAGTGGCGGAGGGGCAGTTACTGCGGGATGCGGAGGGCGTATGTTACCAGATTATCCTAGGCGCAAGACGTCGATGGACAAGTGACTACACGTTACGATTCTGGAACTTTGTTCATCGTCCTGTTCGCGAGTGGGGGACATGGCCTGAAGCCGCGCGACACGCCGCTGAAGGATTGCCGCTGATTGCGGCGCCGGTGTTAAAAGCGCCGAATTTATAGCGGGATGGGCGAATGTACCGCTCATCCCTGTTCTTTGCGGCATATGGTATGGATAAACGGGATATTTGGGAGGTCATAAGTCGTGCAACAACAAGTGACGGAAATTATAGCGCATCTGGCCAAATCCCATAATGAGATGGCAAGGATTATAGAGGCTAAGCGGATGGTAGCCGTGCGAATGGCACAAATCGTAGATACGCTGCCGAATTCATATCCGAACGTGGAAGGCATAGATGAGCTTATTGAACACTCGGGTACCATTACTAAAAGTGTCGTGTCTTACCTGAATTCCTTGGCGGACTTTCAAGAGTCGCTCGCGGAAACAATGGGTGTGGTCATGAAGGAAGTCAAGGAGAAGGAAGAAGAATAATCGTTATCAACGGATATAGGTTGAATGAATTCAGGTGATCAGGGAGAAGGTGTTCGTCA
This sequence comes from Paenibacillus swuensis, assembly GCF_001644605.1. Lineage (NCBI taxonomy): Bacteria > Bacillati > Bacillota > Bacilli > Caryophanales > Paenibacillaceae > Paenibacillus > Paenibacillus swuensis. Next base: position 1,641,511 of record NZ_CP011388.1, on the reverse strand, counting down.
TGAATCGGGAGGAATCGTTTCGTCAGATGTTAGCGGCGGCCGCCAAATTTCAATGGAATATTGCGCTCATTCTGGAAGCGAAAGCATTAGAGGCGGAGAAATCGCGGAACTGGATTGTCAATCATCTGTCAGGCGAGGTCTTTGCGGATCATAGTGATCAATTAAAGCAAAGCATGAACATTCATGAACAGATGATTGAAGTCATTGAAGGGTTGACCAAGCTTGAAAACGGGCTGACCAAAAATCTTAAAGTTGTGCTGGATCAAGACGGTGATTCGGAAGGCGGCGGCGGTTCCGGCTTCCCGGAAGGGTTGTTTGATCTGGAGGACAGTGACTGATGGAAACGGAGAACGCAATCAAGCTGGACATCCTCCGATCCTTGGCCAGAAGCCAAAAAGCGCTTGCCCGTATGATCGAGCAAGTAGCCGATGTCACAGAACGGTCGCATAAGACAGCAGGTCATCTCTGCGACAATATCCAATCGATCAGCCATTATCAGCGCTCCATCATGTTGAAGATGATCGGCATACGTATAAAGCGCCGCCGCCGCGGTCTTCCAGGGGCGGTGTGGTTGCGGGCTGATGTGAGAGGAAGCTTCCCTGAGGACGGTTCGGAAAACGAGGGTAAGCAAGGGGATCGGCGGAATGTGAGAATTAAAGCGGGAGAACGCCGTCCTGTGAGTGTTTCAAAGAATAAGCGGAATCCAGCGCTACAGCGGGATTTAAAAATGAAATTGGAGGGAGACGTTCCAACCACCACCATGAGTGAGGGGCAACATCCGCGCAGGAAAATTCGTGGCGTTGTTGTGGGGAAGGAGCTTGAAGATGAGTAAATTAGGTAAGAAGTCAGCAATACGTGCTAAGGTAAACACGGGCGCAGGAACAGCAACTCCGAAGGTCAGGAGCAGGAAGAAACCCGGGAAGAGCACGAGGAAGAGCTCGGGGAAAAATGCTGGAAAGAGCTTAAGGAAGAAATCAGGGAAGAGAATGCGTAAGCAAGACGTCTATGCGTCCGGATATCGCCGAGGGTATGCGGAAGGCCATGCCGTTGCTTATGAGCGAAGTTATGAGGAAGCCTATTTAAATCAATCGTTGTAATCCCCCTTGCTCAGTTTGAGGGGGATTATTTTACAAGGAATACGTTTAATGGGCAACCGGGGCAACGCATTGCGCCGAGGAAATACATATATCCATATATCGTTACGTCTGTCCCGCATCGATCCGAACACGCGGTGTGTTGCGAAGGTTATGTTTGTGCTTCAACGGGCAAGGTAACTATTTACACTCTTAAGCAGCAGAATTTCTCTATATTTAGTGCATTTAAGTAATCATAGGTAAACGAAGAAACGAAGTTCCTTCATGTGCAGTTTTGACGACACACGAAGGAAGTTCGTTTATCTATTTGTTGGGGTCGTGTTTAAAGATCCGGAAATAGCGTAAACGGGCAACTTCTCAAAATAAATCGTTACCTTTATACACACTTCGTGGCTGGATGCGATTATTTTGCCCAAAAAACGGGATGTTTTCCCCTTCCCTAATGCTTATCCGCACTTGTACCGCGGGCATTCGCACCAATATAAACGTGGATGTGCTAAAGCCGTTACACAAATACCCTATACACATACACTGTGGGTGAAAAAGCTTTAAGGAGGCTGAAAAGAGATGCATCATCGCCATAAAGCCGTCCGCAAATCCAACAGGCAACGCCGTTCCTTTACGTTCGTCAACTCTCTTTCTCCTAAAGTATCCGTAATCATTCCGGTTATGAACGAGATCAAGACGATCAGCCGCATCATTACCCAAGCCGCCAGAGTCCACCCGGAAACGGAGATTATAGTCGTCGCCAACGGTTCTAAAGACGGTACTCGAGAACTCGCCGTCCGTATGGGGGCGAAGGTTATCAGCTTTGACGAGCCGCTGGGGCATGATGTGGGACGCGGGGTGGGAGCTCAAGCCGCCAGAGGCGATATCCTCTTGTTCATCGACGGAGACATTGTTATACCGGCGAAGGATCTTATTCCTCTGGTGCGAGCCGTTGAACAGGGTGTGGACGTCGCGTTAAATCAGTATTTGGGCTATACCAAACGGAAGATCGTACATCCGGTCGTGCTGGCGAAGCATGCGATGTCTGCAGCGTTGAACCGGCCGGATCTCAAGGGCGCTTCCCTGACTACCATTCCGCATGCGTTAAGCCGCCGCGCCTTGGAGTCGATCGGCTGCGAGAACCTCGCGGTTCCCCCGCTTGCTCTGTCCATGGCCATCCATAACGGATTATACGTCAGCGCGGTACACCGTATTGATGTGGGACGGAAAAATCCGCGAAGGCGCAAGGCTTTTGCGGTGGATCCGTTGCAGCATTTGATCATGGGGGATCACCTGGAAGCGATCCATTGGTACATTCGCATGACGGACCCGCGCGGCAACCGGCCAGACCTGAATCGGCAACGCACCGTCGGGAGGTGACCGCCTCATGAAGCCGCGCAAGCCCGCTTCCCGCGCCGCCGGCCGCAAGCCCGCCGGCAGAGCCTCACGCCCGCTGAAGCGCAGCGGGCGCTCCCCCGGCCGCGGCCGCTCGCGGGGCCGCGGACCGGGTGCCGCCGACCGCGCAACCTCCGGCGGCACCCGGCTCAGCGCGGCGCTGCTCGCAGCCGCGCACCGGGCGGGCCGCAGCCACCGCGCGTTGCTGGCTGCGGCCCCCGCGGACACCCATAAACGGAGCCTTGCCCGTTTATGGGTGTCCTGGTACGGCGCGGCGGGGCGTCGCCAAGCTCCGCCCGCCCGCTACGCGCAGCTGGTGGGCGCTTACCTGCGCGGGGTGTTCGGCCCTGCGGATCCGCCGCCGTGGCTCTTGCTGCCCACCGGGCAAACCGTGTCCGCCGTCGTAACGGTAAGCGGCGGACAGGGAGCGCACCCGCAGCTGCTTCGGGAGCTGCGGCGGATGTCCCTGCACGAGATCATCATCGTGCAGGACGGGACGCCGAATCCCGGGACTGAGGCAGCCTCAGAACCGGATGGCATCCTCACCCTGTATTATCCGGATGCTCTGGGCCAGGATGTAGGACGTACCCTGGGCGCGCTGAAAGCGACTGGAGACATTCTGCTGTTCACGGACGGGAGCGTTCCCGCTCAAGCCGACTTTTTCATTCCTCTCCTTGCCGCAGCGGGAAAAGGCGTGGATATCGCGCTTGCGGATATGACACCGCTGCTTCCCTTCTTTCATCTGAGGGACCGGGTCAGTGTTCTGCAAGAATTTATGAATCATGCGATGGGGCGAGAAGACCTCGCAGCGAATTCGATGGCGACTCTGCCTCACGCGCTTTCGCGAAAGGCGCTGGAGGTCATAGGAGCCGAGCTGCTGATGATACCTCCCAAAGCTCAACTTACAGCTCTTCGCGCCAACTTAATAGTAAGCGCGTGTCGCATGATTCATTTATCGCAATCGAAATGGGCCTTGCGTTCCAGAGGCACGGAAGAAATGGAACTGCGTATCGGCGATCACTTGGAAGCGATGGAAGCCTACTTGGCGATGACGGACGGACGTTTCCACTATCAGGACCGGATGCGCAAGCGCAAATGGAAAGGCAGCTCATGAAAGAGGAGGTGATGAAATGGCAGCTCACAGGAAAGCCCGCAGAATCCAGACGTCCAGCCGTGACAGCGGGTTTCAGCTAGGTTGGTCGCATGGGTATATGCACGGCGCGGGTCAAGCCATACTTCACAGTTTGCCGCCCGAAGCGTATCCTCTTCGAAATCTGCGGGTGCTGCTCATCCCCCAAGGCTTTGAAGGGATTGATAACGGGGTAATTACGGCATTGCGTACGCTGGTAACCGAAACGATTGTGGGAAATCAACAAGATATTCAAGGGCTTGCGGCGATGCACCGTCCCGATCTGGTACTGGTCATCAACGGTTTGCACACGTTTCCTCCCGATCACCCGATGCAAATCCAGGCCGTTCGCGCCATGGGCATTAAAACCGCGGTGTGGTTTGCGGATGATCCCTACTTTACGGATTTCTCCGGAGCGATTGCTGTCCAGTATGATGTCGTATTTACACACGAACTTAGTTGCATACCGTATTATACCTCGCTGGGCTGCGCTCAGGTTCACTATCTGCCTTTAGGAGTAAACCCGGCCGTTTACAGACCGCAGCATGTAGGGGCTGAATACCGCTCAGATGTATGTTTCATCGGAAACGGATTTACAAACCGAACAGCGCTTTTTGATCAGATGGCACCGTATCTGTCCCGGATTCATACGGTTATCGCCGGTTCCCAATGGGAAAAGATGCGTAATTATAAATTGCTGCAGAAACGAATTCGGCTGGAATGGATCCCTACGGAAGAATCCGTGAAATATTACAGCGGTGCCAAAATCGTCATCAATCTGCATCGTGCGGCGGATGATGAAATTTATAACCGAAACCGGTTAAAAATACCCGCCCACTCGATTAACCCCCGAACCTATGAGATTTCGGCCTGCGGCACGCTGCAATTAACGGATATCAGGCAGGATTTAAGCCAATTTTATACACCGGGGCATGATATTGTGACATTTAGTAACGCGGCTGAGCTTACGGACAAAATCCAGTATTATCTTAATCATGAAGATGAACGAAGGACCATTGCGCTGCGGGGACTTAAACGGACCTATGCGGAACACACCTTTCACAAGCGTCTGAATCAGATGCTGCAAATGATGTACAGTTCATGATGATAAGGCAGGTGAGATTATGCGTAAGAAGAGCGCCGGTATGCGTAAACCTTCGGAACATCGCAAGAGCCGCTGGCATTCCGGATACAAATTTGGTCTGAATGACGGCTATTACATGGGTCAATGCGAATCCATCATACGGGAAACCGCGCCTTTGAATATACCCATACGGGAGATGAGCGTCCTCTATGTATCCTCCGGAAAGGGCTTTCCCTATAACCCTATTGATGATGCGATCATAGAAGCGTTGCGCGGGCTTGTCCGGGAACTGCATTTGGGTGATCCGACACAGGATATCGCGGCTTTGTCCCAACAATTGCGGCCGAATCTGGTGTTCGTATTGGACGGTATGACCTTGCAGGTAGCCCAGATTGACCGCATTCGGGAATTAGGCATATTAACCGCACTATGGCTCGCCGATGACCCGTACTATACAGACGTTACGATCTGGATCGCCAGGCATTATGATCATGTATTTACCCTCGAGCTCAGCTGTGTGGAGTTCTATCAACAGAATGGCTGCGCGCAGGTTCATTATTTGCCCTTCGGCGCGCAATCCTCCGTTTATCGGCCCAGGCAGGTCGGGCGTCATGCCCGCAGAGATATCGCCTTTATAGGTAGCGGATATTGGAATCGTATCGCTTTCTTCGACCAGATTGCGGGCCCGCTGGCGTCCAAAGATATTCGCTTTACCGGAATTTGGTGGGATCGATTGCAGAACTATAAACGCCTCGCTTCCAAAATAGATCTGGGAAAATGGCTGGGCCCCGCAGAAACAGCGGAGCATTACAGCGGCACCAAAATTGTGATCAACCTTCACAGAGATCCCGATGATGAAACGTACAACCACAATACACGAAAGATCGGTGCGCTTTCGCCGAATCCGCGAACGTTTGAAATATCGGCAACCGGAACGCTGCAATTAACGGATGCCAGAGCCGATTTGGAGAGGTTCTATGTACCGGGACATGAAATCGCAACTTATTCTTCACCTGAGGAAATGCTGCACAAGCTTGAGCATTATCTCATCCATGAGAATGAGCGGCGCGCGATCGCTTTGAGGGGATTGCGCAGAACCATGAGTGAACATACTTACGCGCACAGACTTCATCAAGCGTTAACTTTAATATTTGGAGCGTTATAGATGCTTAAGACGCAGGAGTTCGGAGGTGATTATCATTCGCAAAATGAAGAAACGGGTTCAAATAGGCCGTAAATCGGCAAGGAAAAGTCGTGCCGTTGTCACCAGAAAACGAGTCCTGAAACGGCAATTGACAGGACGAAGATTAGCTCGGAAGCAGGGTCGCAAACGTAAGGTGATCACGGCCAAACGGGTTCCCAAGCGAGCCGTTGTAAACCACAGAGCGTTTAACGAGGGATATAATCAAGGATTTCATACCGGATTCGCGCAAGGTTTAGCCGAAGGGGCTCATCATATATAACCCCAGTGTCTGGTTCATTTTCTCAAGGGAAAAGAGGCATGCATATGAAAATCTTGTTTACCTATTTCGTACCCAGCGGCGGGATGGAAACCTTGAACCGGTTAAGGTGCGAAGCGCTCCAGGAGCGCGGTGTAGTCTGCCAAATTCTATATACAATGAGCGGTGCGGGAACGCAGAACAACCGAGGCACACCGATTCATGTAACTAACCAGGATGCGGCCATTCACGCACTGATCATGACCGAAGGATACGATGCCGTCTTCGTGGGCTCCGATTTCGAAATGCTGGCAAGACTCCGCCGGCTCGGGTATCGCGGACCATTGGTATATGAAGCGCAGGGCTTGGGCTCAATGGAACAAGCGGAGCTTTCATTACATCAAGGGGCAGAGTACATTCGATCTTGTTGTGACGCGGTTCTGTACCCGACAACGCCGCATTTGATTCATTTGTTCCAATCGATGTTTCCGACCGTAAAGCATTTCTGTTTCACCAACTTGCTGGACACCTCAAGGTTTACGTATCGACCTCAAGTGCCCGCGGCATATCCGATTATCGGATGGGTGGGAAGGATTGAAGCCAACAAGAATTGGTCCGACTTTCTGGAGATCGGTTACTGGCTGCTAAAGGAATTTCCCGTGTTAAAGCTATGGATGTTTGAGGATGCCAATCTTTATGATCCCGCAGAACTGCACAAATACAACCTAATGGTTGACGCCTTACATTTGTTGCCGCATATCGTGCGAAGGTCCAATGTGCCTCACGATGAGATGGCCGACTACTTATCCATGATCGGGGACTCTGGCGGTCTTGTCATTTCCACCTCTAAGGTAGAGGGATTCGGCTATGCCGTAGCGGAAGCGATGAGTTGCCGATGCCCGGTGTTGTCCACTGATTCAGACGGTGTAAAAATCTTTATTATTCCGGAAGTAACAGGTCAGTTTTATCCGCTGGGCAACATTCCTCAGGCGGTGCACGAAGCGCGTACCATGATGAGCAGTCCCAATTATCGCGCCAGTCTTCGCGATCACGCGCAAACTCATATCGCAACTACATTCGCGCCTTCGCTGTACACAGACAGGTTTATTGCCATGTTAAATACGTTGGGGGTTTATTAGCCCAGCATGACAAAGTCATCTTCCGTATATCTCAAAATCTCGTTATGGTACACATCCAGTATATTCAGCCGGATATGAAGCGGGTGTGAACCTGTAACGGAAGTGTAAATGATGAACGAAATGTCGTCGTAAAGCAGGGGAATGCCATAAAGAACCACGCTGGATTTAGCGGAATGTACGGATTCCAGTTCATGCAGATACTGTCCCCGCACCGTGGTGCCGGTAAGCACCCGGATTAATACATTAAAGGTGAGGTTTCCGGGATTCATCAAATGAAGGTTGGCCTCCGTGATATAATATCCCCCGTCAACGGGAGGATTGGTGATTTGTTTCAAGATCCTTGTAGCCATATACTTTACCTCCTGTTATGAACAGATATGACAGCATATGCTTCAATGATTGAAAGGCGATAGGGACGGGTTGTCTATTTTTGTTAAGCCGCAGGGAAATCAACCATACGGAAACGGCCAACAGGAATATAGTATTAGTAGACTAAATCTCTTGAGGAAGGTGCATCCGGTGAAAATACTGCTGGCCACCTATTGGGAGCTTCCCCATCTCGGGGGAGTCTGGCCGTTAATGTCCCAACTGAAAGAAAGTCTGGAAAGCCGCGGTCACGAAGTGGATATTATGGGGAACTCCAATGATTACTTTCATATCATCAATAAAAATGAGCGTCTTCATAAAGAAACTTTGATGCCGTTAATCCTATCCAAATTATCCCGAAGTTGTCTCGCTTTGAGCCCTTGGATCATGCAGACGGAGGCAGACCGCTATTGTATGGAGCTCTCGGCCGCTTATTTCGGTATCGCGAACTATGATTTAATCCATACGCATGATGCCATTTCTTCCCGTGCCCTGTCCAGGGTCAAGGCGTCTCATACGCCTCTTGTGGCCAGCCTTCATGGTTCATTGCCGAACGAAATTCGATTGCTGCCGAAAACGAATGGGTTAACCCCTGTCCAGAAGGAGCAGCTTGTGGATTTCTACCAGACATTAGAGCTTGAAGGCGTACAATCCTCAACCGTTACAATTGCTTCCTCCCAGTGGATGAAGAATATATTAACTTCTCAGGGGGTAACTCCGGAACAGATTACCGTGTTCCCCTATGGTTTGGATGTAAATCATTTTTCCAAGCGAATGCGGGAGAAGTCCGACATTGTGAAGCCTAAAGGCAAAAAAGTCATTATGTATACAGGACGACTTGTTCATCTGAAGGGCATTCAATATTTGCTGGTAGCACTGTCCAAGCTTCACAAAGCCAGAAGTGATTGGGAATGCTGGATTGTGGGCGAAGGTGAGATGGGCAACAATCTCATAAGTTTTTCAATGGAACTGGGATTGTCAGAATACGTAAAGTTCCTGGGCAGCCGGAACGATATCCCTGCTCTGATGGGAATGTGCGATATATATGTACAACCTAGTTTACAGGATAATCAACCCTATTCCGTCATAGAAGCTCAAGTGGCCGGGAAACCTGTGGTAACGACTTATGCCGGAGGACTGCCGGAAATGGTGCAGCATGGCGTCACGGGACTTATTTCTCCGCATTCCGAAGCCGAATTATTATATCAACATCTTCACTTGCTATTGGCTAATGACGGTTTCCGCAAGGATCTGGGTCGTAATGCGGCGGAATGGGGCAGAACATATTGGTTGCTGGAGCGTAACTTTGAGAATACGTTAGACGTATACTCGCAAGCTTTGGCCAAGAGGGGGTAACGAACTATCATGGAAGAGGTAAAAGTACCTTCTGTGCTGTACGATTCATTATTCACGATCTATGTCTCCGAACCGGAATTGGAAGTAGACTCTGTGGTCTGGAACCGGATTATGACCGGATTGCCGTCGGGCTATACGATGCCGGATTTCGCCATCATCGAAGCATTTATGAAATACATGTAAGAAGGAGGGAGGTTCATGAGCGCGGATTTCACGGAAGGCGAGCGATTGTATGCCGCTACGTTCGAGGAGGCTCTGCGAATCAGTAAAGATCACGCCGAACGATATCGCTTCGCCACACGATTTATCGGTCCTTCTGGAGGCGTTCTGGATGCCGCGTGCGGTTCCGGATACGGATCTTATTATATGGGTGTTCATACGCAAGCGGAATTTATCGCTTCGGTCGACCGGTCGGAAGATGCATTGAATTGGGCGAGACAACACTTTGCCAAAGAACATATTTATTACATTCAGGCCGACTTTGCCGGAGAGTTCGAGTCAATCGTCGGGATTCACCGATACCAGACCATCACTTGCTTCGAGACCGTGGAACATATAGAGGACGACGTCGCTTTCGTCCGCATCCTGTCGCGGTTACTGCGTCCCAGCGGGAAGCTTCTCATATCCGCGCCTAATGAGGACGTGGTGCCCCATCAGAATAATCCTTGGTATCCCGGCGGCGTAAATCCTTACCATTATCGTCACTACCGCCCGGCGGAGTTGGAACGGTTGGTTATGCGGAGTGGACTGCGAGTGCTGGAACATTACACACAATTGCCGGAAGGAACGGTAATCAAGGGAAGCGGAGGTCCCATTATTCTGTTGGTCTGTGAGAAATAAATTGTACGTTCCATTGTGGATGAAATAACCTCTTCGGGTTTCGATGAGGTTTTTTTGTCGATGATTTAGTGCATTACAGCCGCAAGATTATGAGATATACTGGTGCATATCATAACCTTACTGAAGAGGTGTTGTTCATGGCTTTCATACAATGTGATTTTTTCTCTGAAGTGCTTGGACTATCTTGCTCTATGAATGTTATTTTGCCCCAAGAAACATCGTCTCAAATCGGACTGCAAGGACATGCTCCAACAGGCCAATTTCCGGTGCTGTATTTACTTCATGGTTTATCCGATGATCACACGATCTGGATGCGCAGAACTTCAATTGAGAGATATGTTTCTCAGCTGGGGTTAGCCGTTGTCATGCCTTCCGTTCATCGCAGCTATTATACGGATATGGCGCAGGGCGGAGCCTATTGGACCTTTGATACTCGGGAGAAGCTTCAAGTGGAATTCAGCTGTAAACCGATTCATGGACAGCAATCATAGGCAACAACGGTTCCGGCAAAAGCACGTTTATCGCGGAGGAACTGCCCTCCATCGCCCGTTCGTTCTTTCCACTGTCCGCCGAACGGACGCATAATTATGTTGCGGGCCTTTCCATGGGCGGTTATGGAGCTTTCAAGCTCGCGCTTTCCCATCCGGACCGCTACGCCGCCGCGGCAAGTCTGTCAGGCGCATTGGATATCACAGTGATGAAAACGATGAATGAGAAGGAATATAGGGGAATTGTAGGTAATACCGCAGAAGTAGAAGGAAGCGGGTTGGATTTGTTTTTTCTTGCAGACGGACTAGCTGCGGGGAAGGAGAAGGTGCCGTTATTGTATCAGTGCTGCGGTACGGAGGATTTCCTGTACGAAGATAATCAACGTTTCTTGAACCACGCACGTAAGCTGGGGCTTCCGCTTACTTACGAAGAGGGTCCGGGTAACCACGAATGGGGCTATTGGGATGCGCGAATCCAGGATGTTCTTCGGTGGTTGCCATTGCCTGAGCAAGCTTCGCTGTAGTTAGATGTTGACGTGTATCTGTAATGTATTTGGGGGGATTAAGATGATCGATCGGTTACTATTCGGATTGACCTGGTTCTCAGCTGTGGGAACCGGACTGATGGCCGGCCTGTTCTTTGCCTTTTCTGTATGTATCATGACGGCCTTAGGGCGTCTCCCGCACGGGCAAGGCATTGCTGCTATGCAATCCATTAACAGCACGATATTAAATCCTGTGTTCGGCCTTGTATTCTCTGGAACGACTCTGGCTTGTGTCGTCTTGGCGATCTTCTCGTTAATTAAACGAGGGGAAGCCGGTGCAGCTTATGTACTTGCAGGCAGCCTGCTTTATCTCCTTGTCGTTGTGGTGACGATGGTATTCAACGTACCGATGAACGACAAGCTGGCAGCCGTCCTACCGAACAGTGCGGGAAGCATTGATCTCTGGAGCCGCTATGTTACCGAGTGGACGGCTTGGAACCATGTTCGAACGCTCGCCAGTATTGCTTCGTTGGTTACATTCATTATAGCTCTAAGGTATCGTTAATATTGAAAGGAGTTGTTGGTGAAATGAACGTGGATCCTAGTAATCAAGAGAGTGATTTACCCTCGAATATAGGGCAACCCGCAACAAGGGCTTTACGGGCTGCGGGTTATTTCAAGCTCGGACAACTAACCCAAATAACTCAGCAAGAGCTTCTCAAGCTGCACGGCGTAGGACCCAAGGCGGTCGAGCGGCTTGGACAAGCGCTTGTTGCCCAAGGTAAATCCTTTCGCGACTAAAGAAACAGGCAGCCGTCAAGAGGCGGCTGCCTGTGTTCATTATTCCGAATCATCGGGAGTTGGTTTATAGTCTTCGTAGAACCACAAAGGGTCGTTACAATCTTCATCTCCGTTATAGTTAATCAGAATTTCATCCCCGGACTGAATATCGGTATAAGCATAGAAATCAAAGGTATGTTGATCAAAGTTAATCTCATAGGTGGCGTTAGGTTTGTACGAATGATTAAACAAACTGCCATATCCCAGGAGAATAGCGGTATGATTCATGCCATATTCGAAAACATAGTCCGCAAGCATCGTCTTCTCGATGAACTCATGCTCCTCATTCGGGTAAGGAACAACCGGCGCTTCGTGAATAAGCTCACCTTTGGCAATGTTCCTTGTCGCAAATACACCTCTGTTAAATTCCCCGTTGCCAAGTTTGGATCTTTTAATTTCAATCATTCTGGTCACCTTCGCGCTCTTTAGTTTAAGATATTCATTCTATCGTACCTCAGGCCAAACAGCAATTATTCTTACTTTTTGCAGCAAATGTAACTTCACAAAGTATTGTCACCTGATCATAGAGATGATAAAATATATTAATAATGAATGACTATTCATTCACTTTAAGCTCAATTTATGGAAGCGCTTTACGACTACTAGTTTAAGTTGAGAGGGTGAGTTCCATTGACAACCGAAACACAGCATAAAATGAAAGAACAGATGAGTCTCCCCGTTATTGCGGCGCCGATGTTTCTTATTTCCAGTCCGGAGTTGGTGATTGAATGCTGCAGAGCAGGAATTATCGGCTCCTTCCCGTTGTTGAATGCTAGAACAACCGACATTCTTGAGGACTGGATGAAACGGATTGCAGAACAATTGAAGCAGAGCAGGGCTCAGGAACCCGGTCGGCGCGTCGCTCCCTGGGCGGTCAATCTTATCGTTCACAAAACGAATACGCGGTATGAAGCCGACGTGGAGCTAATAAAGAAACATCAACCTCCGATCGTCATCACCTCCCTTGGCGCCCCGGGACCCGTTGTAGACATTGTGCATCAGTACGGTGGATTGGTCTATTCGGACGTCAGTAATTTAACCCACGCCAGAAAAGCGGCGCAGACCGGCGTGGACGGACTGATACTTGTCTGTCACGGAGCGGGGGGGCATGCGGGAACGCTTCATCCGTTCGCATTTATGGGAGCCGTGCGGGAATTCTGGACCGGTACCGTCATCCTGGCGGGCAGTATAACGACAGGTCAGGATGTGTTTGCCGCCGCGGCTCTCGGTGCGGACTTCGCTTATATGGGAACGCGGTTTATTGCCGCGAGTGAAGGCTATGCAAGCGTTGCGTATCAGGAGATGCTGATTGCGTCGAGTTCGGACGACCTGATTTATACGGACGCCTTTAGCGGCGTTAAAGCCAACTATTTAATTCCAAGCTTGCGAAACGCGGGTCTGGATCCAGAGCTGCTTGAGAAGAAGGCATCGGTTAATTTCTCGCAGATGGAGAAGCAGGATGCCAAAGCCTGGCGGGATATTTGGTCGGCGGGACAGGGAATCAACACCATCAAGCGGGTTATGTCGACAGCGGCGCTGGTTGAAGAGCTGAGGCAGGAATACAAACAAGCCGAAAGGAGAATGGCGCAATGTTTGATACCGTAAATTACAGCGTTGACAGCGGGGTTGCTACAATCGCGATGAATAATCCTAATACGCTGAACGCGATCCATCTGGGCATGCACCGCGACCTCTACGCCGCTTTTACAGCGGCGAACGAAGATGCGGATGTTCGCTGTATCGTGCTTACGGGCGCAGGTAAAGGCTTCTCCTCGGGAGCGGATTTATCCAGTATACGGGTTCAGGGAGAAACGGATTATGGCGAATATTTAGCCCAGACGTATAACAAGCTTCTGCGTTATATGATGAGCATCCGCAAGCCGATCGTCGCGGCCATCCACGGTGTTGCCGCCGGCGCGGGTTTAAGTCTGGCGTTGGCCTGCGATTTTCGGCTTGTAACGGCAGAGGCCAAGCTGACAGTCGCCTTTATCAAGATCGGACTGATTCCGGATGCGGGGGCACACTTCTTCCTTCCCAGACTGGTCGGGCTGTCCAAAGCTTTGGAATTATCCGCGCTGGGCACTGTGATCGGCGGTGCCGAAGCCGTAAGCATAGGGCTGGCCAATAAGCTGTTACCTCAGGATCAGATGGATGCGGAAGTTCAACGGTTTACACAGCATCTCGTGAGCATGCCGACGGAGGCTTTTGGACAAATGAAAGAGATTATGTATAAGAGTATGGATCATGACTTGAACACAGTATTGGGCTGGGAGGAAGCGGGGCAGCGGCTTATGGGGAGGACCGAGGATCATAAAGAGGGGGTTACGGCATTCTTGGAGAAGAGAGCTCCTGTCTTTAAAGGCTGTTAATCGAACAGAAACGAGGTTCTCTTGCAGGTCTCTTTCGACCTACGAGAAAACCTCGTTTTTTTTGGGCAAAAAAAGTTAATGGGTCAACCGATACAGATAGTGCTCCAACGAATGCTTATATCGGGATCGGGTTGCAGCGACTTCAAGATCAATAGCAGGACGGTGGCGCATGGTACCCATATTGGAATGCCAGCGATACAGCGTCAGCGGCTCATGAATGTAGTGGAAATCGTAACCGGTCAAGATGGCTCGAAGCCACAGATCATAATCATGGGTAAACGGAAGATTTTCATCAAAATACCCTAAGGCTTCGATCGTCTGCTTCTTCATAATAACCGTGCAGCCATTGATAGGATTGGAATTGTGCAGGGAACTGTAGAACTCAATGACGTTTCGGAACGATGTGGCCACATGGCGTCCGGTAATGGCGTTGTATTCATTAATGAGGTCGAAGGACGTATAACTGATCTGTGCATTCCGGGCCAACATGTATTCCATTTGGCGGGCAATTTTATGCGGATAGAACAGATCATCTGAGCTCAGCCACGCGAAATATTCACCCGATGAGATCCGGATGCCGTAATTAAGCGCGCTTGCGGTGCCTCCGTTGGCCTTACCGATATAATTGATCTTGTGCGCATAAGGCTGAATGCGTTCCGCATGCCGTGTGGACCCGTCGTCAACCACCACAATCTCAATGTTGGGATAGGTCTGGTTTAGCGCGCTTTGAATGGCCTGTTCTATATAGGGACAGTTGTAGAAGGGAATAACGATCGTAACTTTGGGAAGATGCATTCACATAGCCTCCTTTCCGAAAGGATCAATGATGGCGGTAATAATTTAAAATATCCGTTAGGGATTGGGCCAAAGGAATTTGAGGTGACCATCCGAGTTGACGGAGTGAAGCTGTATCGATTTCAAGGACGGGACGGGCGGCACCCGGGTTGGAATCAGCTCCGGCGGCAGGCGAGCTCACTTCAAACGGCAACGGCACCTTAGCCAGCGCTGTGAATCCGTCGGCTATATCGCCGAGCGAACGGCTTAGTCCAGACGCCACAGCATACGTGTGACCTGTGACGCCGTGCAACAGAATGGTTTCATAGGCGTTCACCGCATCACGAACATCGAGAAAGTCACGCGTTTCAGTGCGTGAAGACAGCCTAAAAGGCGTGGGATCGCCGCCTTTCTCCAGAGCGGCGATTCGGCGGCCGATCAACCCGCATAAACCGGCTGAATTCCCGGGGCCGATCAGATTGGAAGGTTGCGCCACACACAGCTTCAGTTGGTAGAGATGGCCCCAGGCCAAAGATGCCGCGCGTTGAAAGGATTTGCTCAACGCATACGGATGCGGCGGCTCCGGCTTCCCACCCAGCGGGGATGCCAGCATGGAGCCGACCACAAGAACCCGGGCTTGGGGGACGTGCCGCCGAACCGCTTCCAGCACATAAACCGTGGACATCAAGTTGGTTTCCAGATGGCCGGCGGGATCTGCCCAGGAATCCGGAACGGCGTTGCGTCCCGCGAGATGAAGCACGAAGTCCGGTCGCACTTCGCCAAGCAAAGCCGAAGTTTCCTCCGCGCGGGATAAATCACAGATGACCTCATGGGCAAGCCCGCTCTTCCGGCGTACCGCCGGCACCACCTGCACTCCGCGCCGGATAAAGTGTTCACAGGCATGTCTGCCTGTGAACCCGCCGCCGCCTGTAATGAGGAGACGGGCGCTCATTATCCGTTCATCCATTCATACAATTCACGCAACATCACTTCATATTCGGGAACGTTATAATTCAGATCGGTACGCGTACTGCGTAATGTCCGATCGAGGACCATCTCCCCGTCCGGGATAATCCGGACATCTTCCTTGTTCCAGATGTCTCGGAACAGAATCAGTAAATCATGTTTACTGACTTTCTCCGGGGCTGTTAGTTGTACAAGTCCGTCTATAGGGTGCTTCACAAAGTGCCGAACCGCCTTGGCAAGCTCCAAGGTTGTGATTCCGTTCCATAACACGCCTGTATATCCCTTGACAGTGCCGCTCTGCTTCAAGAACCAGTCGAGAAGTCCGATGCCGTTTCCGCGAGTTTCCGGGCCAATAATGGAAGTTCGCAAAGTCATGTGCGGCGAACCCTTGAGTTCACCAAGAGCCTTGGATTTAGCATAGACGGAATCGCCGTCCGTAAAGTCGGATTCGGTATAATCGCCCTTGGCGCCGGAGAATACGCAATCGGTGCTGATATGAATGACGCGCGCACCGAGTGTATCCGCTACGGTTGCCAATTGATGCGGCAACATAGCGTTTACTTTATAAGCATCCACTTCATGCAAGCGGGCGCTTTCATTCAGGATGCCTACCGCGTTAATGATGACATCAGGCGAAACGGCGCGAACGACCGCTTCCACCTGTGCCGGTTCGCGAACATCCAGCAGAAGTCCGCCAGGCAGACGGCGATCTCTCGATGTGAAGTACACCTCATGATCGGTGTGCTTACGGAAATAGTCCACGAGCAGATGTCCCGCCATCCCGTTTCCGCCGAGAATCAGCAATTTCATGCCAAAAACCTGCCTTTAATTAACAGCTCTTTGATCTCATCTTTCGTCATCAAAGAGTCGCCGGAGTTGAAGTTGGTAAGAGCGACAGGAGGGCAATGCTCGTATTTCTCCTTCAGGCCCGGGATCGGCAGCGTCGGCAGGATCACAAGATATTCTTCATCGTAATGGACCGTAGTTAAGCTTTCATAATCGGAGTAGAGCACCTCATGAATTTTTTCGCCCGGACGAATGCCCAGCTCAATGACTTCAACGTCGGTTTTATCCAGCGATTCCATAAGCACTTCCGCCAAATCCAGTATTTTGCAAGCCGGCATGGTCATGACGAAAATTTCTCCGCCCACACCCACTTCACTGGCGCGAAGCAACAGACCGATCGCTTCCTGCATGGTGAGGAAGAATCGGGTCATCGCTTTATCCGTAATCCCGATCTGATTGCGTTCCTTGATCTGCTTCATAAACAAGTGGATGACGCTGCCGTTCGTTCCAAGCACATTGCCTCCGCGTACACAAACGAATTCCGTCTGGGATCTCTGCAGGTTGGCGTATACAATTAACTTCTCGCCGATGGCTTTGGTCATCCCGTAGAAATTGGAAGGATTCGCGGCTTTATCCGTAGAGATGTTGATGACTTTTTTGACTTTATTTTCGATTGCGGCCTCGATGATGTTTTGTGTCCCCAGCACATTGGTTTTGAGCGCCTCATAAGGTTGATCCTCGCAGACAGGCACATGTTTCAGCGCCGCAAGATGGAACACGTAATCCACACCTTGGCAAGCTTTCATCAGAGCCTCTTTATCACGGACATCCCCGATGCAGAAGCTTAAGCGGTCATCCTCAAACATGCGTTTCATAGCCACTTGGCTGGATTCGTTACGGGAGAAAATAATGATTTCTTTAGGACCCAGGGGAAGTAACTGATGCACAAGCTCATGCCCCCAAGATCCGGTTCCTCCGGTGACTAACAGAGTTTTATTCTGATACATTTATTTCCCTCCTAATAAAAATTTGACAACTTTATCGGAAACATTCGGGTCGTTGTAACCTTCGGGAATTTCCCAATGTCTTGGCAAGGAGGACATCAGCTTAACGGCCTCCACGATACGCTCAGCTTGCAGTCCGGTTACGACGTTGCTCCCGCAATCCACGGTTTCGGGCCGCTCTGTCGTATTTCGAATCGTTACGGTAGGAACATGAAACAGACAGCATTCCTCTTGTACGGTCCCGCTATCCGTGATGGCGCAGCGGGCGTGCTTCTCGAGCTTTACGAATTCGAAGAAGCCGAAAGGCTCGTGGAACTCCACCAGCGGATGCATAACCAGCTGAGGGTTCTGCTTGATCCGCGTCCGGGTGCGGGGGTGAATGCTGCAAATCAGCCGTTCCCCGTAATGCTCGGCAATGCCGTTGAGCGCGTTCATAATCTCGGTGAGATGAACCGGATCATCCACGTTCTCGGCGCGATGTGTCGTCACCAGGAAGTAGGAGCCTGGCTTCAGGTTCAGGTGTTCCAATACCGGGCTGGCGTCGATTTCAGGCGCATAATGGTCTAGCACCTCGTAGATGGGGTTGCCCGAGAGCATAATTCGGTTCACGGGAATGCCTTCCCGAAGGAGATTCTGCTTGCTTTGCGGCGTATACGGCATGTTAATGCTGGATATGGCATCAATCACCTTGCGGTTCTTCTCTTCCGGCACCGTCAGGTCGTAGCAGCGGTTGCCCGCTTCCATATGGATGACGGGAATCCCCATCCGTTCTGCCAGAATGGCGCTTAGCGCGCTGTTTGTATCGCCGAGCAGGAGCACTTTATCCGGCTTGATTTGTTGCAGAAGCGTTTCAATTTGACCGAACATGGTGGCCAACTGTCCTCCAAGCGACAACTGCTGGGAACTGAGCATGTGATCAGGCGTTCGCAGACGAAGTTGCTGGAAGAAGACATCGCTCAACGTGAATGTGAAGTTTTGTCCGGTATGGATGACGGTATGGCTTGCGGCCATTCGGTCCAACTTGCCCAGAATGAGGCTTAGTCGAATGATTTCCGGCCTCGTGCCGAGGATCGTGACAATATTCATAAGTTTGGATCACCTGTTTTCTTCCATTGGATTGTACAGCGGTTGGTATGCGTTATTAATTTCTCTTTCGGCGTTTTAACGTGCGCGTGGCGCGCAAGCCGCGGCGCCTCAGGGAACGGCGGTTTTTGCGGCGGTTTTCCCGCTTCAAGCGCAGTTTACCCCTGCGTTTCCGCTTGCCAAGCGTGCTCTTCCGTACCCGACCCCGTCTTGCGCGGATACTCCCGTCATGCGGCAAAACGGGATGAACGTGAGCAGCAGGTTCCGGCATCGGTTCTCCGTCCGTGTATTCGCCTAAGAACTCGTTCGGCAAATCGACAATGCGTTCGGGATCGCCGTAAGCGCGGAGAGCTTCACCGGAAGGGAAAGGCCTCTTCATCCCCAGCGCGGTTAAATACACGGTCGTTCCGCTGCCTTTCATCAACATGACGGAAGGGCTGTGAAGCCGGAATGGCGCAGACATGGAGATTTGCCTGCCTAAGGGGTACCGGGAAAGCTCGGCATCCGTTCCTTCCGTGATCGGGGCAAGATGAAGCTTGTAATATCGGAAGGTTTCCCCCGTATCCACGGGCCGCTTGTGCCCGTGTTCCAACAGAAATACGGTTGGATAAGAGCGGCTCTTTACCAGGAAACCGTCGGGAAACGGCTTTGGCGACAGCATATGTTCCGTACGCACCCGAATGAGGTGAGAAGCCACCTTTTGCCAGAAATGGTGAAGGCGAATTCGGTAAGCTCCGACTCCGAAAGCTTCCCGCACCGCTGTAAAGTTGCGGCCGCCTGTCTCTGAAGCTTCGGAAGGGGAACGCAGCAAGGTTTCCACTTTGCCCGCTAGTCCGAGAATATCGCCTGTCGGCACGACGTATCGGTCATTGCCGGTGAGTTGGGCAATTTCCTGAAGTCCGCCGGATCGATAGGTCACAACAGGTTTGCCGAAAATCAGCCCTTCCATGGCGGTCATCCCGAATCCTTCCCCGATCAGACTGGGAATGACGACAATATCCATAGCGGGATATAGCTGCTGGATACTTTTCTCGAAACGAACATGATGAAACCGGGAGGCGAGTCCCGAACTCTGAATGCTTCGCAGGCAGGATTGGTAGTAATCGGTATCCGTCGGTTTCCCTGCTATGAGGAAGGAAAGACGGTCATATTTGGTCCCGAGATGTACGGCCATACGAATGAAATGATCCAAGCCTTTATTCGGGTAAATATCGGATGAGATATATCCGACAACCGTTCGGTCCATTCCGATGCCCAGCATCGCTCTCTTGCTTTGCCGGTGGGCCGGCCAATGCCCCGGGTCCAGCGTATCCTCATGCCAGGAAGGGTAGAGCAGCACTTTTTTGTCCTGAAAGATGGAGCCTTGAAACAACCAGAAGACGGCTTGCGAAATTCCTATAATCCAATCGGAGTATCTGTCAATTAACAGTGCCGAAAGGGAGGAGTGGGCATTCTGTGTAATGACTTCAGTCAGCATCCATGCCGTCGGTATACCGGCTGCTTTAGCCGCTGCCGCCGGAAGCGGGTTTACCGAAGTGTTCACAATAGCGAGATCCGGCTGGTACGTTCGAATGAGCTCCATTAAAGAAAAGAAAACGGGCTCGTGGAGCAATCGGTCCATCGCTTCAAATAAACCGGGGCCGGGATCATACACCTCCCATAACACCGGGTAATGATGCACGATGACGGTGAGGCCCATACTCCTCGCCTGCGCGGAGAGGACGCCTTCGGTCGGAACGACCAACGCTACTTCGTGATGCGGACGCAGCTCCTGCGCGAAGAACAGCAGCAACTTCTCCGCCCCGGTAATATGTTCAGCGTTACATATATGGGAAAACAACATCACTTTCGAATGAGCAGCTGACATACGGGACATACCTACCCAAAGGAACAGGTATGGTTTCACCTCCTTTTGTTTAGGTAGTACAATATATTGTCAGCGGGCATCGGTGGACACGACAATTACCCTCGTACATTCGTACAATTCCACAGACAGGTATCCCACTTTATTTGGCGCAAACGGGCTTATGTCCTAGGCGCAATGGATTCCCGGCGCGTACACTACAGAAACGTTGTAGGGAGGCGTCAGGTGAATGAAAGCTGTGGTAACAGGCGGTGCCGGGTTTATCGGATCGCATTTGGCGGAAGCCCTTCTGGCCGAAGGTTGGGAAGTGCATGTGGCAGATAATCTGACTACGGGGCGCAAAGCCTATATTCCGCAAAATGCGGTATTACATGCCGTAGATATAACGGAAGCGGGGCTGTCGGAGATTTTCGGGGGCATACGGCCGGATGTTGTGTATCATTTGGCCGCGCAGGCTGATGTGAAACGTTCCATAGATGATCCGGCCTATGATGCCGGGATTAATATAGTCGGTACGCTGCGGGTTCTGGAGGCCGCTCGAGATTGCGGAGCGGTCAAGGTTGTTATCGCTTCGACTTCGGCCGTATACGGCAACTTGGAGCGCGATCTGCTCACAGAGACGGATCTGGCGGAGCCGGTGTCCTTCTATGGGTTGTCCAAGCTGGCAGCGGAGCGCTATTGCAAGGTGTACCGCGATTTGTTCGGGCTGGATTACACGGTGCTTCGCTTCGCGAACGTATATGGCCCGAAGCAGACAGCGAAAGGCGAAGGCGGCGTTGCAGCCGTGTTCATGGAGCAGTTGGCGAAAGGGCTGCCGTTAACCGTCCACGGGGACGGGGAGCAGACGCGGGACTTCATCTACGTCGGTGATGTGGTCGAGGCTCTGATGGCCGCCGGCAGAGGTGCGGGAACGGGGGCGACACTGCATGTGAGCACAGGGGAGCGGACGTCCGTGAATGAGCTCGTCGCGCTGGTGCGAGAGCTTCACGGGCCGTCCACAGCGGTCGTGCACAAACCGGCGCGAACGGGGGATATCCGGCACAGCTGCCTGGATAACGCCCGCGCCCGCGAGCAGTTGGGCTGGGCGCCCGTAACCGGTGTGAGGGAAGGGATCGCCCGAACATATGGGTATTTTATGGGGATATAAGAGAAGGACAGCCGAGGAGGGCTGTCCTTTTTGGGCGCTCCCAAATCTAAAAAAAAGATATGCTTTCAGCAAAATAACTGCATGTTCATAGAGGGAAGGCCTATCTATACTTAGCCTATAGACATTAAACATTCTTAGAGGAGGCCTCTCTCATGATATTCGATTGCGACGTGCATCATTGCAGGAGGACCAGTCAAGACCTGCTGCCTTATCTACAAGAGCCTTGGAAAACCGAGGTTGCCAAGTATGGAGAACGCCATCTTGCATCAGGTATTCTGCAGCAAGAAGGGGGTATGCGCTGGGATTCAGTACCTCCGGATGGAAGCGCCCCCGGATCAAACCCGACGTTTCTGAAGACGCAGTTGCTTGACAAATATAACTATACATACGCGCTTCTTACAGGGACAGGGCATCATATCACCGGCATTCCGGATCCTGACTATGCCCAGGCCGTTTGCTCCGCATATAACGATCATACGATGGAACATTGGCTGCCCCAAGACAAACGTTTCAAAATGGCTTTATGGGTCGCTCATCAGGATCCTCACCTGGCTGCCCGTGAGATTGACAGACTTGGCGACCATCCCGATGTCATAGCTGTATGGTTCTCTTCCACAAGTAAAATCCCTTTTGGCAACCGGTTCTATCACCCGATATATGAAGCAGCCCAGCGCAAAGGGCTCCCGATCGGCATTCATCCGGGCCAAGGCGGCGCAATGATGGCACAGGCATCTCCGACGGCTGCTGGAATGGCCAGAACGTATCTCGAGTGGCATGTTTGTGTGCCGCAAATCTATATGGCTCATCTGACTAACCTGATTCTGGAAGGAACGTTTGAGAAATTCCCGCAGCTTCAATTCTTTCTGGTAGAAGGCGGATTTGCTTGGTTGCCTCATCTGCTCTGGCGGATGGATTCTCATTTCAAAGGACTTCGCCAACAGGCGCCTTATCTGAAGCGTCTGCCGAGCGAGTATATAGCGGATCATGTGCGGTTGACGACCCAGCCTCTCGAAGAGCCGAAGAAGGAAGAGCATCTGATCCAGTTATTTGACATGATCGATGCCGAGAATATTCTCATGTATGCCAGTGATTACCCGCATTGGGATTTCGATGAGCCCAACATTCTGCCAAGAAAGCTGTCTGAAACCGCGAAGCAGAAAATTTTATTCGATAACGCCGCTAATTTCTTTGGACTTAAAGCTTAGAGAGGAGGAATTCTTATGACACTTGTAACCGTCGCCAAAACATCGGACATTGTCGCAAACAAAACCTTTCTCGTACAAGTTGAGCGCAAGGAAATCGGAATTTTATTGGATCACAATCAGTATTACGCGGTTCTCAATATTTGCCCCCATGCCAAAGCACCGATTTGTTCAGGCCATATTGAGGGAACTTTAATCGCTCCGCAAGTCGGAATTTTTGACTATCAACACGATCGGCGTGTACTCCGCTGTCCGTGGCACCATTGGGAGTTCGAACTTCCTTCGGGCAGGGCTGTTTGCAACATGAAAGAGAGAATAAAAACATATCCTGTTGTGGTGCAAGGTGAGGATATTCTTATAGACATCTAGTTGATTAAACACGATTGCGCCTGCGATACTCCGATGGACTGGTCTGATAGAACTGCTGGAACACTCGGCTTAAATAAAACCCGTTCTGATATCCGCATTGAGGGGCAATGCACTCAAGCGGTTCCTGTGTATCAATTAATAACATCTTTGCTTTCTGCATGCGTAGTGCGGTCACGTATTGTGAAGGAGAACTGCCAGTTAGTTGCTTGTATTTAACAGAGAAATGAGACAAGGACAGACCGAGCTGCGAAGCGACTGCGGCAAGCCCGGTGTTGTCGAAAGCGTGCCGTTGCAGCAGTTTCATCGCTTGAGCGATGAATGGCCGGTCCCGACTGTCCTCTTTGTAAGGAGACAAGTGATCTTCTAACAGCACTAACAGTACAAGGTCGCGTAACATGGATTCCTGCCACACACGGCTGTCTGAACCAGGATGAATCTCAAGCTTGCTAAGTAAGTCCAGAGTGCTTGCAAACCTGTCAAGGTGTTGCAAGCTTTTTTTGCCACAGAGGTGAATTTCGCTAGCGAGGACGGGGAGACCGGCAGTTGTCGTCCATTCGAATTCAAACATATGAAAGCTGAGTACGCCCAAGGCTTGTCGGCAAAAACGTAAACCAGGTGGGCAAATTATAAGATCGCCGACACTGGCAATACCGGTTTCATTTCCAATGGTGTAACGGAATGTACCTAACTCTAACGCCAACAGGAACCAACCATCATAAGTAGCTTCGCCGAAGGCGAATTGCTCTCTTCTGAGAGCATGTGAGTAGGCAGTAATTCGAAAATTGCTATTTACGTAGTCAACCGGACTCATTGCTTTTACTCCTAGTCGATGTAATAGGTAAATTGTATGCTAAGGAAGAATAGCTGTAAAGGATAACTGAATCATAAAGGACCGGTATTCTCCGTGCAAAAAAGGGCATAGAACACATCACACCTTCCATAATCCAAATGTTATTTCTTTGACTATTGACAATCTTTTCCCTAAGGATTACACTCATGTTAGGTTGTTAGTGATCACTAACATTATGGAAGGAAGGCTTAAGGAATGGACACCTCTGTCGCTGCCACAACACATGATAAATTGCTGCTTGCCGCTATCGACTTAATGTCGGAGAAGGGCTACAACGGCGTAACAACCAAAGAAATCGCCGCTATGGCAGGGGTTAGTGAAATGACCTTGTTCCGTAAGTTTGGCAATAAACAGAAACTGCTTGAAGAAGCGCTGGAACGTTTCTACTATGCGGGAGCGATGCGGCGCATTTTCTCCGAGGAGATGGTGTGGGATTTAAAGACGGATCTGCTCTTGGTAAGCCGGACTTATCAGGAAATCATGAAACGGAATCGCAAACTGATTCAGATTATGAACAAGGAAAGTCATCAGTTGCCGGAACTTAGGAAGCAGTCGAGCAAGCATCCGCAGCAACTTCTGGAGCTATTGAAAGATTATTTGGTTAAGATGCAGGCCAAGGGTCTTGTGGGAAATACACCTGTTGAGGGCCAGGCGCTGGCATTTATGTACATGAATTACGGCGCGGCCATGACCAATCTCCACTCCCCGTCGTCGGTGATGAATATGACCATGGATACGTTTATTGAAATCAGTGTGGAGATGTACACTAGGGCGTTGCAACCCTAGTTTTTTTGAAGATTGAATGTTAGTTAGTACTAACTAACAACCTGGAGGAGGCTATAAAAATGGAAACCAACCAAGGCAAGGAAGAGTTAATCGATGCAGCAGCCTCATCCCCTTTTGAACATCGTGAACGGTTGTTGAAGACGCTTGTATTTACTTTAATTCTATCCGTGATGAGCGCGACCATGTTTAATATTGTGCTGACGGAAATCAGTATGGAATTTCAGTTGTCTCTCGCTCAGGTGAGTTGGGTAACGTCGGCTTATATGCTTGTTTATGCGATGGGCGCTGTGATTTACGGTAAACTGGCTGACCGGTTCCCGTTACGGAATCTGATTACCTTCGGGATTCTGATCTTTGTCGGCGGATCATTACTCGGTCTCACGTCACAAGCTTACAGCATGGTGCTGGTCGGACGCGTACTTCAAGCGATGGGCGCGTCGGTGATTCCGGCCACCGGGATGTTAATTCCCCTGCGATATTTTCCTGAAGGGGAGCGGGGCAGGGCACTGGGAACGGCTGCGGCCGGGTTAGCGCTGGGAGGCGCCCTGGGTCCTATGCTGTCCGCGTTCATCGTCAGTGTGCTGGATTGGCGGTGGCTGTTCTGCCTGCCGCTGCTGACGTTATTCACATTGCCTTTCTATCGTAAATATCTTACGGATACAACGGTGAAGCAGGTGTCGATGGATTGGCTGGGCGGCGGGTTACTGGCAGGCGCTGTTGCCTCGCTTCTGTTAGCTGTAACGAATGAATCCTGGCTTCCCGGCGGAACTGGCGCGATCTTGTTCGTGTTATTCTTGTGGCGGATTCATGCCGTCAAGGCTCCTTTTGTCCAGCCAAAGCTGTTTCGCAACAAACAATATACGTGGGGGCTGTTCATCGCATTCGGAATCAACATCATTGGTTTTTCGCTTCCGTTTCTCAGCCCTTTACTGCTTGCTCAAGTGAATCAGCTTCCGCCGGGATGGGTTGGATTAGTCCTGGTGCCTGCGGCCGTTTTCTCGGCTTTACTGGGACGCAAAGCGGGCAAACTCGCGGATACGAAAGGAAGTGCTTTTCTGTTCTTCGTGGCGTCCGGTCTCATGTTCATCGGCCTCATGCTCCTCTCCGTTCTTTCTGGTGCTCACGCTCTGTGGATTGCGGTATTCCTGATTTTCGGCCAACTGGGTCAGATTTCAATGATGGTAGCCCTTTCCAACACCGTTTCCCGAACATTGCCAAAGGATCAAACCGGGGTGGGCATGGGACTTCTGTCCATGTTGAACTTCATAGCCGCGGCCATCGCTGCCGGTGTATACAGCAAAATAGTCGATCAAGGAGCCGAAGTACCTTGGAATGTGCTGAATCCATATGGTAACGCGGCGGTGTTTAGTAACATTTATTTGATTCTGGCCGGGGGGTTAATGTGTTTAGCCATGATCTATCGGTGGACATACGGCAAGAAGGCTGGCAGCAAGATCCCTTCGAAAACAGAGACGGCCCCGTCGCGGTAACAAAGTAAAATGAAATCGAAATTAGTTGTCAAAAACGCCGCTGAACCGCATAACGTAGATATACACCCATTTGGAGCGTTGGAGGGACAGCGGATGGAAGGGACAGCAAGAAAGGAAGCTTCAGCATTGCCGCTCATGCACGGATTTGGTAAATCGTTCGCAGGGTATCATCAATTTGTCGCGGGGCTGCGAGAAGCATTGCAACGGAAAACGGAGAGTATCGGATTCTATGATCGTTTGGAGGATTTGGCACCGACCGAGTTTCATCAGCGGGTTTTGGCAGGGCTGCGGAACGACGAGGTTCATCATTTCAACCTGTTACATCAGATGTACACCGCGGCTACAGGCAAAAGATTTGAAAGGACATTGACCAAACCTTTATTTCGCAACTATTCCCACGCGTTGCAATTGGCTTTCGTACAAGAGGTGGAGGCGGGGAAAATCTTCAGGAAGTTACTGGGGCAACTCCATGACACCCGTTTGCAAATGTTGTTTTGTGTCATGATGGCGGATGAGGCTTTGCACACGTCGGCTTTGTCTTTTTTGAAATCAACCTGATCGGTTTGGAAAACATTGACGTTTATGGACAAAACCCGCTATAGTATCCGTAAGAAGCTAGGAGGGATGTCTATGGCTAAAGATAAACCGTCCAAGAAAAACAAGAAGATCGAACAAGGCGAGCAATTCTCGGAAATGGATTCCGCACTCATGGATGCGGAATCTGTCGTAACCCGGACAGGCGACGTAAAGCTGTTAAATCGGCTGAAGCGGGTGGAAGGGCAAGTGCGGGGCATTCACAAGATGATTGAAGAAGGACGCGGTTCCGAGGATATACTGGTGCAGCTCTCCGCTGTAAAGTCCGCTCTGAACAAAGTAGGCTTAAACCTGTTGGAACGTCAGACCGAGGAAACCCTTGCCCAAGCCGTGGAAACCGGCAGTCCGGATAAGGCCGCGAAGCAGCTGAATAACATGCTTGAGAAATGGCTTAAATAATGCATAATCCTAAGAACCCGCCAACTCCCTTTGGAGTTGGCGGGTTTGTTATATTTTGGACGGACTTATGCCTCTTACCTTTTTGAATTGTTTGCTGAAATAATAAATATTTTGATAACCCAAGGCATCCGCCACTTCCCCCACGGACATACCATGCGTGCTTAGAAGAAGCTCAGCTCTCTCAATTCTTTTCTCGATGATATACCTCTCTACGGTTTGTCCCATTACTTCTTTGAACTTGAGCGAGAAGTATCTTGGAGACAGATATGCCCGCTCCGCCAACTCGGCAACACTATTTACATTCGCAGGATTTTCGCGTATTAACGCGGCAATTTCGGTCATGACGGCATAATGAGGGTGGTTGCTTCGCGTTAATGAAGACAGTGCGCTGACGCACTCTCGTTCGAAGGCAAGAAGAATAAGTCTGAGCAGCAATCGAGCTTCATCATGATGGTTCAATTCTTTCATAGTCATCACATGAACAAAGCGTTCCAGGTAAGCTTCGAAATAGAAGGGAGTCCTGAATTCATGATTAGATAACAGACCGGGGAACTCATCCGTAATCGAGTCTATAGAGAAATGAATATAGGTTACGGTTAACGGCCGCTCCGGATGATGCCAGGCATCCACCCTGTCGCCGGGACGGAACAAGAAGCATTGATGCCTGCCCAGTCGCTGTTTATTTCCATTCAGGACGATCTCGCCCTCGCCGTTCCATATATACCAAAGGTCAAAGTCTTCAAAGGGAATACTGCCGCGGTTCCATCTCCAGGTTCGCTCACAAGCAATTTTACCGTAGATGGATGCGATCTGAATAGATTCGAATGCCGGATTGTACATGAAACTTCAACTCCTATGAGTAATTTATGTCATATAGTATAAATTAAATCACTAGAAAGTACATTTGTTTTCGCTCTTAATTCACTTAAACTGAATTCAGGCAGCAAACAAATTTTATAAATGGGCGGTGTGTTATATGTCAGTTGAATTAACTCCTGAAGAAATATCGAGCCGGTTATATCGATATGACCGAATTGCTCACAAGTATGCGCGTCCGGAAGAGGTTACTTCCGATCATCTGAAGGAATATTCGGTCAACGGTTTTTTGGCAATTGAGGAAGTGCTCCATATGACGGAGGTCCAGGATGCCACCAACGCTTTAATGGAAATGATCTTTGTCGATTCGAAGGGCGCTGCGCTGCAATTCGTGAAACCTGTAAGTGAATTAAAAACAGATGAGGAACGCGAGTCAGCTGTAAGAAAAGTGACGAACTTTGTGGAAAATGATGAACGTCTGAAACGAATCGCTTATCATCCGGAAATTTTGCAAAAAGTTGAAATGATTTTAGGGGAAAAACCTAAGCTCGTTCAGGAGATGGCCTTGTTGAAACCGCCGATGGGCGGAGGCGAGAAGCCTTGGCATCAAGATATGGCCTATGGGAATCTCGCATTCAATAAACCTGTCGTAGGGGTATGGATCGCACTCGATGAGGCGGAACTCGATAACGGTTGTATGCATGTTCTTCTGGGTTCACATGCCGAAGGAGCAACGCCGCATTACGCGATACGCGATTGGCAACTGTGTGATTCGGGGATTGCGGTAGAGAAGGATGTTGCTGTTCCTTTGAAATCCGGTGGGCTAATGTTTTTCCATGGTCTGCTAAAGCACGGCACACCCTACAATCTTTCGCCGAAGCGACGCAGGGCGTTACAGTTTCACTACGCGGGCGAGTCCGCGACAAAGCTTCCTCCGAAGGAGTATAAGAGAGTATTCACCAACGAGATGACAGGTGCTGAATGTTAGTATGCAGTACTGATTAGAAGCAGTTCCTTGAGAATCTCTCAGGGAGCTGCTTTTCTCATCCGTTGCCGCAAGTATTGTCGCATTGCCAAACATTCTCCTACAATTACCGAAATACTGCCCAGTACAGCACATCCTATAGAGTGGCTATAATTAAAGGGTACATCGGTAATTTCGGGAGGAGACAGCGTAAATTATGCAGCTTATGGGAGATTGTTTAAGTGTATTGGGTTCGAGACTTGGAATGACTTGGGATCCTGTGAACCGGCAGGCTTATTTGATCAGGCATGGTAAGCATCCGGGCATCCCTTTACATATAAAAGCAGGTGTGAAACTGCAAGAACGGGAGTTGGTTCTTCCGCTGACGGCCGAAGGGAATCTGTTCGAGTTTATGGATCAGGATTCAAGCGCTTGCTCCATGAAACTGAGCGGCATTGATGCCGCAACGGGTATTCGTGTGAAACTGACGGTTACGATTCCTTTTCGCCCAAGAGATGCCGCATTCAGTACGGTTCCGGTAATTTACACAGAGCTTGCCGTAGACCGAATGCCATCCTCTTTCCGTTGGATTGCGCAAACGGAAGACCTTGTGGAAGGTGATGCATTTCTGGAAATCCATGGTGAGGGATTTTCATGGAACTCTAGAGGCAGGGTGGCAGAGGTCGGATATGACTCCGCCATCTATCGTCCATATGAAGAGGATGATACGCGCAGAGAGATTCGCTATCATGAAGAGCGATTTTCATGTACGGATCAAGTAGCGATATTGCAAGGGGAATGGAAGGGGCAAGGCGTTGCCGCTCCATTTTCCCTTTCCAAAGGTGAGAAAGGTTCGGTTCTGTCTCTTGCTTGGTGCGTTTACGATCAGCCTTTGCTGAATGTGCTGGGTCACAACTGCCCGTTCGAGTACACAAGACGATTTGAGAATCTGGAACAGGTTGTGGAATGGGCTATTTTGAACGCGTTAGAAGTTCAGGCCAATGCAGTCAGGATTCATGATATCCTGTCTAACCATACGCTGGGTGATTCCGTGACGAAACTTCTGATTCAAACATTACACTCATGGCTGATGAATACTTGGTGGGTTGTCAGAGAGAACGGACAAGATTGGTTCACGGTTTGGGAAGGCAATTGTTATTTCCATTCCACGGTGGACGTAGAATATACGCAAGGACCGTTCTATCTGACCGTTTGGCCGGAACTGCTTGAATATGAATTACACCAGTGGCCGTTGTTTGCTAAGGACGGGGAGAGTTGCCTTGGAGAAAGAGGCAGAGATACGGTATTCCTTTCGCATGATATGGGTGTGATGGGGGACAGCACCAAACAATTTTACCCTCATGAAATGGAAGTGGAAGAAAGCGCCAACTACATTCTGCTTGCTTACACGCATTGGCGAAGAACAGGTAAATCCGATGTTCTGAACACGCACAAAGCATTTATTCGTAAGTTGATGTCCTTCATTGTCAAATGCGATACGACCGGCAACGGAATCCCGAATAAAGGCTGCGCCAACACACTGGATGACGCTTCGCCGGCAATTCAATACGGATCGGAACAAGTATATCTTGGTGTGAAGTCGCTCGCCGCATGTCAGGCAGGTATAAAGATGTTGGAATATGCAGGTCATGGCGAATTGGAAGATTTCCGCGAATTTCAGCAGAAAGCATTGGAAACGATTGAAGATGAAGGTTGGCTGGAAGATCATTACGCGGCAACGTTAACCAGAACGTTGGACGGTACAATCGATCCTTGGACAGGGGAGCCGAAATCCGGAGAACTGGCGGGCTGGGATGCTCACCACATCTATACAGCCAACGGCCTCGCCCTGCTGGATATGGTCGGACATGATACCGGACTCGAGTCAAGCAGACTGAAGAGTGACCTGGTATCGTCAACAGAGAAGACTTTGGGTCGCTACGGCAGCCGGCATACGAGCTATATCGAACAGGAGGACACAAGTGTGTTCGTTCCTGGACTTGCCAGTCATTCCCCCAAAGTAGGCTGGATTTCTATGAATTTGATACGCGATATAGCCGCAGCTTATCGAGGAATTGACTTGATAACACTTGCGGAGAATTATTGGAGTTGGCAATGTACAACCAACACCCAAGAGACCGCTATGTTCTTTGAAACGTTCTACGGTAATAATTTAAGCTTCTATCCGCGCGGGGTTGCCGTTTATGGATATATGGATGCGGCCGCAGG
Organism: Paenibacillus swuensis; assembly: GCF_001644605.1. Classification (NCBI taxonomy): domain Bacteria; kingdom Bacillati; phylum Bacillota; class Bacilli; order Caryophanales; family Paenibacillaceae; genus Paenibacillus; species Paenibacillus swuensis. The sequence goes on along the minus strand of NZ_CP011388.1, from coordinate 1,610,176 downwards.
ATTCGTCTGCGATGCTGTGGAAGGGAAGATGCTCGTTAATCCGCTTCGCGGTTCGATGAGTATTCCGCTTCTGTTATTCGCGGACTGGCATACGGGAACCGCGCCGAAAGTTACAACCGAATTGCTAGACGGCCGCATCATCTATGAATTACCCCCATCCATCAACATATAAGGATGTTCTATGCTGCAATCTATACGGGAAATGATGAAGCTGTTAGTATAAATAGACTAACAGCTGAATGCAGGATAGGGGATCTATATGCTGAATATCATCAGGAGTTCACTGCAGTGGAAGCTCATGCTTATGATTACATCTATTATTGTTTTCGTTGTGACCGTCATCGGAAGTTTCAGCTTCATTAAGAGTTCACAGGCGATTGATCATGATGTGGAGCGTTTCAGCAGCCAAATCCTGAAGCAGGCTAATTTGAATTTGGGACGGTACATGAACGACAGCCAGCATTTTTTCCAAACATTGATCAGCAGTGAAGAGTTGAGACAATGGGCGGTGGCGCGTAACAAATATCAATCGGTTTCCGCTTATCAGACGATGGCTTCCCGATTTATAGAACCATTCGTCACCTATCATCCAGAAATGCTTTCCATCATGATCTATCATGTGAACGGGTATGAAAGTATTTTCAGGAGCGATAAGAACAATCAAATCTATCTCAACACCAAATATTCATTAAAAGATGAGTTAAATGTACTGAATGACCCGTCAAATCCGACAACCGGCCGAAAGATTCTCTTCTCTCCAAGTTATACCGACAGCAAGTCCTATCCGGTTGAAGTACCGGTGCTGCGTTATTATCACAAACTTATATATAACGGGCACATGGTATATGTTGTTATGGATTTATCGCTGTTGGCGATCAGGGAGATTCTGGATGAAATTGACCTGGGTCATAACGGGTATGCCATGCTTGTTGATGAGAAAGGCATTATTGTATCTTCACCGGAGTCCGAGCGGATCACAACGAAGATCCATAACTCGCTTGAAGAACGATTGAAACCGAAAGCCCATGGGTCTCAATATATTCCGGAAACCAAGGAAATGATGGTTTATGAGTCCATCCCCCGGATCGGCTGGAAGGTTCTCGTGTTGATACCATACAGTGATTTGGCCAAGAGTATTACCGATATTCGCAACTGGACTATTATCATGACGGGAACGGGGCTTCTGCTCGCTGTCATTCTGGTAGTATGGTTGGCGAACTCAATTACAAAGCGGCTCAAGGATCTGCGAAGAACGATTAAACAGACAAGAATGGGGAATTTCGACATTCGCCTGAATGTGCAAGGCACGGATGAGGTGGCCGAACTCGGAGCCGCTTATAATCACTTGCTGGAGCGTATTGATTCTTCGGTCATTCAACTTGCGGAGACACGGCTTGTCCAGCAGAGGGCGGTTCTGTCCGCGCTGCAATCCCAAATCCATTCCCATTTCTTCTACAACGCGCTGGAATCCATTAATTCCATGGCTCATCTGGCAGGTCACAAGGAAATCAGAAGAACAACGGTAGCGCTATCCAACATGCTTAGATATACTTCCAACTATCAGGAAGCGGTTGTTACCATTAAGCAGGAAATGAAGCATCTGGCGGACTATATCCGGGTTATGGAAAGCGTATATCGCGATGCGGTTGATTTTAGAATTCATACCGATCCTTTCATTGAAGAAGCGCAGTGTCTGAAGGCGATTGTTCAGCCGTTTGTAGAGAATTGCATAAAGCATGGGTACGAAGTGACCGGAAGAGGGCTGATCGTGGAAGTGAATGCTTATCGGTTAAATGATCTTACGCTGCGTATTGATATTCTGGATAACGGAATCGGCTTCACGGATGAGAAGCTTCGGGAGCTCAGGAACAAACTGAACAGGCAACAACCCGAACAGAACTTCACACAATTATCGAACATAGGCGTACTTAACGTATGTTACCGGCTTATGACGTTTTACGGAGATCATTCGGCGACACTTGAAGTCGACCGCTCGACGTATGGAGGAGCAAAGGTTAGTCTTACGTTTCCCTACCGGGTGGCTCAAGACAGCGCAAGGGAGGATGATGGCTTATGATCCGTGTATTGGTAGTCGATGATGCTCCTGTCATTCGCGAGAGCCTGAGTGTCTCTGTTGAGGAATGTACAGATACAATCATCGTTGCGGGGTTGGAGGAGAACGGACAGGCGGCTCTGAACTGGCTTGAGGAATGTTACGCTGATATCTGTATTACGGATATTCGGATGCCTATTATGGACGGGCTGCAATTAATTGAACAGATAAATGCGAAATATCCCTGGATGAAATGCATGGTTGTCTCCAGCTACAATGATTTCCAATATGCCAAACAGAGTATTCAGCTTAACGCGTTGGATTATATTCTGAAACCTGTGGATGAGGATCTGCTGAACGAAGCGTTGCTGAAAGCACAGATGAGCATCACCCGGGATCGGGACCGCGTGGCGGCTGACTTGATTTTACGAAAGCTTCCCCATCATCACGGGATGATGAATTCATGGTTGGAGCAGATTCGTACGCTTAATGCGGCAACTTTGCCGTTACTCATCGTGGACACGCTGGATATGCTGGAGAATTGGGTGAACGGAAACTATTATCTGCTCAATGCGCTTTCCAACCTGTGGCTTAGGACGATTATAGAGGAATTAACAACAGAACAATTCATACTTGAGCTGGATGAAGGTAAAGATCTGGGTCTGGGTGAAGCCAAACTTCCGGTATTGAGACTTCGGAGTTATTTCCGCTTATGTGCTGTAAGACGGCTGGAAGAGGGCGGCAACCGGATTATGGACACGATGCGCGGGGCAAGGGATCAGCCCACGATTAAAGCCATCAGCCAGATCAAGCGTTATATCGGGGAACATTTCTGTGAACAGATTAACCTTCAGGACCTGGCGGACGAGGCAGCTATGAATAAATCGTATATGTGCACGCTGTTTAAACAGGAGACCAAGATGACAATTTGGTCCTATATTGTCGCGGAGCGTATGAAGAAGGCAAGGGATCTGCTTCTGCAGACCAAAGATCGTGTCTATGAAATCGCCAATGCGGTAGGCTATGAAGATGTCGCTTATTTCTCTCAATTGTTCAAAAAGCATTACGGAATGACGCCTAATGATTATAAAAGGCGAATGGATTCATAGAGAAGGTCTATGACGTCAGGCTTAAGCCGGAGCGCTCCAGTATGGAGAGCTTCGGTTTTTTTGTGATTCTTCTCCAACTCCCAAATATCGTCATAGTAACGGCTAAACATCCTCTATTCGATTTCAAAAGACCGCGATTTATAATAAACATATAACAGAGAAGGAGTGGAGCAAGATGAGTAATGAACAAGCGTTGCCGGGAGCGATCAGCATGAATCAGGCGCTGCGCAAACCTGTCAAGAGAGAGTCTTTCTGGAGATATGTCAGGAAGAACCACGCGCTCTATGTGATGCTAATTCCCATGATTGTGTTTTTCATTATGTTTAAATATCTTCCTTTGCTCGGGAGTGTAATCGCTTTCCAAGACTATAACATCTTCAGAGGCTTCGCCGACAGCGAGTGGGTGGGTTTGCAATGGTTCAAAGTCATGTTCACGAATCCGCAGTACTACGGGATTATTAAGAATACGCTTGTCATCAGTTTCTATCAGATTGCATTCGCTTTCCCTGCGCCGATTCTGCTTGCTTGTCTTCTGAATGAACTGCGCCACATGATGTTCAAGCGCTCCATACAGACTTTGTTATACTTGCCCCATTTCCTGTCATGGACGCTTGTGTACGGTCTTGCTTATATGATGTTCTCCACACAATCCGGTTTAGTCAATAATTTAATTACTTCTATGGGCGATCCAGCGGTAAACTTTCTGAATTCCAAGGAATACTTCCGCTCAGTTGTGGTGGGGGCGGGTGTATGGAAGGAGATGGGTTGGAGCGCCATCATTTTCCTGGCCGCACTATCAGGCATTAATCCTTCGCTGTACGAAGCCGCCAAGATGGATGGAGCGAACCGATGGAAGCAATTTGTTCATATCACCTTTCCAGGATTACTTCCCGCGATTGTAATCTTGCTGCTTCTCAAGATCGGTAATGTCATGGACGTTGGATTTGAGCAAATCTACATCTTCCTCAGTCCGATGACGCTTGAAATCGGTGAAGTGTTGGATACCTATTCCTATCGCGCGGGTATTATCAACGGACAATTCAGTATTACAACCGCGATCGGATTGTTTAAATCCGTCATCGGATTCATCTTGCTGGTAGGCGCGAACCGCATAAGCAAGTCATTAACCGGGGAAGGCCTATACTAAACAGGAGGAATCAACCTATGCAAATTAAACAATCCGCAGGTGAACGGTTATTCGACGGATTCAACATTATATTATTGTCGCTTCTCAGCATCATAGCTCTAATCCCTATTCTTCATGTAATTGCAGGGTCCTTAAGCTCACCTTCGGCGATTATCCATAATGAAGTGTTTTTATGGCCCGTGGAGCCCACTCTGCAGCATTTCAAGCTGGTCGCCAACACGGATGCTTTCTGGAGCGCCGCGTGGATGACCATTCAGGTCGTCGTTATCGGGACACTAATCAACATGGTGTTAACCGTGTTCGCGTCCTATCCGCTTTCAAAGATGCACCTTCGCGGCCGCAAAGTTCTCATGATGTTCGTGATTTTCACGATGATTTTCCAGGCACCGATGATTCCGGTCTATATGGTTGTGAAGGAACTCCACATGCTGAACACCATCTGGGCATTAGTCATTCCAGGCGCCATCAGCGCGTTCAATATGATTCTGTGCATTACGTTTTTTAGAAGTTTGCCTGAAGAATTGTTCGAGGCTGCCAAAGTGGACGGCATGAGTGATTATCGCATTGTCTGGCAGATCGCGGTCCCGCTTTCCAAGCCTATCTTGTTCACGCTTCTGTTATTCTACGCCGTAGGTCATTGGAACAGCTATTTTACGCCGTTACTTTATATTACCGATCGCGGTATGCAAACGCTTCAAATGTATCTCTATTTCCTGATGCAGGGATCCATGTCGGATATCGCCGCCGGAGCTTCAGCCGAATCCAGCTTGTCCATGGTTCCTAAAGCGCTTGAGATGGCAACGATTGTGCTGGCCACCGCTCCGATTGTAGTACTGTATCCTTTCTTTCAAAAGCATTTTGTCAAAGGGGCAACATTGGGTTCTGTGAAAGAATAAAGACTAATTGTGTCAATTTAGTGTACGGTATGTCGATCCAACGGATCTCCATATATAGTTTAATCAAAGTTATCCCGGGGAGGAAAAAGAAATGAAAGCAACAAAAAAGTGGGTCAGCGCTCTTGTTGTATTAACACTTATGGGTTCCATGGCGGCATGTTCGTCGGGCAACAACGGGGGAAATGAGGTAAAAGAGGCTGCTAAGAACAATTCAGCTCCTCCTGCAGAAACGGCGGTGAAGCCAGCTAAACTGTCGATTATGACCAATGACTTCAGCCAGCCTGTTCCGGGCGGGAAGTCGATGGATGATCCTACACTGAAGTATCTGGCTGAGAAGACGAACACGGATTTAGAAGTGATCTTCTTGCCGCAAGGTCAAGCGGATAACCAACGCCGTATTAAATTCGCCGCCGGCGAAATTCCGGATGTAGTCCAAGGATACGGCGTGGACGGCGAATTATACATCAATAAACAACTGATTCCGCTTGACGAACTCATTGATCAGTATGGACCGAATCTGAAGAAAGTCATCCCTCAGGCGGCCTGGGACGGTGTTAAACTTGACGGTAAAATTTATGGCATTCCCGAAGCCCCTAAAGGTGATTCGCTTGTAAACCGTGTACTTTACGTGCGTAAGGATCTGATGGATAAGGCCGGTGTGACCGCAGCTCCGAAAACTTCCGATGAGTTTCTGGATATGCTTCGCAAGTTAAAAGCGGCGGATCCGAATTTAATCCCGTTCTCCGCGCGTGAAAATTTCAGTTGGTTGGACAGTATTCTGGGGATGTTCGGTACTTCCGTTCATGGCGGGACGCTGCAAGACGGTCAAGTCATTCCTAGCAATACGAGCGCCAAGATGAAAGAAGCTCTTGCCTTTGTAAAGCAGCTTTATGATGAGAAGTTGATTGACAGCGAATTCATGACAAACAAACGCAACACATGGGAGCAGAAAATTCAAAGCGGTCAAGTCGCGGTATGGTCGCATGCTCCCGATCTTGTGGTGGACTGGCAAGACCGTCTGAACAAATCTCTTCCGGGTGCGGGCGCGCAGGTAGCTGTCATTCCGACGCCTAAAGCGCCGGGTGTGGAACAAGCGGGATACGGCAGATTGCCGTTCAACAAAACATTTAATATTACAACAGCCGCCAAAAATCCGGAAGCTATCATTAAATTTTTTGATTGGTTGGTAACGGAAGAAGGTCAGGAATTTGTGAACTTCGGCGTTCCGGGTATCACGTATACGAAAGAGAATGGCAACATCTTCTACAATAAACAACTGGATGTCGATAACAAAACTTCGGTTTGGCGTGGACTGGCGTTTAACTTAGCGGGTTGGAACGAAGCGCATATGAAAATTCAGGTTGGCGAAGAAGCCGTTAAATTGCTAGGAGCAACATACGAAGTCGGCAAGCTGGACGGGTATGATTCCGTTACATTAGGGATGCCCGCGATTAAATCTTCGCTTCCGGAAGTGGGCGAGTTTGGAACCGCTACAACGATGTTCGTTGAAGCCGCCTCGAAGATTGTTCTTGGAGATCAGCCGGTGGACTATTTCGACACTTACGTAAGCAATTGGAAGAAGCAGGGCGGAGAAGATTTAATCAAGCAAGCGACAGAATGGTACAATTCCAAGAAATAATATGGAATACAAAAGCAAACGTCCGCACTCCAAGGAGTCGGACGTTTGCTTATTTCTTATTTCATTCCGGATAGATAATGCGGGCATCTCCCCAGTCCGCATGGTCCCAATCGCTTCCGGCGATGCCGCCCGTTACGATCAGCTTCAGTTCGTTCACGCCGTTTACATCCACGTCGATGAGCTGCGTCTCGGAAGTTGCGTTCATGACGCCGCTATCGAACGCCCTTACGCCGTCCAGCCACACTTCGAAGCTGACTTCGCCATTGCCGTATGTTTCGTCATCGACGCCGACGGCGGATTGGAACCGATCGTATTCTCCCCCGAGCGTGTAGATGATGGTCGATGCGGCATGCGTACCCAAGCCTTTGGCGTATACGACATCATTAAGTGTGATCGGCTTGCCGTCGGAAGATTTATCTTTCTGGATATTGCCCCAGCCCGCCACACCGTAATCCCAACTGTAGTCACTTAAATAGACGGTGCCGGATGCCGGAGGAGCCAGCACGGCGGTAACCTCATTACTTGCTTCGGAGAAGTTGCCCGCCGCATCACTGGCTTTCACAGTAAATGCGCTTGCTGTTCCTGGAATGAGGCCATTTGCCGTATACGAAGTGCTGGACGCGCCGGATGTCACGCCAATCTGGGATCCGTTGCGGTAAATGACATAACTCGTTACACCTTTGTTATCGGTTGAGGCCGTCCATGTCAGAGATGCACTGGTTCCGGTTACGGAACCGACGGATAGACCGGTCGGCGTAGTTGGTGCAGTTGAATCCGGGAGCTCTGTCGTTATGCTTAGAGCGGAGCTGGCATCCGATACGTTACCCGCTGCGTCACGAGCGCGCAACGTGATGGCGTAATTCGTTGTCGGCGACAAGCCCGTAATCGTGAATAAAGTTTCGCCCGGGGCCGAAGAACCTGCAAGGGTTCCGTCCTTATACACGTCATAGGCGACAACCCCGATATTGTCGGTAGCCGGGCTCCAGGTTAACGTTACAGTTTCATCCGTGAGAGACGGAGACGTAAGATTCGTTGGCGGGGTCGGTTTCTGCATGTCCGGGCGAGTAGGACTAACCAGAATGAGTTTCTCTTTCAAGTTTGAACGTCCTTCGTTGTCCCATACAACCAACGTTACCCGATAGACGCCTGCTTTGTCGTAGACGTAAGTAGGATTGGCTGAAGCGCTTGGAAGACCGGCGCCGAAATCCCACAGAAAAGTCGAGATTGATCCGTTATCCGTCGAGGTGCTGCTAAACGTAACCGGTTCACCCACACGAACGAGGATTGGATTTGTAAAGCCGGCAATGGGCTTCGGATTCGTGAATCCGCGAGATACAGGTTGTGCGTTGGCGCCGTTCTTGTGCACGATGTTGCCCGACCATTCCAGATGCTGCGCGGCAACCGGATAAGGATCCATCGTCACGTCCTTGTTTCCATAAATGATATTGTTCGTGAAGCTGAGCTTATCGACCCCTGGTGCCCCCGTGATTTCAATGGCCTTGCGCCCGTTGTTCGAAATAAGGTTGCTGTCGAACGACAGATTTTCCGAATTGCCGTGAATGCGCACGCCATTTCCTTCATACCCCGGGTAAGCGGCTTTCGGATTGCCAAGCTGTGTGTTAATAAAGGAGTTTCTGTAGAAGTACTGGTATTGTTCCGTCTCTCCGGAGCCTGCGCCTTGAAGCTGCATACCCCACATGACCATGTTCTTAACGACGTTATAGCCCCACAATTGGTGTCCCGTTCCCGGCGACTGCTGGATGCCGACCTGTTGTCCCCCGTTAACCACGTTGTCCGTCGTTACGGCATTCTCCGCCATGATCTCTAGTCCGATTGAGCCGACACGTCCGTCTGTCGGATGAATGATATTTCGGCGCACCGCGATGTTCTTGGAACGAACGGCGCTGATCCAGAAATCCACCTGATTATCCTCAATGATCGAGTTATCCGTATTCGTATGAAGTTCAATGGACAGTCCATGTTCCTTCAGCCCCGAGCCTGTGATCTGATTGCCCCGCACGATGGCTCCGGAACTTCCGTCGTTGATAAGAATGCCTCCGCGTCCCGTATTCGCGATAACATTTCGTTCGACTGCGACATTCTTGGAGTCCCAGCCCGCGCGAACCGCGGCGCCCCAGATGGAGCCCGCTCCGATGTTGGAGACATTGTTGTCCGTAATCCGGACATGATTGGATCCGATGACGTAGAGGGCGTGGGGACCGAAGCCTTCGACCGCCGCGAAATCCTTGACCTTCAATCCGCTCATTTCATTATGGTCTCCGAACTCGGAAACCACCGCCGACATGGCGACCAGGCTGTTGCCGCCGTCCAGCGTCATATTCTTAATAGATGCGTTCGTCACGTTGTAGAAATAGAACATATACGTTTCCGGGCTGTCCACATACCGGATGACCGTGTGATCACGCGATTGTCCACGTATGGCAACGCCTGTCTTGCCTCTGACGGTACCGTTAAGATGATACGTTCCGTCCGGAATAAATACCGTATCCCCCGAAGCGGCGTTGTCGATCGCGGCTTGAATCGCCGCTTTGTCATCGAGCGTGTCCGTCCCGTTCGCTCCGTAGTCCCTAACGGACAGCGTAGACGGCGAAGCGGCGGATCCGGTTAGCGGGGTTGCTGTCATGATCATCGTCAGCGACAAGAGCAAGCTGATGATCGTCTTGTTGGAGGACTTGTTCTTCATAAATTCATCCATCTCCTTCAGCCTAGAGTTATGGTTCTGCGTAAAGAGAACTGACAACTCTATTGTGCCTGAAGACGGGATCCGCGTTTACTGTTCATTGAACGAAACGTTGGCGATGGAGCTATTACTTTTATTCATTGCTGTGAAATAATACGAATAAGGCCAAGGCTTCGGTTGAAAGATAAGGGAGAGATTTCCTATTGATCTGACTGGAGCGTGAGCACGATGAAACGAAACAAATGGATGAGCGTTGCGGCGGGAGTATGGCTTACTTTGAGTTTAACGGCCTGCGGAGGGGATGGTCATCGGGAGACACAGAAATACGACGACGCTCATTCCGGTCCGGCCGATTTCCGCACGCTGCAATCACCGAATCATGACGTGGACACTCATCATAATACGAAGATGCAGGTCAGCCGGCAAATGGCCAGAAGGATTGCGGCGATGCCGGAAGTACGCTCGGCGAACGTGCTGGTTACCGATCAGAACGTCTACGTGGCTGTTGTACTGGATGAGAAGGAACAGAAGAAGGGGATGAACGCTAAAGCCGATATAACCTCCCGGAACAGCGAAACGAGTCGCTATGATGACGTGGCGGATGAGATAAAGCAGCGCATTTCCAAGCAAGTTACGGCGATGACTCCCGGAATGAAGAACATCTATGTTTCAGCTAATCCGGATTTCGTATCACGGGTCAACCGGATTTCGGAGGAAGCGGGCAAGGGGCACGCGATTCAGGCTTTTGTAGAAGAATTTAACGCTATGGCAGAGCGGATGTTTCCTGCTACAACCCCATAAACCCAGCCATCTGGCTCAACCTTTAGCGATACTGAGGGTTGAGTTTTTTTTGAAATCCTTGAACCCGCCTATTTTTCTTGACAATCGCACCAATACCCCCATTTCTTCATAAACTGAATTTGACTGTATCCCTTTACCTTGTATACCAAACATAGCCCGAGCAAGGAGGGGTGAGCACAAATGAAGGGTAGCGACCACAAAAGCAAATTTTTATTAACTAACCGTGAACGGGAAGTATTCGAACTATTGGTCCAAGATAAGACGACAAGGGATATCGCTCAGCAATTATTCATCAGCGAAAAAACTGTTCGTAACCACATCTCCAACGTTATGCAGAAATTAAACGTAAAAGGTCGTTCACAAGCGGTAGTCGAACTTATTAAGCTTGGGGAATTAAAGATCTGACACCTTTATTTCCTCTAGATCAACCTTCTTGTCTGAATCCTGCGGGAGACAGCGGGGAGGTTTTTTGATGTCACTCAGTTCACTCCGAATCGCTCCAATTGTTCCCACAACTGCTCTTTACGCATTATTTCTTTCTGTTTGGGTCCTATGAGGTCAAAGTGGGGATAAGCTTCACGGTGATGGATATACGCTGGATTCAGTCCGTTCTCCACGCACCAGGCCTTTAATCGTCTCAAATCCGAACAACCAACCTTCGTAACGGTACGAATGCCCGGAAATCGGGGCTCTACCCAATAGTGGGTAAGAAAGGCGATATTGCCGCTCGCCACGGTGTTCTTCCATGCGGTTAATTCTGCTCGTTTAATACCAAACGCCATAGGTCTACCTCATTTCGGGGTCAGTCGATACATCAATCTCAACTATATTATACAGCAAATACAGATCTGACCCAATTCGGACGTTCTGTGCAACGAAGCATTGGATTTGCTAAGATAGGTGTAATGATTACTTTATAAATGCCCGAAAGGCTGGAACCTGCCATGGCTCAAGTTCAAGAAATCCTGTTTGTTTATAATGCCAAAAGCGGGATGCTTCATGGTCTGATGGACCTCATTCACAAAACCGTATCTCCGTCTACCTATCCCTGCAAACTATGTGAAATCACCTATGGCATGACCGGTATGCGCAAGGAATGGAAGAGATATGTTCATAGTCTGGGCTACCCTGTAACCTTCTTGCATTTGGATGAGCTCGCACCGGGTTTGCCATCCACCCGATATCCTTGTGCAATTGCCCGAACGAATACGGGATACGAGGAACTCATCAGCGCGGAGGAAATGAACAGACTCACAACCTTAACCGAACTTATGGCCGCACTTTCACGCCAAATAAAGCCCCTGTCATGAACCTGCTTTACACAAGGTTCCATAACAGGGGCTTGTTCTTGTTAATATCTTTACTTACCGGAAGTTTTCTCGGTAACGATTCCTGTGGCCGAAGCCTTGGCGTTGTAAGAGTACTTGTTAAAGTGAGCATACATCGCCGCGTTAAACTTGGCGTCCATTAATCTCGGCTGACCGCCAATAATCTTGGCGGGGATAATCCGGCCTGTAACTTTACCGTCTAATACGGTGACGGACAGCATCATGGAGAGAACCGTTTTTGGGCCGCCTCTCGCGGACTGATTAAAGATGAAATTCCCAAGGGAATAGTAAATCGGCTTATGCTTGTAAAATTCACCGCCCATGACCGTATGGCTGTGCGCGCCAACGATCAGATCCGCACCGTGATCAATAAGCTTCTTGGCCAGCGTGCGCGAATACCCCTCAGGGGTATATTGAAACTCTTTGTTCCAGTGCAGATAAACGACCGTGAAGTCACTGCCGGAGGAGATTTTTTGGACGTGGGACAACAGAGGTTCTTCCGTTAAGGCTGAGGCCGCCCCGGGCTTTTCGGCGCCTGCTGCCCAACTGCTGCTGCTGAACACATTGCTGACGCCTAGAATAGCTATTTTCTTGCCTTTCACCGTCTTGACATAAGGCTTAAAGGCCTGATCCCTGCTGCTGCCCGCGCCGGTCCTTCCGATTCCTCGGCGGTCCAGATGGACCATCGTATCCAACATAGCCTGTGTTCCATAATCCAGAATATGATTATTCGCCAAGCTTACCCCGTCGACCCCGGCAGCTTTCAAGCCATCGAGCGTTTTCGGCTCGGAGCGAAACGTGAACATCTTATTCGCTTCGGGTTTACCGCGTACGGAAACCGATGTTTCCAAATTCGCGAATGCAATATCGGCTTTGCGTAAGGAGGGCGCCACTTTCATCCATGGATAATGGATACCGAATTTCTTGATTTGCGTGCCGACATAGCCGTCCAGCAGAATATCTCCCGCGAACATCATTGTAACGGGCGTTGAAGCCGCGCTTGCCCCGAAAACGGCTGAACCTGTTGCCGTCAATAATATCAAGATCGTTGTGACCGTAAGTGCGAATTTCATTGTATGTTTCTTCATGGGACCCCCTGGTTACCGTTAGAAAACTAAAACTTATTGTACCTTATTCCAGACAAGATTGGTACTTATTGTTTGATATAACAAAATTATACTAGATCACAGGAGCCTATAATTCGTTATAAGTGCTCGACTTCCACATCCCGAACATGATTCATTTTTTTGATCGCATAATAAATATCTGTCGCAAACCGCACGTGAGGAGAGGAAAGAGTAAGCTCCATTTGCTGAATTCCCGATTCCAGATCCTTGACTTTAAGCGTCTTAATAACCCCCAACCCCTCATGACCGTTAATGTGCAAAATAATATCCGACAACTGCATATTGGGCTCCAGCGTAATTTTCACAAAGATATCTCTCTGGTTTAACCGCATAAACCCGACGTTCCGAAGGGACCATGGCAATACATTCACAGCAAAAATAAGCAGGCACACCGTATAGAACGCTTCCGCGTAGAAACCGGCTCCGATGGCGATACCGAGTCCGGAAGCGGACCAGATCATGGCGGCGGAGGTTAAACCGCTGATAACATCATGACCTCTGCGGAGGATCACGCCCGCCCCGAGAAAGCCTACGCCGGATACAATCTGGGCGGCAAGACGCATCGGATCATTATTGGTAATGCTGACGGAGTGCAAATACTTCATCGAATCAATGGATACAATGGTGACCAGACAGCTGGCAATGCACAATATCATACAGGTTTTTAGCCCGAGCGGCTTATGTTTTAGCTGCCTGTCGATTCCGATCAGCATCCCTACAATCAGCGCGAATGTCAGTTTAACGATGAAATCATATTCCATGTCCAGGCCTCCCCTTCAATGTATTTGTCATAACCAAAATGCTGAGCAATTAAACACGTCTATTACAGCATATGCCGGCTTGCGTCTTAATTACCTACCGAATTGAAAGCTTCACCCGCCAGAAGCAGGTATTCTCCCCGTACGGTTCACCCCTTTTTGTGAGCGCACCCCAATATTCCGCACTTGTCCGAATTCAACTAAAGTCTTTCGCTCTACAATGGAAATGCAAGACGTTCCATGTTCACAAAATCAGCATATAGGGGAGATGAAGTGATGGTTGATGATTCAAAGGACAAGCCGGATTCGAACAAACCGGATAAGAATAAACCCGGTAAGGGGAAACCGAAGCCGCCAAAGTACAAGCCGCCGAAGTTTGATAAATTGACGCGTTGGTTGCCGGATGGTGAAATCCCTGTCATATATGACCCGGATCGGGATAAGGACAAAGGATATGTCACAGATAAAGACAGAGAAGCGAAAAAGCTACAGGATAAAGAGGCCGCGGACCGCACCGGGAAAGATGCGAGAGAGGTCAGCAACGCTCCGTCGGTGGTTCCTTTCGCGAATGAAGTGCCGCTCGGCATTTATCAGATTGACGCTCCCGATTATTGGAATATCGGATACTTCGGGTTCGGCTCCGTTATAGCGGTGCTGGATACCGGATGCGACGTCAACCATCCGGACTTGCAAGGACGCATCATCGGCACGTTGAATTTCACGACGGAAGGGAACAGCCAAACGGATGTCAGAGATTTCAACGGTCACGGCACCCATGTGGCCGGCACGATCGCGGCCAACCTAAACGGCATCGGCGTGGCCGGAGCCGCTCCCGCTACCCGGCTGCTCATCATTAAAGTGTTGGACGGGCAGGGGAACGGAAACTCGGATGTGTTAACCTACGCGATCAACATCGCTGTAGGGTGGACGGGACCGAACGGAGAGCGTGTGCGTGTAATCAACATGTCGCTCGGCTCTCCCGTGAACTACCCTCCGCTGCAGAACGCCATCATTAACGCCAAGGGTTCCGGCGTCCTGTTGGTGGCGGCAGCGGGGAACAACGGCGACGGAAATGCCAACACGAATGAAATTGCGTATCCGGGATATTATCCGGAGGTGTTGGAAGTGGGCGCTTACGACCCGAATACAGGTGTGGCGACATTCTCCAATTCCAATCCGCAGATGGATCTGATCGCGCCGGGTGTCAATGTGCTGTCCACTTTTCCAGGAGGAAGCTACGCCTATATTTCCGGCACCAGTATGGCGGCTCCCCACGTTTCCGGAGGCGCCGCGATTCTGATCGGTGTTCTGGAAGCGGGTCTGGGCCGCGCCGTTACGGAACCGGAGCTATACAGCGAACTAAAGCGTCGTACCGTTTCTTTAGGGCTGTCGCCAAACGCGCAAGGGAACGGACTGCTTCGCTTGTTCCGTTGACACATGTAAAATGAAAACTTTAAGGGAGCTTTGACGCGGCTCTCTTTTTTTTGCACATAAGACAAGGATTAAGTTAAACTCGGTTTAGGAAGGGCCGGATTACATAGATATGAAATATGGCATGTGTCTTTAGTGCCTTGCAATTCCAAGGGCTTTCCATTATATTTTTCCTGAACTATTTTATTAAGAACGAGGAGACAAGCTATTATGAATATTTGGGAATTGATCGTTGCCTTTTTGCTGGGACTCGTTGAAGGACTGACTGAATTCGCGCCCGTATCTTCTACGGGACACATGATTATCGTGGATGACATGTTGCTGCATTCCAAAGAACTGTTTTCGGAACCGGTGGCGAACACGTTTAAAGTGGTCATTCAGCTAGGCTCCATTCTGGCTGTATTATTGGTATTCAAAGACAGGTTCATGAACCTGTTAGGCCTCAGCCGTAAAGTTCCGGTTGAAGCGGCCCCTCCGGAACAGGCGGAGCCGGGGACCATTCCTTCGGCAAGCTCGTTAACACCGAACCATCGGTTGAAGCTTACTCACGTTCTGGTTGGGTTAATACCCGCGGGTGTGCTTGGTTTTCTGTTCGAAGATTATATTGATGAATACCTGTTCTCGGTAAGAACAGTTATATTCGGACTAATTATCGGAGCGCTGCTGATGATTGCGGCAGACAAACTTCGTCCTAAGACGACAACGGATACGGTCGACGGCATGACTTACAAGCAAGCCTTAGGTATGGGGCTGTTTCAATGTGTAGGCTTATGGCCGGGCTTCTCGCGTTCCGGGTCCACGATCTCCGGTGGGGTATTGCTTGGAATGGGTCACAGAGCGGCGTCCGACTTTACTTTCATTATGGCGGTGCCGGTCATGCTGGGTGCCAGTACCCTGTCGATGATCAAGAACTGGGAATATTTCACGGTCGATGCGTTGCCGTTTTTTATTGTAGGCTTTATCAGCGCGTTTATCTTCGCGTTGATTTCCATAAGGTTTTTCCTGAAGCTGATTAACCGGATTAAACTCATTCCGTTCGCTATCTATCGCATCATCCTGGCCATCCTAATTTACGCGTTGTACCTGTAATGAAAGCGATCGTTTATAGTGTTTTTATCGTTCTTTACGCATTGGTTTCGTTCTTTGGGTTAGGACCGGTCCTGTATGCGGACGGTTCGAATCAGGAACGGCTGTGGACCTTTCTTGCGGTGCTCGGAATCTACGCAGTATTAACGGCAATGCTGATTCTGTTCAGGAATAAATGGACAGGACGTCGATAATCTTGGCTGCCTCTAAACGCGATCCCTCCATCGGAGAGACTCCGTTAGGGGTTTTCTTGTTTATACCTGAATTTGGGGTATGATAGAATGAATAACTACTTACTTACTTAAGGAGTTCAACCGATGAGAAAACATCCAATTCGCTGGTCTTTACTTGCCCTTCTGGTTGTGCTGGTTGTGGCTGCGGCGATCTATCTAAATCCTTATGAACCGTCGGCAGAGGCGGTTCGCGCTATGCAGAGCGGTGAAGGGGTAACCGTGACAAATGAATCCAAGATGATTCGGTTTGAGCCGGAGAAACCGAACGGGACGTCTATCATTTACTACCCCGGCGCTCTGGTGAAACCCGCGAGTTACGCTACATACGCCAGGGAACTCGCGCAAGACGGTTACCGCACCTTCATTGTCAAGATGCCGATGAACTTGGCCATTATTGATGCGGACCGCGCAGATGCGGTCGTGGAGGCATCGAAAGGGGAGACGAAACG
This sequence comes from Paenibacillus swuensis, assembly GCF_001644605.1. Lineage (NCBI taxonomy): Bacteria > Bacillati > Bacillota > Bacilli > Caryophanales > Paenibacillaceae > Paenibacillus > Paenibacillus swuensis. The sequence continues at coordinate 1,593,418 of NZ_CP011388.1, read as the reverse complement.
ATTCATTATCGGCGGCCATTCCTTGGGCGGGACGATGGCGGCGCGCTACGCCGCCAAACACCCCGAGATCATGAAGGGGGTTTTCTTCATGGCTTCTTATCCGGAATCGAAGGGAGACTTGGCGAAGGTCAACATGCCCGTGTTATCCGTTACGGGAAGCAAAGACGGTGTACTCAACCGAGACAAATATGATACCAGCAAGAGCTTGCTTCCTGCAGACGCGGTGTTCTATGAAGTGGAAGGCGGCAATCATGCTTTGTTCGGCAGCTACGGCGCCCAGAAAGGCGATCAACCCGCTTCCATCACGCCTGAAGAACAATTGCAAAGCGTAACGGACATGATGCTTTCCTGGTTATCCGGTTTACGCCCCTGACGGCAGGGTAAAAGTCTGTTAAGGACTTTGACAAAGGTGGTTTACATTCTATGATATTTATAGGCTTATACTTGGCCATTATATTGCTCGTTGTGGAAATTGCCGTCGTCTTCATGCGTATGACCGGCCTTAATCGGGATATCTCCCGCTTCCAGGTTATTTCCATGCTCACGGCTACCGGCTTCACGACGAAGGAATCCGAGATGATTCTGCGTCACCCGTTTCGGCGAAGAGTTGCGATGTTCCTGATTCTCTTCGGTGTGTTTTCCCTGGCCGTGCTGATTTCCACGCTCAGCGCCTTGCTTTCGGAGCAGTTCGGGGTTAAACAAGCTGCTTGGATTGCCGGAGGGTTGACTGTGATCCTGTTGACGTCGAAGGTACCGGCCATACAGGACAGACTCACCCGACTAGTGCACGTCCAGTTGATTGAACACTACGATTTGCATGAAATCGCGGTGAAAGAGGCTTTGTTCCTCGATAAGAACGACTGGTTCATAGAAGTGCCCATCCCGCCGGATTCGCGTTGGATTGAGAAACGTTGGACCGAAATTACGGATGAGGAGACTGACATTCAGCTCCTCTTTATTAAGCGTGGAGAGTCCAACATTCGGGCCGTGCGGCTGCACACCAAGCTAGAAGAAGGCGATGTGCTGATCGTTTACGGAAATCGCCTCAAGATCACCGGGAATTTCGATCATGAATTAAAGTGGAAAGAAAAGAGGATTCAAGAGGATTCACAGCGATTGCTTTGACAGAGGAAGGTAATGAAAATGAAGAAATTTATATGGGCCGGATGTCTGGCTTATTTGTTAATTGGTTTAGCGCACGTCATTGTCGGATCGGTGCTGGAGGATTTACTGCATCATTACGGCAAAGTGTATTCAGACGGCGGCGTGCTTATTTTTCTGCAATTCAGCGGTTTTCTGCTGGGCGTACTGAGCGGACCATGGTGGTCCAGAAGGCTGGGACGAAGAGGTACCATCATCTTAGCATTGGCATGTCTTTCCGCGGCCCAGGTGCTGTACAGCTTCCTGCCGGACTGGTCGCTGTTGTTGGTTGCGGCTCCGTTCGCAGGATACGGATTCGGTATGGTGGAAGCGATCATTGGCGCGATTGTTATTGAGTTCGCCAAGAGCGGCGCGGTGGCCATGACCCGTCTTGAAGTGTTCTTCGGTTTGGGAGCCATGTTGATGCCTGCGGTTGCCAGTATCTTGATTGGCTTGGATCTGTGGAGGCTGAGTTTCCCTTTAATTGCGGGTATTTCTGTCTTATGTCTGCTGCTGTTCAGCTTCATGTCCTTCGGGCAAACCGACGCATTACTGGCGAAGCCGATGCTGGGCGGAGAGGAACTGACAGAGAATCAACCCTCATCTTATGGCGGCTCCAAAAAATGGGTGCTGTTCATTCTGGCGGCTTTCTTCCTGCTGTACGTCGGCATTGAGATGAGCTTTGTTAACTTTTTGCCATCCATCCTGATTGATAAATTGAATGTAAGTACGGCTACAGGAGCGGCAGCGGTGTCATTCTTCTGGGCCAGCATGTCTGTCGGCCGTTTATTTGCGGGTTCCGTAGCCGAACGAAGCGGTTATGCGCGGTATTTGGGGGTCAGCTCGTTTGGCGCCGTGGCGGTCTTTATTCTATTTTATCTTGCGGACGGATTTACAGTTAGCTTCTTTATGATTCTGCTCATGGGATTGTTAATGTCGGGCATATTTGCGATCGGGTTAATTTTTGCAAATCAAGTATTGCCTGGAAACACCGAACGCACCACTTCCCTCTTAATCGCCTCGGGCGGAATCGGCGGGGCCATTCTTCCGTTATTCACGGGTTACGCGATGGACCGTTTCACGTCAGGCGTGTCTGTTGTAGTTCTGGCAAGTCTGATGGGGCTAATGGCGCTGCTGCTGGTTGCGGCCGTCAAAGCCTCTACGCGTCGCACCTTGTCCGTTGAGAAATTCTGAGGTCACGCAGGAGAACGAAAGGCGCTTGCCGAACAAGGATATGAAAACCGATTACGATTACATGCTCGGGGAGATGTGTAATGAAGGAGAAGAAATGGACGGGCGGCGAAACAGGATTGATTTCCGTCATTACGCCAACGTATAATCGTCCCGCTGTGCTGGCCGAAATGCTTGAATCATTAGTTAGGCAAACGTATCGCAACTTTGAAGTCATTGTAGTGAACGATCATGGCGAATCGGTTGAGAAGGCCGTTGCCGCCTATCCGGAGCTGGATATCGTATTGTTAAACCTCGATGTTAACGTTAAACATGTTCGTGCGAGAAATCTGGCCCTGGAGAAGGCAAGAGGCGAGTTTATTCTGTTGCTGGACGATGACGATTTATTGCTGCCCGGACATATGGAACGGATGTTAGAACAGCTCTCGGAACAGGATCTGGTTTACTCCGATGTGGAAATATTCGACTATAGGACGGATGCCGACGGCAGCCGGATTCCGACCAGCCGCTTGCTGTTTGCTTATAATGATGATCCTCGGGAAATGCGCACATTTTCGACTTTTGTCGCTTCAGGCTGTATGTACCGCCGAAGCTTACACGAGGAATTGGGATGGTTTGATACGGAAGTTTATAATTACTGGGACTGGGATTTCTATCTGCGAGCCTCTGAGCGTTTTCGGACGAAGCGTGTGCCGGTAGCAAGCGTTCTGTACTGCTTCTCGCAGAGCGGAGATAACCTTTCCAACGATTTGGGCCAAATGCGCAAGCTGTATTTGGACCGGTTAACTGCGAAACACGGATTGGGCGAATTGCCCGCCAAAAATTTCTTTGTCCTGCTTGAAGAACCCGCGATGAAGAATCGAGAGGCATCCACGCAAGTGTTGTGGGACGGCAAGGGCATTCGTTCCCGGTTGTCGGCACGAACCGAATCCAACTAAAAAGCCATGGTCAGCGGAAGAAAATCCGTTGACCATGGCTTTTTTACGGCCTCGTGAAAATTACATCAATTATTTACTTTGCCTTGATGTTACGTTAATGAATGAGCGGTAGGATGAAACTAGTCAAACTAAATCCACATAATAATCATGGTAACAAGTCCATTTATGTGGTTTCAGTTGGCAAAAACAAATCAAGGAGTGAAATTAATGTTCAAGAAGTTAGCGATTACGGTAATGTCAGCTGCGGTGCTGCTAGGCGGAGTGACATGGCAAAACGTCGCGGTCACGCACGCTAACGGCCCCTTGCCGGCCAATCCTTCGTTGGAGCTTAAAATGGAAGGCAACGTAACAGACAGTTCTGTAAATGCCGTCCCGGTTACCGCTATCGGTAATCCGCAGTATGTAAACGGACGGATCGGAAAAGCGCTGGAGTTTACACAAGCCGGCCAATACCTTGATCTGGGAAAAACCTCTGCAACTGCCTTCGGAACGACAACCGATTTTACCGTATCTTTTTGGATCCAATCTCCTGGTGTTACCGGTGACCCTGCCATTATCAGCAATAAAAATTGGTACAGCGGGTCCAACGCAGGTTGGGTATTGTCCCTGCAGTCGAACGGCTCGATAAAATGGAATTATACGCCTGCCGGTACTACGCCGGGCAGCCATTGTTCGACAAGATCGTCCATTCGCAGCTTGCACTCATCGAGCAGGATTAAAGCCGGCGCGATTGCGACCGGTTTGGATGTGGATGCCATGCGGAAGATCGTGTCCCTGCGCATCGGTGCGCCACCATCATGCTGCATGGTTCCCAACGCTTCGACGTGAGTTTCCCCGTTGCGGCTAACCAAGGCGACAAGCCCAGGAATCTTCCCGGAGTCGACATGCCCTGCCAACACTTCACGTATTCTGAGCAATCCGGCTTTGGTGAAGCTTTTGTTGGTTTGTCCCATAGTCATTTGGTTCATTGGCAAATCCCTCGCTTCGCTATATAATAAATTCCTCAATTGGATAATATATCATACTATCAGGACTGTCTAGAGTATAATAAATAAAATAATTTGATGGTTAAAATAGATTTTGCTAATAAAAAAAGCCGCGCAGCGCGCGGATTGAACATGGAGAGTAGGGATTATTAATGGACCGCAGAGGCAAGGGAAGTAAAGGTAGACCATCCTCAAAGGAGGTAACTACGGAAGAGATGTTAAAGCGCGCCGAGGCTAAGATTAAGCTGTTGGAGATGGAGAATGAGTTCCTAAAAAGCTCGACGATCTAGAAAGGCAGGTGAAGCCCACACGTTAACCCCTTCAGAAACCTTTGAGCTAGGTTACCACTCGTAAATACAACTTAAAAGGTCTAACGAGTCATTTAAGTGATGTTGCTGAAGTCAGTCGTAGTGGGTATTATCGTTGGATGAAAGCAGAAGCTGTGAGGCAAGAACGTGAATAATTCAGATAAGAACGACTACCAACGCATTCATAAACATTTTACCTCTCGACACTGTAAGGCCGGCGCACGTGTCCACAAAAAGGGTTACAGTTCATCTTTTGTGAGCCACTTATACAACCCCCCAGAGGAATTAACAAAAAAATATGCTCTTACTTATGGTACGGTTCAGGAAATTCTATGGTAAATCATATTTACTTTTTCAAAAATCTAATAATTTCATTATTAATTATATCTGGCTGTTCATGGTTGATGCCATGCCCCGCGTTAGGAATCACTTTATAGCGGAATCCGTCACTATCCAGAATATTTATGAAATCTTTTCTAATATTAATTCTATGTTCTGCTATTAGAAAATAAAGCTTGTTTCTTATAGCTGCACCTTTTTCTTTATCATATTTCTCGAGTTTATGAACAAACATTGCTTGCTGATTATGATTTTTCATTAAGAGAACTAGATGCTCCACAATTGAGGGGTATTTATCAAAAATATCGGAGTTAGGCGAACTTAGTTTCTTCATAATTTTAAGCATGTTTTGATGCGTTGGAATCAGTATTTCAGGAAACATCAAAAGTAGGGTTTGTATCATGGTTTTAATTGGCTTAGTAACCATTCCTCCCTCCATACAAACTACTTTATTAACTCTTTCGCTATTAACAGTCGTATAGTTGTATGCCATATATGCACCATTGGATACGCCCGCTATATTAAAGTTTTCAATATTGAAATGTTCCACAATTTCATTAATCCAATCGGTTTGGTTAAACGAGTTCTTCTTGTAATTCTCATTTGGAATACTCTTTCCAGGACCCCCAATAGTATCAACGGATATGCAGTAAAAATGCCTGGATAATTCCTTAATATTTAAGACCCACATGACCGCAGAGTTATCTCCAACCCCATGAAATAATAGAAGCGGAGGGTTTCCCCTACTTCCTGAAGTAATACAATAGGTCGTACCATACTTGCTTTTCACATCATGTTCTTGGAAATCTATCGACCACATTTCAAGGATCCGATTATATGAACTCAGCACTTGCGTTCTACCCGATTCATTCTTAAACACTTTTACCATGATTCATTTCCTCCCCACATTATTGGCAAATTCACTTTTCCTTTTTCATAAATCGCAAGACTATTTCCGTTGAAGGAAAAGGAATTTGCCCTGTGGTTTGCATTCTGGCAATTCCCAAACCTTGAATGAAAGAAAAGTAGGTTATAGCTAATAACAATGGATCTTCCTCGATAATTTCTCCAGCTTTTTGCCCCTGTATGATTAATGGAATTAGGTGTTCAAATGGTTTTTTCATATTTTCCTTTGATATTCGATTCGCTTCTTTAGGAATTGCATCCGAGGTAGCCGTCTGAATTAAAATTAATTTCCAATGCTGCATTGCAATGCTATCTGGGGACAAAAAGGCTTCAGTTAGCCAAGTAATTCTTTCTAGAGGTGATCCGGACATTTCAGCAGCATATTGAACTGCTTGTCCTGCTCCTTCTGAGGCAAGCTCTACTATTTTTGTGAAAATCTCTTCTTTTGATTTGAAATATGTATAAACATAACCTTGACTGAATCCTGCACTTGAGGCAATATCTTTAATTTTTGCTCCTACATACCCTTTCCTTGAAAATACCTCAATTGCATGAATAATTATTTGTCTTACTGCACTTTCTGAAACTAATTCCTCGAATCCTTCGGATAGTTTCTGTTTTAATTGCTGACTTTGTGAAAACATATGCCACCCCATCCGTCGAATGAACGTTCATTCAAAACATAACACAATAGAACATACTTTGCAAAAGTTTTCCTTATTCATCAACAGACAAACCCAAAATGCTCTCTGTCATTACTGTAGTTTGGGGTTTTCATGATGACCACCTTTCAACCTACACACATATATTCAAGTCCATGCCCCCGCCTCATATGTTTCGCAAAAAATTGGTCCTATTTATGATAAGGTTCACCGTGATGTATCTAAGCACAAAGTACGATTTGACCATAACATATACTTCTCCTTGTAAAGAAAATCACTCCTGAGAAGGAGTGGTTTCTTTAATGACTTTTTATTATTCCATTCAAAGATCTACAGTCAAATCAGAATGATTTTATCCTATGCTAACAACTTATAAACTCAAAATATAGTATAATATGACTAAGGAGGGGTATCGTGCCGATTAAGCCATTTAAATCTACACTGGATCAGCATAACCTGTTAATCACTAGGGGACTAACTATAAAAAACAAAGATTTCTTTATTGATTACGTTAATAAAAATAACTACTTTAATGTAATCAATGGAATTGAAGATTTGCTGCTTGTTAAACCAGGAGATAAGGTAAAAAATTATGATACTGCATCATTTGATGACTTCGTAAGATTGCACAAATTTGACAAAATTCTTACTAATCATGTTACTTCAATTTTACATGATTTCGAAACTAAATTAAAAACATCAATTTCACGACATTTTACTGAGTCCTATTGTAGGACACCAGAGAACACTATGCAGTACACAAATAAACAAAACTACATAGACTTAAAAACAACTTTAGGGGATAAATATCCCTTGTATCATGATCAAAACAGAAAAGTTGTAGATGAATTCAATGATTTCTTTTTATTCAAACCTCAATTTCTATATTTTCTGGTCAAAAACAATGATTTTATCGATATTAATATATTCTCCACTCCTTCTAATCAATACACACCACCAGCAGGTTGTAATCTGTATGAAAAGGATAGTAGACAAATTGTTGTCCCTCTTTGGGTAGCAATCGAAACATTTGATTTTGGCACACTTCAAAGATTTTGTCATTATTCAAGAAAAGTAGTATTAGAAAAAGTTTTAAAAGATTTTGGATTAAATTACTCAGATAGGGATTTATTCTTAAATTCTTTAGATATTATCAGAGAGTTACGTAACAAATGTGCTCATTTTTCTTTAATAAATCGATTTTCCACTGCATCTACATTTAGGATTTTGCCTATACTAGTAAATAAATTGAATATGTCTCCTGCTCAAAAAATCAGAACTGTAACAGTAAATGGAGGAAAAAAACATACTAAGCATGCCGCTGTATTAAATCTTTATGATACTTTAAAGGTACTAGGATCATACGAAAAGTTGTCTAAATTAAAAAAACCTTTGAAAAAAATTATCTATTCTAATAATAAAAACTTCAAAAAAAATAAATATGATCTAAATGTTCGTTTACTTGAAAGAATGGGTAATAACAATTACTCTGATTGGAAAAAATTACTTTCTTAACTTGTTGACTTTTTCATTTTGCTTGCATATACTATAAAATAGTATCACGAGCCATATTATATGGCACAAGATAACTCTGAAACGTTTCTACGTGACAGTAGGTTATCTTTTTTATTTCCTTAACTTCTACAAAACATAAAGAGTATGTGAGAAGTATCTTTTCTCGACATGCTCTTTTTTTGTATTTTTTTTAAAAATAAATTGTTTCTGTATACACTATTTAATTGTATTTTTCTACTTGTGATACGGCTCCCCCCGGTTTATCTTCACTGCGCGATAAACCTGCTCCACCAGCACCAGCCGCATCAGCTGGTGCGGCAAGGTCATGCGCCCGAAGCTCAGCTTCGCTTGAGCCCGGCGCAACACCCCATCGGCGAGTCCATTGGATCCGCCGATGACAAAGCAGATGTGACTCGTCCCATAGGTACCCAGCTTATCCAGCTGGCCAGCCAATTCCTCCGAGGACCACATCTGCCCCTCAATCGCGAGCGCGACGACGTGCGCCTCGCTCTTGATTTGCGCAAGAATGCGCTCGCCCTCGCGCGCCTTCACTTGCGCCTCCTCCGCCGGACTCATCGTCTCCGGCGCTTTCTCATCGGGCACTTCCGTCAGCACCAGCTTGACGTACGGCCCCAGCCGCTTGGCATACTCCGCAATGCCCTGCACCAGATACTTCTCCTTCAACTTGCCCACCGCTACAATCTGGATCAACATAAAGCCGCCCAACCTTTCTACTGAGTCAACGGGATATCCCCCATTTTAGCTCAAAATACATATACAGCTCTGATGACGTTCCTCCCGCTCAAATTGGCAACCCCTGCACCAAAGTCCACCAAACCAACTCAATCCAGCCCAACAACTTCCCCATTCACCGGTCAAAACCTATGTACCCGAACGCCACCAAGAATTCTAAACATTCCTGTATGAGCTAAGAAATGAGCTTGGACAAAAAACAGGAGCGCCTTGTATGATGGGGGTGTACGGGGTCATAGCCCTTAAGAAAACCCATCAGGAGGCGCTCCATAATGAATTTTACTAAAAAAGATCAAACAAATCAACGGATTGAACGAATCACCATGAAACATGCTGTCGTTGGAATCGACATTGCTAAAGATGCACACGCTGCTCAAATTACGGACTACCGCGGTCGGGCACTTACCCCTCGTCATCTTGCTTTTACCAATACCCAGGAGGGGTATGAGAGATTGCTTCGGTGGGTCAAGGATGTCCAGGCCAAGAAAGGGCTCTCCTATGTTGTTGTCGGGTTGGAACCTACAGGACATTACTGGTTTAATCTCGCCCATTGGCTTCGTGAGCAAGGTGTGAAAGTCGTTCTGGTCAATCCTGTAACGACTCATCGCAACAAGGAAAACCGCGACAACAGCCCTTCCAAGAACGACCCTAAAGACGCATTGGTCATCGCCGATGTGGTCAGCAGAGGATACTATACGGAGTACAACCCGCAAGCTGACACGTTTGAACAAATGAAGGCTATGGTAAGTCAGCGAGAGTTCTGGGTAAAGCAATCCGTCACTTACAAAAATCGCATCACGCGTTGGATCGACCTGTACTTCCCGGAGTTCAGTCAAGTGTTTCCCGACTGGACTCGCCTCCGTTCACTGGCCACGCTCCGTATTTATCCCTTGCCTTCTGACCTGGTAAACATTTCGGCGGATCAGATATTAGATACATGGCGCGAGCAAGGAATGAAGCGAGTCGGAGGTGTAAGTGGCGTAGCCAAGGCGACAGAACTCCTGTCCGTTGCTCAGAGAAGTATTGGTAAAGCGAATGTCCCTGAAGAAGCTCGCCTAGAAATAAAATGCTTGTTGAAAGCGTATGATGAAGCTGTAGCCGCGCTTGATGCCATAGAACTCCACATGGAGACGTTGCTAGAGTCTCTGCCCCTTACGGAACAGCTCCAGAGCATTCACGGGCTTGGTTCCATGACCATTGCAACAATAATAGGCTGCGCGGGCGATCTTCGCCTTTATGCTCATGGACAGCAACTCCTGCGGCGAGCCGGTCTTAATTTAGCGGAGTCAACATCCGGCAGGCATAAGGGTCAAATTAAACTTTCCAAACGCGGAGACGCAACCTTAAGAAAACATTTCTTTTTAGCAGTGCTATGCCTGATCCGACAGCACCCGGACTTTAAAAGGTTTCATGAACACAATGTTAAAGTCAAAGGGATGAAGAAAATGGTGTCGGTGTTTAAACTCATTGGCAAGCTTGCCCGTATGATCGTGGGCATGATTCAGCGCGGTGAGTCGTACCGTTCGGATTTACATTTCCAAGCAGTAGCCTAATTCACGAACACGCAACACTATGAATATTGACTCATTCGCAGGATCTTACAATGCATAGAGAACCAAGTGTGGGATTCGTAAGGGCTTTGACCCATCTTCTAAACGCGACTGGTCTCCACGCCTTGGACAGGCATAACGAAGGAATGTAAGGGCAGTGACCCGTTGAGACATGGGAGGGTAAGCCTCCAAGGGACAAGTGGAGTGTGCACTATATGGAAACACTATTCGTGACTTCTATTCCTGCATGCCCAAGTTCATGTTTCGAGGCTGATCGCCCCATATTCCTACAATGTTGGTTTGTTCAAAGCGATGATATCCTGCGAATGAGTGAGGATTTATGAGAAAACCCCTTAAATACGAGGGACGAATCCCTATAACGCTAATTAGCCATTTCAGCCCACTTTAAAAATGTAACGAATCCTACTAACGCTATTCCACCCATATGTACTCCAAAACCACGGTTTCGCCCACCATAGTGATATCACGATTCCTTAGAACTGAAACTCCGCCCAAAATGTCCAAATAGTGTTACCACGATTCCTTAGCCGTACTGGCACCAGCAACTCGCACTCGCACTCGCACTCGCACTCGCACTCGCACTCGCACTTGCACTTGCACCTGCACTTGCACTGCACTTGCACTGCACTTGCACCCATACCAGCACCCGCCCCATCCCAACAAAAAAGGAGAGCCGCAGCCCTCCCTACACTACTAAAAACTGACCCTTCTGCGCACACTGATCACAATGGGACGGAGGCTCCCAAGCGTTGAAATGAGCATCCTCCAAGTTCACCAAGTCTGGCGCATCTTCATATTCGTCAACGAATTTATCGATAGCTAACTCCAAATGATCTTTGCAAACCACAAACATGTAAGTTACCTCTCTTTTAGCAAGTCATATGATGTGTAAAAATAATCGTTACCGCGGCCAGCGGCATAAACCTACGGTGATTCCCTCACCGCCCGCAGCAGCCACCTGCTCACCGCACCTTACTCCTCGTCCTTCCGACTTTCCAGCACCACGTCCACGACCTTCAGCTTCCCGTCCCGGTAATACGATAACTTCACCGTATCGCCAATGGACTTCTCCGTGTACAAGTACTTGCGCAAATCGAGCTCCGAGGTAATCTCCAGCTCATCCAGCTTCACGATGACATCGTTAAACTGCAAGCCCGCTTTCAGCGCGGGGCCTTGAGCTTCAAGCACGATAATACCATTTTGCACTTCTTCGGGCAGTTTTAGTACTTCTTCCGGCGATTCGCCGCTGCCATCTTCGCCCAGATAGTTCGCCAGATCAATGGAGGACACGCCCAAATAAGGACGATCAATCTTCCCCTTCTCAATCAGCTCGTTCACAATCGGCATCGCATCATTAATCGGAATCGCAAAACCAAGCCCTTCCACGCCCATATCGGACACTTTCATCGAGTTGATGCCGACGATTTTGCCCTCCAGGTTCACAAGAGCCCCGCCGCTGTTCCCCTGGTTAATCGCCGCGTCCGTCTGAATCACTTCTTGCTCCCAATCGTAACTTCCGTCGTTCCCCAATGAAATCGGCAACACCCGGTGCGTGGAGCTCACAATGCCGAACGTTATCGACTGCGAGTAACCCAGCCCCAACGGATTTCCAATCGCGATGACCCATTCCCCGATCTGCAGCTGCTCGGAGTTTCCAAGCTCCGCCACCGATTTAATGCCTTCACTGTCGACTTCAAGCACGGCCAGATCCGTAATCGGATCCTGACCGATTAATTTCGCTTTCTTCTGCTTCCCATCGGATAGAATGACCTCTAATTCCGCCGAGTTTTCCACCACATGGCTGTTCGTGATGATTCGGGCAATCTTGCCCTCTTTGTAGAAAATAACGCCGGATCCCAGCGCGGACTCGCCGCCGCCGATATCTTCGCCATCCTCCGTAAACGTGTTCTGCTTGTTGATGACACTCACGACCGAGCTGTTCACCTTGGCCGCCGCGCGGATAATTCGATCATTCCCTGCTACCGCCAACCGCTCCGATCCTGCGATTACTGACCCGCTCCCGCTTCCGTCATCCCCAAACGAAGACACCGTGAAAGCCGTAATACTCACACTCAACGCGCAAGTTACAGCGACAACCGCCCAGATTGGGACTCCGGACGTCTTGCTTCTAATGGAACGCGCGAGCCGCTCCCGGACGGGAACGTTCGTCGTAAAAAAATCATCATCAAAAAAACTCACAGCCATTCTCTCCCCTCGGGTGGGCCACTTGCCAACTTCCGACACTTACAAGCCTCTATCTCTATTTATTCACTCCATAGGAATGATTTCTAAACCCTATGACTATAATAGATTAATACTAGCAACTTCCAATACCCAACTTTTTCCTTATAAAATAACTATACTGCCATAAAGGGGAAATGTAAATGAACCGTGCCCAATCTCATCTTCAGGAAGTCCAGCTCATTGCCAAGCTTGCCGATTTGAAAGACTCTCATTACCAGAACATGATTGTGCTACAGGCCCTGACGGAGCTTTTAATAGAAAAAGGAATCCTCACCCAAGCCGAAATCTACACTAAAGCCAACTCGCTGGACCGTCTTACTTTTGACCCACCTTATCCCACGGCGTAGGCCTGTCGTAGAACGTATCCATCAGCGTCACTTCCTTGTCGGACACCCGAATACCTTGCTCTTCTAATATGTTATTCACGGTCAGTTTGGCCAAATCCATCATATTATGATCTCTGCTCAAATGAGCCAAATAAACGCGTCGCGTACGTCCCGATAACAACTCGCCCAGCGCATCGCCTGCCGCCTCATTGGATAAATGACCGATGTCGCTCAGGATACGCCTCTTGATGTTCCACGGATATTTCCCCATACGGAGCATGCCCACATCATGGTTGGATTCCAGCACGAGCACATCGGAGTCGATAATCTTCTCTTTCACCTTGGTGCTCATATACCCGAGATCCGTGGCCAGGCTTAGCTTCTCTTCACCCTGATGGAACGTGTACCCTACCGGCTCGGCCGCATCATGCGAGATCCCGAAGGACTCGACCTGCAGGGAACCGAAGTCGCGCACGCCGCCTGTTTCCAGCACCTGCACATTCGCTTCCGCAATCGCGCCGCACTGCCGATTCAATTCTTCCCAAGTTTTCTCATTGGCGTAGATCGGGAGATCGTGCTTTCGGGCAAAAGCGCCCAGTCCCTTAATATGATCGGAATGTTCGTGCGTCACCAGAATCCCGTCCAGATCCGCGGCCGATACATCCCGCTCCGCCAACAACTGATCCATCTTCTTCGCGCTAAAGCCCACATCCACCAACAGCTTCGCGTCTTCCGTCTCCACAATCGTGGCGTTCCCCGTCGAGCCGCTGGATAATACGCTGAATCTTATTCCCATATTTGCTTCTCCTCCTGCGACGGATCCTCAACGGCACCGTTAATCGCGTGCACATAGAAAATCTTGTCGCCCTCAATCGCAACCCGCCAATACGGCGCAAACACCTGCACCTGAGAGTTGTAGGATTGCCCGTGGTAGCCGAGCCGCACATCCTGGATAACGGCCCCGTTCTGCAGATGATTCTTTACCAGAATTCCCAAAACCGTGTAGGCGGGCAGCACCGGCTGTTCCTTTTCCTCCGCCCCCGAAGGGGTTTGAGCATAGCTTTGTTGAAACGCGTTAATCTGTTGATTCTCGTAATACAGCTTTAGCGTCATTTCAAAGAGAGGATACCCTCCGTACATCTGATGCAAAATAAACACCTTCCCCGAACTCGTAATCGGGTCCAGCTCATAATCTTCCGCCTGATCAATCCGGTCTTTGAACTTCTCCTCGAAGTTGTTGCGGGACAGCAGCACCGCTTTGCTTTCCACCGGTGGCACCAAGGGGACGCGTTCCGCCGAGTTCAGCGTTTGATTGAAACTCACCGTCGTCTGAAGGCTTGGCGTCCCTTTCGGTATCTTCGCATTCGTATCCATCCGGATCTTCTTTTCCTGCATCACCGCGCGAGTTTCCTCGGTCAATCCGTCAAAAGCGGTGGCGGGCCCGGTTTCCTTGTAATCATTCCACAGCTGGAAGCCGAGCAGGACGTTCAGCAGAAGAAAAGATAGAATCAATACGGTCTTGGCTCTTCCCCAATCCATCCCGCTCGCCTCCTAACGTAAGATGTGCCGGGTTCCGTCCGGCGATTCCACGACCCATGCGGGTGTCAACTCTATGAACTCTTTCGTCAACCGCGGCACATAGGCCGGGTACACGAATCGCACCGGCGATGCGGTCGGTTGCTGAAGCATACGATTCTTCAACACATCGCCCCCGACCAGCGTCATCTGCATCTTCTCGACGACAGGACTCTCCATCGTCAGCAGAGAGCGTTCGTAGGCTGAAACTACGCCCTTTTGCGCGTTCAGACGCATATACCCGAAGTCCGTCTTCTCGTCGGACACGATCGGATACGAGCCGTAGTACTGTTGGAACACAAACTCATTGCCGTCTCCCATATTGTCATTTCCCGCGGTGTCCCGGAGCAGGAACTTGCCGTTCCATCCGCCGTGGCGGTTCACGAACTGGACGGAAGCAACGAGGTTCTGCGGGATATCGTTACGACTGTCCACCGGCGCGATCGGATCTGTGTAGGAAATCCACTTGGTGGCTGTCTTGACCCTGAGCCCTCTTTTGCTATCCGTATAGATCACTGAACCGTCCTGCTCCGGCAACGCGCGCGTCGTCTCGGGATCCGGGAACAGACTCTTCTGCATCTGCTCGGGCGTAAACTCCTCATAAGGCAACCGGTACTTCACGATCTTCACAGGCTCCGTTGGCAAGTAATAATCGCCGATCTCCCATGTATATGGGGTCTGGTACTCGCCGAAACCCACGAACTCCTCCAGGTCTTTCACCGTTAAATCGGCTTTGGTAGATTCGTAGATAAAGGTCCCTTCTTCGTTCCCAAACAGCGTGCGCACATCATCTTCCTTGTTGTTGTTCATAAAAATCCATATACGGTTAATTGTATCAGATTCCAGAGCGATTTCGCCCTGAATTTGCATCATTTGGGATAGGAGATTCATGGGAATTCCCTGATTAAAACGGATTTCGACCCCTTTGAAATCGGCGCGTACTTCTTTCCAGTCGACACGGATGGACGACAGCCGTTGAAACCCGTCAAACGTTCTCCCTTTGAGCCGTTGAAAAATGAGATCGTAGAACTGCGTCTCGGGATACAGCAGGGTATGTCGATTTTCCCCGAAGTGCAGAATCATCTGCTCCGGCTGCAACAAATTGCCTACGGTTTCCTCGGTTCCTTTGAGGTCCGTCTGGATATAACTGCTTTCAGCTTCGTTCGTTATGTTAAAGTCGGGGATGTTGTAGGCCAGAAAATAACTTTGCAGCAGACTCATCCCCACAAGTAATATTAGCAGCGCTGACTTGATTTTCTCTCTCATGCGTTCGACTCGCTCCCTTCCGTACCGACCGGAAGCGTGAAGCTTACTTTGGTGCCCTGATTAATCTCGGACTCCAATGCGATCGTGCCGCCGTGGGCTTTGACAATTTCCCGGGCAATAGACAGCCCGAGACCGGTGCCGCCCATGTTGCGGGAACGGGCTTTGTCGACACGGTAGAACCTGTCGAATATTCGCCCCAGATCTTTCTTGGGGATGCCGATGCCGGTATCTTTTACCGCGATTTCCACGGTAGCCGCATCGGGTTTGCGCGCGGACAGCTCGATCTGACCGCCGTCCGGCATATACTTGATCGCGTTGGACACGAGATTGTCCAACACCTGATCGACCTGATCGCGGTCGATCCGCGCCCGCTCCACGCCCTCGCCCCGAATGACGCGAAGTCTGATGGACTTCTGCTTCAGCTGGAAGGCGAAGCGGTCGGCGACCTCCTCCAGCATCTCGAGCACATTCGTCTCTTCGCGCTGAATGGCGGATTTGCTGGAGTCGAGCCGGGACAGATGCAGCAGATCCGTCACCAGGCGGATCATCCGCTCCGTCTCGTTGCGCGTCACGCCGATAAATCGCTTCGCGAGCGTCGCATCCTCCATGGCGCCGTCATCCAGCGCCTCGAGGTAGCTCTTGATCGTCGTGAGCGGCGTCCGCAGCTCATGCGATACGTTCGCGACAAACTCGCGGCGGGACTGCTCCAGCTCTTCCTGCTCCGTGACGTCCTGCAGCACCGCGATGGAGCCGGTCACGCCTTTCTCGCGGCTCTGGATCGGCGTGAACGTGACGCGCACGAGCAGCGGCTCTTCCTCCGGGTGCAGCTCCAGAGGCACCGTGGAACGGTTTCCCTGCAAGAAGGGGCGCATCGCTTCCGGCGCCATACCCAGCAGGCCGGCCAGCCGGGTGCCTTCAACGCGGCCTGGCGCCACCTTCAGCATCTGCATCGCGCGCCGGTTCATCAGGATGACTTGCCCGAGCGTATCGGTAGCGACCACGCCGTCGGACAAGTTGGCCAGAATGGAGGAGAGCTTCTCCTTCTCTTCCTCGTTGATCGACAGCGCCTCTTGCAGCCGGTTCGTCATATAGTTAAAGGCTTCGCCAAGCTGGCCGATCTCGTCGCTGCCGAGGATGTTGACCTTCTGGTCGAAGTTCCCCTCGGCCACGGCGGTCGCCTGCTTGGTGATTTCCTTGATTGGGTTCGTAATCATATGGGACAGCACAATACCGAGCAACGCGGTCAGTACGAGGGCGAAGATGGTACCGGAGATGAAGATTCGGTTGATGTCATCCATATCCTCGTACAGGTTCTTCATCGAGGCTTCCAGGTACACCGCGCCGACAATCCGCCCGCTTTCGTCCATGGCCGGCTTCGCAATAACCTTCTTGCGGATGTTGTCGCTGTCCACGATCTCCTCTTCGTTGTCCTCGATCCCTTGAAGCGCGCGGCTGACCAGGGTTTTCGTCACCTTTTGGCCGATATAAGCTTGCTGGGTTTGCTTGGACACCGCGATGACGATCCCGTTCGTATCGATCACCTGAATTTCGGCCTCACCGATGCTCAGCAGGTCCTGCACATAAGGGTTCAGCCCCTCATTCTTCTTGGCGGCAGGCAGCTTCTTGGTCTTGTCCTCGCCGAGGCTTTCGGCAATCTTGGGTCCTACATACACCGACAGGAAATCGGCTTGCTTGGTCAATTCTCTCGTAAAGTTGTCGATCAGGGAATTTTTCAACGTAGATACGAAGTACACCCCAATCAACTGCATCGCGATCAAGATCAGCAAAACATAAATAATAATCAGCTTCAGCTGAATCGTCTGCAGGAACCGAAGGCCTTTCATCAGAATCCTCCTGCTTTAGGGCTGCGCATCATGTACCCCAGACCTCTTCTTGTCGTAATGTACTCCGGTTTGCTGGGATCGTCTTCGATCTTCTCTCTCAACCGGCGAATCGTAACGTCCACAGTCCGCACGTCACCGAAGTATTCAAAGCCCCACACCGCTTGCAATAAATGCTCCCGGGTCATGACTTTACTAGAATTTTTGGCCATATAATAGAGCAGCTCATATTCTCTGTGGGTCAAATCCAGCGCTTCGCCTTCTTTATATACTACATACATATCCGTATCGATCAGCAGCTGATGCACCCGCAAACCGTTCACCGGTTGCCCTGAGGCTTCTTCCGGCGCAGCCGTGTTGTTCTTGTTCTGGCGGCGCAGGTGGGCTTTCACTCTTGCCAGCAGTTCCCGCGTGCCGAAAGGCTTCGTTACGTAGTCATCCGCTCCAAGCTCCAAACCTAGCACTTTATCAATCTCGGAATCTTTGGCGGTCAGCATAATAATCGGAATGTCCATCTTGCTGCGCACTTCTCTGCATACATCCATCCCGTCTTTCACAGGTAACATGAGATCCAGCAGAATGAGATCGGGCTCTTCACGGAATGCAAGCTCCACCGCTTCACCGCCGTCAAAAGCGCAAATGACCTGATAACCTTCCTTCTCCAAGTTGAATTTGAGGATATCCGCTATCGGTTGTTCGTCGTCTACTACGAGGATTTTGCCGTACATCTCGCACTCACCGCCCTTTCTATTAATTGTACCAGTTTTCATGGCAAAAAACGAGAAACGCCGCGGCTTATTTCAAGCCGCGGCGTTCGTGGGAATGATTCAAATTTATAAATAGCTCAGCGGGTTTTTCACAGCGCCGTTCTTGTAAACTTCAAAGTGTAAATGCACGCCCGTCGAGCGGCCTGTATTGCCCATTACGCCGATTTTGCTGCCTTTTCCAACCTTGGCTCCTTCAGAAACGCTAATGCTCTTTAGGTGTCCGTAGAGCGTCTCATAGCCATTATTGTGATCTATGATGACAACGTTGCCGTAACCGCTCTTCACGCCTGCGAAAGTGACCCGGCCGTTATCGGCGGCTTTCACGGTGGAGCTGCCTACGAGATCGATGCCTTTATGCTGTCGGCCCCAGCGATGACCGTAGGTGCTGGTCAGCCGAGCGCCGGACACCGGGTATGCGAATACGCCTGTGCCGTCTTCGATCACGACTTTCGTACCTTTACGAATGATTTCGGGTATCGACTTGCTCTCGACGACCTGTCCCACAATTTCTTCGTCCAAAAGCATACCGTTCAACTTCGTCAGTTTGTAGATGACTTTTTTGGAGCCGTCCTGACCGGGTTGCACGCGTTTCATCTTACCCGCCTTAAGCGACTTGTCGTACACATAAACTACGCTGTGCGCGATATCGTGGCGTTCGACCACCTGTTCAATCGTCTTCACGTTGATGGCCGGCTTGTTCACCGTGAGGTCCAGCACATCGCCGACTTTAATCATATCATCCACGATCCAGGGGTTATTGCGGTACAATTGTTCCTTCGGAATATCGAACCGGTTAGCGATACAGCCCACACAGTCGTTTTCCTTAACCGTGTATTTCACCTGCTTGGCGGTGCCGCCAAACATTTGTTTCAGCACGGTGCCCGCATCCGTAATTTGCTCCGGGTCAGACGTCATCACGTTGGTGGTGTCAACCTGCTCCATCACCTTGACGTACTTCACCGTACGCCCGATCGCAGGGGTTGCTCTGGTCGCGCTCAAGGAGGCTAATTGCAGCCTCGGCTGAGACGCTTGTTTAGCCAGGTGGACCGGCACATATTTACTATGTAATCTGCGAATGACATACTGCGCGGTTTGCTCATCCTTCACGGTTCCGATAACCTTCCCGTTTACCTTCACCTGAACGCCCTGCACTGCCGGCTTCAACATCTGGTCCAATCGGGACAGCGCCTTGGTATTATCATAGGTTGCTTTATAAACTTTCTCGCTTTTCACGGCAATGTCGCCGCGGTTTAGCGCAATATTTACATTCGGATGCTGCTTCCGAAGGGCTGCGTTGCGTGTGCTGACCCAGCGCTCGACCAGCTTCTTGTCATTCACAATGCCGGCTTGTTTACCTGCTACGGAAACGTGGAACACTTCTGTCGTGTTAGCTTTCACGTATTGATTACTGAGCATAAATCCTAAAGCGATCAATCCTGCCGCTCCGGTGGCCGCAACCCATTTCTTGCGGGAAGGAGCCTTGTGTTCATTGTTGCTGTCAGCGGATGTTTCCGCGGGTTGCGCTTGTTGCTCGGTGCGCTTCTGCAGACGTTTCAGCCAACGGTTTCCTTTGAATACGGACATATCTCTCTCCTTGTAAGCTCATTGCTGTGATTGTAGTAAGTAAAATGAAAAAAACCGGATCTCGGGTTATTTACCTGTCGTCAGCGGTTCACTTTGACTACTTTACCACAGCCTCTGTCGGCACGGCAACCTTACAAGGGCCGCTCCGTTCGATCCAAGAAGAGGAAAATCCCCAGTCTACCCGCCAAAAACCACGATCAATTCCGCATATTCGGCGTCTGTGAAATATTTGGCCAACAGCTCTTTCACACTGCCCAGCTCCGCTTCCGTGATGCCGTCTTCCATGAATCCGGAAATGCGCTGCATCTCTTCGGGCGGCAGCTTTTTCTGCATGAGCTCGAACACCTTGGCCTTCTCTTCAAAGCTCAGACTGTCCTTCTTTTTCTGAAGTTCATCCGGAGACATAACAACTTCGTCCTGCTCCCCGCTTTCTTGATTCCAGACTTCCACCGCCTCTTCGTCAAAAGCGCCCGCGCCCCCGGTGGCTCCTTCCGTCCCGCTTCCGGCAACCGGGGAATCTTCCGCGCCTGTGCCGCTTCCGAAGTTCGAGCCTCCTTGATCGGTGCCTTGGTTCGCGCTTGGGTTTGTGCCTTCATCCCTGCTCTGGTTCGTACCATCTACAGACCCGTCAGCTTCTGCACTTCCCGGGTTGGCTTTGCCGTCCTCGCTGTTCCCGTTATTCCCGTTGTTCCCGCTCCCCGTCAGCCCGCCAGAAACCCCGCCGGCCATACTGCTGATCAACTCCGGCAACTGCAGAGCGCCCCCGGACAGCTTGATGTTGAACTGGCTCAACACTTTTTCCACATACATATTGATGACGAAATAAGACGTGTAAATCGATAACGCGCACACCAACAACGTAGTCAGTACGGTCTTTCCCAGCCATTGTATAAATTTCATGCTCTCTTCCCGCCTCTCGTATCCTCTCTTTTCAGTATGGACGGAGTTGCAGGGTTTTCAGACATGGTTTATGTACGCTTGGATAAATTTCTCCCTCAATCGTGTAAATGTATCCTTGAGAAAAGCTCTGACCTACAGGAAAATATTGTTATCACCCAATTTCAAAAAGATGAGAGGAGATTGTTCATGAACGTGCTCAACCTTCGTCCTTCTGCTCCTGGCTCTGCTTCTGACTCTGCTTCTGCTTCTGACTCTGCTGCCGGTTACGCTTCCGCCTCTGGTTCCGCTTCTGCTGCTCCTTCTGCTCATGCTTCCGGTCCCGCTTCCGCATTCATTACCAAACCCTTCTTACTCGCTCTGATTGCCGCCCTTCTTCTAAGCTTACTCCCGATCTTCAGCACGACAGCCGAGGCCGCCGACCGCGGTGCTTGGGCAACCTACACCAACTACGCTGTCGGCGATACCGTTACTTACGCAGGCAAAACCTATCAGTGCCGCCAGGCGCATCATTCCCTTCCCGGCTGGGAGCCGGCTAACGTCGCTTCCTTATGGCTGGAAGGCACTGGCGGCGGTGGCGACGCGGATACGCAAGCTCCATCCGCCCCGGGCGGCTTGACGTCCACAGGCACGACCGCTTCCAGCGTGAGCCTTTCCTGGACGGCCTCCACCGACAACACAGCTGTAACCGGTTACGATGTGTATAGCGGCGCATCCCTAGCCGTAGCTATAACCGGCACAAGCGCAACGGTGAGCGGCTTATCGGCCAACACAGCCTACACCTTCACGGTGAAAGCCAAGGACGGCGCAGGCAACATCTCTGCGGCCAGTTCCGCGGTTACTGTGACAACCCAGACTGGAGGATCCGGCGGCAGCAGCTGCGGACAGACGCCGGCCTGGAGCTCAACGGCTGTGTATACGAGCGGCGCGCGAGTTTCTCACAACAGCAAGATTTACGAAGCCAAATGGTGGACGCAAGGAAACCATCCTGATCAGGGCGGTGAATCCGGCCCCTGGAAGTATATTAGCGATTGCTCGGTAACGAATGACACTCAGGCTCCTTCCGTCCCTACAGGAGTTGTATCTGCAGGTGCGACCAGCTACAGTGTTTCCTTGTCCTGGAACGCTTCTACCGATAATACGGCCGTTACCGGTTATAACGTTTACAATGGGTCGGCTCTCGCCGTAAGCGTGACCGGAACCTCCGCCACCGTTGTCGGTCTGGCAGCTTCCACAACGTACACGTTCACGGTCAGGGCCAAGGATGCGGCGGGCAACCTGTCAGCGTCGAGCTCAGCCGTCTCTGTGCAAACACAGACTGGAACAACCCAGCCCGGCACACGTAAGTTCGTAAGCTACGCCAGCTCATGGAACACAAGTATTTATGATCTGACCACGGCGAACATTCCGAACTATATTACCGATATCAACCTCGCTTTTGCCAGACCGGATACCGCCTATGTGAAAGGTTCTTACGCATTCGATCAAGCGGTTGCCGGCTTTGAGTTTGTGGAAGGGAAGACGGGTTCAACCGGACAGAAGAAATTCACGGCACAGCAAGCGCAGGATTTACGCGGTAATATCGCCGCATTGAAATCCCGGGGAACCGGTGTCTGGGTGTCTGTCGGCGGCTGGGATTACAGTCAGGGCAGTCAATGGTCCTCCTTCAGCGCGCCGCGTGTGGTTGATTTGGCACTGGATCTTGGCGCTACAGGCGTAGACATTGACTGGGAATCCAGCACCAGCAACTGTAACAAGCTGACTGCGGACCAGTTCAGTTGCACGAAGGACGGCGAAATCGGAGGCATCATCAATAGCTTGTACAACGAGATTAAGGCGCGCGGAGCGTCCCTGAAAATCTCCATCGCAGGCTGGTCCACTGGCGCCTATTACGTGAAAGGGACCCCTTTTGAAGAAGGTAAAGTGCAGTGGGGCTCTCCGTTCGGCGGCACCATGTACAGTCTGGTGAAGAACCATGGCGGGAAGATCGATATGATCAATCTGATGTCCTATGATGCGGGAGACTATTACGACCCTCGTGAAGGCTATGAATCGTATCGCGCCATCTACAATGGACCGATTAACATGGGTATGGAGATTGCACCTGAAGGCTCCGGCGGGGCCATATTAGAACTTCTCGCTCCTGCAGGCACGGTCTATGACGCTGATATGCTGACCGGTCAGAACAACGTGGCTTCTCCGTATTACAACGTGGAAACCATGGTGAAGTACATGAAGAATAAAGCTCGTCCGTCCGACGGCTTTATGATGTGGCAATTATGGAAGCAGCGGGTGCATCAGCCTGCTCCGGCAGGTGCCGCCACCGAGAACAGCGCGGGCCAATATGTGTGCAACAACTTGCCGTTGGCGGGCTCCTGCGCTCAAACGATCCCGACCTTACCGAAGCTGTAAGCAGCCCCTGCTGATGCGAACGAACAAAAATAAGCCCCCAACACCGCGGCTGCGGATGGGGGCTTTCTCAACCTATACGTAAATCGGGCGAACCTGATTCGTTTGTTCACGGTTACGTCCTACCGAGAAGATGGCAATCGGAATACCGGATAGCTGCGATACGCGTTCCAGGTAATGACGGGCGTTAGCCGGCAGCTCATCCAAGGAACGAACGCCTGTAACATCCTCCGTCCAGCCCGGAAGCTCCTCATACACCGCTTCGCATTCCGCCAGCATATTCAGGGAAGCCGGGTAGTAGTCGATGACTTCTCCTTTATACTTGTAGCCGGTACAAATTTTCACCGTTTCAAGTCCAGTCATGACATCAATGGAGTTCAAGGACAAGCCTGTAATACCGCTGACGCGTCTAGCATGACGCACAACGACGCTGTCAAACCAGCCTACACGGCGCGGACGTCCTGTAGTTGTGCCGTATTCATGGCCTTTCTCGCGGATCCAGTCACCGGTTTCGTTCGTTTGCTCGGTCGGGAACGGGCCGTCTCCGACACGGGTCGTGTAAGCCTTAGCGACCCCAATGACTTGGCGAATCTTCGTCGGTCCAACGCCTGCGCCGATACACACGCCGCCGGCTGTCGGATTGGATGAAGTTACGTACGGGTACGTACCTTGGTCAATATCCAGCATGACGCCTTGCGCGCCTTCGAACAACACACGCTTGCCCGCGTCAATGTTGTCGTTCAACACGACCGAAGTATCGGTCACATAAGGACGAAGGATCTCGGCGAACGCCAGGTACTCTTCAAGAATCGGATCCACTTCCAGACCGCGCGTTCCGTAAACGGATTCGATCAGTTGATTCTTTTCTTCCATAATCCGGCGCAGCTTCATTTCGAATTCGGCGGCATCCATCAGATCCGCGATACGAATCCCGTTCCGCGCTGCTTTATCCATATATGCCGGGCCGATTCCTTTGCGGGTCGTTCCGATCTTATTCGCGCCTTTACGGTCCTCTTCCAGGCCGTCCAGCACCATATGGTAGGGCATAATAACATGTGCGCGGTCGCTGATGCGCAGATTGTCTGTTTTGAACCCATTGTCATGGATATAGTTAATTTCTTCAATCAGGGCAGCCGGGTTGATCACCATGCCGTTGCCGATCACACAAATTTTATTATCATAGAAAATTCCGGATGGAATCATGTGCAATTTATATTTTTTCTCATCAATCATGATGGTATGGCCGGCATTGTTACCGCCTTGATAACGAGCGACAACCTCCGCGCTTTCTGCCAGGAAATCCGTAATCTTGCCTTTACCTTCGTCTCCCCATTGGGTTCCTACTACAACTACCGTTGACATGTTCATACCCCCGTCGGGTGCTTGTCACACCAAATTAGCCGTTCATCACAGCGTACTCATTTTATCAATCTACAGTGCTAAAGTCAAATAAAAATCCCGAACAATAACGATTATCAAAAAAGTTATTGTTCGGGATTTAGCGTTATCCGACCGACATCTCCTGATGACTTCGGTCCAGACTAACGAATTTATTATAGTTCTTCAGAAACACCAGTTCTACCGTACCTACGGGACCGTTCCGCTGTTTGGCGATAATAATCTCAATGATGTTCTTCTTTTCGGAGTCCTGATTGTAGTAATCATCCCGGTACAAGAAGGCAACGATATCCGCATCTTGCTCAATCGAACCGGATTCCCGAAGGTCGGACATCATCGGACGTTTATCTTGCCGTTGCTCTACGCCCCGGCTAAGCTGAGAAAGCGCGATGACCGGCACGGACAATTCCCGGGCAATCTGCTTCAATGTACGGGAAATTTCCGATACCTCTTGCTGTCTGTTCTCGCCGGCTTTCCCCCGTCCGGAAATGAGCTGGAGGTAATCGATCAGAATCATGCCAAGCCCCTTCTCTTTCTTGAGACGGCGGCACTTGGCGCGAATCTCCGATACCGTGATCCCTGGCGTATCATCGATGTAAATCTCGGCTTCGGACAAGGATCCGATCGCCATCGTCATCTTCTCCCAGTCGTCCCCTTCCAGGACGCCTGTACGCATACGCCCGGCATCGACGTTCGCCTCGGCGCAGATAATCCGCTGTACGAGCTGCGCGGCTGACATCTCCAGCGAGAAGATCGCTACGGTCTCTTTGGACCGTACGCCGACGTTCTGCGCGATATTCAGCGCGAACGCGGTCTTACCAACAGACGGACGCGCGGCCACGATGATCAGATCATTCCGCTGGAAGCCTGATGTCATCTTGTCCAAGTCCGTAAACCCGGACGGGATGCCGGTCATGTCGCCTTTACTCTGGTTGAGCATCTCCACCCGGTCGAACACTTCCATGAGCACATCCCGGATCGAGATGAACCCGCTGCCCGTGCGGCGGTTCGAGATCTCCAGAATGCGCTGTTCCGCTTCGTTAAGAATCCCGCTGACGTCCTCCGCCCCGCCATACCCGTTGCTGACAATCTGGGTGGCGGTGCGGATGAGACGGCGCAGCATGGATTTCTCTTCGACGATCTGCGCATAGTAGTCCACATTCGCCGCCGTGGGGACGGCGTTGGCAAGCTTGGCGAGGTAGCTGACCCCGCCGATATCCTCCAGCTCTTTCTTGTCCTGCAGACGTGACGTCAGCGTGACAAGATCGACAGGCTGGTTGCCCTCACCCAGCTCCACCATCGCCTCGTAGATGCGTTGGTGGGCGGAGCTGTAGAAGTCCTCGCTGCGGATGCGCTCCATCGATGTGATCAACGCTTCGCCGTCCAAGAGCACGGCGCCGAGTACCGCTTGCTCGGCTTCCATATTTTGCGGCGGGATTCGGTCGAACAACATTTCCCCGTTCATGGAATGACCGCTCCCTTACTTCTCTTCCGAAACTTGAACCTTGAGCGTAGCTTTCACTTCCGGATGCAGCTTCACCGGCATCTGGGTTACGCCGAGGGTGCGAATCGGATCGTTTAGTTCAATTTTGCGCTTATCAATCTTGTAGCCTTTGGCAGCCAGCGCTTCTGCGATCTGCTTGCTTGTGATGGAACCGAAGAGGCGACCGCCTTCCCCGATTTTGGAACGAATCTCGATCGTCATCGCTTCCAGCTTAGCCGCCAGATCTTGAGCGTCTTGCTTCTCTTTATCTTTACGCTTGCCTTCGGCAACCGTCTGTAGTTCCAATGTCTTTACATTGCCTTCGGAAGCGGCTTTAACCAAGCCTTTCGGCAACAGGAAATTGTTAACGTATCCCTCGGATAACTCTTTAATATCGCCTTTTTTGCCTTGACCCTTTACATCTTTCAGAAAAATAACTCTCATTCGAACAACCCCTCTTCCTCTTCCAATTGATTTAATACTTGTTTCAATCTATATACGGCCGCTTGCAAGGTGCATTCCATCTGGGTTGCCGCATTCGTCAGATGCCCGCCGCCGCCCAGGCGTTCCATAATCACCTGAACGTTGATCTGTCCCGTGGATCTGGCGCTGATCCCGACCATCCCGTCCGGTCTCTCGCTGACGACGAAGGACGCCAGGATATCATTCATATTCAGCAGCGTATCCGCTACTTGCGCAATCATGAGTTGGGGCGCTTTATGTCCGGGTTCGGATACCGCGAGCGCGATATGCCCTTTGTAGATTTCCGCTTGCTTTACAATTTCGGCTTTCTTCATGTAATCATCGAGATTCTCTTTAAGCAGCTTCTGGACCATCGTGGAATCCGCTCCATGTCTGCGTAAATAGGATGCCGCTTCAAATGTTCTTGCGCCCGTCTGCACGGAGAAATGCTTCGTGTCGACGACTATACCGGCCAGCAGCGCTGTGGCTTCGAGCGCATCCAGATCCATCGGATCATGGAAGTACTGCAAGAGCTCAGTCACCAGTTCACAAGTGGAGGAAGCATAGGGTTCCATATAGACCAATATGGCGTCCTGGATGAAATCCTCGCCGCGACGATGGTGATCCACGATGACGATGCGATGCGTCTGTTGCAGAATCCTCGGCTCTTTCAGCATAGAAGCTTTATGCGTGTCCAGAACAATGACCAGACTACGCGGCTCAACAATCTGGAGTGATTCTTCAGGTGTGATGAAGCTTGCGCTGATGCGTTCATCTTCCGTAAGGATGGCCATGAGCCGCTGAATGGAAGGGTTAATCCCTTCCAATACGATGTAGCCTTCCTTGCCGCTCAGATGAACGGCTTTGAGCATCCCGATGGCTGCCCCGATGGCATCCATATCCGGATTTTTGTGACCGACAATTACGACACGGTCACTCTCTTGGATAAGATCGCGCAGCGCGTGCGATATGACCCGGGCGCGGACGCGGGTGCGCTTCTCTACCGCATTGGATTTGCCGCCGTAGAACGATAAGCGTTGGCCAATTTTCACAGCGACCTGATCACCGCCCCGGCCTAGCGCCATGTCTAAGCTGGTCTGGGTCAACTGACCCAGCTCGATCAGATGGGTCGAGCCCCCGGCGATCCCCATTGAGACCGTTACAGGCAGTTTATGCTCCGCGGTCATCTCCCGAATCTCATCGAGGAGCTCAAACCGGGTTTGCTCCAACTTTGTCAACGTCCCTTGATCCATAACCAGTAAATATTTATCGGAAGTAATCCGTTTAATATAAATATCGTATTCTTGGGCCCAATCCGCGATCTGATTGGTTACCTTGGACATCATCAGACTGCGGCTCTGATCATCCATGCCTTGCGTCACTTCATCCAGATTATCCATCATGACAATACCTAGGACAATGCGTTCTTCCTCGTATTGCTTCAGAATCGTGCGCAATTCGGTAACATCGCTGAAATACAGCAGTCGTTCTTCGGCTTTCATATGAATTTGATAAACTTTGCTGCCTAGCGAAATTTCATATGAAGATTCTTTATCCTTCTTACCTTTAAGGAGTGGAAATATGTCATCCATAGGAACACCGATCAAGGATTCTTTATCAGCCATGCGCGCAACATAGGGATTATGCCATTCAATCGTTCGATCTTCGTTGTACAACAGTATTCCGATTGGCAATTCGTTCATCACTTCATTGCCGGCCCGTTTCACCCGATGGGATAGCGTTCCGATATAATCACTTAATTCTTGTCTGAATGCCTTCTCCGCGGCCAAGGTGTAGTATGCAAGCAAACCGCTAATCAATAAAGCGACTAAACCCAGCTCCAGACGGAATATCGCGAGCCCAATCGTTAACGCCAGCATGAAAATGAAAGTCCATATCATATGAAGTCCGTGCCAACGGGTTAGCAAAAATTTGGGCATTACAAATCGCCTCTGCTTCCCATTAATTTTTCAACCTCTGCCGGATCGGGAACGCCGTATCGAATACACCGAGCAAGCTCAGCGGAGGGAAGAAGAGAACAGCGGCCAAACCAAGCACCAACCAGAACTTGTTCCATTTTTTTAAGTCAGCCACGAAACACAGAAAACTAAAGGCCTGAATAGAGAAAGCAATATTCAGCAGCGGAATCATGTTAACCAGAACGACGGAAAGCGTCGATTCATCGTCGGGTGAAATGAAAATATTAAGAACCATAGCAATTAAATAATAGAATACCAGCGCCTTCGGCAGCATCCAATTCCGGAACGGAGGCAACTTCGGCAGAACAATGCCCTGTCTGAGCAACAGACGTCGAGTAACCGTATGACCAATGCTGACAAAATAGAACGATCCCAGAATCATATACAACGGGATCAATTGAATGATAAATCCAGCCAAGTCCTGCGCGTAACCCTCCGGCATAACCGTGTCGTACACGGAAGGCAATGCCTTCATCGTTTCTTCCACCAGACCGGAAACAGATTGACCGATATTAAAGCCCAGCAACCCGCTTATGGCGAAGCCTGCCACCATAACACCCAATACCGTGATAATACCCGAAGTTAATACCATCATCGCGCTCTTTTCCTTCTTATAGAGCGTGCCCATGACCACAGCGGGAATAGCAAAGAACAGGGTGAGGATTAACGTAAATAAACCCACCGATTGCAGCAATAAGAACGGAATGCCGCACAGTGCGATCAGAACGACCGCGAACCGCTTCACATCCAACAGAACGAACAAGCTCAGTAAAGGTACCAGAAGCAAGCTCATCGCGACGAAATTAAACGGCGTCAGCATCAGCAATAGTAAGGCTACATAAATAAATGCCCATAGATAGGGCTTCCAACGATTATTCAACGGGTTCACCTCGTATGTGAATACTGCTACATGAAACTTAAGCGTTATTGTAGATTATATCACAAAACTCTATCCATTGCCGAAAGCCGGGAGCTCTTGACCTTCACATTAAAAACAGCAAGGGCAGACGTGCTGCTCCTCACTGTTGATTTTCTTTATGCGCTCTTGATTAAGCCTTCGCGGAAAGTTCTTTCAATGCGAATTTGGCACAATAATCAATAACGTCACTTCTCCGAACGATACCTATAAATTTATTAGTGTCATCTACAACGGGTACGAAATTCTGTAATTTAACCAAATTGATTAAGTCGACCATATTGGCATCAATGCGAACACTTTTGTTCTGCAGACGTAAAGGGACATCTGACAAATGATAGCGTGAAGCTTCATGGAATGAGAGCTCGGCTGTATTTTTAATAAACCATAGCAAGTCGCCCTCCGTTACAGTGCCCACGTATTCCCCGTTCTCATTCAGAATCGGTACGGCCGTGTATCTGTGGTATTCCATGCGTTCCAGCGTCTGACGTAGTGTCGATTCCATGGACATACAGGCTACTTCTTTCTTAGGTAACAGAAAAAAAGCAATATTCATCATGTTCAATCTCCTAAAGTACTCAAACTGGTAACCGCCACAAGCTAAATTTAACTTTAACTTATCCGATCCCAAGCCCATTTTAGCATAGTTCCGACGTCCATACCTTAAACCAACCTTAATTCGATGACCCCGATATCCATACTGCCATGAGTGAAAATAATTGCGCCGTATCAATGGGCTTGCTGATATAGTCCGACGCTCCCGCTTCCAGACACTTCTCCCGATCCTGTTTCATCGCTTTCGCTGTAAGCGCGATAATCGGCAAATCCAGCCCCAATTCAGTGCGGATAACACGTGTAGCCTCATAACCGTTCATTTCGGGCATCATCATATCCATAAGAACCAAACATACGTCAGGGTGTTCTTTAAGATACTCTATGCTTTCCTTACCAGTCCCCGCTGTGCCTACTCGCAAGCCCCTAGCCAGCAGTGGTTGCGTTAAGGCGTAGATATTCCTAGGATCATCGTCCACCAACAACACATGGTTGCCTTTAGCATGAACAAGCCGCTCCGCCGGTGCTTCTTCCACGACCTCTAATGCCGCCGCACTCTGTTCATATATCGGTTCAGAAGGTGCTTTAGATTGCAAGTTCCGCGCCTCAGCATCCTCTTGGCGGGCAATCGCAACATTAGAATCCACAGGGAGCAACAACGTAAATGTGCTGCCCTCCCCCTCCTTGCTAACCAGATAAATCATGCCGCCCAGCAATCTTGCCAATTCCTTGGAAATCGACAACCCTAATCCGGTTCCCCCGTACTTCCGTTCAATTCCCGAATCCGCTTGTTCAAAAGCATTGAATACCGCACCTTGCTCACTTGCCTTGATACCGATACCGGTATCAATGACATCGAAGGCCAGGTAAGGTTGTGTTTCGGCTGACAAGGCATATATCTCCAGCTCATGTGAGTGAGCTTCACGAAGGTTCAGGGTAACGCTCCCTTGTTCAGTAAACTTCATAGCGTTGGAGAGGAAGTTTTTCAAGATTTGTTGCAATCGCATCGGATCGGTCTGAATCGTCTCCGGCAAATCGGCTTGCGTTTGAACATGAAATTGCAGTTTCTTCTTATCAGCAACCGGTCTGAAGTCACGCTCCAAGCTTTCCATCGTTTCAACCAGCAGGGCTGGAGCAATCTGCATAGACAGCTTCCCCGCCTCTACTTTGGATATATCCAGTATATCGCTGATTAGAATCATTAAATCCGTTCCCGACGAATGAATATGCTTGGCGTAATCAAGCTCA
This sequence comes from Paenibacillus swuensis, assembly GCF_001644605.1. NCBI lineage: Bacteria > Bacillati > Bacillota > Bacilli > Caryophanales > Paenibacillaceae > Paenibacillus > Paenibacillus swuensis. Next base: position 1,562,162 of record NZ_CP011388.1, on the reverse strand, counting down.
TCTTCAGTGAGCGTGCCGTTTGAATTATCCGATAGAAATTGCGCCAGAATCAGCATGGAATTCAACGGAGTGCGCAGCTCATGTGACATGTTCGCCAGAAATTCCGATTTATATCGGGAACTTTCCTCTAGCTGCTCTGCGTATTTCTCGATTTCCATTTTTGATTCTTCGACTTCCGCGGATTGCGTTTCCAGCAGCTGCTTTTGGTTTTCCAGCTGATTCACCATCGTCTGCAATTGGTCCGCTTGCACCTGAAGCTCCTCCGATTGCGCTTGAAGCTCCTCTGTATGGGTCATGAGCTCTTCATTCATCGTCTGTGACTCACTATAGAGTGAAGTTAATTCCATGCCTCTTTGTACGTTATGCAGTGTAATTCCCAGAGCCGTTACCACACGCTGAACCATTTCCTGCTCCATCTCAGTGAACTCTTGTAAACTGGCGAGCTCTACCACGCCCAGAATACTTCCATCGAATTCGATCGGAGATAATAACAAACTTCTGGGCGTAGTATGTCCTAGTCCGGAGACGATTTTCGTGTCTGTAAGATTACCCTCTACCTTGATTACCTGTCGGTTTCGCGCACACTGTCCTACAAGCCCTTCACCAAGTGTGAACGCAACGGTATCTTTATCGATCAACGGCTGGATACCCGCATAAGTTGCAGTCCTTACATATTCATGTCCGTCTGTGACAGTGGAGAGATAGACCGCCCCATAAGGCAGCTTGAGTTCAGCCGATAGCGTGCGGATAAAGGCGTCTGTTAGTTCTGTGGTGTCTTTCATTTCAAAATACATCATGGCGAACTCATTGCTCTTCTTCTCTACCCAATTCTCTTGTTCATATTTATCGAATAGCCGGTTGGTCGCTTGAACCAAATCACCGATCTCGTCGTTGGTTTTCAAAGTTAACCTTGCTCGTCTTCCACCGTCTGAGGTTGTCATGTCGTTAATTAACTGGGTTACTTGACCAATCGTTCCTACCACCGTTCTGGATGTGATATAAGCAACAATCAGTACTAAGATAATGATACCGAACCAGCTGGCATAAAAAGCGAGAACCATCGCTTGGTTTGCCTTGTTTAAGTCATCTACCTGTTGACCTGTTATTGCCTCTTCGTTTTCTTTAAAAGATTGAAGTTGGATCCGTAATTGCTCGAATTCTTGGAGTCCGCTATTTGTTCTGAATTTTTTCAATGTTTCTGTTGAGTTGCCCTCTTGTCTAAGCAAAATCAGAGGATCCACAACGTCGTTGATCCATGCATCGGCGTCCTTCTTCAATTCTTCCAAATTTCGCTGTTGTTCCGGGTTTTCGGATAGTTCGCTGACCAAAGCATTATAATCGCCGCTCCATAGGGATTTTCCGTCGTTATAAGGCTCCAGATAAGCCATATCCCCTGAAAGCAAGTAACCTCTCATGCCCGTTTCAATTTCTAGCAAGTGTTTCTCCAAGTTGTAGGTAAGCTGGGTTGTATATTTCAAATGATTCTCTAACGATTCTGCTTGTTTGCTTAAATGTTGCATTTGGGACCCAATATAAATGACAGACCCCGATAGACAGACAATGAGTAATAAATAACTCGTTATAATTTTGGCACGCAGGCTCATTCTTAAGTTTTTCAAAAGGTGTCCTCCGTTTATCGCTTTATAGGTTCTCGCGTGCGATCATTCTTTATATTCTCTATTCCTTAATTATAACATATCTATATCTATACATTCGTGAGCAATCCCCATTTTGGAGGGTAAAAATGAAAAATTATTCCAGATATAAGAATGGTGGGTATAAAAAAACAGCCGGATAGCATCCGACTGTTTCTATAGAACTGATTACTCAGTTGTGTAAGGCAGCAAAGCGATTTGACGGGAGCGCTTAATCGCGATCGTCAACGCACGTTGATATTTAGCACTTGTTCCGGTTACACGGCGAGGAAGAATTTTTCCGCGTTCGCTGATAAACTTCTTGAGCAAGTCTGTATCTTTATAGTCAATGTGCTTGATTTTGTTTACAGTGAAGAAGCAAACTTTGCGACGCTTGTTACGTCCGCCTTTACGACCGCCGAACTTACGCTCGCCGCGCTCTTCATTGTTGTTTTCTCTTTTTTGGAAAGCCATCGTTTATTCAGTCCTTTCTGTTTATAAATTTCAAGTTCTGCATTCCAGCGGTGCTAGAATGGCAGATCATCATCCGATATATCAATCGGTTTGCCATCGTCGGAGAACGGATCCTGATTGCCTCGCGAATTGTTTCCTTTTCCGTAGCTTCCGCCTGATCCTTCTTCGCGATTAAATCCGCCACTGTTACTGTTGCCGCCTTCTGACTTATTCGATTCCAGGAAGCGAACATTATCAGCTACGACTTCAGTTACGTAAACGCGTTTACCTTCGTTGTTGTCGTAGTTGCGCGTCTGAATTCTGCCTTCAACCGCGGTTAAACGGCCTTTACGCAGATAGTTCGCGCAAGTCTCCGCAAGTTGTCTCCAAGTAACAATATTAATAAAATCGGCTTCTCTTTCACCGTTCTGATCTTTAAAGTTACGGTCAACCGCAAGCGAAAACTGGGTTACGGCAACGCCAGCCGGCGTGTAACGCAGTTCCGGATCTTTCGTTAATCTACCGATTAGAATAACACGATTCAACAAGTGATTCCCCTCCTCAGCATGGAATTACAGCACATAGGCTATTAAGCAGTAACGTCTTGAGTGATCAGGTAACGAATGATTTCGTCGGAAATCTTCATTACACGCTCAAGTTCAGCGACAACGGATGGTTCTGCTGTAAAATTAACCAGAACATAAACTCCGTCACGGAACTTCTCGATCTCATACGCAAGACGGCGCTTACCCATTACATCGTGCTTGGTAATTTCGCCACCGTTGTTGGTGATGATGCCTTGGAATTTTTCAACTGTGGATTGAATAGCTTCCTGTTCAATATCCGTACGGATAATGTACATGACTTCATATTTGCGCATTGATTTTCACCTCCTCTTGGACTAAACGGCCCCCACTCAAGGGAGCAAGGAGCGAGTGTTAACTCGCATACCCGAGTATTATATCAAATCCGCCCACCCGACACAAGGGGAATCCAACATTTTACTTTTGACCGTACATAAGGAATGTTCATTAACGGACATACTATAGCGTGCAACATAACTTTATATAGTTGAGGTGAAGTACCGATGGGTGAACAATCCCTGTTTGAACCTGGGCAAAAAGCGCCGAACAACGGCATTTACTATGAAGTCGGTGAAGACGATTTTCATATGAATATTAACAACCCCAAGCAAGTGGAGCTCAGCAAAGGCGACAAGTTTCCGGAGCTGACCAACCATAACCGCAAGTGGCGCCGCAAAGGCACACATTAAGATCCGACGAACCTCTCATCCCACTCTTCAATCCTTATACAACAAAGAGCATCCCGGAGGATGCTCTGATTCGTTATGTATGGCGGAAAGTCGGGTGGGGTACTCGCCTCCGGCGAGACTGCGAAGCTTATGCTTCCGAAGTTTATGCTCCGACGAACCTCTCATCCCACTCTTCAATCCTTATACAACAAAAGCATCCCGAGGGATGCCTTAATAGGTATGTATTACGGAAAGTCGGGTGGGGTACTCGCCTTACGGCGAGACTGCGAAGTTTATGCTTCCGATGATGATGCTCCGACGAACCTCTCATCCCACTCTTCAATCCTTATACAACAAAAGCATCCCGAGGGATGCTTTAATAGGTATGTATTACGGAAAGAGTGGGATTCGAACCCACGCACGCCTTGCGACGCCTAGCTGATTTCGAGTCAGCCCCCTTGGGCCTCTTGGGTACCTTTCCGAGTTAAAACGGCCCGTCCCTTTAAACAGTGGACAAAGGATATTGTACCACAGCGCCGACTCGGTGTGCAATTGTTTTTATTAGGATTTTCTAGCTGATTTTACTGCTCCTTAGGCGGCGCCGATCGAAGCACTTTCTTCATCTTCTTCTCGAATTGGGCTCTGGGAATCATCACGCTATGCTTGCAGCCTACACACTTAACCCGGATATCCATTCCCATGCGGATGATCTCCATTTCGTTCGTGCCGCAAGGATGAGGCTTCTTCATCATCACTACATCGCCCAGTTGGAATTGCTTCGGTTCCATTCCCATGACCTCCCCGGTTTCAAGCTTTAATACACATCGCCTTTGTTTGCTGCGGATGCGGCCGCATTAGCTTTGACATCATCCAGCGCACGCTTGATCTCCGCGTTTAACAATCGGGATACGGCAAGGTGCGTATTTGTTTTGCACTCGGCGGTAACCCGGATGACCACATCGGCCGTACCTACGGATTGAATGCCCAATACCTCCGGCGGTTTCACCATGTCTTCACTTTTATCAAACTCTCTTTGCACCGTAGTCTTTATGGACTCAATCGACGTATCCACATCCAGATCGATCGGTACCGTCACGTCCACCACAGCGATGGAGTTGTTCAGAGAATAATTCGTAACCTGCACAATCGAACCGTTCGGGATAAAATGAACCTCGCCTGTCCAGCTCTTCAATCTCGTTGTGCGTAATCCGATCATCTCTACCGTGCCTTTATAAGTTCCGGCTTGAATCGTGTCCCCCACCGCGAACTGATCCTCAAAAATAATGAAGAAGCCGGTTATAATATCTTTCACCAACGTCTGCGCCCCGAATCCGATCGCTAAACCGAGCACACCCGCTCCTGCCAATAATGGAGCCAGGTCCAATCCAATCTCCGCTAGTACCATGAGAATAATAATGAAATATACCGTGGATGACACGACATTTTTGACCAACTTAACGATGGTTTGGGTTCGCCTCGTGTCGATCTTGATTCGCTTTACATCGCGTTCTTTCATGGCTTGATCCAGAATTTTAAAGACGATACCGACGAGAATGCGTCCCAGCACGATCATCAGAATAATCTTTAACGCGACCCATCCGATCAGAGTCCATGTGCCGATGTCGGTTAAACTTGTCCAGAATTGCTGGGGCGTCCATTTGCCTACATTGTTCACCATGACAACCTCCCTTACATATGAATGTTATCATACCCATTGTCCGATTTTGTGTAAACCCCGCGGACCTCAACCTGTTCGGAACGAATAATGCGGACCACCTGGTCCAAATCTTCTTTAGGAAATTGAATAGAGAGCGCGCAGCCTGCCGTAATCTCCTTAGGTGTCGGGCAAGTATCGATGTCGATCTCGGCATACTCCAACAACATTTCGGTGCGCAACGCTTGCTGTGTGGAATCGAATGCAATGAGCATATCCCAAGCCATCTCTACCTACCCCCTATCTCTCAAAATATTTCTACGTATAAAACTGCTAGATTGTCCGTATACTGTAATATCAATTCGTCCGTATATGGAGGAACCTCAATGACCTTCCCATTTAAAATGCCTAATAGAAAAGAACCTACGTCAGTAAAAGTTTCATATACAGAACCCAATGTGTTGGGCATTCTGACGGAACAGCTCAAGCAACTGTTGTCAGGCGTACGTCCGGGTCAGGAACTTGTGGTCGTCTGTGTGGGCACGGACCGTTCCACCGGGGATTCTTTGGGGCCCTTGGTAGGTACGAACTTGTCCCGCTCCGAAGGGAAACCCTTTTCCGTATATGGAACGCTGGAAGACCCTGTTCATGCGATGAACCTCAATGAAATCTTGCAAGTCATTCAAGATCGTTACAATAACCCGTTCGTGATCGCCGTAGACGCGTGTCTCGGACAACTCGCCAGTGTCGGTTGCATCCAGCTGGGTCATGGACCTGTAAAGCCCGGTGCGGGCGTAAACAAGGAACTGCCTCCTGTCGGAAACATCCATATTACCGGAATCGTAAACGTAGGCGGATTTATGGAGTATTTTGTCCTGCAGAACACCCGGTTAAGCCTGGTTATGAAGATGGCGGATATCATTTCGCGTACGATCGAGGTCACTCTCCATCGGGCTCATCGCGGATATTCGGCTAAGCCTTATGTATCGCTTGATTGATGGCTTGTTTCTCTTCCGGTGTTAAAGGATAGGCGGAATCTCCGTTCGTGAGCGGTTTGCTGTATACATAGGTATCTTCCCTGCTATGCAGACCGCTAAGTACAACCCCATTCAGCTCGTCATCTACTATGGCGACAGAGAAACTAAGGTCGCTTCCCCGATCCGCGAATGCATTGTAGCGATGTACGCCGACATGCCCTTTCATACTCTTCAGTTTGCGCTCCATCACGTTCACTTTATTCCTCTGTTGTTCATTTTCAAGACGGAGTTTATGGACTTCTTCCTGAATCTCAGTCATGAGCACCTCAAGGTTGGGCATACCGCTCTCACCCATCATCTTCTTGTATCTCTTCTTCATTCTTGAAATCCGTATCGCGTTGGAAATCCAAAGAACAAACAATAATGCCACGAACAGAAGCACTGCACCTACTAATAAATCCGCCTCTACATTCAAAATCGTTTCCATACCCGCTAGCTCCTTACTCATGATGTGCTTAACCCTTTTGTTGAATATCTCTTATGGATTCCAGGACGTAATCCACCTCTTCTGCGGTATTGAAATACCCCATCCCGGCACGTACTGCTCCTGCCCCCAGTGTACCCGCGCTCTGATGCGCCAATGGCGTACAATGGTAACCGGCCCTTACTGCTATATTGTACTGTCTATCCAGCATAAAGGCTACCTCTGATGAATCTTTTCCCGGCAAATTAAATGCCACAATCCCTGTACGCACCTGCCCTAATTCAGGACCAAGCAACTGAACCTTGTCCAATCGGCTTAAGCCCTCCATGAACCGCTGCGTAAGACCCCACTCATGGGTGTGAATCTGTTCCACGGACTGCTCCAACACAAACTTTACACCTGCATTTAATCCTGCGATTCCTGGCGTGTTTAGCGTACCCGCTTCATAGCGATCCGGTCTTACCGTCGGTTGTTCAATCGCTTCCGATTGACTGCCTGTCCCTCCATGCATGAGCGGCTCCATAATGATTTCCGGATGCAAGTACAGGCCTCCCGTGCCCTGTGGCCCTAACAACCCTTTATGCCCCGGAAACGCAAGCATATCTATGCCCATCGCTTCCACATCAATCGGAATCACACCTGCGCTCTGAGCTGCATCCACCAACAGTTTCGCATGCGGAGATTTTCGTTTAATCAATTCTGAAATTTCTTCCATAGGCAAAATAGATCCCAGCAAGTTCGAGCTATGGTTACATACGACCAATCGGGTCTCTGGTTGAAGGGTATCCTCAAGAGTGCTCAGCATTAATCTTCCGGCAAGGTCGGTTTCGATGTAACTCACTTTAACTCCTTGCGTTGCTTTTAAAAACTCCAGAGGCCTTCGCACCGAGTTATGTTCAAGCGCGGTACAAACTACATGATCTCCGGGTCGTACCCACCCTTTTATCGCTTGATTCAACGCCATTGTAGTGTTTAAAGCAAAGGAAATATCCACCGGATTGCGTACATGGAACAATTTTGCCAAGCTTTTTCGCGTTTCAAAAAGAACCCTGCTCGCCCTCACCGCCATCGTGTGACTGCCTCGGCCCGGATTGGCAGAATAATCCTTCACGCATTCCAACATCGCTTCCGCTACGCCAGGCGGCTTGGGCCATGAGGTGGCCGCGTTATCAAAGTATACGTGTTGCATTGTATGCTCTCCTTCCGCTTACGGGTTCTTTTCGAACAAAAAAGCATACCTAACGGCATGCTTTCTTTCATGTTGACGAGCAATCACCACTTATTGTTGCAAAATATGAAGCAATCTCTCTAAGTCATCTTTGGAAAAATATAGAATTTCTATCTTTCCTTTATCCTTAGCGTGTTTAATCTTCACCGTTGTTTTAAATTTATCACGCAGCCCGTCTTCCACTTCATTGATATACGGATCTTTGTTTTTCATTTTGTTTTGGATTGCTTTCTCCTTGGGACTGGAAGCATCTTCCTCTTTACGCTGGATGGCTTCTTCCAGATCTCGCACGCTCCATTGATTGCGGATGGCTAACTCAGCGATATCCTTCTTGGCTTTATCGTCTTTAAGGCCGGCAATCGCTCGGGCATGACCCATGGATAATGTTCCACGTGAAACATAGTTTTTGATTTCTTCGGGCAATTGCAGTAACCGTAGAAAGTTGGCGATATGTGATCTGGACTTCCCCACTTTAACAGATAGTTCTTCTTGCGTTAATGTAAATTGGTCAATCAGCGACTGATAGGCTATAGCTACTTCAATCGCATTGAGATCTTCTCTTTGAAGATTCTCAATGAGTGCGATTTCCATGACTTGCTGATCTGTAAACTTCCGAATAACCGCGGGGACAGTGGTCTTTCCGCATGCTTGAGACGCACGAAATCTGCGTTCTCCTGCAATGATTTCATAACCGCGCAGTACCGTTCGCACGATGATGGGCTGAATCACCCCGTGTTCCTTGATGGATGCGGCCAATTCCTGAATGCTTTCATCGTTAAATGTTTTGCGAGGCTGATAAGGATTGGCGCGAAGTTGATTCATAGGGATTTCCACTACTTTATCATCTTCATTTACGTTTAATGACGGAATAAGAGCGTCTAGTCCTCTTCCCAATCGCTTACTCATAAGTTATCACTTCCTTGGCAAGTTCCATATACACTTCAGCGCCCTTTGATCTGGAATCATAAGTTATGATGGATTGACCGTGGCTCGGCGCTTCGCTTAAACGCACATTACGTGGAATGATGGTTTGATACACCTTTTGTTGGAAGTATTTCTTCACTTCTTCAATAACTTGAATTCCCAAATTTGTCCGGGCATCGAACATCGTCAACAGAACACCCTCGATTTGCAGCGAAGTGTTTAAATGCTTTTGAACCAATCGAACTGTGTTCAGTAACTGACTCAAGCCCTCTAAAGCGTAGTATTCACATTGAATCGGAATAATAACGGAATCGGCTGCAGTCAGCGAGTTTACGGTCAGTATACCTAAAGACGGCGGACAATCAATGAGTATGTAGTCAAACATATGCTTCACTAAGGAGAGCGACTTCTTCAACCGGACCTCTCTGGAGATGGTCGGAACTAACTCAATCTCAGCTCCCGCCAGCTGAATGGTTGCCGGAATTACTTTGAGGTTCTCGATATTCGTATCACAAATTGCATCCTTCGGATGCACATCATTAATAATGATATCGTAAATACAATAAGTCACATCGGCTTTGTTGATCCCGATTCCGCTTGTAGTATTTCCCTGAGGGTCAATATCAACCAACAGCACTCTCTTCCCCAAGGCGGCAAGAGAAGCCCCTAAATTAACAGAAGTCGTCGTCTTCCCAACGCCGCCCTTCTGGTTTGTTATAGCTATAATCTTAGACAATCGGAGTTCACCTCAATCATTGTTCGCAATACATACCTATGAAACTATGAAGATAATCTATGATTCAAAAGATAGGAAGCATGCGTAAAAACAGAAAAAGCGGCTCTCCGCCGCCCCTTAGCGATTCATGAGCTTATTTCTTGGGAATCTTAATAACAATTTCGTAATGATCTTCGTAGTCTTTCTCATCCGTCTTAATTTCTAGACCGGACCCTACGACCATTTCAACAGATTGACGTATCGTATTTAAAGCAAGACGCACATCTTTAGAGAAGGAAATACGTTTAGCTTTTTTAATCTTAGTTGATTCTTTCAAAAAGTTAACGCGCATTTCAGTTTGTTTAACGTTGAGCTCCTTGGTTATGATTTCTTCAAGGATTCGAACTTGTAACTCTTCGCTATCCAGTGATAACAGAGCCCTGGCGTGACGCTCGGAAATTTTACGTTCTAGCAATGCAGCCTTGACCGGTTCGCTTAAGTGAAGTAAACGAATTTTATTGGCAATGGTAGATTGACTCTTCCCCAATCGTTGAGCAAGACTCTCTTGGGTCAGACTGTGCATCTCAATTAATTGTTGGTACGCGCTGGCTTCTTCAATAGAAGTTAACCCTTCTCTTTGAAGGTTTTCAATTAATGCGATGGATGCGGTTTGAGAATCATTAAAGTCTCTTACAATAGCCGGAATTGTTTCTAAACCTAATTTCTTCACTGCACGCAATCGGCGTTCGCCCGCAATTAATTCAAACCCACCGTTACGAACCCTTACAACAATGGGTTGAATAACACCATGAGTCCGAATCGTCTGGCATAGCTCCTCCAGGCGATCATCGTCAAAGATCGTACGGGGTTGATACGGACTAGGGACAATTTCATCAACTGGCAAATTTCGCACTTCATCGTTAGTTGTTGTTTTCTCATTTAAGCCAAATAGCTTTGAAATTTGATCTTTCATAGCGATCCATACCACCCGCTCTATAGTAAACATCGAACTCCGTATCCACAATAATTCTCCAGAACAGAGGTCGTTTCCTGCTTTGACGCGTAAAAACATTCAAATAATTCTTATTTGTTTCACGTGGAACATTTAAGTTTACATTAAAGGTTCTTTCAGCGGCGTACCCGCCTTACGAGGATAGGCTTTAGGTGTACGATCCAGCTTATCGACAATTATAATATGTCGGTCCGATTCCTCAATAGGAAGCTTAAATGAATGAACTTCTTTCAATCGGCTATTAAGTTTAATCAAACTACCCTTGGACTCAGCAACTTCCTCTGATGGATCCGAACCTTTCATAGCAACAAACAGACCATGTTTAGATACAAAAGGAAGACAGAATTCATTCAGCACATTCATTCTCGCTACAGCCCTGGCTGTAACTAAATCAAAAGCGTCTCTTAGCTCAGGTTTGCGAGCTAGATCCTCTGCACGCCCATGTACACATTGTACCCCATCCAAGCCGATTTCGCTGACTAAATGTTTTAGAAACTGAATACGCTTATTTAGCGAGTCCACAATGGTAACTTGTACATGAGGAAACATAATTTTTAGGGGAATGCTGGGAAACCCCGCACCCGATCCAATATCAGCCAGATTCTTCACGGCATCCATCGGGACATAAAAAGCTAGTGAGATTGAATCATAGAAGTGTTTAAGATAAACCTGACTCCGTTCCGTAATTCCGGTCAAATTCATTTTCTCATTCCAGGATACTAGCTCACGCAAATAGATTTCGAATTGATTCCATTGGGTTTCGCTAAGGATTAATCCGCGTTCAGCAAGTAATGATGTAAATTGTTCTTTAACGTTATCCATACTCAGTTCCTCTACCCTCTTGCCGCAATAACTCGATTATAATGTTCTAAATATACAAGCAATATGGAAATGTCTGCAGGGGTTACACCCGAAATTCTTGTAGCCTGACCGATGGAGATTGGACGTATTTTGGCCAGCTTTTGCTTGGCTTCCATTGCAAGCCCGTGTACCTCTTCGTAGACAATATCCTCAGGGATTCGCTTCTTTTCCATTTTACGCATGCGCTCCACCTGTAATTGTTGCTTTTCGATGTACCCTGCGTATTTCACTTGTATTTCTACTTGTTCCTTCATTTCATCTGTTAACTGTGCATATTCTTCAGGCAAAATCATCTTTTCCACATGTTGATAAGTAATTTCAGGACGACGAAGCAAGGAGAGAACATCAGTTCCCTGGGTGATTGCAACGGTTCCCGCTTCTTCCAATACGGATAAGACGCGTTCCTCCGGTTTTACTTTAACGGTTTTCAAGCGCTCGATCTCCGCGTTTACACGCTCTCTTTTGTCCGCAAAACGGTCGTACCGATCCTGCGAAATTAAGCCAATATCATACCCAATAGGCGTTAACCTTAAATCCGCATTATCATGGCGAAGCAACAGCCGATATTCCGCTCGGGAAGTAAGCAAGCGGTAAGGCTCACTGGTACCTTTGGTAACCAAATCATCAATCAGAACGCCGATATAACCCTGAGAGCGCTCAATGACTACAGCTTCTTTCCCTTGAACTTTTCGCGCCGCGTTAATACCAGCCATAACACCTTGGCCGGCGGCTTCCTCATAACCTGAGGTACCGTTAATTTGTCCTGCCGTAAACAACCCGCTGACATGCTTTGTTTCCAGAGAAGGCCATAGTTGCGTAGGTACTACAGCATCATATTCAATAGCGTAGCCTGTTCGCATCATTTCTACCTTTTCGAGACCGGGAATGGAACGCAAGATTCCCAATTGAACATCCTCAGGCATAGACGTAGATAAGCCTTGGACATAGTATTCAGCCGTATTCCGGCCTTCCGGTTCCAAGAAAATTTGGTGCTTTGGCTTGTCGCTAAAGCGAACAATCTTATCTTCAATCGAAGGACAATATCGGGGTCCCGTTCCTTCAATCGCACCCGAAAACATAGGCGCCCGATGTAAGTTATCGTTGATAATTTGATGGGTCTCGCCGGAAGTATAGGTCAACCAGCATGGCAATTGCTCCGCTGTAGGGCCTTCTGTAGTCTCGTAAGAGAAAAACTTCGGCTCCGCATCCCCCGGTTGAATTTCGGTCTTTGAAAAGTCTATGGTATCTTTGTGCACACGAGGAGGCGTCCCAGTTTTGAACCGAACCAACTCCAGCCCCAGATCTTTGAGATGCTCGGATAGTTTAATGGAAGGCTGCTGATTATTAGGTCCGCTCTCATACATCAGCTCTCCCATAATCACTTTTCCGCGCAGATAGGTACCGGTTGTAAGCACGACCGCTTGCGCTCGGTATTCCGCGCCCGTCTTCGTGACGACACCCACACATACACCGTCTTCAACAATCAGTTGCTCCACCATGCCTTGACGCAACGTAAGATTGTCCTGCTTTTCAATCGTTTCCTTCATCATATGCTGATATAGAAATTTATCCGCTTGAGCGCGTAATGCGTGCACGGCAGGACCTTTACCTGTATTCAGCATTCGCATTTGAATATAGGTTTTATCAATATTTCTACCCATTTCGCCGCCCAAAGCATCGATTTCTCTGACGACATGACCTTTAGCAGGTCCGCCGATGGAAGGATTACAAGGCATAAACGCGACCATATCCAAATTAATGGTCACCAACAGTGTATTGCAGCCCATTCTGGCGGATGCCAATGCGGCCTCACATCCGGCATGCCCTGCTCCAATCACGATCACTTCATATTGACCGCCGGCATAACTCATAACCATTACCTCCTTCTTACCTTCCTTAATCCTCTATAGACTATTTACCCAAACAGAATTGGGAGAAAATTTGATCAATCAGTGACTCGCTCACACTGTCTCCGATAATTTCACCGAGTCTTTCCCATGCCAACCGGATATCAATCTGAATCATATCAATGGGTACAAAAGCCTCCGCGGCGTCTCTGCCTTCTTCCAAAGAGACTTTAGCTTGTTTCAACAAGGCAATATGTCGCACGTTGCTTACGTAGGTGAGATCATTGCTCTCCAACTCTCCGCTGAAGAACAGACTGGATATTGATTTCTCCAGCTGATCTAATCCTTCTTGCTCCCTCACCGACATCGTAACAATCTGTTGCGCGGGGAAATGAGTGTAAATGGATTTCAAGTCCAGCTCCTGCGGTAAATCAGTCTTATTGGCAATGATGATGGTCTGTTTCTCTTTCAGCTTCTCAAGGAGTAACAGTTCATCGTCATGAAGTTTCTCATTATAGTTTACCACAAACAAAATAAGATCAGCCTGTTCCAACGCGTTACGCGATTTCTCCACACCGATTTGTTCTACTAAATCCGTTGTTTCCCGCAACCCCGCAGTATCGAGCAGTTTCAACGGAATCCCGTTAATGGTCACGAACTCCTCAATGACATCGCGTGTTGTGCCGGGTATGTCCGTTACAATCGCTTTATTCTCTTGAGCCAGAGCGTTAAGCAATGACGATTTACCTACATTCGGCCTGCCGACAATCGCAGTTGTGATGCCTTCTCGCAGAATCTTGCCTTCGCTTGCTGTTTTCAGCAGTTGTTCGATTTCTTGCAAAGCAGCTGAACATTTATTTTGAATTAATGTGCTCGTCATTTCCTGTACATCATGCTCCGGATAGTCGATATTCACTTCAATGTGAGCCATCAACTCCACCAAGTCGTAACGCATGGCCTTGATTCGTTTGGACAAAGCCCCGTCCACCTGTTTAAGCGCAATGTTAAACGCGCGGTCCGACTTGGAACGAATCAAATCAATGACGGCCTCAGCCTGGGATAGATCCAGCCTGCCGTTAATGAATGCCCGTTTCGTAAATTCACCGGGTTCCGCCAGGCGTATATTCCGTTGCAAGAGTAAATCCATGACTTTTCGCACGGATACTACCCCGCCATGGCAATGAATCTCCACGACATCTTCCACCGTGAAAGATCGCGGCGCCCTCATGACGGATACCAATACTTCTTCCACCCGACTCCCGTCAAGCGGATCTATAATATGACCGTAATTTACCGTATGGGATGAAACCTCGGTAAGCGGGATCTTGGATTGAAACAGTTTCGCCGTTTCCTGCACGGCATCCGGTCCGCTTACTCGAATAATCGCGATCCCGGCTTCGCCTACCGCGGTGGCGATGGCGGCAATTGTGTCAGAAATCATGGTGCACCTCATTTCCTCGCGGCCAGTCTTGCTTTAGAATACCCTAAAACAAGATCGACCATTTCTTGGGTCTCTACAAAAAAAGCAATGACTTCGCATCCAGACACGGGAAGTCATTGCATTCATCTTATCGTATTGCGATTACAACCCGGCGATTAGGTTCGTCGCCTTTGCTGTATGTTTTCACTTTAGAATGATTCTGGAGCTGCGCATGAATAATCTTGCGTTCCTGGGACGGCATCGGTTCAAGCACGACCTCGCGCCTCGATTTAATGACCCTGTTGGCTAACCGCTGCGACAGCTCTTCCAATGTTTGCTTACGCCGGTCACGAAAATTCTCCGCGTCCAATGTAATGCGGAAATGCTTCGCGGCATATCGGTTGCCCACAATGTTGACCAGGTACTGCAGCGCATCCAGCGTCTGCCCTCTGCGGCCGATTAGCATGCCCAAATCTTGACCGACTACATTCAACGTGATGCCTTCTTTAGATTCTTGTCGTTCTAAGGAAACGTCCAGTTGCATGGCGCGAGTGACATTCTGAAGGAATGTCATCGCTTCATGAACAGGATCCGGAGGCTCAGGCAGAAGCGTAAGCTCCACCTTCGCGGCCTTGGCGCCGAAACCAAGGAAACCCTTGGTGGGTTGCTCCAGCACACGGACGGTTACCCGATCCTCGGTAACGTTCAATTGTTGGATTCCCGCGAGTTTCGCAGCTTCAATCGTCTTTCCTTGAACGACAATTATCATTTATTTCGCGCTCCATTAGGTTTCCCTTTTTTAGGTTTGCCTTTCGAATTGTCACTTACGACAACTTCCGGATTAGACTTTCCTGGCTTTCCATAAATAAAGTACGTCTGAACAATTGTGAAGATATTGCTGTATACCCAATACAACGGCAACGCGGAAGCGAAGTTCATCGCCATCACGAAGATCAGAACAGGGAAAATAAACATTAAGCTCTGCATTTGCGGTGTCATCTGGGATGACATCATCTTCTGTTGGATGAATGTAGTTAACGCGGCCAGTAATGGCAGGATATAATACGGATCCTTCTCGCCTAATTCCATCCATAGAAAGCTATGACTGCTGATTTCGCCGTTACGGACAATCGCATTATATAATGCGATCAGAATCGGCATCTGAATGAAGATCGGCAAGCAGCCCGCCAACGGATTAACGCCTTGCGCTTGGAACAACTTCATCGTTTCTTCTTGCTGTTTCTGCGGATTATCCTTGTGTTGCTCTTTAATTTTCTTTAATTCAGGTTGAATCTCTTGCATCCGTTTGGAGCTCTTATACTGTTTCAGCGTAAGCGGCAGAATAATCAACCGAATAATAATTGTTACTATTAGAATAGATAATCCGTATTCTCCGCCAAACACGCTGGCGAACCAATCAAGAGATTGAGATAACGGATACACGAAATATTTGTCCCAAATGCCGCCATCCGGATTAATTGGCTTGTTGGCGGGATTACCGCACCCCGAAAGCAGGAGCATTACAGAAATTAGAGCAAATATAAGCCATTTACGACGAGACACACAAAAACTCCTCTCTTATACTATCCCTTAAAATATAGCATAGAATAGCACACAATGGAAATGACTCGAAAGGGCTTTCTTCCTTATGTAGTTCGACCCCGAGGTTTAAGAAGGGATGCTTTCCGAAGGACGTGAAGCAGACTTTTCTCCAACTGTGCATATTCCATGTCCACCGCCGGTTTTCGGACGATGAAAACAAGATCATAATGCGGTTTTAATGCTTCTTCATGATGTCTTGTTATTTCTTTAATTAAACGGCGCATGCGATTACGGATGACGGCATTGCCGATCTTCTTACTAACCGAGATCCCAACTCTGACGGTTTCAACCGACTTCTGCGGCAACATATAGACCACTAGTTGGTGATTCGCAAAGGAAGTTCCGTATCGGTACACTTTGTTGAAATCTTCTTTACGGGTCAGACGCATTTCTTTCTGCACATTAATCTCCACCGGCAACTGTATTCATTGTTAATTATAGCTTGGGCATTCGCGCTTCATTATAAACCTGAAGGCATGCCAAATAAGCTTCCATCAAGAAGCCTATATAGAAGAAGAAAAACAAAAAGGCCACCTGGAGTGGCCCGAATCATGACTTAAGCGCTGATAACTTTTCTGCCTTTTTGACGACGAGCAGCAAGAACCTTACGGCCATTCTTCGTGCTCATTCTTTTACGGAAACCATGAACCTTAGCGCGTTTGCTTACATTCGGTTTAAAAGTAGGTCTCATTTATTTGCACCCCCTCAAGGAATTACGTTTTTCGCATAAAATGCCTTTATACATTAAAACATCCTACGCCGCAAAAGTCAACCCACTTGCTATCCTTCGCTAAAAATTATCAACAGCCTCTTTAAAAAATTATTCACATCCTAATAATTATTCACAGCAGATCGCCTGTGCACAACTTTTCAACAAAATTCGCCAGCATTTTAGCTTTTTTAACAAATTATAAACAATATCTTGTGTTGTTCATAATTATTATACACAACCTATAGGAATTGTGGATAAAACAAGGAAGTTCGTTGATAATCAAGCCTCATTTTGATATTATTAGATTGATTTTAATGTGGATATCTTAAAGTTCTCCCCAAACTATTAACAGTCTGTGGATAACTTTACGAACACTGTGTCCGGTTCTGTATCATTCCATTTGTAATCTATTAACTATGTGGATAACATTCGACATTTTTCGTTTTTTGTCCTATACTGTATTTTCATGGCTCTAGCCACATCGCAATTTCTTAAAGGAGGATACATTCTGTGGAAGGCCAGAAGAATGACTTATGGCAGCAGGTGTTGTCTGTCATCCAGACAAAGCTTAGCAAACCCAGCTTTGATACATGGTTGAAATCAACAAAAGCAAAGGTATTTAACGAAACGACGCTTATTATTTGTGCGCCGAATACTTTTGCGAGAGAGTGGCTAGAAAGCCGATATACGAAGCTTGTGAAATCTACCGTCCAGGAATACATGGGTTATAAGGTAGACGTGAAGTTTGTTATAGAAGAGAACAGTCCCGAGGATGTGGAAACCTCCATGCCTCCGGTCATACAGCCGACTTCGCCGATCGTTCATGAGGAAGGCTTCAACCATATGTTGAATCCCAAATACACATTCGACACTTTCGTCATCGGCTCCGGCAACCGTTTTGCCCATGCCGCTTCGCTGGCTGTTGCGGAGGCACCGGCTAAAGCCTACAACCCTTTATTTCTATATGGGGGTGTAGGTCTTGGAAAGACTCATTTAATGCATGCGATCGGACATTACATTATCGACAATAACCCGAAGAGCCGGGTTTTATATATCTCCTCAGAGAAATTCACCAACGAATTTATCAATGCCATTCGAGATAACCGCGGGGAAAGCTTCCGTAATAAATACCGAAATATTGATATTTTGCTCATCGATGATATTCAATTCCTGGCCGGCAAAGAGCAGACGCAAGAGGAATTCTTTCATACTTTTAATGCTCTCCATGAAGAACGCAAACAGATTATTATTTCAAGCGACCGGCCTCCTAAAGAAATTCCCACACTCGAGGAACGGCTGAGATCCAGGTTTGAATGGGGCCTGATTACCGATATTCAACCCCCTGATTTGGAAACACGGATCGCTATTCTTCGGAAGAAAGCCAAAGCGGAGAATCTGGACATTCCGAATGAAGCGATGATGTATATCGCCAATCAGATTGATTCCAATATTCGCGAGTTGGAAGGCGCGTTGATTCGGGTTGTAGCTTACTCTTCTCTGATTAATGAGGATGTAACGTCTCACCTGGCTGCGGAAGCCTTGAAAGATATTATTCCTTCCAGCCGTCCTAAAGCTATTACTATTCTTGATATCCAACAAAAGGTTTCTGAGTTTTACGGTATGAAACTTGAGGAATTTAAAGCACGGAAACGTACGAAAGCCGTAGCTTTTCCCCGTCAAGTAGCCATGTATCTTTCGAGGGAACTTACCGATTTTTCTTTACCGCGGATTGGTGAAGCATTCGGTGGCCGGGATCACACTACGGTCATCCATGCTCATGACAAAATTGCTATGGCGATGAAGCAGGATCAGGAACTGTTCAAAATTATTAACAACATTACCGAGAAGATCAAAAATTCTTCTTAAATCTATACACAGCTGAATAGAAATACGTATAAGCCTATGCACAATCTATTCACATGTGGATAGGCTTATCTCATATATGTTTTTTTCACTTATCCACATATTCAGTGCCCCTACTACTATTACTAATAAAATAAAAGTATATAATAGGGTATGCGGCGTGATGTACGGCTATGCCCGTTATGAATTTCTTAGGAGTGACTTATTATGAAATTGACGATATTAAAAAATGAATTAAACGATGCCATCGGGCATGTATCCAAAGCGATTTCTAGCCGTACCACGATACCCATTCTTACAGGAATTAAGATTGAGGCAACATATCAAGGCTTAACCTTAACCGCAAGCGATACCGACATATCCATCCAGAGTTTTATTCCGATAGATAAAGATAACGAAACCATTATTCAAGTTACTAAAGCGGGCAGCATTGTTCTTCCTGCTAAATTTTTCATTGAAATCATCAAAAAACTGCCTTCCCAAAATATTGAGATCGAGGTAAACGACTCTTTCCAAATCTCCATTCGGTCCGGTTCCTCTGATATCCAAATGGTCGGCATGGATCCCGAAGAGTTTCCGATTCTTCCGCGTATTGAAGAAAACCATGTGTTAAGCGTTCCTGGTGATTTACTAAAAACGATGGTCAGACAAACCGGATTTGCCGTCTCAACTAATGAATCCACACCTGTACTGACTGGTATCCTGTGGAAAATGGCTGAAGGCTCCCTTAAACTTTTGGCTACAGACCGTCACCGTTTAGCTACTCGTGAAGCTGCTATCGAAGCCGATTCAGACCTTAACTTTAATAACATTGTTATTTCAGGGAAAACTTTGAATGAGCTCAGTAAAATTATCCCGGATCAAAATACGTTAGTAGATATCGTCGTTGCAGACAACCAGGTTCTGTTCAAAATAGACAACGTTCTGTTCTATTCCCGTATTCTTGACGGAACCTATCCGGATACTTCCAAGATTATTCCGCAAGTGTACAAAACAGAACTCGTCTTAAGAACTAAAGCGTTCACGGATGCCATTGACCGTGCTTACTTGCTGTCCAGAGAAGAGAAAACCAATATTGTTAAGCTCATTACCCAAGACGAGAAGAATGTTGAGATTTCATCAAGCTCATCCGAACTAGGCAAGTTTACAGAGCAGCTTGAAGTGGAAACCATGACAGGCGAGGAACTAAAAATCTCGTTTAACTCTAAATATATGCTGGATGTATTAAAAGTAATCGACAGCGAATTTATACACATCGGATTTACCGGCGCCATGAGTCCGATCATTATTAAACCGAATGACCATGTAAACAGTCTCTACCTAATCCTTCCATACCGGACAACGAACTAAACCGAGAGGATCCGTGAAGTATGAAGAGCGTTGGCATTAAAGACGAATATATTACCCTTGGACAATTTCTAAAGCTGGCTGATGTGATATCCACAGGTGGACAAGCTAAATTTTTTGTTCAGGAAGAAACTATCCATGTGAATGGAGAGGCTGAGAATCGCCGGGGCCGGAAGCTTTATCCCGAGGATACCGTTGTTGTTGAGGGGCATGGCCAGTACAAGGTGACACGAGGCTAATGTTTCTTAAACGAATGGCCTTACAGCATTATCGCAATTATGATAACGTGCAGATTGAAACAGACGCGAATGTGAATATATTTATCGGGCCTAACGCGCAGGGGAAAACAAACCTTCTCGAAGCTATTTTCGTGATGGCTTTAACAAAATCCCACCGCACCTCCAAGGATAAGGAACTCATTTCCTGGAACGGTTCCGCTGCGCAGCTGCACAGTGAAATAGAGAAGAAGTATGGAGCTGTTACGTTGGATTTATCCATATCCGCTCTGGGGAAGAAAGCCAAGATTAACGGGTTGGAACAGAGAAAATTGAGCAATTTTATCGGAGCTTTGAATGTGGTTATGTTTGCTCCGGAAGATTTAGAGATTGTCAAAGGCGCCCCCGGTATCCGGAGACGCTTTCTTGATATGGAAATCGGACAAGTTCAGCCTGCCTATCTCCATGATCTGTCGCAATATCATAAGATTTTGTTGCAGCGCAACAATGCGCTTAAAGCCATGAATCCCGGCGGAGCTTCTAATCAGGCGCTTATGGACGTGTGGAATGAACAATTGGTGTCCTACGGTACTAAAATTATGAAAAAGCGTCAAAACTTTATAAATAAGCTGCAGATATGGGCAGAACGAATTCATTCAGGAATAACCGGAGGAACAGAACAAATCCGCATTGACTACGCGCCCTCCTTCGGAAGTAAGGACATTGGAGACGAAACTATTGTTTTTGAACAATTTATGTTAAAATTATCACAAGTGAAAGATCAGGAATTCAGGCGCGGTATGACTCTTGTGGGTCCGCACCGGGACGATCTCGTCTTCTCGATTAACGGAAAAGACGTGCAGACCTTCGGTTCTCAGGGACAGCAGCGAACAACCGCATTATCGCTTAAATTGGCAGAGATCGAATTAATCCGCGAGGAAGTGGGAGAATATCCGATTCTGCTTCTTGACGATGTGCTTTCGGAACTGGATCAGTCTAGACAGACTCAATTGATTGAGACATTCCAGAACAAAGTACAGACGTTCATTACCACAACCGGAATTGAGAGCGTAAACCTGAACAAGCTGAAAGCCGCGAAGATATTTCAAGTTCGCGACGGAAGCATTATGCAATAATATTGGGCGGTCTTGGAGGGGAGAAGAGGGTGTTTATCCATTTGGGCGGCGAAAAGATCATTCGTTCTTCGGAACTAATCGCTATTTTTGACATTATGATCGAGAGTTCCTCGAAAATCTCCAAGCAGTTTATTGATTTTGCCGAAAGCAACAAACAGATGGAAACCATCGGTGAAGAGGAAGCGAAGTCAATCGTGGTTACGCATGACAGAGTGTATTACTCACCTATTTCATCCACTACGCTGAAGAAGCGAGCCAATCAATTCATTACGATGTAGACGCATTCGAATATAAACAAGTAGGTGAAGTTCATGTCTTTGGAACAACAGAATTCGTACGATGAGAGTCAGATCCAGGTCCTGGAGGGTCTTGAGGCCGTTCGGAAGAGACCGGGTATGTATATCGGTTCTACCAGCGGAAGAGGTCTTCATCATCTGGTATGGGAAGTCGTGGATAACAGTATCGATGAGGCCTTGGCTGGGTATTGCACCAAGATTGATGTTACTGTACATCAAGATAACAGCGTCACCGTCACCGATAACGGCCGCGGTATTCCCGTGGGTGAGCATGCGAAAATGAAACGACCAGCGTTAGAAGTTGTTCTGACCGTTCTGCATGCGGGGGGGAAATTCGGCGGTGAAGAGTCAGGATATAAGGTTTCCGGTGGTCTTCACGGGGTAGGTGTCTCTGTTGTTAACGCTTTGTCTTCGAATCTTAACGTTATCGTTAAACGCGAAGGGAAAATTCATCAACAGGAATATCGCCGCGGAGCGCCGCAATATGATTTGAAGGTAATCGGAGAGACCGCTGATACCGGAACATCCATTACTTTCGTACCGGATTCCGAAATTTTCACAGAGACGACAGAGTATGATTATGATATTTTGCAATCCAGAATTCGTGAGCTTGCTTTCTTAAACGGCGGTATTGAGATTACATTGACCGATGAACGTACTGATGTGAGCAATACGTTTAAGTACGACGGAGGAATTGTTTCTTTCGTTGAATATTTGAACCGTAACCGTGAAGCGGTCCACCAAACCCCGATTTACGTGCAAGGTAAGAAAGATCACATTCACGTAGAGGTTGCTTTGCAATATAACGACGGTTACAGCGAGAACATTTACTCCTTCGCCAATAATATCAACACACATGAAGGCGGAACGCATGAATCCGGATTCAAGAGCGCTTTAACACGGATTATCAATGATTACGCCCGGAAACAGGGCGTCATTAAAGACAGTAACTCCAATCTTTCCGGCGATGATGTCCGTGAGGGGATTACGGCTATCATATCCGTCAAGATCCCGGAACCTCAGTTTGAAGGACAGACGAAGACGAAGCTGGGTAACAGTGAAGTCCGCGGGATTGTAGAATCCTTCTTCGCCGAGAAGTTCCAGGAGTTCCTGGACGAGAACCCGGCCGTATCCAAGAAGATTATCGAGAAAGGTTTACAGGCCTCCCGGGCACGGGAAGCTGCCCGCAAAGCCCGCGAATTAACTCGACGCAAGAGCGCGCTGGAAGTCAGTTCCTTACCTGGTAAACTTGCCGATTGTTCTTCCAAGGACGCTTCGGTCAGCGAAATCTTTATCGTCGAAGGTGATTCGGCCGGCGGTTCCGCCAAGCAAGGCCGTGATCGTCACTTCCAGGCAATTCTACCCTTGAAAGGGAAAATCCTGAATGTAGAGAAGGCCAGATTGGACAAGATACTGTCTAATCTTGAGATACGTGCGATGATTACAGCGCTCGGTACGGGAATTGGTGATGATTTCGACATTAACAAAGCGCGTTATCACAAGATCGTTATTATGACAGATGCGGATGTGGATGGAGCTCATATTCGCACTTTGATATTGACGTTCTTCTACCGCTACATGAAGAAGATTATTGAAGCAGGTTATGTATATATCGCTCAACCTCCCCTGTTTAAGATTGAGCGGAACAAGACGATCCGTTATGCGGATAGCGAGAAGATGCGCGATTCAATCATTGCTGAATTTGGAGAAGGCGCTAAAGTTAATGTCCAGCGCTACAAAGGACTGGGCGAGATGAACGCGACACAGTTGTGGGAAACTACAATGGACCCGGAAAGCCGGACCATGTTGCAGGTTTCGATCCAGGATGCAATAGACGCGGATTTGATCTTCGACACTTTAATGGGTGACAACGTTGAACCGCGACGTGAATTTATACAGCAGCATGCTAAATATGTGAAATACTTGGATATTTAATTAAGAGAAAGACCGTCCGTAAAGGACGGTTTTTCGCAAGAAATGACTCAGGAGGTTCAGCATGGCGGAAGAAATACATTCCTCGATTAGAGATAGAGATATCAGCACAGAAATGCGCGATTCGTTCATGGACTACGCGATGAGCATCATTGTAAGCCGTGCCCTGCCGGATGTCAGAGATGGTTTGAAGCCCGTTCATAGAAGAATTCTGTTCGCTATGTCGGAACTCGGTATGTCTCCGGATAAACCTTATAAGAAATCCGCAAGGATTGTAGGCGAAGTTATCGGTAAATACCATCCGCACGGTGATTCAGCCGTATATGAATCTATGGTTCGGATGGCGCAGGATTTCTCGATGCGTTATATGCTGATAGATGGTCACGGGAACTTTGGTTCCATTGACGGAGACTTTGCGGCAGCCATGCGTTATACAGAAGCAAGGTTGTCCAAGATTGCCATGGAGCTGCTTCGTGACATTAACAAAGAAACGATTGATTTCAACCCGAACTATGACGGAGAAGAATCCGAGCCTGCTGTATTGCCGGCGCGTTATCCCAACCTGTTAGTAAACGGTGTATCCGGCATCGCGGTGGGAATGGCAACGAACATTCCTCCGCATAACCTGGGTGAAGTCATTGACGGTGTACAAGCTTTAATTAAGAATCCGGACATTACTCCTCTTGAGTTGATGGAGTATATCAAAGGTCCGGATTTCCCGACAGCGGGTTATATTCTTGGTCGCGAAGGTATTCGTCAGGCGTACCAAACAGGACGCGGATCTGTTACGATGCGCGCCAAGGCTGAGATTGAAGAAGGTAACACCAAGGCTCGCATCGTTGTCCACGAATTGCCATATCAAGTTATCAAAGCTCGTCTCGTTGAGAAGATTGCTGAACTGGTTCGTGAGAAGAAAATCGATGGTATTACAGATCTGCGTGATGAGTCTGACCGTAACGGTATGCGTATCGTTATTGAGCTAAGACGGGATGTAAATCCTAATGTAGTCCTCAATAATTTGTATAAACAAACGTCAATGCAATCGAATTTCGGTATCAACATGCTGGCTCTAGTCAATCGCGAACCGCGTGTATTGAATCTGAAAGATGCTCTGTACTATTATTTACAACATCAGATTGAAGTTATTCGGCGACGTACCGAATTTGAACTGCGTAAAGCGGAAGCCCGTGCCCATATTCTCGAGGGATTGCGTATAGCCCTTGATCATTTGGATGAAGTCATCGCCTTGATTCGCGCATCGCAAACTACAGAGCAAGCCCGCGAGGGATTAATTTCTCGGTTCCAGTTAAGCCTGGAGCAAGCTCAAGCCATACTGGATATGCGGCTGCAACGTCTTACCGGTTTGGAGCGCGAGAAGATTGAGGCGGAGTATGCCGAGTTATTGAAGAAAATCGCTGAATTTAAAGCCATTCTGGGAGATGAGCAATTGGTATTGGATATCATCTCAACAGAAATGAATGAAATTCGGGAGAAATTCGCGGATCCGCGCCGTTCCGAGATTACGGTCGGTGAAGAAAGCATTCTTGACGAGGATCTTATTCCGCAAGAAGAGGTTGTCGTTACAGTAACACATAGCGGATATGTTAAACGTCTGCCGGTTACTACCTATCGCAGCCAAAGACGCGGAGGTCGCGGTGTTGTAGGAATGGATACTAAAGAGAATGATTTCGTCGAACATCTGTTCGTTACCAATTCTCATAACTATTTATTGTTCTTTACCGATAAAGGTAAAGTATACCGCATTAAAGCTTATGAGATTCCTGATTTAAGCCGTACGGCAAGGGGAACTCCGATTATCAACCTGATTGAAATCGAGCAGGGCGAAAAAGTCAGCGCCGTCATTCCTGTAGATAAGATGTCAGAGGATTTGTATCTTTTCTTCGCCACACAATGCGGTATTGTGAAGAAGACACCATTGGACGATTACTCCAACATTCGCAAAGGCGGTCTGATTGCCATTAATTTGCGCGAAGAGGATTCCTTGGTGGGCGTGAAGTTGACCGACGGGACTAAGGAAATCGTCATGGGTACGAGCGACGGAATGTCCATTCGCTTTCCTGAAACGGATGTTCGCGCCATGGGACGTTCCGCAACCGGCGTTAAAGGTATTACCTTAAGTGAGAATGATATAGTAATCGATATGGATATTATCGAGGAAACTAATGATATTCTTATTGTGACAACCAAGGGATACGGCAAGCGCACACCGATTTCGGAGTACAGAACCCAATCCCGCGGCGGTAAAGGGATCAAAACCCTGAATGTTACCACAAAGAACGGTCTTGTCGTAAGTCTTAAAGTTGTGAAGAACGATGAGGATCTTATGATTATCACCGCTTCAGGAACCTTGATTCGTATGGACATGGCTGGAATCTCCACTATGGGCCGTAACACTCAAGGTGTCCGCCTGATTAACATTAAAGAAGATGATGAAGTAGCAACATTGACTCGAGTCGAGAAGAGTGAAGAGTTGGATTTGAATGAAGACGGTATGGAAGAAGAGTTTGAAGATTAAGAAGAACTGAAGGATTGGAGGTTATACTCCAATCCTTTTTTTTAAATTAGTTTATAGAGGGGGAGAGATCATTGGCTGTTGTTGCGGTGAACCTGCTGAAATCCGGGGAAAAGTTAAATCAGAATGTGTTGACAGCTCTGGGTGGAACTCTTTTGTATAAAGGAAAAGTGCTTACGCTACGCGATCTAGAAATTCTTAAGGCTTTCTTGATTCCTTCAGTTTCAGTTTCTATCGATGGCAAAGAGGAGCGAGCTTCATCCAGAACAGAAATAACCCAGAACACGGCGCATCAACCGCTAAATCCAACGCTCAAGTTCAATGAAGAGTATGGAATAATGATCAATCTGTTAAAGAAATCGATTAACAAGGCTAATGGCGGCGTAGGTATCCCTATTTTGGATATTCGGAATCAACTAGAAACGATCATTCGCTACATAGAACATTATAATATCCTTACCTATGTCCCGCCTAAAACTACAGTTCTAACGGAATATATGTATCATAACGCGATTATGGTTGCTCTAACTTCATATCAACTGGCCAAATGGCACGGGCTGCAACAAAAAGACTTAATGCAGGTGGCCTTAGCGGGGCTTTTTCATGATATAGGGAATATTAAGCTCGATGAAAGTATTCTAAATAAACCTTCAAAGTTAACATCCGATGAGCTCGAAGAGATGAAGAAACACACAGTGAACGGATATCAGATCCTTAGAAGCGTGGCTGCGATTAACGATGGTGTTAAACTTGCGGCATTGCAGCATCATGAGAAGATCGACGGCTCAGGGTATCCTCAAGGGCTACGTGATGAGAAAATTCATATGTATGCCAGGATAGTAGCAATAGCTGATATATTCCATGCCATGACAAGCAGGAGGGCTCATCAGGAAGCCATCTCGCCTTACTTGGTCCTGGAGCAGTTGTTTTCAGAGTCATTCGGGAAATTGGATCCGGCGCTAGTCCAAACGTTTATTTACAAGGTAACTCAGTTTGGGAACGGCACTTTGGTAAGGTTGAATGATAACCGGGTTGGAGAAATTGTGTTTTCTGACAGGACGCATC